>JBATDG010000044.1:0-2811 GCA_049663345.1 Bacteroidota bacterium
AACCCCTCATCCGTCGAGGTTTCTATGAGGTTGTGGAGCCCTGTTCTGTACCAGGTATCACCAAGAGCGAACATCGAGGAATACGTCGGCGGCCAATATCCCGGGTAGGCTGGTTGGTAGACCTGGGCGCTGGAATTCAACGCCATGAAAGTAAGCACGACCGCTATTGCTGCGTATTTCAATTTCATGTTCAAGAATCCTTGATGCGTGTCGCTGAATCGTAATCTATCGTAAAGAGGTGAAGAGG
The DNA here is from genome assembly GCA_049663345.1 of Bacteroidota bacterium. Classification (GTDB taxonomy): domain Bacteria; phylum Bacteroidota; class Ignavibacteria; order SZUA-365; family SZUA-365; genus SZUA-365. The sequence goes on from JBATDG010000044.1 coordinate 248, forward strand.
AAAAGGGGTAAATCCGGCTTTACCCCTTTACCTCTTTACGAATTCCTGATCCTTAACTTTTTAACTTCTTAACTTCTTTACCTCTTTACGAACGTTTTACAAACTACCGCATCCCGAACCACCAACCTCAGCACATACACCCCCGCCTCGACTCCCCCGGCGGACCAGGAGACCGTGCGGCGAGTGGCGTCGCTGTGGCCGTCGAAAAGCACGGCGCGGCGGCGGCCGAGGAGGTCGTAGAGTTCGAGACGCGCGCTGCCTGGCTGTGCGATATCGATGATGGTGTTCATCGCGCTTCCGCCAGTGGCGGGCTGCGGCCAGGTGGATATGATGCGCGGCGAGGACGGCAGCTCCGGCGTCGCTTTCGTCCAGTTCACTCCGCCGTTGGTAGTGCGGAATATTGCATTCGCTCCGAAAATCCATCCGTGCATTTCATCAAGAAAAAACATCTGGCGGAAACTGTTGACCACGATGTGACTTTGGGACCATTGCAGTGAATGTGTTCGCCATCCATCCTCCGTACGGTAGAGCTCCCGGTTGCTGCTGTATCCAAAGGAACTCGATCCCGTAACCCCGACGCCTTTTAATCCCGGGAACAGCTCACCATCGGCACCCGACTGTGCGGGCCAGGATTCCCATGTCGTTCCGTTATTCGTGCTCAGGTACACAATAAACGGATCCGTCGTATTTCCGGAAACCGCTGCAATCGTTTCATCTGCAAGAATTGTCAATCTCGCGAAGCGACGGGAATCGGGCAGGGAATCAGGCAGATCGAGCACGGACAACCACGAGACACCCGCATCATCAGATCGAAGTATCTTCCTCTCCGCCGCGATCCACATCGAGCGTGCGGAGCGAATATCCAGCCATTGGATACGCATCTCGGTTTCCGTCCCGATGATCTCAGCCAGCCCGGACTGCACGTTCCAACTGTCTCCGCCGTCGGTCGTCCTCAGAAGCCGATTGCCATCCAACGGCACGAGACCGGTGTCCGCGCCGCGGAACCAGCGGCCGCGTGGGAGTGTGTTGATATCGGTGCTCTCAGTTGCAGACCATGGGAACACCGGTTCCCAGTGGTTTCCTCCATCGACGCTGCGGAAAATAAGCGTGTCTTCAGATTGCGTGCCAAGATGCTTGCGAACCGCAAACCCGGTTTGAAGATCTGAATAGAAGAACTTTGCCGACTGGCCCGAGTGCGGAAAATCCCCGTGATCGTTCCATGTGCTTCCCCCATCCGTTGTGCGCAGATAATGCAAGGCCCCCTGCGTGCGGTCAGTTGCCTGCACGTATCCGATCTCTGGTGTTACAAACTGCAGGTCGTAGAATTCCCCAAGCTCCGACGTGCGTATAGCATCCCAACTCAGTCCTCCGTCGGTCGTGCGCATGATCTGTCCGTAAAAATCGATGGTGACCAGAGTATCCTGTCCGATCTGTACCGCACAGGAGGAGATTTCTCCAGAAGCGGGCGGCACGAATCCCTCGCGAACCTTTGACCATGTCCCGCCAAAATCCAGGGACTTCCAAACCTGATTCATATGATCGACGACATACCCCACACCGCCCGCCTCGAAACTCAGCGCCGTGATCATTCCTTCGATGGGAGTCCGTTCGAACCACTCGCTGCCGAGATTGGACGAGATAACCGGCGTGGTGCGCCCGTTCAGGATCACTGCGAGAGAGTCGCCAAACCAGCCAGCGGGAAAGCGCGGCGTCCTGGCGGAACGGAGATAATCCTGCATCACCCCCGGCACTTCCTCCCAGCTCTGACCGGCATCGTTCGACAGGAAGAGATGCCTCCCGACCGCGACATCGACTGGCATATTGACGAAAAACAGCATGTGCAGCTCATCACGCACTGCAAGCTGTGTATTCCAACTGTTGTAGACCGGGTCATAGCCGGCAGGCAACCGGCAGTCCTTCCAGCTCTCCCCTGCATCCGTGGAAAGCAGGAGTCGGGTTGTGTCCCCGATCTGGAGCAGAGTGATAGCTGAGCGCCCCACTGCGAGATCGACGTACAGGAAGCGAGGGTCGCCGCTCACCCGCTCGACGTGGAGCGTATCCATTCCTCCGCTGCGCGGATCGTAGCGCAGCAGCCGAACATCGGGTTCTTCACGCATCGCAACCCGAGTGAATCCGGTGGCGATGGGAAGCAGGTACAGATAATTTCCGTCGCTGCCCATGCGCACGAGATTATAGCGCGGCCAGCCGTCGAGCATCTCCTCCCAATTCGCGCCTGCATCCGTCGATCGGAGCAGGCTCCAATTGCACGCAGTGGCGAACAGCGTATCCCCATTCCACCGCAGCATATCCGTCACCTCATTCGCCGGAAACGCCGGGTAGGTTTGTTCGACCACCTGGGCGCTGGAATTCAACGCCATGAGCGTAAGCACGACCGCTATTGCTGCGTATTTCAATTTCATGTTCACGACTCCCCTAACAGACTGTTGAAGTATTCAGTTTGAAGTATATCCGGAATTAAGTATCTTGTGTGGTAGTAAATAACCACAAATTCAGAATTATGTTCAAGAAACAAACCCGCCCCCAGCAAGAAGAACTCTGGATTC
>JBATDG010000045.1:0-16777 GCA_049663345.1 Bacteroidota bacterium
CCACCGCAGCGAGCGTCACGTATACGTCGCGTTGCGCTGCAGTCTGAATTGTGATCGTCTGGGTAGTACCTGGCTTGACGCGATCAGGTGCGGAAATAGAGAGCGGAAGGTGGTTCTCCTTCTTCTCTACCGACATCGAAGCGAAGCCATGGCCCACGAGGAAAGGTGAATCGCTCTCCCGTTTGTGGGCACGGAAAAGCGTGGCAGTTACGTACGCGTTGGGAAGATAGTCCCCCGTTACCGGGATGGTGACCTCCACCGAGCGCTTCTCCACGTCCACATACTGGTGATGGTAGACTCCGTTGCGTTCCACTGTGATCAGAAGTCGACCGCCGAAAGGACACATGAACAGAACCTTCGCGTTGTCGCCGGGACGGTACTTCGTTTTATCGAATACAATATCAACGCGTCCCTCTTTGTCCACTTCAAACGACGAGGCGGAGTTAGAGGCCCAGCCGTAGGCATAGAATTCAGTTTTCTGGTACTCGGCTGAACCGGCTTTTGCGATGCGAAGCTGATACTTGCCAGACCGCTTGACTGCGAAATTGAATTTGGTTTCATCGTTGAGATTGATTCGTTTTTCCCACTCGACGATCTGCTTTTCTTCCGAAGCATAATAATATCGGTCAGAATAATCCTTTTTCAGCACCGTCTGCCATTCAACGCGGACCAATTTCACATCCGCCTTGAAATTCCTTTGCGGGTTGTCTTTACGGTCCACCGCGACGAAGCCGAAATCCAGATTCTTGTTGACGCCGAAGTAAGTGCCCCCGGATTTGATTCCGAGGTGATACGCATTCGTCGATACCGTGAATGGCTGGACACGACTGACTGTCCGCCCCGTCAGATCAAATACGCTTACATACATTGCCCCTTCAAGCATACCGCTCGAGCGCAGATCGGCAGGCAGCGCATAATTGATGCGTGCCCGGCCTTCATCATCCAGCACTCCTTCGATCATTTCGTTTTCAATGCGGCTGTCGCTTACCGAGCTGTTCGAGAAATCGTAAGCGCTGAAGCGTTTGCTGCTGAACGGCCGATGCCGAAGCTGAACGTCGGCTTCGTAGCGCAGATTTGCAGCGCGGGCGCCAAACAAATACTCGGCGTCGACATCGACATTGATCTCCTGCCCCGGCAATAGTTCTGTATTACCGGCTGAGAGCAGAACGCGAATTTTATCCGGGGCAAATTCCTCCAGGTTGATCGATGAAGTCCCGATCAATTTGTCGCCACCGGTGTACAATTCGACCTTGTAAGGACCGGTCAAGGCATACGTTGGAAAATCCACTTGCTGCTCAAACGAACCTTCCTTGTTCAACACCAGCTTGAATTCCCGAAAAGCACGGCCTCGCGGCGAAATGATTTTCAACAGTACTGGCACATCGGCGATGGTCTTTAAATCCTCGCTGCGTACGATACCGGAAATATTCGCGCTTTCTCCCGGACGGTAGAGATCCCTTGCTCCGTATATGAAGCTCACATATTCGCGCGAGGGCTGAATGAGTCCCCCCACATCGTAACGGGATGTCTCAACACGAGCATCCTCGAGATCGAGGAAGTTGAAGTCATCCTTGGTAATGGCGGTTATCATTCGCGGAGTGAATCCCTCTGTATGGATGCTCACATCCTCAAATATGACCACGCCGTCAGCGTCCGTTTTCCCTGAGAGCAGCGTCTGATTGTTGCTGGAAACAACTGTGATATCGACGCCTTCGACGGGACGCGCGGTCTCTATGGAATTGACGAAGACCGTGATCTGTTCATCTGCCAGACGCGCAATGACGGCGAGATCGCTCAATGCCACAATTTTCGAATCCTGTATCCAGCGATCCTCGCTTGAGCTGACCTGTATTACGTAGATACCTTTGTGTTTCGATTTCAGCACGCGATCGATATTGACAACGTGTTTCCCCAGCCAGTTTCGCCCGGTTTGCACATCAACCGTCTCGTGATAGAGTTCCTTTCCATAATCGCCGACGTAGTACGATGGATTGTAATCGTAGTCCGAATCGTAATAACGGTGCTGGTTGAGGAAGTGAAGTACGTTGTTGGCAAATACTTCATAAGCATCGATCTCGAGTGCCTCGACATTGACTGCGTTCACTTCGAGATTCTTCTCGCCTCCGCGCATGAGATAGCGTCCACGACGATCGGCGAAATTCACGGCTGGTTCGATGTCCACGAAGGAGACCATTTGCCGGTATTCCTGCTGCAGTTCGCCGCCGAAGAGTCCCACCAGTCCCTTATCGATGATCAATTCTACAGTCTGCTCATTCCCGAAGTCGCCCTCAATGCGGAGTATATTGTCGCTTATGTAGAATTGCAGGCTGCGTTTCGGATCCACGCGAATGAATTCCTTCACACGCTCTTCGTCGACCATCTGTGTGGTAGATACTTCGATCCATCCGGTACTGCCGTCGTAGCCCGCCGCCACACCGGTGATGGCAAGTTCCGTAATCGGCGGCAGCGTGCTCTTGAATTCCCGCGTATCCGCCAGAGCTTTTTTTCCCATCACCGACATCAATCCGTCGTGTACGACAATGGTGAAATTCTGCTGCTTGTCTTTTTGCTTGATTTCGCCGATGGACACCGCGATCACCTCGGAGGGCTGATCGGATATGATCTGCACATTCGAGACTTTCTCCCCGTCATGCAGCACTTCGAGGTATTCCCGCAGTTTTTCCGGCTGTACAGGATAGTTGAAATGTATGTTGGCCTGCACGGTAACGGTATAGTACTGATGCGGAACAAAATTCCAGAAGACTTCCGTTTTTACTGCGTCGAAGTCCGGAGTGTGAAAACTGATCTCGTCGAAATCCGTGTCGAATCCCGTAGAGAAGAGAACCTTATCAGTCACCTCCGCTTCATATTCCTGAATCGGCTCCAGCGGATAATCCGGCGAAAACACCAGCTTCCGTGCCGACACCCATTTGAACTTGCCTTGAATCGCCGGAGTGAATTCAATGAACGCATCCGTCAGCCAGATATTCTGCTTGTCCGGCGGAGCCAGATCTTTCGAGAACTCAATCTCCATGGTGGCCAGCAGCGGGACCTCCCCTTCCGGCGAAATTGATACAATCTCGACGGTGTTGGATGAACTGCATGCGAGAAAAAGCACGGTCAGGAGCGCAAAAGTCAGGCTGCGTACGGACATCATCGGGGATCCTCTGCGGTAATTTCTGGTGAGCAAAAAAGTACAGAAAATACGTGAGATATGGTAGGTCAGGTTTAAGCTTTAGATGCTCCGGCAGGAGGATGCATCTTCCAGTTTCCTCCCCTCAGTGCGGCGCTGCGCCGCGGCTGACAGAGTCGTCCGGCTGCAAGAGTTGAGCAGGCAGCTTCAGTGGACTTCCCTTTTTATATACAGCACGGTAATATCGTCGCTCTGTTCTGCACCGCTGGCGTACATTTGAATTTCAGAGATCACATTCCCAATGAGCATCGCAGCTTGATGCGGACGATGAGCTGCAACGAGTTTCTCGAGGTTTTCCTGTCCGAATGGCTCTTGCTGCAAATCCATCGCCTCGGTTATTCCATCGGTAAACAGAAGCAGGCCGTCGCCGGGAGCCAAACGGTAATGCTCGCTTTGGTATGGCTTGATGGCTCGGGAACAGCCAAGCGGAAGATGCTGGCTGCGCTGCGTCTCGTCGAGACTTCCGTTCCTTTGCAGCAAGCCAGGATTGTGCCCCGCATTCACTATCTCGAGTTCTCCAGTTTCGGGCGTCAACACAACAAGCAGCAAGGTAACGAATGCGCTTGCCGGCGTTGATTCATAAAGAAATGTGTTAAGGCTATCAACGAGCGATATCATTTCCTGGCCATGAATGAGGTGCACATGCAATGCAGCGTGCAGACTACTGACGAGCAAGGATGCGGGAACCCCCTTCCCTGTGACATCGGCTATCACAAGAGCGATACGGCCATCGTGCAGAGGAATGCAGTCGTAGAAATCTCCACCGATTTCATCCGCTGGTATATTGATGGCAGCGATATCATAACCTGTGATTTTCGGAAGCTCCTGCGGCAGTGTGCGCTGCTGGATAATAGAAGCGACCTGCATCTCTTTTTGGTTGCGTTCATTCTCCGCCTTGATTACGCGGGATTCGAGTTCAACAGCCTCAGCCCGCAGTTTAGCTTCGCGGAATTCAGAGCGCTCTCGTTCGCTTGCGATTAATTTCCGTCGTTGCGAACGATCGAAAGTCAATACCGATGCGACAATAACGAACAGGTAGATCCCGAATGCCCAAGCAGTCGCCCACCAGGGAGACTCAACAATGATCCGCACGCTTGCGCCTGCTTCATTCCATACTCCATGATTATTCGAGCCTATCACGCGAAAAACATATTCACCGGGATCAAGGTTCGTGAAGGTCGCTACCCTGTCCGTCCCTGCGTCAATCCAGCCGTCGGTCAGTCCCTCAAGCCTGTAGCGATATTGATTTCGTCCCGGCGAGTGGAAGTCGAGTGCGGCATACTCGATGCTGATCATATTCTGGTCGTGGGCAAGAAATACGGTATCGGCGTACGGCATCGCGAAGCGAATCGGGCTGTTTTCCAACCCCGGTATTACGGATGCATTGAAAAGACGCAAGCCAGTGAGCACTACGGGTGGGATCACACCATTCTTTTTGATTTCGCGTGGCGAGAATAAATTATATCCATCGACACCGCCAAAACCGAGACTATCTCCAACCCGGTAGTATTGCATCCGATTGAATTCATTGCCCTGGAGTCCGTCGCGCACATCGTAGTTTCTGAATTGTCCGGACTGCGGCTCCATCCGGGAAAGACCTTCGTTTGTACTCATCCATAAGTACTTTGCCTTGTCGGCCAGGATTCCATAAACCACGGGATTCCGCAGCCCCTCCTGCCTCCCGTATCTGGTAAATTCCTTCGTACGAAAATCGAAGCGATTCAAACCCCCTCCGTCCGTACCTACCCACAACCACTTTCCTGCATTGTAGGGATCCGCCTCCAGCGTAAGCACATGGTCGTAACTGATGCTTTTTGTATTCGCTGCGTCATAGCGATAGAAATTGAAAATCCCTGACGAAGGATTGAAGTGAGCCAGGCCGTGCATCGTCGTTCCCAGGTAGAAGGTGCCGTCAGACGCTTCGTAATAAGATGTGATGTGATCGTCGCCGGCGATGAGATCCGGGCCGTCGCTGTCAAACCAGAAATGCTCCCACGCGCCGGTGTTTTGATCGAGCAGGCTTATTCCGTGTCGGTTGCCGATCCAGACACGTCCGCGGCTGTCGACGAACGGACGAAGCACGCGTATCATCAGAAAACCATAGGGATCTTCGGGATCCATGGCGAATTGCCGCACCGTCCCTCGTTTCACATCATAATAGAGAAGACCGTGCTCAAGCGTGCCGCACCATACATCACCGTCCTTGGTCCGCAACGGATAAACGTCAGTAACCAGTCCGAGTTGGTCTCCTAAGTGAGAGCGGATATATCGGTCGAAGGCTGTGATTTCCTTCCCGAACAGCGCTTCGTTGATACTTCCGCTATGGGCCTGGAAGGAAAGCGTCAGAGGGTCAAACGTATTGAGGCCAAAGCCGCTTGTGCTGATCCACATGATACCGTCGCGGTTGCAGAAAAGATGATTCCCGCGTCCGCAATATGCTTCCAACCGGGTTTTATCCGCTCTGCTGGCGATGTAGCTGTTCGTTTCCTTGTCATATTGGATCATGAAATCATAGGATGCGAAGTAGAGCTTTCCGCCTGGTCCTTCCAGCATGTCTCGAATGTACTGCGGTTCCCCATCTATGGTAAACCGGGTGGACGAGAGCAGCTTGGCACCATCGGGACTAAATCGAAGGACACCGGAAATCAGCAGTATTCCATTACTCACCCAGATACTGCTGTCGCTGGTGACCGTTGCGCAAACAAATCTCCCTGCGTTTGGAACGCCAGCGAAATACGGGGCCCATGGAACCGTGAGCTTCCAGGCCGCTCTCGCTTCATCAAGAAAAAACAGACCTTCGCCTGTCAGGTACATCAGGCGGCCGAAGCGATCGCGTCTCAATCGATTCACTTCCTGGCTTGGGTGCGCCTGCGTGGGTCCGTTGAAGCGCGCCGATGCGATGATGCGTGCGGGAGTTTTTTGACTGACATCGATACAGATCAGCGGCTGGTGGCGAATTGAAATCCACAGCCTTTCTTTCCCATCGAGTTCTACATCGTCGACGCAGAGATTTGGTATTTCACTCCCTTCGACAGCGAGCGGAAGCGAGGTGAAACGCTCCCGAGCCGGTTCGAACAGGACCAGACCGGTTCCGGTCCCGATCCACAACCGGCCTCGCCTATCCTCTGTGATCGCGTACACGTAATTGTCGGCGAGGCTGGTGGTATCCCCGGGTATATTCCGATACACTCGGAAATGATGACCATCATAGCGGTTCAGACCTTCCTTGGTACCGAACCACATGAAGCCGCGGCTGTCCTGAAACATGCAGAACACCATTCCCTGCGACAATCCGTTCGAAATTCCGAGACGTCCAAGACGCATGGCCTGATCGAGCCGGGTCTGTCCGAAGAGTTGCGGCGAACACAGGATAATAATTCCGGTATATATCCAGATGATATATCGGATAACTCTAAGCATGTATGTCCGTGTTGAAGTAACTGAAGCAAGATACTGCGATTTTCTGTCGAAATAAAAATAAGCTGCGGTCTATCTTGAAAAAAGAGGCGAGGCACGAAGATCAGGCGCGAACTGAGAAATTAGAAAGGCGAAAGTAGGTCCGTTTGGAATAAGTGCTGGAGCTGCGGGTCTATTTTTCTTCCAGAATCACAGTATTCAGCAGGATATCCTGGAGAACGCTGTCGTAATCGTGAAATACCGCAGACGGGGCGGTAAAGCGGAAAAGATATCCGCGTACATCAGAGGTGAAAATAATGTCGGCTGTGGTGATGCGGCTGCTGCCTGCTCCCGGACTGGTATCCCGATAGCTGTAGAGAACGTATGGCGCTTTCTTTTCTCCGAAGCGAACCTCCCCTTTCTCGAGCACCTGAGCATCCGCCAGTATTACACCGAGGGCCATCACCTTCGCATCGTACACCTCACGTGTTGCCAGAGGATAGGGATTCTTTGTCAGCTGCATTTCAAAACGAACGGCAGATCCGGCCTCAGGCCACATGAGCACGTCGGTTTGTGTACCCTTCACCCGTTGTTCAATGATCCATCCCTGGGGTGCGCGAACAACGCATTTGAATGCGCGGTCAGAATACGCGCCGTTGAAGATCCCGGTATTGATTTTCCCTGCCGCCCCCTCATCAAATTTTTCGACAGCAATTATGTCAAGGCGGACGGCGCCTTGCAGCCTCCTGGCCTGTTCACGAAGGTCCGCTACATCGGAGGCATGAAGAATCTTCACGTTGCTCGCATCATCAATAAAATCTCCATTCACAGAATTAACGCTCTGCCAGCTTCCTGTCCACAGCTCTGTCCACACCGTGCTTCGCCAGCGTCCACGATCAGGATGAAAACCGAGCACCAACCGCGCGGGTATGCCTGCTGCCCGAGCCAGCGTGACCAGCAGAATGGATGCGTGGAGTGAAGTCCCTCGCGGTGATTTCACAAGACGGTCAGCCGCAACCAGCGGGACGAAATCATCTTCAACAAAATGCGCTTTCATCCACGCCTGAATCTCACCGGCGACTGCAGCCGCATTCCGCGTCATGGCACGCAGCTGCGCAGCACGTTCACGGATGGTTTCCGCGGTCACCGTCAGGAAGGGACCCTCCTTCTGATACTGTGCCAACTTCTCATCCAGGATCGGAAGCGTGGCTTCGCCATGCTTCTGCCTGGTCCGCATAACACGCAGTTTGACCGCAGCCCCGCTGCCCGAGCCATCATCAATGATTTTCTGTCGGACATCCTCAGGTACGAGGCGAGCGCCAACGTCCTTCGTAAGTGTGAGGCGAACATCCATAGAACGAATATTATCGATCTCTGTCGGAAGCGTCACCTGACCGGCGTCCCAAAATACTCCGCAATCGATGTCACAGGGCTCTACTCCGGCAAAAGGCTTTTCGTCCGATTCCCACGCAAGATCCAGTTCCGGCATGCTCCAACTTTTGATTTCAGCATTTGCGGACACAATGAATTCACTTTCATTCCCCACAACAATATGCAGATCACCGCCCTCAATATCGCTCACGCGAACGGCAGCCGCGCGCGAAGTGAGATCGTGCACGAAAAACACGCGGTCCGGAGTGGGAATATCTGCGCGAACAGCAAATTCAGGAAGAAAGACATCCGGAATCGAAGAACAATCATCCCGCCAGCTCGAGACGCGGCCGTCCTTCTCTTCGCGAGAGAAATACAGAACGCCTTCCACGCAGCTCCCCTTGATCGTCGATTCTTCCTTATCAGAAAATTCCCGACCGTTCACCGCCAGGATCTGCAAAGAACTATCCACCAGTATAGTCAGGCTGCGCCGCCACGTCACCGGCTTATCATCAATACCCTGATACCGCCGTTCCTCCCGCATCTCGCATTGCATGTAGCCGTTCGCCAACCGTTCGAAGTCCAGCGTCAGCTGTCCACAATCACTTCCCGAGCGCAGCACATTGTACTTCGACTGCGCCGCATCGCGCTGCTGCGCCGGCAGCGTTAGCGGCAGCACTCCCGCGCCCAGGATCAGCAAAGAAATAATAAGAGCAGTGTCAGCAAGCCGGCGCATGTATTCCGTACAAAGGTGAAACGGTCATATCTCTAAAATGTACGGAATATCAGGGATTTGTGGTAAAGTATTCTCAGGGAAACATCCTAACAGGGAGGATCATTGTATACCTCGCTGTCACCTGAATCTCGAACATCGGGATACCCTTCCTCAAGTTTCCGCAGAAACTCTTCCTCCTTTGCTTCCCGAATACGCCGCTGCAGCCAGCCAGCGAACCTGACTGCCAGGTAGATAACGAAAAAAAACAAAGCGATACCGAAAATGATTATCGGGAGATCGGTGGTTTCTCCGGTTCCCGCCAGAATGACTTCCATCTGCGCCTCGCTGCTGATTGCTGTGACGGCATTCTACAGAATTCGGATGTACATGTCAAGAAAAAAGGAGGCGCGAGGCCTCCTTTTTCATGGATCAGTATTTTTCGAGTTAGTCGGGGCTCCCCCTTCGGCGTGGTTACAATTCCGCGTTCCGGACTGGGTCTCCGAACGATTCAGATCAGCGCAGCTCGGGCAGACGGCCGGGAATATACGGCGCATCCTGCTGCTCGAGCGCTTTTTCGAGGGCGGGGATTTCGAGTTCGCCCATTCCGCGAAGCTGGACGAGGAGAGGACGCAGCTGCTCGGCTGCAAGTTCGATCTCCTTGCTGTGCTGAGGGGTGGGACCCGAAGAAGAGCGCCACTGTCCCCAGGCGACCTCGCCCAGGCGGTCCATCACCGAAGGAGGCTGCAGACCGTCGCGGCGGCTGATGACCTTGTCGCCATTCAGCGTGCGATCAATCACGCGCAGACGATCTCGCAGCGATGTCCACTGGCCGCGCAGCGCGGGATCGAGTCTCGGAGTGACAAGCATGGTTTTCTCAATCACGAGAAGACGCTCGTTCAATTCTCCGGCATAGCGCTGGGCTGCGATTCCTACGCGCTGCACTTCCATCACCCGTTTGTGGAAAGCAGCCAGGGCGCTGCGGTTCTTCGTCGGAAGCGTGGTGTTCTCGAGAACTCGGGCGGTGAAGGTGACCGGTCCGGCCAGGGGGGTTTCCACCGCGGCGTCGACTTTCGTGAGCGTGACGGTGTACTGCCCGGGCATGGCTAACATGGCGCTGTGATCGTTGGTCTTGCTGCCCTTGCCCACAGGGGCGGTGCTGGTGTAGCGCAGATCCCAGTTCGTGCGCTGCAGACCGGACTTCACGCCCTCGGTCAGGCGGCGGACAACATTTCCTTCATTGTCGCGGATGGTAAAGACCAACATCGGTGCAGTTTCGTCTTCCTCGGCCCGGAGCGCATCCCAACCCGGATACGGCGGCGTCTTTTTCTCTTTTCGGAGTTTTTTCTCCGCTTCCTGGCGCTGCTGCTTGAGGGACTTGTAGTCGTCCTTGATGTAGTAAGTGAACACTGCACCGAAGTCCGGGTTTGGCGTTGCGAAGAAGGTCTCGCCCTGATTGCCAACGGCGCGCTGATGCGATTGGTTGTACATAAGTGCATCGCGTACCGGGAAGATCGCTGCATCCTTTTCGATAGCGGAGGCATCGATGTCGCGCAGCGGGGAATAATCGTCGAGAACGTAGAAACCGCGTCCAAAGGTCGCAAGCACGAGATCGCTTTCGCGCTGCTGGATTGCGATATCCTTGACCGCAATGGTCGGGAGACCGGATTTCATCGGCACCCACTTCTTACCGCCATCGACGCTGGTGTGAATTCCGTATTCCGTTCCTACGAATAAAAGTGTCGCTTTCTTGAAATCCTCTGCGATGGTGTACACCGGCTGTGCTTCGGGAAGATTTGCTGCAATGGAAGTCCAGGTCTTCCCGCGGTCGCCGCTCTTCATCACATAGGGTTTGAAGTCTGCCATCTTGTGATTGTCGAAGCAGGCATACACCGTGTTCGCATCGTGCATGGAGGCCTTCAGGCAGCTGACGTAGGTCATATCAGGCACTCCGGCGATGCGCTCGATCTTGCGCCAGTTCGTACCGGCGTCTTCGCTTACCTGTATCAGTCCGTCATCGGTGCCGACGTAAAGCAGACCCTCAGTGAGCGGAGATTCATCGAAAGAAACGATGTTGCCGTAAAGCGACGTGCTGGCGTTTTTCGCGACAGCTTCCGCGTCCCATACCTGTCCCATGACTGGCAATGTGTTGCGGTCAATCTGCCGCGAGAGATCGGGTGAAATGACGGTCCAGCTTTCTCCCCTGTCCTCGCTGCGGAACAGCTTGTTCGCGGCAAAATACAGGCGGGTGTTTTTATGCGGGGAAATCAGGAGCGGGGCATCCCAATTCCAGCGGTAGCCTTCTTCACCCGGTGCGGGCAGGGGCTGAATGCTGAGCTGCTCGCCGCTGGCCTTGTCGAAGCGGATGAGTCCACCGTACTGCGACTGCGCATACACGATATTCGGATTGACCGGATCAATCTGGGATTCGAAGCCGTCGCCGCCGTTGGTGAAGAACCAGTCCTCATTGAAAATACCGTCGGCTTTTGTTGTGCGGGAAGGACCACCCAGACTGTTGTTGTCCTGCGTTCCGCCGTAGACGAAATAAAACGGCTCCGCGTTGTCCACGGCAACTCGGTAGAACTGCGTGACCGGGAGATTTTCCTTGTAGCGCCACTGTTCTCCCCCGTCGTAGCTTTCATACACGCCGCCGTCGCCGCCGATCAGAATGTGCTTCGTGTTTGAAGGATCGATCCACAACGCATGATCGTCGACATGGCGTTTGCGATTGCCGAGCGAGCGGTTGGTTTTAAAGCCGTCGGTGCTGACGCGCGTGTAGGTATCGAGTGAATAAACCTTTTCCGCGTCGAGCGGATCGCAGACGAGTTCGTTGTAGTACTGTGGCGAAACGGTCATGTACTCACCGCGGCGCTCCCAGCTGGCCCCGCGATCGGTGGAACGGAACACTCCGCCCTTGTCCTCGGATGCTTCGATGATGGCGTAGATGTAATCCGGATTGGCGGGAGAAAGCGCAAGTCCGATGCGGCCGACATTGCCGGAAGGAAGTCCGCTCGAAAGCGTGTCCCAGCTCGCGCCGCCATCAGTGCTTTTGAAGATTTTGCTTTCGGGACCGCCGTTGATCAGGGTCCATACATGCCGGCGGCGCTGATACGAAGCCGCATACAACACGTTCGCGTCCCGCGGATCCATCACAACATCGGTCACGCCGGTGTTTTCGCTGATGGTGAGCACGGGCTTCCATGTTGCGCCGGCATCGGTGGTTTTATAGAGACCGCGGTCGCCGCCAGGTCCCCACAACGGACCCTGCGCCGCTACATACACGACGCGGGAGTCTGTCGGGTCGACGACGATCTTTCCGATATGCTCGGATTTCTTGAGTCCCATATTCTTCCAGCTCTTTCCTCCGTCGGCGCTGCGATAGATTCCGTCGCCCCAGGAAACCGAGCGCTGGGAATTGTTCTCGCCGCTTCCCACCCAGACGACAAAGGGATTGTTCGGATCCAGTGTCACGCAGCCGATGGAAAACGATGCTTCCTTTTCGAAAACAGGCGAAAAACTTATTCCGTCATTGGAGGTTTTCCAGACACCGCCGCAGGCGACGGCCACGTAGTATTCCGCTGTGTTACGCGGATTCACTGCAAAGTCGATGATGCGTCCTGAAGGCAGTGCAGGACCGATATTCCGGAACTTGAGTCCGGAGAGGATGGCTGAATTCAGTTCTTTTTTCTTGCCCGTCTCATCGGCTTTCTCGTCCTCATCCTGCGCATGCAGGGGAAGAGCAACAAGGAACATGAGAATGAATGGAAGTACGAATCGGAAGAAGTGCTTCATGGAAATTCCGGGGATGGTGAGCGGATGGACAGTCCGTCGGCAATTCCGGCCGGCGAACGGTTCCATGAAGATACGATATTCGGATAATATTCCCTTAGAGTCTCTATCGAACCACGAGCTGGTTCTTTGGAAGTGCTAGCCCGCACCTTCCCGCGTGATCAAAATGTTATCGGGTAGGCCACAGACAAACCCAAACCCGAATAGCCCTTTGGTGCCGTGTCGTAGTCTGCGGGTTGAGCCCATGGGTCATGCGGGCCCTTGTCGTGAATACGTACGCTGATCGCGGGAGCAAGAACGCCTCGCACCTCAAGCATCACCCGGCAACCGGCCAGAGGGAAGCCGAACCCAACGGTGACGAAAGCTGAACTCCGCCAGTCGCCTTCCACGAAATGCGGTGTCTTCGTCCATCCTCCACCAGTCGTAAACTCTGAGCTGTAGCGGCCGAGATCATCACGATTCCAGACATAGTCGAATCCCAGAAACAGCTCGCCACGCAACCCGAGATGAAGCAGCATGTTGATACCTGCCGAAGCATGCAGTAATCCGTATCCGGCACGGGGAAAGAGAGCAAGCAGCGGATGTTCCCTCGCATCCCGCAGCAGCAATATTTCCTTCCCGACCCAGAGGCCCGGGAGAATGCCAAACGGCCGCGCGGATACGTCGTACAGATTCATCAGGAAGGCAACACCTACTTCCACATCCGGGACTCCAACCTCATCCATCATTTCCCGTTCCATCGGAACAGAGGCAAGCACGGGTTTCTTTTCATCGACAGAAGATGATTTGGATACGGCGGTCCTCGCCATCGCATAAAGCACCTCCGGTGGCGTCTGATCGCGCATGATGCTTTTGCGAAGATCCTCCAGGAAATCGTCTGAAGTTTCTTCTGTGAAAGGGAGAGCAGAAAGCAAATCCCCGCCAAGTGAAGCAATCACCATCCCAGGAATAATGCTGACAGCGCCGGAGAGAATAAGCGTTAAGGGGAATGGAATAACAGTAGTGCCGGTTCCGCCGGGACCATCGTACACGTTTCTCTGTTCTTCACTTACCCAATACATGATCGCCCCCGTACAGAGCATCCCCATCAGCCAACCCTGCCCGGACTTGTTCGTATAAAACGTACCGCGCACGGAATCGATATCACTCAGGGAAACGATTACCAGCGCGGAATCAAGCATGCGATAATCATACCTGCCCGCCTTCGTCCAGAATGCAATGAGAGAATCC
Source organism: Bacteroidota bacterium (assembly GCA_049663345.1). Lineage (GTDB taxonomy): Bacteria > Bacteroidota > Ignavibacteria > SZUA-365 > SZUA-365 > SZUA-365. Next base: position 13,692 of record JBATDG010000045.1, read on the forward strand.
GACACCGCGAGTGGAATTCCCTCGACGAGCGTTCCGTCGCGGAGCACAACATTACGCATCTTCCCTTCTCTTTTGCCCAAAGGGGTAATCATGAGCAAGCGCTTGTGCATGAACGAAGCGAAGCAGCGCTGCAGTGCGGGTGACTGCAGTTCCTGACCCAGGATCTCGGACGCGTTTGCGGCGTCCCGCAGACGCTCGAAGGCATCGAGACAGCGTGCAAACACTTCAGACTCGCAGTTACTGAGAGCGAACACTTCCGAACCCTCGCCGGAAGTCACTGTAATGAGCATCCCGGTATCCGAACGCAGGACCACAGCATCGTGCGGATCGTCGATATCGGGGAACAGACCGAAGTACGAAATCTCCCCGGCATCAATTTCGTCCCCGATGCGCGGCAAAACGCGCGTCTCCCCTTGTCCGCGAACAGACAGCGAAGCGCCGAGAAAGACCAGCATCAGGATCGACAGACGAAGTATCATGCAAGTGGGGCGTTGTGACGGGTGTATGAAATGACACACCGCAATCGCTTTCTGTAACAGCGTGTTCAGGGAAATTCCGTATTTTCCATCCATGGAGCAAACTCAGCAGCAGATTATCGAGTATTACGACACCTTCTATGACACTGAAGGGTTTTCGTATTATCCACCGGAGTTTACGCGGGCGGTATTGAAGTCCCTCTGCCAAAAAGCGGGCGTCAAACCCGGCGCACGCGTGCTGGACGTCGGCTGCGCGACCGGGTATTACAGCGCGGTGCTCGCGTCGCTGGGATATGATGTAACCGGCATCGACATCAGCGCGACGGGGATTCAGAAAGCCAGAGAACGATATCCGGATATCCGCTTTGAGGTTCAGGACGCCACCGCCCTTCCCTACTCTGCCAACTCATTCGATTTCGTGTTCGCCCTCGGCGTCAGCGTGGCCAACACCCGGAACCTCGGTGAAATGCATGCCTGGCTGCAGCACATGATGAGTGTGCTGGCTCCCGGCGGGACACTCGCCCTGCTCGGCGGCAGCACGCTCAGCGGCGAGACGTCAGATCATTCAGACTGGTTCAACCATACGTGGAGTGACATTCAGAAATTCGTCCCACCCGGCGCGGAGCATGTGCAGGGGCCATGGCTCTCGCATTTCCGATTGATGAAGGCGCTGCCTGCGTTCCTCTCGATGAATGGATGGATGACCGCATTCATGCGCTTCCTGCCGATGCGCTTTCAGCGGAGGGTTGTGCTGCTTATCAATGCGGGGGATTGAATTTTAAGTATCAGCGTTTTGCCTGGGCCGCCCTTGCAGGGCGGAGGAGGGTTAAAAGGGGCCGCCCGTGTCCCAGGGCTGCACGACGTTGTCCGCCTCCGGCGGCCTCCGTCGTTTACCCTGGGCTATGATCGTACGCGCTTTCAGCGCGGCAGCTTTGTGCCGGAGCCTGCCACGGCATAGTCACGCTCTGCGTGACGGAGCCGGGTGCCGGAGCCTGCCACGGAATAGTCACGCTCTGCGTGACGGAGCCGGGTGCCCGTGTGCCTTTGTGCCTGTTCGCCGCAGGCGAACCTCCTTATTCCCAATGCGCTAACACCGGCCATACCAACAGCAGCAGCGACAGGATGAAGAAATATACCTGCATCGGGAGATGCCATTTGAACCAGCGTTCGTAAGGGATTTTAGCCATGGCGAGTGTGCCGATGGTGACGCCGGAGGTGGGAATAATCATGTTGGTGAAGCCGTCGCCGAGCTGATAAGCGAGCACGGCAGTCTGCCGGGTGATGCCGGAGAGGTCGGCGAGCGGACCCATCAGCGGCATCGTAAGCGCGGCCTTGGTGGAACCAGAGGGGATGACGAAATTCAGCGCCATCTGCATCACATACATTGCATCGGCCGAGAGAATCCGCGGCAGCCTGGAGGTCATGGATGAAAGTCCGTAAAGAATGGTGTCCATGATATTGCCGCTTTCCAGCACGATCAGGATGCCGCCGGCGAATGCAACGACCAGCGCCGCCGAGGCCATGTCCTTTACGCCGAGGATGAAGTTCTTCGCCAGCAAATTGGGACTCTGTCCCGCAACGATTCCTGAAAGCAACCCCATCGCAAGGAAGAGCGCCGAGAGTTCGGTGATGTACCAGCCGTAAAGGGACACCCCGAGAATCATTCCGACGACTCCAGCCAGCAGCACGACGAGGCTCAACCCATGCCTGGTGGTGAAAGCGCCGAGTTCGCTCTGTGTCTTGAGTATTTCCTCCCGGCGTATTTTATCCAGGTCATACATGGGACTCCGCGTCGGATCCTTTTTAATCCGTGCAGCATAGATCATGATCCATGCAGTGGTGGTCGCCGTGACGATAACCCACACAACGATGCGGTATTCCCAACCGGAGACTAGCGGCACTCCGGAGAGTCCCTGAGCGATCTGCAAAGTGAAGGGATTGAGAAATGCGCCGGCGAATCCCACTCCCGCGGCGAGAAAGCTCAGCGATATTCCGACGAAGCTATCGTAGCCGAGCGAAAGTGCGAGCGGAACGAAGATCAACACGAAAGGCATGGCCTCTTCGCACATCCCGAAGACGGCGCCGAAAAGAGAAAAGAACGTCATCACAATGGGAATGATGAGAATCTCCTTTCCCTTGAGTTTTCGTACGAGTTGGGTTGTCCCTGCCGCAATCGCCCCGGTTTCGTTCAGTATATAGAAAGCACCACCGACGAGGAAAATAAACGCAACGATTTCCGCGAGGCGGAGAAACCCCTGCATCGGCGCCATGAAAACTTGCAGAAATTGCGGATTTGATTTCTCGAAGGTAAACGACCCTACGACCGGTACCTCCCTCGTCACTCCTCCCACCTGCTCGCTCACCCGCTCGAAGCTGCCGCCCGGCACTACCCAGGTCGCCACTGCGGCCAGCACGATCAGCGAAAATACAATCACAAATACGTCGGGTATGTTCTTCTTCAGCGACATGCTCTCTCCTGTTTCCTGCTTCCTGCGCTGCCGCCGGTGCCGCCCTTTCAGGGCTTGAGGAGAGGGGGCGTCTGGCGTCGCTGTCCCAGGGCTAATCCGTCTTCGTGCGCCAGCGCGCACTTCGCCGGGATTGAAGCCCTGG
>JBATDG010000046.1:0-16397 GCA_049663345.1 Bacteroidota bacterium
TAGGACGTGAGGTCGTTAGGACGTGAGGTCGTTAGGACGTGAGGTCGTTAGGACGTGAAGACTCGATGAGCCCCCGAAGGGGCGCACCATTCCAGCCCAGGGCGTGAGCCCTGGGTCACCGGGCGGCCCCCGATCCCTCCCCTCCGCCCTGAAAGGGCGGCCCTCTCCTGGAAGGAGCGTAAACAGGACCTCACCTCGCCACGGCGAGCCTTCGGCCCCCTGCCACGGCGAAACCGGGCCGCGAAGCGGACGCGGTGAAGACGGGCGGCATCGCTCCTGGAAGGAGCGTAAACAGGACCTCACCCCCGGCCCCTCTCCTGAAAGGAGAGGGGAGGAAGACACGGCAGTCACCACTGTTCAACATATAGGAGCACATGCATGAAAACAGTTTCCACCATTATCCTGCTGCTGGCGTTGGCTGCGGGTCCGCTTGCCGCGCAAAGCGTCGAGGTTTCGGGACAGCTTCGTGAACGCAGCGAATTCAACGACAAGAGCTTTATCGAAACACAGCATCACGATGTGTATCATCAGCTGCGGACGCGGCTGAAAGCCGCTGCCGCGGTCAATGATCAGGTGAACGTCGTCGCCGAGATTCAGGACGCCCGCATCTACGGTGATGAATCAAGTACGATGAACAGCGGCGCCGCGCATTTCGATCTGCGGCAGGGCTACGTCGAAGTGAAGGGAATCGCCGACGGCCTGCTCAGCTTCAAACTCGGACGCCAGGCACTCGCCTACGCAAACGAACGTCTGCTCGGCGCCATCGACTGGCATCCGTACGGACAGACCTTCGACGCAGGCGTGCTGCGCCTGAGCGCAGGCGATTTCCGCATCGACGCCATCGGAGCCGCGATCACACGCAATCCTGTCATGCCCGACTACACCCGCGACGTGTTCCTGACCGGTGCCTGGGCCGCATGGGCACCTGAAAAAGCGCGCTACACAGTGCAGGCGTTCTTTCTCTATGACAATCCTGCCACGGCAGTATTACAACAGTACAGGCAGACCGCAGGCATCTATGCAGGCGGACATTTCGCAGGCTTCGACTACGAACTCGATGCAGCCGTGCAGATGGGCGATTACAAGGTTTCAGGCAACCAGACGCGAAACATCAATGCCAACATGGTCGGTGTGCGTGTGGGATATTCCTTTCCGGATCTCGCGAAGCTGCGCATCGGTGCGGGCTTCGACCGACTCTCGGGACAGGAAGCGGGCAACGGCGACTACACATCCTTCCACACGCTGTACGCAACAAACCACAAGTATTACGGCTTCATGGATTATTTCCTGAATATTCCGACCACCACCACTGGCTTCGGACTGCAGGACATCATCGCGCAAGTGAGCCTCACGCCGACGGAAGGATTTTCCCTCGCCGCTGATCTGCATCTGTTCAGCACAGCTTCTGATCCTGCCGAATTTGGCGGCAGCTTTGCAGGCAAAAGCCAATCCATCGGCACCGAGGTCGATCTGACCGCGAAGTGGAGCGTCGCCAAGGCCGTGGGCATGACGCTGGGCTATTCGATGTTCTCCGGCGCCGCCGACCGAGTTGTGCTCATGGGCACGACCGACGGTACAAGCTGGGCTTATCTGATGACCACCGTCAATTTCTGACCCAGTATTCAGATACACTAATCCTTTTCCAACGGACAGTTTCAGTAAACAAGAGAGATCATGAAACGTCTCATTCACTTTTTCATTCCCCCGCCCGAATGGCGTCTGCCGGTGTACCTGGCGCTCGGCGTGCTCGGAGGACTCGGAGTGCTGGTGCTCTACATTTCGAATGCCGTCTCCTACCTCTCGAACGACCCGCGCGCCTGCGTCAACTGTCACGTCATGACGCCGCAGTACGCGACCTGGCAGCGGGGGAGCCATGGACGTGCGACAACGTGCAACGACTGTCACGTGCCGCATGACAACATTATCCGCACCTACGCCTTCAAGGCCAGCGACGGCCTGCGGCATGCCACGATGTTTACCCTGCGCATGGAGCCGCAGGTCATCCAGATCAAGGACGCGGGCATCGCGGTCGTGCAGGAAAACTGCATCCGCTGCCACAGCGACCTCGTGCATGAGGTTTCGTACGGAAGTCTCACTGCGATGAATGCCCGGGCTGGCGAAGGTCTGCTCTGCTGGCAATGCCATCGCGAAGTGCCTCACGGACGCGTCAACAGCCTCGCCTCCACACCCTATGCGCGCGTTCCCCGTCTCGGGCCCATTGCTCCCGAATGGCTGCGCAAATATCTAGCATCATCCGAAAAAAAATAACGAAGCACACAAGGAGCAACTGAAAATGAAACGTCGGATTATGGACATCGTACAGGAAAAGCCCTGGCTGGGTTGGACGATCTTCTTCGGCACCCTCGTCGTGGTTTTTCTCATCGGTCTGCTGGGCGCATCCATCATGGAACGCCGCGGAGAAAGCGAACTCATCGTGCAGGCGAAAGCCATTCCCGAATGGGAACCGCGCAACGAAGTGTGGGGACAGAACTATCCCCGCGAATATGAAACCTACAAATCCACCGCCGATGGTGATTTCTTAAGCAAGCACGGCGGTAACGGAATGATCGATTATCTCGAAAAGTATCCGAATCTCGTCGTTCTCTGGGCCGGGTATGCTTTCTCGCGCGACTATAATCAGGGACGCGGGCATTACCACGCCGTCGAGGACATCCGCAACACGCTGCGCACCGGCGTGCCCCAGCCCGCCACCTGCTGGAGCTGCAAAAGCACCGACGTTCCTCGCGTGATGAATCAGAAAGGCGTCGGGGAATTCTACAAGGACAAGTGGATGAACCTCGGAGCGGAAATCGTCAACAACATCGGCTGTCAGGATTGCCACGATCCGGAGACAATGAATCTGCGGATTACGCGTCCCGCCCTCATCGAGGCTTTCCAACGCCAGGGCAAGGACATCAACCAGTCCACGCATCAGGAGATGCGTTCCCTTGTCTGCGCGCAGTGTCATGTGGAATATTATTTCAAGGGAAAGGAAGACAAGTACCTCACCTTCCCGTGGGACAAGGGCTTCTCTGCCGAAGACATGGAGAAATACTACGACGAAGGCGAACCGCACGTTGATTTCGTGCATGCGCTCAGCCGGACCCCGATCCTCAAAGCGCAGCATCCCGACTACGAGCTGTTCATGACCGGCATTCACGCCAAGCGCGGGGTCTCCTGCGCCGATTGCCACATGCCGTATCGCAGCGAAGGCGGAGTGAAATTCACCAACCACAAGATTATGTCCCCGCTGCAGGACGTCGCCGCATCCTGTCAGGTCTGCCATCGCGAAAGCGAAGCGAATCTGATTCGCGACGTGTACGAGCGTCAGGACAAAATCGAGGAACTGCGAATGCGTGCGGAGAGCGGTTTGGCCAAGGCGCATATCGAAGCGAAGTTCGCCTGGGACAAAGGCGCGACAGAAAAAGAGATGGCGCCTGTGCTCACATTGATTCGTCAATCGCAATGGCGTTGGGACTGGGTGGCCGCCGCCAACAGTCTCGGTTTCCACTCTCCTGTCGAAGCTGCACGCACGCTCGGCGCTTCGATCGAGAAGGCCGAACAGTCCCGCACGCTACTTGTGCGCATCCTCGCCAAACACGGCTTCACCGATGAAATTCCTCTTCCTGACATTTCCACGAAAGCCAAGGCGCAGGCCTATATCGGTCTCGACATGGAGAAATTCAAGACCGAGAAAAAGGAATTCCTCGCCACTGAAGTCCCGAAATGGGATGCCGCCGCGAAAGCAAGGCAGGCGAAATACTGATAATCATATGGTCTTGTAGGGGCGTAGCACGCTACGACCCTACATTGTCGGTCGATTAAAAAAAGACAGACGGTCCCGCATTTCTGCAGGACCGTCTGTCTTTTAAGGGGGTGAGCGACGGGGGTTGAACCCGCGACCCTCAGAGCCACAATCTGATGCTCTGCCAACTGAGCTACGCTCACCATAGGAGAAATAAAGATAAGGAAAAATCCGTGGGCGCGCAATATCTCTGCCAAAGCTATCACTTGCCTACAGAAAATATTTTCCCTAAATTGCATGACTTGGAAGGTCCGGACATGAATTTGAAGAAAAAATATGTTCCTGTTCGGCTCGCGGGTCTCGGCGATGGACTGCATGAACTGCAATTCACTGTCGCTCCCGGCGAGATCGATCTGCCCGCCGAATTCCAGCAGGATGTGGCTGTGCGCATTGATCTCGACAAGACGCATCATCAGGTGGCCCTGCACGTGTTCGTACAGACCACTGCGGAGTATCCCTGCGACCGCTGCCTCGACCCGGTCGCCATTGCAGTGGACACGGAATTCCGCCTGGTGTATGCACATGATAATTCCGCCGAAGGCGGTGAAGATGAGACGGAAATTCGCCAGATCGAGATGAATGATCCGGTGGCCGACCTCTCGGATGATGTGCGTGAAGCAGTACTGGTCAGCATTCCCCTGCGCCGTATCTGCGGTGAAGATGAGAATGGAGAGCCGACGTGCAAGCAAGGAATTCCGCCCGAGCACGACGCCGACGCACAGGAAAAAGAAGATCCCCGCTGGGATAAACTAAAGTCACTGAACTTAGATCGATAGTATACAGTAACCGTTTTCGGAGAATTCAATGCCTAATCCAACCCATCGCCATTCAAAGTCCCGCACCCGGAAGCGGCGCACGCATTACAAGGCGGCTGCCATGCCGATCAGCAAATGCGACAATTGTGGCGAGACCAAACTGCAGCATCGCGTGTGCCCGAATTGCGGGTTCTACAACGGCCGCTCGATCATCACCCCGAAAGTCTAAACGCAGCCGCGTGCGCGGTAAGGATTACAGGCGCCTGTCGTGGTAACAATTGCTGTTGACGCTATGGGCGGGGATTTCGCCCCTCACAATGTTGTGCAGGGAGCGCTGGACTGTGTCCACGATCCCCGCTGCGATTTCAATATTCTCCTCGTGGGGCAGGAAGAGGCCATCCGCGCCGAACTGCCTTCCCCCATTCCTTCCAATATTTCGATCATGCATACCGACGAGATCGTCGATATGCATGACTCCATTGCGGTCGCGCTGAAAAATAAAAAGTCCAGCTCGATGTATCGCGCACTCGAAATGCATCGCGACGGCGAAGTGCATGGCTTCATCAGTGCCGGGAATACCGGCGCTGTGATGGCGCTCACGACGCTGATTCTCGGACGCCTCCCTGGCGTCGAGCGTCCCTGCATCGGCACCTTTCTCCCTTCGGCGAAAGGACCCGTGCTTCTGACCGACGCCGGCGCGAATGTGGATTCGAAACCCTCGCATCTCGCACAGTTCGGCATCATGGGCAGCATCTACACCGAGCTGATGCTGCAGCGTCCCGCTCCGAAGGTGGGACTGCTCAACGTCGGCGAGGAAGAGAAGAAAGGCAATGACGCCTCAATTGCCGCATGGCCGCTGCTGAAGAAAGCACCTGTCAATTTTATCGGAAATATCGAGGGACGGGATATTCTCAAAGGTACCGCCGATGTGGTCGTCTGCGACGGCTTCACCGGCAACATCGTCCTTAAATTTGCAGAGTCCTTCCCCGGACTGCTGAAAAGCAAATTCTACGAATACGCCGCCCTCGGTTTCTTCAAGAAACTCTGGGTCGGACTCATCTCAGGCACGATCAAGAAAATGATCAAGGACTGGGATTATCAGGAATACGGCGGCGTTCCGCTCCTCGGCGTGAACGGCGTCAGCATTATCGGACACGGCAGTTCATCACCCAAGGCGATAATGAATATGATTTTCGCCGCTAAGAACATGGTGGACCGCCGCGTCAACGAAACTATCCGCGAGGCGATGGCTTCGCAGAAATCATCCACATGACATGAAATGGTAAATCGAATGAACACCGCAGCTATTACAGCCGTTGGCCATTACGCACCGGAAAAGGTCGTGCCCAACAGCTACTTCGCAACGTATCTCGACACTACCGAAGAATGGATCATGACCCGTACGGGCATCCGCGAACGCCGCTTTCTCGAGAACGGCGCCACTTCCGACATGGCTGTCGAAGCGGCAAAGAAAGCCCTCGCCATGCGCGGCATTGGTCCGGAAGAAGTGGAATGCATCATCGTCGCTACCGTGACACCCGATATGTTTTTCCCCAGCACCGCAGCTCTGGTGCAGACCAAGCTCGGCGCGAAAAACGCCTGGGGCTTCGATCTCAGCGGCGCCTGCTCGGGCTTCCTGTTTGCCCTCGCCACCGGCGCGCAGTTCATCAAATCCGGCACGCACAAGAAAGTGCTCGTCATCGGCGCGGATAAGATGACGTCGATCATGGATATGCAGGATCGCAATACCTGCGTTCTATTCGGCGACGGCGGTGCTGCGGTGCTGCTCGAACCGAGTGAGGAAGAAGGCTACGGCGTTCTCGATTGGGTGAATTACATCGACGGCTCCGGCATGGAAGCTCTGCACATGAAAGCGGGCGGCAGTCTGCGTCCATCGACCATCGAGACCGTTGAGAACCGCATGCATTACATCACGCAGGATGGCAAGGCAGTCTTCAAAGTCGCCGTCGTCGGCATGGCCGATGTTTCGGAAGAGATCATGAAGCGCAACAACCTCGCATCCGAGGATGTCGCATGGCTGGTGCCGCATCAGGCGAACCTGCGCATCATCAAGTCCACCGCCGACCGCATGGGCGTGGGAATGGATCGTGTGATGATCAATATCGACCGCTACGGAAATACCACCGCCGCGACCATCCCGAGCTGCCTGGCGGAATACCACAACGACGGACGACTCAAGCGCGGCGACAACATCGTGCTCGCAAGCTTCGGCGCCGGCTGGACCTGGGGCGCTTCATTAGTGCGCTGGTCCATCTGAGCGGAAGGAATGCAGAAATGAAAACCGCATTACTTTTTCCCGGACAGGCCTCACAGTACGTAGGCATGGGCAAGGATCTCTACGAAAATCATGACCGCGGCCGAGAGCTTTTCGATTCCGCCAATGAAATCATGGGCGTCGACCTCAGGCAAATCTGTTTCGAGGGTCCTGCAGAGGAACTCAAGCAGACGAAATTCACGCAGCCCGCGATTTTCGTTCACAGCGTAATCATGGCCGAACTGCTCGGCATCGCCCCCGACGCCGCAGCCGGACATTCTCTCGGCGAATACAGCGCCCTTGTCGCTGCGGGAGCGCTCACATTCGAAGACGGACTCCGCCTCGTGAAAAAGCGCGGCGAACTCATGCAGGAATCCGGCACGCGTTCCCCGGGCACCATGGCTGCCGTTATCGGCGCCGAGGCCGACCTCGTCGAAGAAGCCTGCCGCGAAGCCGCATCCGCAGGAATCGTGCAGGCAGCGAACTTCAATTCGCCCGGTCAGATAGTGATCTCCGGCAGCATCGAGGGTATCGACCGTGCAATGGAAATTCTGAAAGCGAAAGGCGTACGGCTGGTAAAGAAGCTCCCTGTCAGCGGAGCCTTTCATTCACCGCTCATGCAGTACGCGCAGGATGAAATCGGCGCCGTGCTCGAGGCTACGCCAATCGCCGATGCGCGCTTCCCGATTTACACGAACGTTACCGCGCTTCCCGTAACAGCTGCGGAGGATATTCGCATCAACCTGCTTCGTCAGGTGACAAGCCCCGTGCTGTGGGAAAGCAGCATGCAGAACATGCTGGCCGACGGCATTGAGAGATTTGTAGAAAGCGGCCCCGGGAACGTGCTCCAGGGTCTGATGAAACGCATCAGCGCAGATGCATCCTGCCTCGCGGTTGGGACGCATGCTGAGCTTATGTCATTGAAATAGCATATATTACGAGGACGTATTGTCCCAAGGAAGGAATAAATACTCATGAGTCTTCTCTCTGCAAAAAACGCCATCGTCACAGGCGGTGCCCGCGGTATCGGCCGTGCCATCGTCCGTCAGTTCATCGCGGAAGGCGCGAATGTCGCTGTGTTCGACGTTGCTTTCCCGGATGATTTCGAGGCGTTCGCCGCCGAAATGCGTGCCGGCGGACAGAAGCTCGAGGCCTTCACCGTCGACATTACTGACAGCGCTTCCGCCGACAAGGCCTGCGAAGACGTGCAGAAGGACTTCGGCTCGGTCGATATCCTCGTCAACAACGCCGGCATCACGCGCGATAAGCTGCTGATCCGCATGTCCGACGACGATTGGGACCGCGTAATGACGGTCAATCTGAAAGGCGCCTTTGTCATGACCCGCGCCGTTGCGCGCATCATGGTGCGTCAGCGCAGCGGCAAGATGGTCAACATCAGCTCCGTGGTCGGAGTGATGGGCAATGCCGGACAGGCGAATTACGCCGCTTCGAAAGCGGGCATGATCGGCCTGACCAAATCGACGGCGAAAGAACTCGCCGGCCGCGGCATCAACGTCAACGCTATCGCCCCGGGCTATGTCGAGACGGAAATGACGCATGTACTTTCAGAGGAACAGCGGAACGCATTTCTTTCCGTGATTCCGCTCAAGCGCGGCTGTTCGCCCGAGGAAATCGCCGACACGGTGACCTTTCTCGCTTCACCCAAATCCGCATACATCACCGGCCAGGTCATCAATGTCGATGGCGGCATGATCATGTAATTATCAGTTAGAAAATCCATAACGATTCATTTTCAACAACACATTCCATTTTAATTGGAGGATCACATGTCCGTAGACGTAGCCCAGAAAGTCAAGCAGATTATCGTTAATAAGCTCGGTGTGGAAGAAAGCCAGATCACCGATACCGCTTCCTTCACGAACGATCTCGGCGCCGACTCCCTCGACACCGTTGAGCTGGTCATGGAATTCGAAAAAGAATTCGACCTTACGATCGCTGACGAAGACGCGGAAAAAATCACCACCGTCGGTGACGCTGTCAAATATATCTCCGAGAACCTCGCCGGTTAATTCCGCGACGGTCTGAATTACAACGATTTTTCATTATCCCGTCCTCTCGGGGACGGGAATCCATTATGGAGGTCTTCCATGAATAGACGACGAGTTGTTGTCACCGGTATTGGTACGGTCAACCCCATTGGGTTGAATGTGCAGGAATTCTGGAGCAACGCACTCGCCGGGGTGAGCGGTGCTGACCTGATCACTTCGTTTGACACCACCGAATACAAGACCAAGTTTGCCTGTGAAGTCAAGGGCTTTGATCCCGAAAACTACATCGACAAGAAGGCCGTCAAACGGATGGACAAGTTCACGCATTACGCTGTCGCATCCGCGAACATGGCTGTCGAGGATGCCGGCCTGACTCCCGAGAAGGTGGATTACGAGCGCGTTGGAGTCATCATCGGCTCCGGCATTGGTGGTATGTGGACGAATTGGGATCAGCAGAATGTGCTGATCAATGAGAAATCCCCCCGCCGCATCAGCCCGTTTTTTGTTCCGATGCTGATTTCCGACATCGCAGCCGGCCATGTGTCGATTGTGCACGGATTCAAAGGCCCGAATTACGCCACCACCTCCGCATGCGCAACGTCTGCACATGCGATCGGCGATGCACTCATGCTGATCGAACGCGGCGATGCCGACGTAATGATCACCGGCGGCGCAGAGTCCGCTGTTTGTCCGATGGGCGTTGGCGGCTTTAATGCCGCGCGTGCATTGTCGACGAACAACGAAAACCCGAAAGGCGCGAGCCGTCCATTTGACAAGGACCGCGATGGTTTTGTCATGGGAGACGGTGGTGCAGTGCTTGTGCTCGAAGAACTGGGCCATGCCATACGCCGCGGTGCGAAAATTTACGCAGAGCTTTCCGGCATGGGCTTCACGGCCGATGCCTATCATATCACTGAACCTGCCCCGGGCGGCGAAGGTGCGATGCGTTCAATGCGCACCGCCATTAAGAACGCCGGCCTGCAGCCGGAAGATGTCAGCGTGGTTAACGCGCATGGAACGTCCACCTACTACAATGACCGCAACGAATCCGCTGCGATCAAGTCGGTATTCGGCGATCATGCAGCGAAGCTGAAAGTCAATTCCACCAAATCGATGACCGGTCACCTTCTCGGTGCTGCGGGCGCGGTAGAGGCGATTGTATCATCGCTGATGATTCATACCGGAAAAGTTCATCCGACTATCAATTACAGCACACCCGATCCCGAGTGTGATCTCGATTACGTTCCCAATACGGCGATCGACCATGATGTCGACGTTGTGATTTCCAATTCTTTCGGCTTCGGCGGTCACAACGTGACGCTCCTGTTCCGGAAGTACAGGGAAGCCTGAGTGAACGACAATACGCATGTTCCGATTCTTACGATCATTCGTACCGAGACGTAGCACCTCTGATAAAAACGTTGTTGTTCCTCCTCCTGCACGCCAGGAGGAGGAGCGGCTCGCTCTCTCCGCCTTCGCTACATTCGACAGCGCTGAATTTACACGGCGCACGGGGTATACTGTGCGCAACCGTGAGTATTTCCTCCAGGCTGTTATTCACCGCTCATTCCTCCAACTATGCCCACCCGGTTCGTTTCAGTCCAACGAACGCATGGAATTTCTCGGAGATTCGGTTCTGAATCAGATCGTCGGTGAGCATCTCTATCACGCTTTCCCGGATGCTGAGGAAGGCCAGCTCTCAAAAATTCGATCGCGCCTCGTCAGCCGCTTCGCACTCGCGGAGTGTGCGCGCCAGCTGCAGCTCGAACATTTTCTGCTGATGAGTCCGAGCGCGCATCAGTCCATCGCTGAAGGCAGCGAATCGATTCTGGTCGATGCCGCCGAAGCCTTCGTCGCTGCTATTTATCTCGACGGAGGCTACAACGCCGCACGCGCTTTCATCACCCGCCATCTGTTGGACGTTTTCGCCGACACAAGAATGGCCCTCGATGACAACTATAAAAGCCGTCTCCTCGAATACTCTCAGGGACGCGGCATGGGCACGCCCCGCTACGTCATGCTGGATGAATCCGGTCCTGATCACAACCCCGTCTTCACCGTGGAAGTGCAGGTGGGAGGAGTACCGGTCGGTGAGGGATCCGGGGGCAACAAAAAGTCCGCGGAGCAGACCGCGGCTTCACGCGCATTGGCCTATCTGCAATCGCAGGAAAGTGGTTCATCACTTTCATCCCTGTAGCATTCGCCCCGTCCACTCCGGTGGAATACGCCGCCGGACGAACACTCTACCTTGCTTTCAACGTTCACGATATACGAACACAACACCCAATTCGGCCAAAAAATGAAACGCACACATCTTTACGAAACGCCGTTTGAAAACCGTCATATCGGTCCCAGTCTCTCAGAAGAGCAGGAAATGCTCAACGTCCTCGGGGTGGATTCCGTCGATACACTGATCGACCAGATCGTGCCTAAGGACATCCGACGCGCCACCGCGCTGGACATCCCTGAAGGACATGGCGAGCACAGCTATCTGCGGGCTCTCGAAGCCACCGCAGCAAAAAATAAGGTCTATCGATCCTATATCGGGCTCGGCTATTACGGCACCCGCACACCGAGCGTGATCCGCCGCAACATCCTCGAGAATCCGGGCTGGTATACTTCCTACACGCCGTATCAGGCGGAGATTTCGCAGGGGCGGCTCGAAGCCATACTTAATTTCCAGACGGTCATCAGCGACCTGACCGGCATGGAAATCGCCAACGCATCCCTGCTGGATGAATCGACCGCGGCAGCGGAAGCAATGATCATGGCGCACGGCCTCGTGCAGCGCAGCGCGAAGCGGAAACACAGCAACAAGTTTTTCGTCGCCGAAACCTGTTTCCCCCAGACGATTGACGTTCTGAAGCTGCGCTCTGAGCCCCTGGGCTTTGAAATCGTTATCGGCGACTATCGCACTGCCGTGATCGACGATTCCTACTTCGGCGCCATCGTGCAGTATCCGGATGCCAACGGCAGTATCGAGGACTACCGCGCCTTCATCGCAGCAATGCATGAAATCGAAGTTCTGGTGGTGTTCGCCGCCGATCTGATGGCGCTGACGCAGCTCACTTCACCGGGAGAACTCGGCGCCGACATCGTCGTCGGGAATTCGCAGCGCTTCGGCGTGCCCATTGGATACGGCGGTCCCCACGCAGGGTACTTCGCCACAAGGCAATCCACCATCCGCCAGATGCCCGGACGCATCATCGGCGTCTCAGTCGACCGCCATGGCAACAAGGCCTACCGCATGACACTGCAGACGCGCGAGCAGCATATCCGCCGCGAAAAAGCGACATCGAATATCTGCACCGCGCAGGCGCTGCTCGCTGTGATGGCCGGGATGTACGCCGTGTATCATGGTCCCGACGGACTCCGCAGCATCGGCGCCAGCATTCACAAGGCAGCCGTCGCCGTGGATCGCGGACTCGCGCAGCTTGGCTTCACACAGCTCAACGCGCAGTATTTCGACACATTGAAAGTGAAGGCCGATGCCGCCTCAGTGCGTGCTGAAGCCGAAAAGGCCGGCATCAATTTCCGGATCATCGATGATGCACATGTTGGCATCGCGATCGACGAAACCGTGACCGAAGGCGATGTCATGGATATCCTCGCCGTGTTCGCTGCAGTGGCAGGCAAAGCTTTCGAAGCTGCGGATTCGCTGTTCGAAGAAGCCGCGCCATCCTACGCTGAAGGATTCACACGCACTTCGGATTTCCTGACGCATCCTGTCTTCAACATGAATCATTCCGAAACGGAGATGATGCGGTATATCAAGAAGCTTGAAAACCGCGACATCTCGCTAGTGCATTCTATGATTCCGCTTGGTTCCTGCACAATGAAGCTCAATGCGGCTACGGAACTGCTGCCGATCACCTGGCCGGCATTCTCTTCCATTCATCCTTTCGTCCCTGCCGATCAGGTAGAGGGCTACCGCGAAATGATCACCGAACTCGAAGCGATGCTGAGTGAAGTCACCGGTTTCGCCGCCACCTCGCTGCAGCCGAATTCCGGCGCGCAGGGAGAGTACGCCGGGCTCATGGTCATTCGCGCCTATCATGCGGCCAACGGACATTCCGAGCGCGACATGGTGCTCATTCCCTCCTCTGCGCACGGGACGAATCCCGCCAGTGCAGTCATGGCCGGAATGAATGTCGTGATCGTTGCCTGTGACGAACGCGGCAACATCGACGTCGAAGACCTTCGTGTGAAAGCGGCGCAGTACAAGGATACGCTCTCCGCACTCATGGTCACCTATCCCTCCACTCACGGCGTGTTCGAAGCCTCGATCAAGGAGATCTGCCAGATCGTGCATGAGAACGGCGGCCAAGTGTACATGGACGGCGCGAATCTCAACGCGCAGCTGGGGCTTACGAGTCCGGGCCTTATCGGCGCCGACGTCTGCCATCTCAACCTGCACAAGACCTTTGCCATTCCCCACGGCGGCGGCGGACCGGGCATCGGTCCGATCTCCGTGGCCGCGCATCTCGCACCCTTCCTTCCCTCGCATCCGGTTGTCGCAACCGGCGGCGCACAGGGCATTCCCGCAGTCTCGGCCGCACCCTGGGGCAGCGCAAGCATTCTGCCTATTTCCTACGGCTACATGAAGATGCTCGGCGGCAGCGGACTTACGGCCGCCACGAAATTCGCCATCTTCAACGCCAACTATCTCAAGGCGCTGCTTGAAAAGGACTACAAGATCCTGTATGTCGGTTCCAGCGGACGCGTGGCACATGAATTCATCATCGATCTGCGTCCCTTCAAAGACGCTCACATCGAAGCCATCGACGTGGCCAAACGCCTTATGGATTACGGCTTCCACGCACCGACCGTGGCCTTCCCTGTAGCGGGCACACTGATGATCGAACCGACGGAAAGTGAAAGCAAGGCCGAGCTTGACCGCTTCGCCGCAGCGATGCTGGAGATCCGCAAGGAGATTCAGGAAATCATGGACTGCATACTTGATGCGAACGACAACCCGATCAAGAATGCTCCGCACACCGCAGTCGAAGCACTCAACGAGGTCTGGGAGCATCCCTACACCCGCGCCCGCGCCGTGTATCCGCTGCCGTATCTGCGCGAGCAGAAATTCTGGACTCCCGTCGGCCGCATCGACGACTCCTACGGCGACCGCAACATCATGTGCTCTTGTCCCCCCGTTGAGGCCTACGCCGACAACGCGTAAGCGCTCATTTCAGACTTTCATCCACAGGGGTCCAGCTCTTCGAGCCGGGCCCCTGTTTTTATTAACTGCCTACCCCGGAGGCTCTGCCTCCAAAAAACCAATCTGTGGAATCCGTGGAATCTGTGGTTACTCTTCGACGAGCCTAAAGGCTCATCCTCCAAAAAACCAATCTGTGAAATCCGTGGAATCTGTGGTTACTCTTCGACGAGCCTAAAGGCTCATCCTCCAAGGAAGTGCGCTTTTCCTTTTTCCGATGATAGGTATTACATTTCCACATCCGACTATCTCAAATGAGATTCACCATGCGTATCGCCACTCTCGCAATTTTCGCAATTATTTTCAGCGCCTGTTCGTCGACGCCTGCGCGGCCCGCGTTTTCGGATTTCATGGAGATCCGGGGCATCAAGAACGACGACCCGCTTGCCGCAAAGTTTGTCGACAAGGATGGCGAGGAATTCCGCCTGGGCGATCAAGTGGTTTCTGGAAAGACAATTACACGTCTGCAGGTCAAGCGCGTCAGCGACGAGAGGTTTGATCTGTTTGTGACGTTGTCAGGCGTTGAAGATTTGCGCTGGCGACGCTTCGTGCGCAGCAAGGTAGATCAGGCAGCGCTGGTCATCGATGGCAGCATCTGCTGCATATTCAACGTAACGGATCCTGGCCCGCAGGTGGAAAATAAACTGCTTGTGGTATGCATTCCCGATGTGGCACAGAGTCAGGAAGAAGCGGACAAACTTGACCGCTATCTCGAAGACGGCAAAGCCGCCAGGCGAAAGAGAACGGACGAATAATGGGAACTGGAACCCGCATTGCGCTCTGGACCGCTCTAGCATTTTTTTTCGTGTTTTCGGTCTGGCATTTCTGGCCGGAAACAGTCATCGAACGCCCGGCTGGTTCGCTTTGTCCCGATATGCCGGTGCAGACGAAACCTTCGCGCAAGACTCCCTGGCTGCACGAGGAATTCATGATCACCGCCCTTGCCGATTACGAAATCAGCGCGGTAGTGCTTTCACGTGAAAATTACAGCAGCGGTGAAGCGGGCTCTCTGTCTCCCGTAGATCTGGCGCTGGGCTGGGGACGAATGTCCGACTCCTTCGTTTACGAAAAACTCGATATTTCACAGGGCCACCGCTGGTATAAATGGCAGCCCAATGGCGTGATGCCGATTCCCCGCCGCGAAATCGAACAGTGCAGCGCCAATACGCATATCCTGCCCGCGAATGATGAGGTGAGGGCTGCACTCGATGAGGTGCACAGAGGCAGCGTCGTACATATGACCGGCTACCTCGTCAAGGCCACGATGGACGACGGCTGGCATTGGTCGAGCTCGACCACTCGCAACGATACTGGCGACGGTGCCTGCGAGGTGTTCTGGGTCGAAACACTGACTGTCGAAAACTGAAGAAGAAACCAGAAAGAAAAAACCACGAAAACACAAAAACGCAAAGAAGAAACACGAAGGGTTTTAATATGATCATCATTGGTGTCATTCTCATTGCCGTGGCTGGTCTGTTGTTATTTCTGCGCAAACGCAGCCAGGATAAACTGCTCGAGATCCGGTATGTGAAAACCAGTTCTTGCGCGGATGTACTTGCGACGCAGCAGTCCATCCATGCAGAGATAGGGCCGGGCGGATTCAAACAACAGACCGAGCTGAAAGGCAAGGCGTACTGCGAAACCCCGCTTAAAGCCGAGCTGTCAGGCGAAGCCTGCGTCTACTATAGCATGAGTGTCGAAGAGCGTTATGAGGAACGCTACAGCGAACGCGATTCGCAGGGCAACACTCAGCAGCGTACTCGCACCGGCAGCAGCGTCGTCGCGAGCAACACACAGACTGCGCGCTTCCAGATCGATGACGGTACAGGACGAATCGACGTCGATACTGCAGGCGCAACGATCGATGCGCGAAAGGTGATGGACAAATATGAACCGTACGGCGGCACTGGCGGTTCGATCAGCGTCGGAAGCTTTACGTTCAATCTCGGTGGCATAGCCGGCGGCGCGCGGCGCGTGCTCGGATATCAGTACCGTGAAAGCATCATCGCACCGGGAGAACAGCTCTACGTTCTGGGCGAAGTCGACGACAGCAGCGGCACGCCGGTCATGAAGCGTCCCTCGGAAAAAGGGAAGCCCTTCATTCTCTCCATCAAGTCGGAAGAGGAACTCACGCACAGCAGCGAGCAGAGCATCAATTTCATGTTCTACGGAGCCATCATCTGCGCAATCGCCGGGCTCGGCTTCATCCTCGTCGGTCTTTAAGAAAAAACCACGAAGATACCACGGTGAAAGTCAAGCGGTTGAGAATGACTAAACTCATTCGTAAATTTCGACCCCCCCCCCTCCTCCGTATTTAATGGCGAGAGGCGGCACC
>JBATDG010000047.1:0-14933 GCA_049663345.1 Bacteroidota bacterium
CAGGACCGCGGAGCGCCAGCTCCGCGCAAGCACAGGACCGCGGAGCGCCAGCTCCGCGCAAGCACAGGACTGCGGAGCGCCAGCTCCGTGCAAGCTTTTCGCAAAATGCTGGTGCAAGTGCGTCTTCTGGCGTACCGCGTAACGCTTACAGCGTAGAGCGTACTATGCGCACGTGCGGACGATCGCCTCGATCGATTTGCACATTGACGCGGAAATGCTTTCCCAGAATTTCTTCGCGAAGTACTTCTGATGGGGAGCCCAATGCGGCGTTGCCGCCATCGGCCAGGAGGAGGATGCGGTCACAGTACATGCCCGCAAGATTGAGGTCGTGCGTGATGATCAGGACGCTGCGCCCTTCATCGCGATGCAGACGCGCCAGCAGTTCGAACAGCGCTACCTGATGGTGGATATCGAGATGCGCGCTTGGTTCGTCGAGGAGCAGAATGGGGGTTTGCTGCGCCAGTGCACGGGCGATGAGAACGCCGTGCTGTTCGCCTCCAGACAGGTCGGTGACGCTGCGCAAGGCGAGGTGATCCACGCCAGCGAGCATCATGGATTCCCGGGCTATGTCCAAATCTTCCTTGCGATCATAGCCGAGAAACGGTGTGTGCGGGAAACGTCCAAGCATCACCATCGCTTCGACGGAGTAGGGGAAGACGACCAATTCATTTTGCGGTACCACGGCCAGCAAACGAGCACGCTCCTCGGACGGAATCATCTTTACATTCCTGTCGCCGATTCTTACGTCCCCGCGACTGGCATTGCACATTCCCGTGAGCAGACGAAGAAGCGTGGTTTTCCCAGCGCCGTTCGGACCGATGACTCCGACGAATTCTCCCGCTTCAACAGAAAATTGGAGTTCCCGCAGAACCTCGTTTTCTCCATAGGAGAAGTGCACGCGGTCGAAGGAGATACGCGGAGGGACGATATGCGTTTTGGAAGTTGTCAAAGCGTTGCGCGTCTACTTAAGGACAAAACCAGTTTCCCGCTGCCAGAGGACGAGATCCAGTTCATCTGACGGGATGGATAGTTCGTTAGCAAGATCTTCAAACAATGCTTCAATTATAAGATAGCGACGTATTGAAATGCTGGTCGGCCATGTTTCCAGCGCTGAAAGCCGCACAAGGTTGCGAAGGATATGGCGGTCGACGATCGTAACGTTGGTGCGACCGATATTGCGAAGAAAATGACTCGCTTCCTTGAGTCCAAGTCCGCGAACGCGCTCGGCAAGCATATTGCGGAGCTGCTTATCCTCTGTCACGGCATCCAGCAGCGGAGCAATTGAATCAAAGGATTCACGCAGCTCGAGCAGGCGCTTCGCCTTCGTGTTGTGAAAACGGACATAGCCTCCTTGCCAGGACCGAAGGAGGGGAGTGGGGTCAAATCCGTTTTCGCGAAAATCGAGGCGTTCGAGTTCCGCCGCCACGGCATTGCATTGCAGGGCGCTGGATTGCGGCGTCATCAGGCAATAGCAGAGCTCGTAAAAATAGCGCTCCGACGGGACGGCGCGAAATTCTTCGAGACGTGCCCGAATGGCGTCGCGATTCTTCTCATAGAGTGTGAATAGTTCTGTGCGATCTTTTTTCTTCAACAGCATATACGTTTCACAATGATCTGTGTTGGGGAAAATGTACTGGTAAGCGGGAAACCGGTGTTCGCTTCTGCATTACATCGCTGGTAATGGACGAGTAGTACTTCCCGGGGCTCAACCACATCAGCATACAGCGATGCCCGCTATGCCGGTCGAGGAACAGCAGAGGCAGACATCGTTGTGTGGATAGTGTAGGAATGAAGATTGTACCGTCTTCCGCCAATATTATGGGAGGTAGGGAAGAATCGGGAGGGACCCTTCGAGCATCTCATAGGATGAGATTTCGGACAAGGTGACCCATTTAATATCTTCAAATACCTTGTTGCGGATATCGCCCGTGAATTCGGTGAGCAAGAAAAACGTTATGAGGAAGTTTCCTCCATCGCTGTACGTGACCTGAATGGTTTTCAGCTCTTTTGGGCGAATCGGCTCAATATCGAGTTCCTCCCAGAGCTCACGCTCGAGGCACTCGCGCAGTGGTTCATCCGGCAAAGTCTTTCCACCGGGGAATTCCCATTTGAGCCCGTAGCGATGGTTGATCCCCCGCTGACAGATAAGAATTTTATCGCCATCCCGGATTATTGCGGCGGCGACTCGTACGAGTTCATCCTGTTCATCAAACATATCGTCACCTGTGTGCTTCGGAGCATGAAGAGTGTAAAAAAAACGCTGTTTGTGAACAGCGAATGTTCCCTTCAGCAAAGAGAGTATAGCGGGAATATACGAAATCAAACGGCCAGAATAAATGACTATCCGAGTTTCATAATCCGATTCACCGTGTTTGAGATCCCGATGGCAATTATTCTTGCCCGAAAGCTTTCTTTTCTTGTCCGGCGTCTTTCTTTTTTGCCCACGAATTGATAATTTATTTGCTATCTGCCCTTAATCCACCGACTCAATTATTCAACAAGGAAGGACGTATGCCCATACTCCAGGAAAAACTGGCTGCAATCTATACGCAGCAGCGTGACGAAATTCGTCAGCTCATGAAAGAGCATGGCGACACTGTGGTTTCTCAAGTCACCATTAAGCAGGTTTTCGGCGGCATGCGCGGCGTGAAAGGTCTCGTTTGTGACACCTCGGTTGTTCCGCCGGACAAAGGCCTTATCATTCGCGGCATCGAGCTCAAAGAGCTTACCGACAAGCTGCCAGAAGAAATCTACTACCTACTGCTGTCCGGACAGCTCCCCAACGCCGAAGAACTTGCCGACCTCCAGGCCCAGCTGAAAGCGAACATGACCGTTCCCTCGTACGTATGGGACGTGCTCAGTGCTATGCCGGCTGACTCGCATCCTATGGCGATGTTCAACACTGCCATCCTCGTGATGCAGAAAGAATCGATTTTCGCGAAGCGCTACAACGAAGGAATGACCAAGGACGAATACGGCGACGCCACTCTGGCCGACGCCATCGCTCTCGTGGCCAAGCTGCCGGAAATCGCTGCGTGGATTTATCGCAAGCGTTTCGGAAAGGGTGACCCGATCGCCCCGAATCCCGATCTCGATTGGTCAGCAAATTACGTGCACATGCTTGGGCTCGGCGATCCCAACGGTGAATTCACCAAGCTGATGCGCCTGTATCTCGTGCTTCACAGTGACCATGAAGGCGGCAACGTCAGCGCCTATTCCGCAGCGACCGTCAACAGCGCACTCTCTGATCTGTACTATTCTCTTTCTGCTGGTCTTAACGGACTCGCCGGTCCTCTTCATGGTCTTGCGAATCAGGAATGCCTGAAGTGGATCATCGAAGTGAACGAAAAGTTCGGCGGCGCTCCGAGTCCGGAAGAACTCGAGAAGTTCGCATGGGAAACCCTCGAATCCGGAAAGGTCATCCCAGGCTACGGTCATGCCGTGCTTCGCATCACCGATCCTCGTTTCGATGCTTTCCTCGCATTCGGAAAAGAATATTGCGGCGGCGATGATGTGTTCAAAACCGTCTCCAACGTATTCGACGTCGTGCCGGGCGTTCTTCGCCAGGTCCAGAAAATCGCGGATCCCTGGCCCAACGTCGATGCCGGCTCAGGCGCACTGCTCTATCATTACGGCATGACTGAGTTCGATTACTACACCGTGCTCTTCTCCGTAAGCCGTGCTCTCGGCATCACCTCCCAGGCGGTTGTTGCCCGTGCATACGGCCTGCCCATTACCCGTCCGAAATCCGTTCCTACCGAATGGCTGAAGGCTCAGGGCAAGAGCGAGTAAATTCGCCGCGCCTCCAAAGCATCCTCAAGCGTCCCGTGCCAAACACGGGACGCTTTTTAATCCCGTCCTAACACCCCCTCGCTCTAACGCCCTAACGCCCTAACGCCCTAACGTCCTAACGTCCTAACGTCCTAACGATCCCCCTCCCATCTCAATCTTGAAATCACTATCTTCCATTCTGTACATTTATCACAGAAATCAGATTCCAATGCAAATAGGACTCGTAGGCCTCCCGTTCAGCGGTAAAACCACGCTTTTTCAGACAATGACTCGTACGCATCTCGATGAGGCCACGTTGGCCCGTCAGCAGACTAACATCGCAATGGTGAAGATTCCGGATGCGCGCGTGGACAAGCTCGCGGAATATTATAAGCCTAAAAAATCCGTCTACACTTCCGTTGAATTTGTGGACGTGGTCGGGCTTAAAAAGGGCGATCGCAATTCTACGCAATTCACCGGTGCGTTTCTTGGCAGCGTGAAGACGAATGATGCGCTGATGCATGTCGTTCGCGCTTTCGACGACCCATTGTATCCGCATCCCGAAGGCAGTATTAATCCCGCCCGCGATGTTGCTATTCTTGAAACTGAGTTTCTGCTCAACGATCTCGAAATGATCGAGAACCGCATCGAGAAACTGCGCAAACAGGTGCAGAAACAGCCGGACGAGAAGCTGAAGCGCGAACTCGTGATTCTCGAGCTATTCCTCAAGACTCTCGAAGAGGAGAAGCCGCTGCGAACGCTGGAACTGGATCCGAGGGACACTGCCCTGATCAAGGGCTATCAGTTCCTGACTTTGAAGCCGGTGCTCGTGGTGCTGAATCTTGAAGACGGCGCGGGTGCTGATCGGGATCGAATGGTAAGTGAACTGCAGGAGGAGTTCGGCGCTAACGGTATCGCGGTGGACGCTTTCTTCGGCAAGATAGAAATGGAATTGGCGCAGATGGAGGATGAGGATGCCGCAGAGTTCATGAAAGATTATGGCATCGTGGAATCAGCGCTGACCCGCATTATCCGTTCGGCGTATGACATGCTCGGACTAATTTCCTTTCTCACGGCAGGCGAGGATGAATGCCGTGCGTGGACCATCCGCCGCAACACACCGGCACATCACGCGGCTGGCGCCATCCATACCGATTTAATGAACCGCTTCATTCGTGCTGAAGTCGTGCATTTTGAAGATTTCGTCAGGAACGGCTCCATCCAGGCCTGCAAGGATGCCGGACAGTGGCGCCTGGAAGGGAAGGAATATATCGTTCTCGATGGTGATATGCTTACGATCCGCAACGGATAGGGGAGAGGCACCCGTCTCCGTCCCGCAAGGCGGGACTACGCCGCGGCAGGCTCCGGCACAAAGCAGACATTCCGATGAAGCCTTGTAGGGCGTCCGCCGAGGCGGACTGCGCCCCTGAACATTTACGGCTGTATGCAAAAAAAAACCGCCTGTGCAGGGCGGTTTTTTTTATCAATGCTGTTGAGGTCTTCAGAAAGGTTTAATTGAATATACATACTGATCCCCAGCTTGTCAATACTTGATCTAAATTATTTTTCCGGGAGTTCAGGCGGGGATGCGCAGGATTTTTCGCATGAATGTTAGAACGCGGGCGGGACGAATGGCGAGAACGATGCCGACCGTGCAGAGCACGCCGATTCCGTTGGCGATCATGTCAAAGGGATCGGCCGTCCGGGTCGTGAACGCTCCCTGATACCCCTCGCTGAGCACTCCGAAAATAATGGTGGCGATTGCAGCAAATTGCATTGGCGTGATTCCGGCAAAGGATCTGCGTGTCGGTATTTCCAGTGCAATCCACAGCAGCACGAACTGCGTGCCGAAAAGCAGTAAATGCGCAATCTTGTCGGGCTTCCAAATTTCAACGACGGGGAAGGATTTTCCCGGAAGGGAAAGCAAGACCATGACAAACAGAAACCACGTGGCTGCGGGCAGTGAGGCGATGGTTGTGTGGCGCCTGGAGGCCTCTCTCGGGAAGGTGGTGCTCTGTTTGAGGGAAGACAAAGGGTGTGTGCCGTCTCAGATCTGCGGCCGCTTGAGACTCGGAGCAGCGTCTTTCAGCACAGCGGCAAATGAATGAATGAGGTCGGTGGCGATGAGTCCGAATTCCCCAATATTTTGCTTTGCGCGATCACCGGCGAGTCCATGAAGATATACGCCTGTGCATGCTGCTTCCTCGCCTTTGCTCCCTTGGGCCACGAACCCGGCGATGATGCCTGAGAGCACGTCTCCTGCACCCGCTGTTGCCATGCCGGGATTCCCCGTGGGATTGACGAAAACGCGGCCGTCCTTAGTCGCGATTACCGTCGGAGCGCCTTTCAATACCAGGGTGACACCGAATTCTACCGCAAATGTATGAGCGATGTCTACGCGCTTGGTTTCAATTTCATCTGATGTCTGACTCACCAGCCGGGCGAACTCCCCGACATGCGGAGTGAGGATTATTTCCGCCTGCGTCTGCTGGAGTATGTTCAGATGTCCGCTCAATGCGAAGAGAGCGTCAGCGTCAAGCACGAGCGGCTTGGTCGCATGCTCGATCAAACGCCGCACAAGATTCTGCGTTTCGTACTGCCGGGAGATTCCCGGACCGATTATCGAAACGGTGGATGAATTCACTCGATCGAGAATCTGATCATAATCGTTCAGGCTGAAGCTCCCTTCACCGGTTTCCTTGAAGGGGATGGTCATGACTTCGGTGAGCTTCACTTCCATAATGCTGTTCAGACTGGCCGGGATGCCCAGATGTACAATCCCCGCTCCGCTGCGCAGGGCCGCTTCCGAAGACATGACCGCCGCGCCAGTGAGACCTAGGGAACCAGCAAGAACGAAGACATTCCCCAGCTGGTACTTATGTGCAGCAAAGCTGCGCCGCGGAAGCCAGCGCTGTACGTCGCCGAGTTCGATCTGGAACGTGTTGGTGGACTCCAGCGAAAATCCTTCCTTCGGCATGGAAATATCTATCACATGCAGAGAGCCCGCATGTTCGGGTCCGCCGCGAAGGAGCAAACCACGTTTGAGCCCGCTCATCGTAACGGTATGTTCCGCCTCAACGGCGATGCCGAGTACTTCTCCCGTATCGCTGCTGATTCCTGTGGGAATGTCCACAGCGAGCACGGGAATAGGCGAGGAATTCAATACTTCGACGATCTCGGCGATCTCACCCTTGACAGCAGACGTGAGTCCTGTTCCGAGCATTGCATCAGCCAGCCAGAAGGGACGCCGGTGAAGGATATCCTCAAGCTGTGAGCTGCTGCTGAGAAGCTTGATTCGCAGTCGCCGGGTTTCCTTTTCCATCGCACGTATGATTGCGAGATTGGTTTTTGCATCGCCGGTGGCTGCGGAATCGGGTCCAAGCGTCAGCACATCGACTTCTGCGCCGCGGTTGACGAGATGGCGCGCCATGGCGAAGCCATCGCCTCCGTTATTTCCCTTGCCGCAAAGCAGTACGATCCATTTTCCACGGACGCTGCCGAACAGCTGCTCGGCACAATCCACGGACCCACGCGCGGCATTCTCCATGAGCACGATGCCCGGGATGCCGTAGCGTTCTGTCGCCGCTGCATCGCAGCGCCGCATTTCGTCAGATGTATATATTGGAAACATGGTCTTAGAAAAGGCCGCCCATCCAGTCGAGCACGATCGACGGGAAGAGTCCGACCAAAAGCACGCCAAAAGCGGAGAGGAGCAAGGCGACTGTTCCGCTGAATGCTACACGAGGAGTTTCGCTCTCTTCCGCAGTTTCAAAGAACATCAGCACCAGCACGCGAAGGTAATAATACACGGAAATCATGCTGGTGATGACGCCGATGATTGTCAGCCAGGTATAGCCGTTATCGATCGCGGCCACGAAAATATAGTACTTGCCGAAGAAGCCGGCGAGTGGGGGAATGCCGACGAGGGAGAACATGAACACTCCCATGAGCACAGCAAGAAGAGGTCTGCGGTAATAGAGTCCGCGGAAATTCTCAAGATTCGTTCCCTGCTGTTCGGCGTTTTCAATAATGGAGATGACTCCAAACGCGCCGAGGTTTGTGAACATGTAGGAAATCAGGTAGAAAAGCACTCCCGCCATGCTGACGTCGCCGCCGGCGGTGATTCCGATGAGCATGTAGCCTGCGTGTGCGATGCTGGAATAGGCGAGCATGCGCTTGACATTCGTTTGTGCGATTGCAACGATATTGCCGATAAGCATGGATGCGACAGCCAATACGGCGAAGACGGTATTCATGCTGCTGTGCATGAAATCGAAGGTGGCAGTGAAGACGAGAAGGAGTGCGGAGAACGCGGCCGCCTTGGCGCCTGTGGACATGAATGCGGTCACCATCGTCGGCGAACCTTCATAAACATCCGGCACCCACATGTGGAAGGGAACAGCACCGATCTTGAAGGCAAAGCCGATAAACAGGAGTCCGGCTCCAATCAGAAAAAGCGGCTCGGATTTGAAAGCAGCGATATTCTGTGCGATAACGAGAATGTTGGTCGATCCCGCCATTCCGTAGATGAGAGCTATGCCATAGAGAAAGAAGCCCGTCGCGAAAGCGCCTAGCAGAAAATATTTCAACGACGCTTCGTTGGCCTTCAGAACCCGGCGGGATATTCCCGCGAGCACGTAGAGACAGATGGACATCAGCTCAAGTCCGATGAACGTTACGACCAGGTCCGTGCCCGCCGCGAAGGTCATCATACCAACCGTAGCCATCAGGATCAGATGATAGAATTCACCAAAGTTCACACCGATCTTCGCAATGTATTCCCTCGAAAGAATGATGGTCAGACCCGCCGCCACCAGGAAGATTACAGCGGTAAGACTCGCGAAGCCGCCCGTCATCACAGTGTCAGAAAACGCCGTGCCGCGAAGGGGGAAGGCCCACACAGCAAGGGCGATGTTCACCACGATGCCGATGAGCGATACCCAGAATTCCATTGCGAGGGAATCCTTTTTCAAGGCGTTGATCATGATCACGATCAGTGAAAGTATGATCGTGCCCGCGATGGGGGCCGTGTGCATTGTGTCGGTGAGTAGTTGATTCATCGTGTATGCCTGAATTCTCTAGGGTCGATAATTGCGATGTTATAAAAAATAGATCAGCCAGATAATGACAAAAATCGGCAGCAGGACCGGTAGCGAAAAGCGGATCATGTAGCCGAAAAAGGACGGCATCTTTGCTCCGGCCTGTTCCGCAATGGATTTCACCATGAAGTTGGGGGCGTTGCCGATATAAGTCATTGCACCAAAAAAGACTGCTGCCACGCTTATTGCCATGACGAACAAAGGGTGCACGCTGATCAGATACGAAACATTGATGTCGCTGAGCGGGACAACTCCCGAGGCCACCATGCTTCCGTGGTATTGCACGAGCGTTTCCACAGTGCTGCGGACTTCCTGCGAATACTGCATGAAATTCGGCGCGTGCGTAGCGCCGTTGGCAATCACTTCATTCACCTGCTGCACAAGCTGTGGACTGACAAGCAAGCCGATCTGCGCGCTCAGAAAATTAAGATACGTGGGTGCGTTATCGAGGAAGCTCGATAGTATTCCGGTGCCCCAGTAGAATTGTCCGGCCTGCGTGATGCCGAGACTGCCGGCGTTCAATTCCAGCCAATCAAGCGCAGGCACCATTGTGGCGAACAGCCCGAGGAAGAGGAAGCCGACTTCCTTGATCGGGAAGAAATTGAAATCGTTGGCCTTGTGTACATGCTTTTTCGTGGTGAAATACGATCCGGCCGCGGCGGCGATCATAATCGCCTCACGTAAGAAGGGAGGATCCTGAATAAACACAGAGACGAGAATCAGCAGCAGAAAGCCGATGTTGTGCATGCCATCCACTTTTGTGACGTCGCCCGCCTCGTTTTGCTGCTCACGCACCTTCGCCGGCATTTTCATATAGAAAAACCAGTCGATAGCGATAAACACCGCGAGGATGATTACAAGTGCGAGAATCCAGATATGCCAGACATTCTCAAGTACCCAGAAAAAAGGAATGCCTTTCAGGTATCCGAGAAACAGCGGGGGATCGCCGATCGGGGTGAGTCCGCCGCCGATGTTGCTGACGATGAAAATGAAGAATATAATATGGTATGCGTGAAGACGGCTCTTGTTATTGCGCATGTACGGCCGGATCAGAATCATCGAAGCGCCGGTGGTGCCGACGAGATTCGAAAGAACGGCTCCGATCGCCAGAATGATGGTGTTTTTCACCGGAGAGGCATATCCCTTGAGATTGATATGCATGCCTCCAGCCACAACGAAGAGCGAACCGACAAGACAGATGAAGCTGAAATACTCAATACCCGAGTGCAGCATCCGTATGGGATTCTGCAGAAAAAACACATAGTAGGCGATTGTGATCAGCCCGAGTCCTACTGAGACATGGGGGAAATAATGCTCCCACCAGTGCTTGCTGATAAATGGCATCAGAGCGATCGCGAGAAGCAGCAGCACAAAGGGAATAATCATCAACGGATTGGGCTCGATAATATGCGCAGCTCCGCCTTCCGACGCGAGGGCCGGAATCGAAAACAGCACCAGAGCCGCCAGCATGCCGAAGCACACCGTGAGAACACGAGTGAGGGGTTTCAAGAAATTGCTCCTGATCATTTCGATATTGGTACGGAGGTTGTGATAGATTCACCTCTCTGTACCTGCTCGATCTTCTGCACC
Source organism: Bacteroidota bacterium (assembly GCA_049663345.1). GTDB lineage: Bacteria > Bacteroidota > Ignavibacteria > SZUA-365 > SZUA-365 > SZUA-365. The sequence continues at coordinate 10,461 of JBATDG010000047.1, forward strand.
ACGCGCTGCACCGTACTCTCTGATTTGGAGAGGAAGGTGCTCGGGTAGATGCCGATCCAAAAGATGAACAGCACGATGGGCAGGAGCAGCCCGATTTCACGTGCGGACAGATCGACAAGTTTGGCATTTTCCGGACTCCGGGATACACCGAACACCACGCGCTGGAACATCCACAGCATGTAAACCGCTGCGAACACCACACCGGTGGACGCAAACACGACATACCAGATGGATCCAAGCACTGCGGATTGGAATGACCCGATGAGAATCAGGAATTCTCCGACAAAACCGTTGAGTCCGGGAAGGCCGATGGATGAAAGTGTCACGATCAGGAAAAAGGTCGAGAACACCGGGATCTGTCGGGCGAGTCCGCCGAACTCTTCAATCATGCGCGTATGGCGCCGGTCGTAAATCATGCCCACAAGAAGGAACAGCGCGCCGGTAGAAAGGCCGTGGCTGAGCATCTGAATGAGCCCGCCTTGCAAACCCTGAACCGTCACACCGAAGATGCCCAGAAGAACAAAACCCATGTGGCTTACCGAAGAGTAGGCCACCAGCTTTTTGACATCTTTCTGAACCATTGAAACGAGCGCCCCGTAGATAATTCCCACCACGCCGAGCATGGACAGAATTGAGGCGAATTCCAGTGAAGACTGAGGGAAGAGCTGAAGATTGAATCGGATGAGACCGTAGGTACCCATTTTCAGCAGCACGCCTGCAAGAATGACGGAACCTCCGGTCGGCGCCTGCACGTGAGCGTCAGGCAGCCAGGTGTGCAGCGGGAATGCCGGCACCTTGATGAGAAAACTGAGTGCAAACGCAGCGAACATCCACTGCTGAATATTCAGCGGAATCGTCGGTGCAATATCGAACAGCTGCGTGATGTCTGTTGTGAATACTCCGCCGGGGAGCGTCGAAGCGTAATGTCCCAGCCAGATAATGGCGATAAGCATAAGCAGCGAACCAACCATCGTATAGATGAAGAACTTCACTGTCGCGTACACACGCTCTTTCCCGCCCCAAATACCAATGATGAAGTACATCGGTATCAGGATCAATTCCCAGAACACGTAGAAAACGAAGGTGTCGAGGGAGGAGAATACACCTATCATCGCGGTTTCAAGTACGAGCATCAGCGCGACATAAGGCGCTACCTGCTTTGTAATGGATTTCCATGAGGAAATCAGCACGATCGGTGTGAGGAAGGTCGTCAGTATGACAAGCAGCATCGAGATGCCGTCAAGTCCCAGGTGGTAGCTGACGTTCAGCGAAGGAATCCAGCTTATTTTCTCCACAAACTGCATCGCGGGATTCGCAGGGTCGTATCCGAAATACAGCGCCAGCGAAATCACGAAGGTGATGAGGGAGAAGAGCAGACCGGTCCACCGGACTACGTTTTCGCTGCGGCGCGCGAGCAGCACGGCCGCTGCGCCGATGAGCGGGAGGAACAGGATGAAATTCAATACGTGTGGGATCATCGCTTCTATCAGCTTAAAATGAGAATTCCAAGAACAACAACGATTCCGAAAACAACGAGGGCGGCATAGTTCTGCACGACGCCTGTCTGCGCATAGCGCAGCACGGAACTGACCCAACCGGTGGTTTTCGCCGCGCCGTTGACGATGCCGTCAATGATACGGACATCGATGATGCGGTAGAGGAGCGAGTCGCTGGTTTTCACCAGCGGACGCACGACACCACCGTTATACATTTCGTCGACATAATACTTGTTCGCGAGCAGGCGGTAGAGAAAACCGGTTTTCGCAGCGATGCGGGTGTCCACTGCCGGACCCGCCAGGTACACCTTGCGGCCGAACCAGAATCCCGTGAATCCGATAAGCACGCTGATAGCCATCAGCAGATACTCGGTCGTGTGGCTTGCGTGCTCATGCAGCGCCAGCGTTTTCTGCGCCTGACCGAAGATCGGGAGCAGCCAATGATGAATGGCGTTTCCGCCTCCGAGCACTACAGGAATGCCGATGAAGCCGCCGACCACCGCAAGAAAGGCAAGTACGATGAGCGGAATCGTCATAGTAGCGGGCGACTCATGCGGGTGCTTGTCTTTTGCCCAGCGCGGTTCGCCGTCAAAGGTGAGCGTGACCATGCGGAACATATAAAACGCTGTCATTAAAGCTGCCACGGCTCCGATGAGCCAAAGCACGACAGATCCATCCGCAAACGCTTTCCAGAGGATTTCATCTTTCGAGAAAAACCCTGACAGCGGCGGGAAGCCCGCGATCGCGAAGCTGGAGATAATGAACGTCCAGTAGGTCTTCGGCATCACTTTTTTCAAACCGCCCATGTGGCGGATATCCTGTTCCTCATGCATGGCATGGATAACGGATCCGGAACCGAGGAAGAGGCAGGCTTTGAAGAACGCATGCGTCATGACGTGGAAAATTGCGGCGGTGAATGCTCCGACGCCGAGTGCGAGGAACATGAAGCCGAGCTGGCTGACGGTTGAGTAGGCCAGCACTTTCTTGATATCGTTTTGTACGAGTCCTATCGACGCCGCCATGAGCGCGGTGAGCGCACCGACGATTGCGACGATAGTCATCGTCGAAGGAGCGAGTGCGTACAGTGCGGAATTTCTTGCGACCATATAAACGCCGGCCGTGACCATCGTCGCGGCATGGATAAGCGCGCTGACGGGAGTGGGACCGGCCATTGCATCGGGCAGCCAGATGAACAGCGGAATCTGCGCGGACTTTCCGGTAGCGCCGATGAAGAGCAGCAGGGTGATCCAGAAAATGGTACTGTTGCCCACGGCCAGGTTCCCAGCGTCGCCCATAACCTCGCGGAAGGTCAGCGTTCCAAACTCCCGGAAGATCATGAACATACCGATCATGAACGCAAAATCACCGATGCGGTTGACCCAGAAGGCCTTGTTCGCTGCGTCGCCGGTCCAGGTAATACCTGTGCCCGGGAATTTCTTGTCGTACCAGAATCCGATCAGGAGATAGGAGCAGACGCCCACGCCTTCCCAGCCGAGGAACATCAACAGATAGTTATCGGCGAGTACGAGGTTGAGCATCGCAAAGATGAACAGGTTCAGGTAGGTGAAGAAGCGCCAGAATCCCCGATCTCCATGCATATATCCGATGGAATATACATGGATGAGGAAGCCGACTCCGGTGACCACCAGGGTCATCAGCACCGAGAGCTGATCGATCTGATAGGCGGCCGAAACCTTGAAGCTGCCTGCCGCGATCCATGTGAAGAGAGTCACCACATGAGTGCGGCCATCCTCGGGCATGCCGAGCATTTCAATGAATATCGCGGCTGTGACCAGAAAGGACAGGCCTACGGCACCGCTGCCGATCATGCCGACGATGGTTTCATTCTTGATCTTCCTGCCGACCAGACCGTTAATGAGCAGTCCGATCAGTGGGAAAAGTACGATGAGTCCGACGTATTGATACATGGATCCTGGGGGGAACGTTAAATGGCTAATTCAGATGGATTGAATCGAAACGCAAGTTCCGGACGGCATTGCGCCAGAGGCGCAGCCGATGCGGTCACCACTTGAGGATATTGACCTCGTTGATATTTACCGTCTGCTTGTTGCGGAACAGCGCTATCACGATGGCGAGACCGACGGCGGCCTCCGCGGCCGCAACGGCCATGACGAAAAAGACGAACATCTGTCCCGTCTCGTTACCGAGATAGGCAGAGAATGTCACGAAGGTGAGGTTCACCGAATTGAGCATCAACTCGATGCACATGAAAATGATGATCGCATTGCGGCGTGTGAGAACACCGACGACGCCGGTGATGAACATAACGGCGCTGAGGATCAGATAGTAATGAACTGGAATCATATGCTATTCTGTGTTGGTAACGATGGATCAGGGGAAACGCTTTTTAGCAATGACGACCGCACCGAGCATGGCGGCCAGAAGGAGAATCGAAGTCAGTTCGAACGGAAATATATAGGAAGTAAAAAGTACGTCGCCGATATGCTCCACCGTTCCGTTGCTTGCGGCCATCGGGGATTGCTGCTGCATCGCATCGAGTGTGTTTCCGCCCATCCAACCGATGCCTTGAATAAGGATCGCGAGAGTAAGCAGGGCAAAAAGGAGGGAAGCGTAATGGCGTTTTGACAGCTCTTCCCTCAGCGTCGATTCATCCTGCAGATTCAGCAGCATGATCACGAAGAGCACAAGCACCATGATGGCGCCGGCGTAAACGAGTATCTGGATAATCGCCACGAATTGCGCATGCAGCGTCAGATAAATTCCGGCGAGGGAAATAAAATTCAGAATCAGAAAAAGAGCGCTGTTGACGGGATTGGCGCGCGTGATCATCAATATCCCCGAGAGGACGGCCACAGCGGCCAATACTATAAAAACGATCAGTTCGGATGCCACAGTTTCTCCGATATAGAATGGGAATCAGCTCCTAATCATACGAATATAGCCCAGTACGCCGTTTGTTACAAACCCTGCGTATCCTTTGATTTCGTCAAAACCC
>JBATDG010000048.1:0-32473 GCA_049663345.1 Bacteroidota bacterium
ATTCAACGGTCCCTTCAAGAATGCCGTTCTCCACGTCGGCGGCAGCAATGTCAGCACCGACCGCCGCGGCTTTAATCTTGCGGTAGTCGAGCCGGTGTACGGCCGCCTGATCGATATGGTGAATTTCGATACATATCAGGGACGCGATATCGCGGCGCAGATGGCGGCGTATGTGCAGAACATTCCTGACGAATACATGCTGCTCGTTTCAGTGCGCGATGATGCTAACGGGTATCCTCCGAGCTGTATTGACGGCACAAACATTTCTCCCGAACTCCGCGTTGCGCTGCATGCCTACGGCGCGACCCTGATCGACAGCGTCGGTTTCCGCGACTCCTATGTCCTCGTCGGAAGTCGGAGCAATCCTGCCGATGTGCGGGAAGAGCATTTTGTGCTCGGCACCGCTGCCCGGCGCGACACTATCATCGTGCGGGCGACCGAAGGAGTGCTGCGCACTCCGGTGATTGGTCCGGCCAACAGTGTATCCGCCCTGCGCTGGGAAGGACAGGCCGGCAGCACAGATGCGCAGGTCGATCTCCGCGTCTATGTGCTGACCAATGGCGGCACCGACAGTCTGCTCGCTGAGTTTCCGGATGTTTCTCCCGCTGCGCCGCTTTCTCTTGCCGCTCTCAACCCGCTGCCCTCGGCCTTCCTTCGCGTCGAAGCCGTGCTGAGGGATCCGAGGGGTGAGGGGAGTCCGCAGCTGCGCGCCTTGCATCTTGATTATGTCTCCCGCTTCCCGGAACTCGGCATCACCTCGCAGGTCGTCGTGAGCGATCCGGATTCGGTGCTTGAGGGAGAATCCGTCACTGTGCGGGCGACCGTATACAATGGCGGCCGCGTGCGCGCGGAAAATCTGCGGATGCGGTTGAACGTTCCCGGCAGCAGTCTGCAGCTTGAGCAGCCGCTGAGTGCGATCGAAAACCGTCTGGACGAAGGCGTGGATGTCGCGTTCACTCTGCCGACCGCCGGACTGCGCGGCGAACACAGCTTCGAACTCGGCATCGACAACGAGCGGGAGGGAAGCGAGTATTACCGGGCGAACAACGTGTATTCGAAGCGCTTCACTGCGGGACGCGACGGCGTCTCTCCTCTCCTCGCCGTCACCTTCGACGGCGTGGAAATCGTGAACAACGACTTCATTTCTCCCACTCCCGTAATCGAGATTTCACTTCGCGATCAATCCCCGCTGCCGGTGACCGACACGTCCAGCGTTCAGCTCTTTCTCGACGGACGGCGCGTCTGGCTGATGAGTGACTCGCGCGTGCGCTACACTCCGGGGAGCGGAGAGGAGAAGCTGCTGGTCGAATTCACGCCCGAGCTGAGTGACGGACTTCATTTCCTCGCGGTTTCCGGCAAGGATGCCAGCGGAAACGCGGCCGACACGATTCCTTATCAGGTCCGCTTCAACGTTTCGAGGAATGCGCGGGTGGATCAGATGATTCCTTATCCGAGTCCTACCGCGGGACCGCTCGATTTCACTTTCCGCGTCATCGGCGCCGACGCGCCCGACGCTGCGCAGCTGAAAATCTACACCGTCGCCGGCCGCCTCATTCGCTCCTTAGACATTCCCGCCCCCGACCTGCGCATCGGCTTCAACAGCATTCCCTGGGACGGCCGCGACGCCGACGGCGACGCCCTCGCGAACGGGGTATATTTCTACAAGCTTATCCTGTCCCTCGGCGGCGAAAGTTCAGAGCAGGTTGGTCGTTTTGCGGTAATAAGGTAGGCACCCGTCTCCGTCCCGCAATGCGGGACTACGCCGTGGCGAGCAATTCCAGCGGGCCATTGCATCTTTTTTTTGTGCGGACTCTTGCCTCTGAAAAACGGATTTCTTATGTTGTAAGACATAATGTTTGCCCCTTGGTGTAATTGGCAACACGCCTGACTCTGGATCAGGAAAGTCTAGGTTCGAACCCTAGAGGGGCAGCAAAGGTAACGGCGAAATCGATAATGGTTTCGCCGTTTTGCTTTTATACCATAAAAAAAGTCCCGGCCTGTGGGGAGGCCGGGACATGAGAGAGGAGAGAGAGAGAGTTTCGGAAGGGCTTACTTGGTCATCTGCATCTGCTGTGTGGCAGAATGGGTCGGGGTGACCATGCGGGCGAAGTAGATGCCTGACTGTACAGCGTTGCCGTTTTCGTCGGTGCCGTCCCACTCGAACACATGTCCGCCAGCGGGATGCACGCCTGTGGTAAGCGTTTTCACTACGCGGCCAAGCATGTCATACACGGCGACGTTGAGTTCACTTTCCGTGGCAAGTTCCGCGGTGATAAAGGTGTTCGGGTTGAAGGGATTCGGATAGTTCGGCAGCAGACGGGTTTCGGTGGGAACGGGAGCCGTCATCACGCGATAAATCGGTGAATAATCAGTCTTGCCGTTGAAGTCGACCTGGCGCAGACGGTAGTCGTAGGTCTCGTCCATGCGCACATTGTTGTCGTCGTATCCGTATTTCTGCTGATCATTCGTCGTGCCGTAGCCGTCGACGAAGCCGAGATCACTCCAGTCGCCGTCGATGGTCTTGCGCTCGACGAACCAGCCGCGGTTGTTGTTTTCGGTTGCAGTGCGCCAGTCGAGGCGGACAGCGTTACCTTCCTGTGCGGCGCTGAAGCTGATCAGCTCGACCGGAATGATGCTGAATGCAGTGAGCACTGACTCCTGCCATGACTGCTGCACTGCCATGTTGGTGGGACGAGGCTGACCATTCACGGTAAGTGTAACTTTCTGAGTCACGAATACCGCAAGTTTGCACTTCGTGATATCATAGCCTGCCGGCACGGTGAAAGTGAACGGATGGTTTACGGTCTGATTGGCAGTAAAGCCGCTCGTTGTAAGCGTCGCACCGTAAGGTCCTGTGATCATGTCGCGCACAACGCGCTTGTGGTAATACGGATTGATCGTGATCACCTGACCGTTGACATTCTTTACCTGGGAATAATTGAGATCATCTTCCGTGAGGACAGCATTGAGATAGAATTCACCTGTCAAGGCCTGCAGCACATTGATGTTGGCGGTCGCCGAGATCTGGCGGGTATCCTGATGATACGTGCCAGTGACTCCAATCGACATCGGCGATCCCGCAAGATTGCGTTGGGCCATGATGTTGCCCCAATATGTTCGTCCGATTGCAATCGAAACAGTGGAGCCGATCGTGATCAACAATCGATCGACCGCAGCGCTGGGATAGCTGTTGACGAGCAGATGGCTGATGACCGCATTGCCGTTTGTTGTTGCCATCACATCGCCCTGATGGTACGCGACTGCACGGGCGTTCGGGATGTACTGGAGAATGGAGTTGATGGAATCTGCGCCGTACGGACACCATGAGCACCAGGTACCGGTGAACTGCTCGAGGAATGGATAGCGTGCGGTGGTTTGTGCGTTGACGATAAGGGGAAGAGCGAGAAGGACAGCGAGGAGGGTTGACCGAAACAACTTATGCATATTCAGCGTCCTTTCTAATGGATTGGATGAGTTGATGTCAGTACAATAAGGGGGTGAAATCCTGAAACAAGAACCGTTGCGGTTTTGTCATTCAGGAGTACTCCATATCAGAAATTCGTAATTTCTTCAGCAACTTGCAACAATATCGACGTCGAAATTAGAATATATGAGTCTGAAAATCATTATTATCTCTCGCATACAACCAAACGGGTGATTTTCCATGACACTCAAGCTCTCCGATCTCCTGCAGACACTGGACCATCAGCCCGATCCCGCATTACCTCCGGCGGTAATCGCCTTGATTCACGAGACGTTGGTGGAAGGAAGCGGGACAGCTGTTTCGGATGCAGAGCTTCGGGCATTCCTGCAAGCCGCAGCGTCGCCGCAATTCCTCCAATCGCTGAGCAGGGAACAACGGTACGGTCCGTTGGAACGCTGCGTTCGTGCAGCACTGCTGCGAAGCGGCTATTCTCTCCACGACCTTCTGCGCGACCGTGAGCGAACCCTTTCGGGACGCTGCTTTCTGCAGGAAGGCGATGGCGAACGCCGCAGCCTCTCTTTCGCCCAGACCAGACTTCGCTGCGCTGCGATCGCCCATGCCTTGCTGGCGGATCCGCGCACGTCGGACTCGCGTCCTCCACGCGTCGCCCTTTTCACGAATAATTCTCTGGAAAGCGCGCTGTGCGATCTGGCCTGCCTCTCGTATGGAATTTTCATCACTCCGCTGAGCGTGCATCTCGACGAACAAAGCATCGGGGAAATTTTTCGCCGCCTGTCCATCACAGTCGTGCTCGCGGACGATGAGGATCGTCTCCGCCGTTTACTGCGTGTGAGGAGAGAACAAGCGTTGGATTTTGCTGTGCTTGCGGTGGGGAATATAGACTCAGGCGAAAAGGAAATCGAGCGCTTCGAATCCTACGTCGCAACCAACAGGGAGAGGGAATTGCCGGGCGGAAGCATCGCGGCCGCGCGACGTAATCCTATTGGCTACACCACGGCTGCTACGGTGATGTTTACTTCAGGGTCGACAGGACGCCCGAAAGGTGTCTGCTTCTCGATGATGAACATGATCTCCAAGCGCTTTTCACGCGCCGCCGCATTGCCCGATGTCGGCATGGATGAAACACTCGTCGCGTTTCTCCCGCTGTTTCATACCTTCGGCCGCTTTCTTGAATTGCAGGGAATGCTGTTCTGGGGCGGGAAGTATGTCTTTGCCGGAAATCCCAGCCGCGAGGCCTTATTTGCACGCATGCGCGAGTTTCGTCCCACCGGACTGATCAGCATTCCCCAGCGATGGACGGAATTGCACAAGGAAGTCGAAAGCAGCATGGCGGCGCAGCGCACGGGGTCCTCAGGTGAGGAGGGACGGAATGGATCGGTGAAGCAAACCGATGCGGCCCAATCGGTGCTGGCAGCCGCAGGGGGACGATTGCGGTGGGGGCTCTCCGCCGCAGGCTATCTTGCACCGGCGGTGTTCCGTTTTTTTCATGACCATGGCGTGGCGCTGTGCAGCGGATTTGGAATGACTGAGGCCACGGGCGGCATCCTGATGACTCCGCCCGGCGAATATCAGGATGATTCGGTCGGAATTCCGCTCCCGGGTATTGAGGTGCGGCAAACTGAGGTAGGGGAACTGGAGATGCGAGGTCCTTACGTTGCCCTCCCGCTTCCGGAGGATGCGGATGCGCCGCTTCCACAACAGGACGGGTCAGAATATTCGTGGCAGTCGACCGGCGATCTGTTCGAGCAGGAGCCCGGCGGACATTACCGCATAATCGACCGGGTGAAGGACATTTACAAAAACAGCAGGGGACAGACCATCGCGCCTATGGGTGTGGAAAGCCGCTTCCGGGAAGTGCCCGGACTGAAGCAGTGTTTCCTCGCGGGCGACGGACGTTCGCACAACGTGCTGCTCATCATCGCCGACGAGGCATCCCCTGCGATGCGAAGCATGCCGGTCGCGCAGCAGCGGCAAAGCTATTTCAACGAAATCGTACGTGCGGTCAACCGGGAACTTCCGGTCTATGAACGAATACTGGAGTTTACTGTCCTGAAACGGGATTTCTCGCAGAGCGAAGGGGAGTTGACGTCCAAGGGCTCATTCAACCGCAAGCTGATCGCTGAAAATTTCCGTGAGGAAATCGATCAGCTGTACCGCGCACGCCGTCTGTCGTTCCGCATCGCGGGACTGCAGCTGCATCTGCCCCTGTGGATGCTCCGCGATATCGGCTGCACCGAGCGGGATATCCGCGTGCATCCCGAAGGACTGTATAACGCGGCCGAGCAGCGGCTGCTCGCGGTTTCGCAGGGCCGCGACGGGATGTCCTGGCGCATCGGTGATATTGAATATCAGCTTGCGGATGACGGCATCGATCTTGGACGGCTCTGCCGTCAGCCCTTCGGTTGGGTCGGAAATCAGGCGCTCGCTGATTTTTTTCCCTGCCACGAAGGCTGGGACGTGCGCCTCGACGATGTGCTCGCCGTACGGCCGCTGCGGTCACAGTATCACGACGGTGCAAATTCTTCGTGGTCGCAAACCTCTGCATCCACGGAGGCGCAGCGAAAGGACGAAGGAAATCGGGGCAGCATCGGGAGTCAGCTGCTGCAGCTTCATGGAATGCTCGCCGTTGTTTTCGCGGCGGAATCTCCCGCGGCGCTTCAACTCTTCGACGATCTCGCCGCGGCTCTGCAATTCATTCCCCACAGACACGCAGCCCTGCTGCGGCAGCGGCTTGGAAGCTGCGGCTGGCATGAAGTCGATGCCGTGCGCATTCGTGCGTACTCCACGCTGATGCTGTTCGATCCGGATCCAGAAGACGCTTCGCCGTACAACGCTTTTATGGAATCCGGTAAAACATTTCTTGACGATTTTGCTCTTGAACGCATCGCGACACTCGACCTTCGGGGAGAGCAGCTGACCGCGTTGCGGCGCCGGATGCATGCGTATCGCAAGCATTCACCCGCTCCGTCTCCGGAAGAGCAGCGGGTCTACCGCCATCTTCTCGAATTGCTGTATCGCCTCGCCTCGCGCGATGCGTCCTTCGTTTATGAGGTACGTGCGGAATTCGCGCAATGGATGTCCGTAACTGGAATGCAGGAACATGCACGGAAATTGTTCTACGATCTGAAGGGCGTCTATGCAAAGCGGCAGACGGCGCTCGTGCAGGATGAGAAGGCCCTCCGGCTCGTCGTCGGGAATGCGCTCGAATTCGATGAGAAAGTGAGCAGCGCGCATCGCGAACAGATCATCACGTTGTTTTCTGCCACGCCATTCCTTTCTCTCACCCTGCTGATGCTGCACGGAGTGGACGGACTCCGCTGCGATAAACTGGCAGAACGTAGTGTAAGCGTCGAAGCCCTCACGCCGCGTCCCGGAAATTCACAGCAGTTCCGCGTGCTGCTGAAGACGAACAGCGGTTTGCGCTACACCTTCCTTCTTCTTCTCGACGAACGCTTCGCGCTGCCCGAGCAGCAGCAAACGCTGCTTGCGCTTCTTCGCATCGCCGGAGCTCCGGTGCGCCTGCCGGCTCTGCCACGCTTCGGCAGCTTCATGCCGGAGTTTGGAGCGATTTCCCTCGGCGAGGCGCCCGGCCGGCAGTTGGCGGAGCTGATGGAAAAGCGCCGTATGGATGCGGATGCAGCGGAACTCCGCCGCTGGTGGATATCCGGGCTCTCTGCGTGGATTCGAGGCTGGAGGGACAGCGGCCGTCTCCTGATTCCAGGGGCGATTGATGCGGAAAATGTCATCGTGCCATGGATCCGCTATCGCGAAGGCGCAGTGATTCTCTCCGTTGCGGGATGGATCTCATGCGAAGGAGAACACTGCATTGTGAGTGCACTGTTCGATGTGCTGCGCCGCGCCGCCGTGCGATGGCAGGACGCCCGCCTGCAGCCTTCCTGGGTCTGCGATGCCGTCTTCGAGGTGCTGGGCGATGCTGAAGCCCGCGCGCTGCTGCTCGGGCTGATCTCTTCGCAGGGACAGCCGACCGCAGGCATTGCAGCACAGCTCAGTGAAACCGGGAGTGGTGAAGCCGGGATCGAGGTTCAGAACGGAGGTAGTGGTGAACCCGATGGCCTGCCGGTGGATGTGATCGTTAGTTCCATCCAGCTGCGCGAGCGGCAGTACTGTCCGCCTCTTGCTGTTCAGAATGCGGTGTCCGGGTGGAGGGAATGGGCCGCAGTGTATCCGCAGCTGGTGGATGAGCGCGGCGAGGGGTATCTCCGCCACGTACTCGATCTGTATGGTGTCCGCCGTGAAGGCGAGGCCGCTCGCTGGTACGCCACGCGGCATACGGTGCTGGCGGGACTTCCGCCCGACTGCGGCGCCCGGCTTGAGGAGTTGATTCTCCGCATGCACAACAATTCATCATGGATCGTGACCCGGAGTGTCGAACTGGCTGAGCTGCAGGAGCGTGTTCCGCCCGGACTGAGCCGTGAGCGGTTTCTCGCTATGGTGTTTCCTGATGGAGGTGGCAAGGAAATGCAGCTTGTGCGGCTGCGGCAAGGGGGACAGGAATCCGTGATGCTCGAACATGCCGTTCATGAAAGCGCGCATGATGATTGCATCATCCGGGAAGCGGTGAGTGCCGCTGAAACCGGTGTGATACTTTCCTTGCTCGTGCGCGAACGTTTCCCTGTTCCTCTCGGTGAGGAGCTCCGCTATCTCGCATTGCTCGATGCCCGGCGCCGCATCATCGGCGGCCTGGTCTATGCCGCGCCGCAGGATGGCGAGGCGGAACTCAAGGCGATAGTTGTCGAAGAAGCGCTGCGCGGCCATGGCTTCGGCAGAGCCCTGATCGATGATCTCTCACTCAGGATGAAAACAGCCGGGGCTCGCTCGCTGCGCGCCCCGCATTATCTGCTGCCGTTTTGCGCCAATTCCGGTTTCACTCCCGACTTGCGGGACGGCGAACTGCGGCGCTTCTTTGCAGAGGCTGCACAGTCCGAATGAGCGCTGTCAATATTTCACAGTATAGTGCTCGACCTCGTTCTTTACCGGCTTGATAGTGCGCAGGTAAGCATAGATCGCACTGAGGTCCTCCGTCTTCATGCCGGCGAGAAGATACCAGGGCATGATGGTGTTGAATTCACCCGAACCCACGACGGGCGGTGTGAATGCGGAATCCGCAAATGCGTGGAATCGCTGCAGAAAGAATTCTTCAGACCATTCCCCGATGCCCGTCTCTCCGTCCGGCGTGATGTTGGCGGAGCGGAGTATCCCGCCCGGTAATGCGAATTCAAAACCTCCCGCATATTCCATTCCAGCCAAGGGCTCGCCGTGATCCATCTGCGTGTGACAATCCGCGCAGCCCGCCGCCGTGATCATGTAGCGGCCGTAAGCGAGTTTGTCCCCGGGTGAAGGACGAGTCGTATGGGCTGCTTCCGCAGGAATGGTGCGCATAATCAGGCTCATTGGGAATTGCGCCTCGGACTTCGGCGGCGTGTTCTCAATCGAAGGCAGAGTCCTGAGCCAGGCAATGATCGAGTAAATATCTTCCCTGTCGATTTGTCCGAAATTGATAAAGGGCATGATGGGGAAGAGGGGATGGCCATCCTTGCTGACTCCCGAAGTGATTGCGCGGTAGATCTCACCGTCGGTCCAATCCTTCAGATGAAATGGCGTGAGGTTCGGCGCATAGAAAGTTCCGGGAAGGCCGATTTCCTCGCCAAATCTTTCACCGCCCTTGCCGATAGTGCCTGCGACCAGCGGTCCGCCGAAGCGCGAGTAGTCGCGGGTTGAATGGCAGTCCACGCAGCCGGTCACATGCCAGGCGAGATACTCTCCTCTGTCGAGCCGTTCGGGTGTAATTTCCACATTGATATCCGGCGCCGCGCCTACCTTCGGGTAGGCCAGCTGCAGCCACGCATAACCGCCGCCCACGACGACAACGATGAGGACGAGCAGACCGAGCAATATCCTTCGCGCAATTTTCATTGCGGTTTCCTTTCCTGATATGACGATAAATGAATGAAACGCATGCACTCTACCGCACGATAAGGATGCCGCGCAACGAGGAAGATGCGTCCGTAGAAAATCGAAGCTGTGTTATTTCTAGATAGATTGATTCTAAATAACAAAAAAATATTGAAATGTCAATGGTATCTTACTGGCGGGGTGGAATCCAGTCGGGGAGTGGTTGCGGGGTGGGGGTGCGTCCGTAAATGAGATCGTCGAGCACGATCGCAGCACGGCGGAGTATCGGTGAAAAGCGTATGCCGCGGCGGACGAGATTGTGCAGCAGGTTGTCGGGGTGAGAATAAGGACAAACGGAGACGCAGCGTCCGCAATCAGTGCCGAACCGGTTCCAAACCATGAAACACGCGTCGCTGTCGATTTGCCAGCGCGCGAGTCCATCGGCATCGATGCGGGGTCCGTCAGGCACCGCCCTGCCGGGGCAGGCATCAGCGCATTTCCTGCACTGCGTGCAGAAGTCAAGCACGCTTTCATCATGAGCGGTATTATCGGGCAGCAGCGGTGCGTCGGTGGTAATGACGGCGATGCGGACCCTGGGTCCCAGCCGCGGCGTCATCAGCAGACCCATGCGTCCGATTTCTCCGAGTCCGGCGTCGCGAGCGACGAGGGGACAGATGACTTCATATTTCCCGTCGATATGCGCGCGTGCCGGCCACCCGAGGCGGCGAAGGAATTGTGCGGCCTGCACAGCCATTGTTCCGGAGCGCAGATATTGGCGGGACGATTCCATGACGATGCTTCCGGACGGAGCTGCCGAAACCATCTCATGATCCATTTCAACGGTGAAGGCGATGGCATGCCGATGCGTTCGCACGATTTCCCTGCCGTAGTCCTCACCGCGGCCGGCATGCGAATAACAATGCTCATCAAGCAGCTCGGTCACGCCTACGCTGTGTGCGCCCAGCTGCAGCAGCCATCCCTTGAGGAAACTCGTCAGTACGGAGGCCTCGATCTCGGTGCGGGGAAGCGTGATTTCTCCAGCGACTGCATTATGCAATGCTTCGACGGTATCGAAGGTTGCGTCGGCGGCAGGGAACATGAGCGGATGGGAAAAGGAGGCTGTGGCGCTTAGCAATCCCGCAGCATTGCGGAAATGCCGGTCGATTTCTTCGCGTTCAGGATGTCGGGAATAATATTCGCGGTAGCGCTCGCTCCCCTCTTCGAGCCGGCGGCGGGAAAAAACGATGTCTCGCTCGTCTGTTCGCCGCACTGGCCGTGTCGGATGAGACTTTTGCGGCGGCAAGTTCTACGTCCCTACACGCCCGAGGAGGCGCTTGAATACGCGCACAATCTTGTCGTCCTTGCGGTAAACGTCGTCACGGAACTGCAGCACGCCGGCGCTGTCCACCCAGGCGGTGTAGTAATCAATGTACACCCGCGACTTCGCCTTTAACGTTACGGCTCTGCTATGTGCGCCGCTGTAAATGACCTGCTGCAGTTTGGCTACGTTCCAGTCAGGCGTGCCTTCGAGCAGATAGCGGGCAAAATCCATGGGCTCCTGAATACGGACGCAGCCATGGCTCACGGCGCGGAGCGCACGCTTGAAGGCCCATTGCTGCGGCGTGTCGTGGAGATAGATGCTGAATTCATTCTGGAACATGAACTTGATCGAGCCCAGTGCGTTGCCCCGACCGGGGTCCTGCCTGAAACTATAGGGCATGCTGTTGGCACTATGATCCGCCCAGTTGATCGAGCTTGCGTCCACGAGCTGATTTCCCTGAAATACTTTGTAGCGCCCCTTGCGTAAATAATTGCTATCCTTTTTTGCGGATATATAAATTTCCTTCGTGGCGATGCTCCAGGGCACGTTCCAGAACGGGTTCAGAATGCAATGGGTGAAGTTGCCTGTTATCTGCGGAGTGGGCAGACTCGGCATACCGACACACACAGGCATGGTGGTTATTACCTTGTGGCCGTCCATGGCATACAACCAAAACTCAGGAATATTCACGATGACATACCGGCCGTTATCGGGATAACTGAACCAGCGGAAGCGCTCGAGATTGACGCGAATTTGGTCAGTGTAGGCGTCGATGCCGCGGTTCATTCTTCCGATCGTGCGTGCGCCCAGCACTCCGTCGATCGCCAATCCGTGCCGCTCCTGATAGCGCATCACGGCCTTGGCCAGCGTGCTGTCATAGGACCAGGCCCCCAGAGTTTCCAGCCGCAGACTGTCGAGTTCATAGGCGTGCAGGGCAAGATCGACCAGCTGCACTGTCCCGCGCAGCGGCGCCTGGTAGGATGAGAAAAGCTCTCCCGTCAGCATCAATCGCTGCGTCAGTGCCGGAATAGTGGGAGAAATTTCGCCCACAACCAATTTATCCGTCGTCAGCTCTGGAATGCGCGGCCAGCGATAGAGGCGTTTTATGTCGCGGAAGCCTTCGTATGCTTTTTGCAGCGCGAGGTAGCGCGGCGCATTCGGCTGAATGTTCCGGAGAAAGGCAATGATATCAGGGGTATTGAGAGGCTCGAGAAATTCTCGCAGTCCTGGACGCTGCACAGGCAAATGATAATCGGCTTCCAGATTTCGCGGGTCGGCGATGCCGTAGCGGATATGGCTTGCGTAGCTAAGCAGACCGTCTGAAAGCAGCAGTTCCATGCGTGCCAGAGATTCGCTGTGATCGCTGTCGCTGCGGCCGTCAGTCAGAATCTTGTCGAGGAGCGCCTGCAGTGCGGGCACGTGATACCAGCGCGGATCGAGGCCGTGCTCGTCTGCGCGCATCAGGAAGCGCAGCAGTGCGATAAAGCGTGATGGGAAACTTTCTTCCCTTACCCAAAGCGGTATGTATTCCCGCTGACGATACTGCTGCAGCAGCGTGTCGTCGTGCAAAAGCGTCGCGCGAAACGAGGGTATAGCAAAAAGCTTCTGCACCTGCGGAGCGATATCCTCGCTGTCGATGGAGCGGACCACAGGTTGCGGCGATACCTCGACTGTTTCACCGTTCTCAGGCAGCAGCGAGCAGCCAGAGATCAGGAGAAGCGGTACCGCGAACAAAAAATATATCACTCGGCGGGGAAGGGGCATGTCTCTGTATCAAACAAGCATGCGAACATTCATAAAAAGTTCAATACTCCAAACATATCGAAAAGCACAGGCGTTTCAAACTGAACTCACGCTGCACGCAGTAAAATCAGCAAATAAATCGTCATGGCAGGGGCTTTGGGCTACATTCCCTTGGCGAGGAAGCCTCCGTCGACGGCGATGGTCTGTCCCGTTACGAAAGATGAACCGGAGGCGCAGAGAAATGCAGTGACCGCGGCAACCTCCATCGGCTCGCCTATGCGTCCGAGAGGCGTGCGGGAAATTACTGCGTCGTAGTATTCGGGGTTGGAAAGCACGCCTTCCACAAGCGGCGTACGGATGTACCACGGGGCGACGCTGTTGACGCGAATGCCGTCGCTTGCCCACTCCACTGCGAGGTAGCGGGTGAGGTGATCGAGCGCGGCTTTGCTCATCGCGTACGGGGCTCCGGTGGGAATGGTCGAGAGTCCCGCAGTGGATCCGATGAAGACGACGGACGCCCTCCCCGACGCAGCGAGCTGCGGCTGCAGATGCCGGGAGAGTTCAAAGGCCGCCGTGGCATTGGTGTCGATGATGTGCCGGAATTCCTCTATGCTGTAGTCGACGCTTTTCTTGCGAATGTTCGTTCCTGCACAATTCACAAAGATGTCGAGGCGATCCCAGTGTTTGCGTACGCTCTGAATGATGTGCCAGCGTCCCTCGGCCGAACTTACATCGGCGACGATTCCCTCGACGGTGCCGCCATGCTCACGCCAATCGGCGATCCGCAGTTCGAGTTCTTCGGGCGTGCGTGCAACCACCATCAACTCCGCGCCCTGTGCAAGAAAGAGATCGCAAATTGCGCGTCCGATGCCGCGGGTGCCGCCGGTGATCAGTGCGCGTGTTCCTTCTACGGAAAAAAGGCTGCTCATATCCGTTATTATTCTATTGAGAAAAATCGTCAGACAGAATACGCAGATGCTGCACGCGGCGCAAGCTGGCGGACCGGGTGCCGCCAGCGCACTTGTCGGGGAGTTTGCAGCACTTTCTCAGAACCCGTCGGAGAGTAGGCCCTGGCGCCGCGCTCTATAATGCGTAGAGTACGGAAAGCATGCCGCGGGCGCCAGAGGTTTTCCAGTCGTCTGTTTCACTGACAGTCTGCAGCGACAGCAGATAGGTAGCCTCGAAGCCGAGTGCGAGGGCGCGGCTGACCGGCAGTGTGTAGCTCAGTCCTGCCCGGATGCCGGCATGCATGCCGCGTGCGATCTCGGTGTCGCCGTCGAAACGGGTCTGCTCTCTGCTTCCGTCCAGAAACGTCACGCCATCAGGAGAGAGGATGCGTTCGGTGACTGTGGCGCTTTCGGACATCCGAAACGCTATGGCCGGACCCGCGAGCACGGCAATGCCGCTGCGCCCGATATGGAACGCGGCAAGCAGGTCTATGCCCACGAGCTGCAGCGACGAGCTGAATTCGTCCTCAAGCTGAATTTGCTGCGGCTTCATGTCCTTGCCGATGATTTCGCTTTCAATCAGATCGCTGGTGAAATCACCGCTGCGGCCTTCGCCGAACAGTCGAGGCTCGAAGCGCAGCCACGGAGTGAGCGGAACGCTCAACCGCAGATCGAAGGCCGTTCCAATTCCCGATGCATCGCCGTAGACGGCGCAATCCTCGCATTCAGCCGGGTATCCGAAACCGCCGCTGTGCATGCTGTAGAATATTCCCGCGGAAATGCCTAGATACATCGGTGGACGGACGGTTTGCGGCGGCGGATCATCCTGCGCATGAAGCGCCGTCGGGAGCGACAGCGCGATGACTGCTGAGATACTGAAGAGGGTGATGAGGAGAGTGTGTTTGCGTGTCATGATTATTTCTCCTCTCCATTGCTGACGAGAATAACGCGGCTCAGTATTCCTGCCTCGGATTCAAGGCGGCAGATGTAGGCGCCGGCCGACATTCCGCGGGTGTCGATGACGCTGGTGTATGAACCCGCGCTTCGCGGCGCTTCTTCGATGATGCGCAGCAAGCGGCCGTGCAGGTCATAGAGCGCGAGACGGACAGTGACATCACCGGTCAGCGTGTAGGTGATGCGTGTCTGTCCGGGACTGGGATTCGGAGCGTTTTTCCCGAGTGTCCCCCACAATGCGGATGCATTCACCAGCCGCTGCTCTAACCAGCACATGCTGTCGATGCGTACCGAAGCGGTGCTGCTGTGTCCAAGCGCCACGGCGCTGCCGGGGAAGGCGGAGGAGAGCAGGCGGACATCGGTTTTCATCATGCGTCCGAGATACGAATTCAGGCGCAGGGAAAGGAAGGGGATGGCTGATTGTCCGGCCGCCGCCAAGGGATTGGCTCCGACGTCGTAGGACGTGACGGCCAGGCCGCTCGTCCGGTCAAAGCTTTGCGTCGCGGTAACGGTACCGCTGAAAGCGCTTCCGTTCGCTTGACGCAGCGGAGCGTCCATATCCGGATAAAGCAGCGACGGATCGTAGCCGATGCTGAAAGTGAGGCGGCGCACGTCGTACGCGGCAGGCAGTGCGTGATCGAGCAGCAGAGGAATCGCAACCGGACTGCCGGGCCTCACCACAAACTCTCCGGCGATCGAGATCGTATTGCTGTCGGTCGCTTCACCCCGCATGTGCAGAGTGATGTCGCGATGAATGCAGGAGTTGCTGCGTATCGTCGCGTCCAGGGACCAGACGCCGAGCGAATCGGGCTGGTAGCAGAACTGCAGCGTTGTGCTTCCACCCACCGGTATGATCGGAGGAGTAGTTGGCGTGGATGTGAATCCATGAGTTTCGCTTGATACACTCCATATTTCGAGAGGAACCTCGCCCGTGTTGCGGATGATGACGCTGGCGCAGGCCGGAGCGCCGGGATGTGATTCCGGGATGATGACATCCATTGGAGTCGCTTCGATGTCGGGTGAAATGCCGAACCAAAGCAGGGTCCATGTTTGATGGACTGTATCAATGGAGAGCGTTTCGATATCTGCAATAAGCGCAGGAACTGCCTCGGGTGTTGGAGGCAGCAGCGTCGTTGTATGGCATGCAGCGAGAAATGCGATGAGGGAATCCGAAATCGTGCTTTGTTCGAAGGACAGGGCGCTCACATGCGTTCCGGTTTCAGCGACGCGCCGGGCCAAATCATCAATCATGGGATTACCGGTGCCGATCGACGACTCGGTACTTCCCGCGGTGAGTATGATGAGGCGGCGTATTCCGTCGCTGTTTTCCAGGACGTCGAGGGCCGCACCGATCGTCTGAAGCAGGGCGGTAGAATCACTGTTGCCGGCTGCGGGAGAAAGCGCAGCCAGTGTTTTCTTGTCCTTTGTCATGGACTGCAGAAGCTGCGCACCATCTTTCGCAGCTGCGATCACTCCCATCTGGTCATCGAGTTCAGGTGTGGCGGCCAGACCGCCGAGCAGATCTCCGATGACCAGACTGCTGACGCCCGCACCGTCGGTTCCCTGCCAGGGAAACCGCATCGCGCTGCCGGCGTCGATTACTATCATCGTGGAAGCGCTGCGCCTTGAGAGTGCGGAGACCGACACCTGCCCGCTGTCCGGTCCGAGCCGGGCGGTTGCGTCCTTACTCAGTACCATGCTGATCTCTGACCCTGCCCCGACGTTCCATTCAGGTTCCTGTGGCGGATGAATTGACTGAGTAATGATAATTGGAGTGAAAACCTTGAGCACAGCGTCGCCCACGTTTTTCAGCGGGATGTTGAGTTCAGTCCACTCAGTGCAGGGAATCCGCCCGAAATCGATGTGATCATTCTTGACCGAGAGCACGGGGCCGATCGAGGGATTGACTGGCAGATATGACATTCCGCGCAGCTGCAGCGAAGAAAGTGCGGGCACGCAGCCGTTGATGGGCATGGTAATCGAGGCGGTGTTGTAGGTCTGCCCGGTTGGATGGTACAGCACCGTCGCGGGAAGGGAATCCCCGGGCATGACAACGGACTTTATCAGCGAGATATCGAAGGCGGTAGTCTTTCCGTCGACCCGGACGATTTCCATTGGTGAGGTTCCGACGTTATGCACCCAGATGGTTGATCGGAGGGTGTCGCCCGCAAGCGTTGTCGGAAAAAGAAGCGCCGGGGGCGTAAAGGCGAGCGACGGAGAAACGACTTCGCCCTTGACGATGAGCTGCTGAGCGACGGCACGCTGCAGATGCTGCATTATCTCGCGCATTGCCTGATCAAGCTGCACTGCGGTGGTGACGTCGTGATGCAGCCCGCCCGTCTGACTTGCGATACTCGCAAGCGCCGTGCCCGCTGCGCCATTGATGCTGATGGTGTAGACGAGCATGTTCGCTGCCTGCGCGGCGCTGACAACTCCGGGAGCGGAGTAGGGGCCGCAGTTTCCGAGCCCTGCGTCCTCGCTCGCATTGATGACTATGAGTACCCGGCGATGCAGCGCCGTCTGGACCAGCCCGATACTTCGGTCCATTCCGGCAAGGACACAGGAATGCGCTCCTGAGGCATTGCCGGGAATCGATCCCAGCACGAGGTTGCGATCGTCGCTGAGTCCCCGAAGAAGCCGGAACTGCGACGAGGTGCTGTAGGCGAATACCGCGGCTTCGTGCTGCGGCGAACCATCGGCCATCATGGTGGCGACGAAAGTACTCATGACGTCATGCGCCGCTTCGATGGCGCTGGCGGCCCCGGGAATGGCCGTACTCATGGCATCGCTGCCGTCAAAGAGAAGACCGAAGGAATATGGGGTGCGATTGTCTGAAACAAAACGCGCGCTGACGCTGTCGCTTGCAATGAAGCGTGTGGGAGTGTAGCACCAGGGTGCGCTGCGAGTTTCACCGGGTTGGAGGACAAAAGGAGTTTGAATGCTGCCCTGGAAGGGTGCGGTGAGCGGTTCGAATTGCTGTACCGTCAGTGCCGTATCGCCGGCATTCCGAAAGACGACATCGATGCAGCGGCTGCTGCCGCAGGAGACGGTGTCGAAATCTACGGGCGAAGGAGTGACAACGAGCAGCGGTCCGCTCGTTTGTCCCGATACGGGCGAGACGGCCGCAGCTAACAGGGAGAATAACAGGAACATCACCGAAAGTATTCTTCCGTGCATGGGCGTCCTCCGATACATAGAAAGTAAAAAGGGAGAGAAAAGTCGGAACAGAGATACGTTACGAAGAAATATTATCCCTGCCAAGCAGCAATGCCCAACTGAATTCTAAACTTCTGCGCCATGTCCGTTTGCTCTTGTACGCTGTGCTAACTACTTTTATAAGTATATGACACAAAACTCCTCATCTCTCAACGCATGAAATGACTTTTCTGAAATCCAGACTTCCGGCGCATTGGCTGAAGCTCGCCTTTATCGCTGCGTTTCTCACGCAAATAGCTGGGACGCTGCATGCTCAGGCAGTCGTGGATTCCGTTGCAGGAACGGAGATGCCCGTCGCGGTTGAACCCGGGCGGGAGATCGCAAGCCCCGTTGTGATCGGTCCCGCTGAAGCGCCTCGCTACCCGGGACGCACAATCGTGGCATCAATCGGCGGCGGACTTTCCACGTATTTCGGGGATTTCAAGAGCGGTTTCAATGTCCCTCACGGGGCGCTTTCCCTTGGCTACGCTGTTTATCCCGAACTGACAGTGCTGCTCACAGCGGACATCGGCAAAATCGCGCTCTCACGCGACATTTCACAAGTTGATCCGCTCCTCTATCAGTTTCAATTTCTCAAGGAGACTGATTCGCTTTCGCACAATCGCAGCATCGACGTCGTTTGCATTGATCTCTCCACCCGCATCAATCTGTTTCCGTATCGATATTACAACATCTTCCTGAGCCTCGGCGCTGGCGTGACTTTCTATAAAGCAGAGGATTTCAGCGATGTTCGCGTGCGTCCTTCGGCGGACTTTCCCGCGAGCATCACCATCCCAGTTGGCATTGGCGGCGAATGGTACTTCAGACGGGATCTTGCCTTGTCGCTGCACGTTCGCAATTCTTTCCTCTTCCGGGGCGACATCGACGCCTTCGATCCGGAAGAGCTCGCTCTGGAATATAATCGGCGCCGTTCCGCCCGCATTGATGTACCTTCCGCCGCAGGCGACAACATTCTTTCTGTGACGGTCGGGATTCAGTATACGCTGTTTGAAAGTGTTGATTACGATGGCGACCTTCTCGAGAATGAGGAGGAGACGGAGTTAGGGACCAATCCGTATAAAATCGACACCGATACTGATGGGCTCACGGATCATGAAGAAGTGCGAGTCTATGCCACCAGTCCGTTGAAGCCGGATACGGATGACGACGGACTCGGCGACTATTTCGAGATCACCAAGTACGGCACTGACCCGTTGAAGACCGATACTGATGAGGACAGGCTCAGCGATTCGGACGAGATCATGCTCTACAATACGGATCCCCGCAAGCCCGACACAGACGATGATATTCTCAGTGATTACGAGGAAGTCGTTCTCTATCAAACGAATCCCCGGAATCCTGACACGGACTATGACGGACTCGACGACTTTGCGGAAGTCAAGGTCCATGAGACAGATCCGCTGCGGCCTGATACAGATGATGACGGCATTTATGATTTCAACGAAGTCGTCACGTACAAGACGAATCCACGGAACGCGGACACGGATGGAGATCGCCTGCTCGATTACGATGAGATTGCGTACTACGGCAGCAATCCGCTGAATCCAGATACCGACGGCGATCGCGTTGATGATGCGACGGAAGTATTCGCGACGCGCACGAATCCTCTGGATCAGGATCAGACATCGGCACCGGCTGAAAAGAAACCGTTTGCCGAGCGTCCTCGCTACAACGCGGAACTGCTGGAGACGCAGGCGCTGCCGGGAGGTGGAACGTCGTATCTGATAGCTCCGGTGCTCACACGACGTTCGAACCGTGCGCCAGAAAATCTTGACAGCGTTGTCGCCTCACTAACTAAGATCGATAGCTCTTTCGGGAGCCGCCCGGGCGAAAGCAGTGCCGAGGCCTACGCTCGATACCGCCGCCGCAGCATCCAGCACATTCAGTCTGCGGAAGAAGGTGGAAGCATTGCGCAGCCGCTCCGACTCGACTCCCTGCATTTGCGCGTGGGCGACATTCTTTCGTTTTGCAATATTTCTTTCGAATACGACCGCGATGAATTGCAGGCAGAATATGTGCTGCTGCTCAAGGAAGCGGTGCAGCTCTTCCGGAGCAATGCGGGCATGGTAGTGGAAATCCGCGGCCACACGGATACCAATGGCGAAGAACAATACAACCAGGATCTTTCCGAACGCCGGGCACGAAGCGTGCGTGACTTCATCGTGGGACAGGGGATCAAAGCTGATCGATTCCGCACGATTGGATTTGGAGAACGTCAACCAATCGCGGATGGAGCGACGGAAGAGGGACAGGCCCGCAACCGGAGAGTGGAATTCTACATTGTGTCATTAAAGCCGCCAGCTGGCGGAAACCGATAGCAAGGCGGCTACCTGCATGCGCTGCATCACTCTGATAGCCATACTCGGCCTTTTCCTTCAATTCCCAGGGGGCAATGCCACTTTTGCGCAGATTCCACTGTCGTCAGCCTCGCCTGAAAAAAAACCTGTGCGCTGGCCTGACCGTCCCCGCTATCTTGACGGACGTTTCTCCGTCATGCTTTCGGCCGGAGTGAATAAATATTTCGGGGAGTTTTCCGGCAGCGAGGTTGGTCCTTCGGCGGGTCTCCGGCTTCACCTCACACTGCGCCCTTTCCTGGAAATCGGCGTGGGTGTTGAGGCGGCGAGTCTGCAATACACTAGGCGTAACCGGCGCAATCTCGGCATCACATATCCCTTCCAATTCGGCGAAATCAATCTCGTCGAACGCAGCACGGAAGCTCTTGCCGCTGAAGGCTGGCTGCGATTGAACCTTTTTCCTGGAAGCCGCTTCAACGCCTGGATTCTGGCCGGCGGCGGCTATGCCTGGCTGCGGCCCGAAGATTATCGCAACGGCGATGCTGCATACCCCGGTTTGGAAACTATTCCTGCGCTCAGTATTCCTCTCGGAGGCGGTGTCGAATGGCATCTGACCCGTTCATGGTCTGTGCAGCTCGGCGCCTTGGCGCATCTGGTAATGTCCGGAGAAATGGATGCCTTCGATTCGGGAGTGCTCGTGCAAAAGCAGCAGGAAAGCCAGGGTCTGCCGAGCAATCCGGACCGGGAGAAAACTGCGAATGATACCTGGCTCTCGGTGTCGCTCGGCCTCACCTGGCATCTCTTCGATGATACTGATTTCGACAGCGATGGCCTGAGCAATCGTGAAGAAGAAAACTCGGGTACGAATCCTTATGACGCTGATACCGACGGAGACGGACTGACAGACGAACAGGAAGTAAGAGTCAGCCACACCGATCCGCTCTATTGGGACACCGATCACGACATGCTCAGCGATTACGTGGAGGTGACGCGGTATAAAACCGATCCTGTGAATAAAGACAGTGATGGAGACGGACTTGACGACCAGGTCGAAATTCTCGATTATCAGACCGACCCGCTTTCCCGCGATACAGAAGGCGACGGGCTTATTGATGCAGAGGAAAAGCGGCTGGGATGTCACCCGAAGAAAGTGGATACCGACGGAGACGGTCTGTACGACGGCGATGAAGTTGTCATCTATCATACAAATCCGGTACTCCCTGATTCCGATGGTGAAGGTATCAACGATAGTGAAGAGGTGCGCGTCTATAAAACGGACCCGAACCTGGCAGACACTGACGGGGATGGACTTACGGATTTCGAGGAGATTCGTTTGTTCCACACGGACCCGCTGAAAGCGGATACCGACAATGACGGGCAGACGGATTACGAAGAATTGCGGCGCTACGGCACCGATCCCTTGAAGCCGCCTGCACCATCCGCCGCATCCCCCTCATCAAAACGTGGAGGATGAGTTGCGCATCGTTTATTCATTTTTTCTTCTGATTATTTTCGCGGGTTGGTTGAATCCGCAGCTCGTCCACGCGCAGCAGAATAGCGAAATGCAGCGGCTGGAAACCCTGCTCCGCAGCAGGGAAAGCCGCGGAATGCGTGATTCTGTCAACGTGCGCATCATGCTTGATCTCGCACAGGAATACCGAAAGACGAATCCGGATCAGGCCATCGAAATTGCGCGCAAGGCGGAAGAACTTGCAAAGAAGCTCAACGACAACGCTGGGATCGCCATGGCGTTTACGAGCACGGGCATCACTTATGCGCAGCAGGGCGCCTGGGTTCGCGCACTGAATTTCTTCCTCAAATCTTTGCAGCTCAAGGAGGAACTCGGAGATCAGCAGGGCATGGCCGCACTGTTATCGAATATCGGTGTCGTGCATGGCCGCCTCAATGATGAGGAACGCGCATTGCGGTATCACCTGCGTGCAGTGCAATATTTCCAACTGGCGAAGGACAAGCAGGGCCTGGCGTATTCGTACAATAATATCGGAGTGATTTATCTGGATAAGGGCGAATTCGATAAGGCACTGGAGAATCTGCTTGCGGCGCTGGAGTTGAAAAAGGAAATGCATGACACACCCGGGCTTGCAAGTACATATCTCAATATCGGCATCACATACTTTATCCAGAACATGCATGGACGCGCACTGGAAAATTATCAGCAATCCGCCCGGCTGTATGAATCGCTCGGAGACAAACACGGGCTTGCCGAGGCTATGCAGCGCATCGCAGCGCTGCACCTTCATCAGAAGGATCCCGCGAAGGCTTTCGATATCGCATCTCGTGCGCTGGATCTTGCCCAGGAAACCAACTCACGCGTTGTCGAGCGCAATTCGCTGAAGATTTGTGCGGATGCGAAAACGGCGCTGGGCGACCCTTCCGCTGCGTTAGTGTACTATCGAAAATTCACCGGTCTCAAGGATTCTCTCTTCAACGAGGAAAGTTCGAAGCGCATTAATGAAATGACCGCCAATTATGAGGTGGCGCAGCGCGAACGGAGTGAACGAGAAAACGAACTTCTGAAGAAAGACCAGCTCATTAATGAGATGGAACTGGAGCGGCGTGCGATCCAGCTGCGGCAGCAGACGCAGGATATTGAGCTCCTCAATCAGGACAAACGCATCAGCGAACTGCAGCTTTTGGAGCAGGAAAGCATAGTGATTTCGCAGCGCCTCTCTGCTACCGAGCAGCAGAATAAAATCAATTTGCTGAATAAAAACCGCGAACTTCTCGAACGCGACCGCGCGCTCAAGGGTGCGAAGCTCGAAAAGGAAGAATCACTGCGCAACATGCTTATCATCAGTTCTGTTCTACTCGTCGTTATCCTTTTGCTGCTGGCCAACCGCTATCGGCTGAAGAAACGCAGCGCAGAAATCCATCAGCAGAAGAATGCAGAGCTGGAAGCAGCCAACGACGAGATTCGCAAGCATGAGACGATGCTTGAAGCCCAGGCCGCGCAGATCGCACACACCAATGAAGAGCTGACGCGTCAGAATGAATTGCTCGGGCAGCTCAACCTCGAGAAGAATGAGCTGATGAGCATCCTTTCGCATGACCTGCGGAATCCGCTGAGTGCGATACGAATGCTTGCTGAATCCATCGGGGAACCCGGCCGCAGCGAAGAGTACGTCCATCGCAAGGCCGGGCAGGTGGCCGATACTGCAGACAGCGTGCTCGTGCTCGCAAAAAATCTTCTCGATATCAACCGGCTTGAATCCGGCCGCATGCAGCTCGACAGCGATCCAGTGTCCGTAAAGCCAATCCTCCAACGAGCGGTGGAAAACCATCGCCGCTGGGCCGAACAGAAAGAACTCATACTCGAAGTCGAATTCCCTGAAAACGAACCGATTGCGATCGGCGATGATTCCGCCATCATGCAGATTGTCGACAATCTCATTTCAAATGCGATCAAGTATTCCTCGCGAGGGGACAAGGTGCGTATTCGTCTTGAGTCCTTTCCGGAAAGAGTATGCATCGTCGTCGAGGACGAAGGGCCCGGCTTCAGCAAGGACGACCTGACGCGGCTGTATCAGAAATTTTCCCGCCTCTCAGCGCAGCCCACAGCCGGTGAGCCGTCATCGGGCCTCGGTCTCTCCATCGTGAGAAAGCTGGTCGATACGATGCACGGCAGCATTGAATGCAGGAGTGAAGAGAAGAAGGGTGCGCGCTTCGAAGTCAATCTCCCGACAGAAGCCATGCCTGTGTAGCCCGCCCCAAATTTCGATGGCTTGCGCCTGCACGCTGTCGCCCGTGCTTTCGATAAATACCCCGCCATAGTATTTTCAGGTTTACCCAGTTTTTGGTGTCCCGATGCGTGCTGCTGTTACATTCTGCATCTTTGTCGCTGCGTTGGTGATTTCCGCAACGCTGTATTCACCCACATCCGGCGAGCGCAGTCTGTCGCGAGAGCGTATTGCTCTGGGGAGTACTGCATGCGCTCAGCCCGCCGAGCGTTTGTGGTACTCGGCGCAATTTGAATTGCTGCGCACGCGCGACCCGCGTACGGGAATGGTGCCGGCGGATATTCGCGGAAGGGAACTCGCATACGCTTCGACACTGCCGCTGGCGGCCACCGACGCTGTCTCCCTGCGTAAGCTGCAGCGCAGCGCGTTTGTGCCGGGGTGGATGCAGCGGGGTCCGTCGCGCATTGCCGGACGCATGCTGGACCTGTTATTTGACAAAGATGACGATAATATCCTCTATGCGGGAAGCGCGAGCGGCGGTTTCTGGAAATCGGATGATCGCGGCGGGCACTGGAGAAAAACCACACCGGCGGATCTTCATCAGACCGTGGGCTGCATCGTGCAGGACACGCGTCCCGGACAGCACGCGGTGCTGTATTACGGAACGGGCGAACTTCTGAGTACGACGGACCGCAGCATCCATACAACCCCCAGAACCACCGGTTACGGCAACGGAATCTATCGCAGCAGTGATCGCGGCGAACATTGGGTTCCTCTCGCATCGACGCTTTCAAGCACTGCTGGTAATCTGCAGAGTCCTTTCCAGGGTGTGTGGAACCTAGCGATAGCATCCGACGGCTGGGATGCCGGGGCGCTGTACGCGGCCTGCTACGGGCAGATCCTCCGATCCTTCGACGAAGGCGCGACCTGGGAGCATGTGCTGGGCGATGCGGCTGCACCTCCTTTCTCAACTGACATTGTATTCACTCCCGTTCTTTCCTATGCAGCCGTGGGCGGATTCACGATTTCTTCGGGCACACCCTTGCAGCGCGGGGTTTTTCTTTCCACCGATCGCCGCGACTGGGTCGACATTACACCGCAAGGTTTCCCCTCCGATGCGCGTGTCGTCAAACTCGCCGCTGCTCCTTCGGATCCCTACGTCCTTTATGTGCTCACAGAGACTCCTGCTCCCTACCCGGACCTGCAGCTGGCGTTCACCGCTTCCCGGCACACTCTCTGGAAACACACCTACAGTCCGATCACGGGAACGGGAAGCTGGGAGCAGAGAACGGCCTCTCTTCCGGAAGGAGGGATTGGAAACGCGGGGAACAGCGGCCTCAACTCCCTTGGCGGATACTGCCTCACGATGGCTGTTCATCCAGACGATCCGAACCTGCTTTTCGTGGGTGGAACGAGCCTCTATCGGTCAACGAATGCCTTTCGGACCGGGAATAACACGGTTATTGCCGGAGGGTATCCATACTCGTGGGCTGACAATGAGCTGCATCCCGATCAGCATGCACTGGCTTTTCTTCCATCGGATCCAGCCAGACTTTATGTCGCCAACGACGGCGGCGTGCAGTTCACTCCGAACTGCCGGGCAGGAAATGTCGCGTGGACAATTCGCAACGAAGGACTTATTTCCTCGCAATTCTATCGTGTGGCGCAGGACCCTCTAGCTGCAGAGGATCCATTTCTCATAGGGGGACTGCAGGACAACGCGACGTACTACAGCGTTGATGAAAACGATGCAGCCGACTGGCGCGGCGTTATAGGCGGCGATGGAATGAGCGTGGCAGTGGCGCCGGACAAGGACTTCGTGCTCGCGTCCGTATACACCGGGCGCATCTTTTCATTCATACTTTCGCCCGATTTGCAGCCGCAATATATGACCTACCAAACCGGCGGCCAGCTCCCCAGCAAGGATTTCGCTTTCTTCACAGTATTCACTCTCGACCCATTCAACGGACACACACTCTACGTGGGCGGGCTGCCGACGTTGTGGCGCAAAGAGGATATTTCCCTTTCTGCGCATGACCAGAATCTCGTGGATGAGGGATGGGTGGAAATTCGCGACGCGGCATTCCCTTCTCCGGATTATATCAGCGCGATCGGTTGCGCCTCTGATGCATCCGGCCGCATGTACATCGGCAGCAGCGGCGGGGGGCTCCTTCGCATCGATAACGCGCGCGGCTCATCACCGTCGGCAGTACCGCTGACGTCTCCGATGTTTCCGGCCGGGGGCTATGTTTCATGCGTCGCTGTGGATCCACGCGATGCCGACCGGCTTTTTGCTGTCTTCTCGAATTACAATGTCCAGAGTCTATTTTTCAGCAGCGACGCCGGATCGACCTGGGCCACCGTTGGCGGGAATCTCGAAGAACATCCTGACGGCAGCGGTGCGGGCCCGTCTGTACGCTGGCTCGCCATCCTCCCGATGGGCAGCGGAGAAATGCTGTTCGCAGCAACGAGCAGCGGCCTCTATTCCACGACAGCAATTGATGGAATGCAGACACAGTGGATGCGCGAGTCGCCGGAAGGAATCGGCGCGCTCTGCGTCGATCACGTCGATGCACGCGCCGTTGATGGTTCCATCATTGTCGCAACGCAGGGTGGGGGCGTGTGGGCTGCCCACGTTGCCGGGATCAACGCAATCTCTCCCCCGGCTTCCGCTGTTGATTTCGAGCTGCTCTCTGTTTGGCCGCAGCCGATGAAGGAAAGTCTGCAGGTCCGGCTGCGCACTGATAAGCAGGCGGCGCTGCAGGTAATGATTCACGACCTGCAGGGACGAACGCTTTTGCGGGAGCAGCTTCGTGCATCAGGCGGCGAAGCTTCCTTCAGTTTTGATGTGCACGCATTTCAGCCGGGAGTTTATTTTCTCAGCGTCGATGACGGATCTCAGAGAAAGGTTGTGAAGCTAATGAAGATCGTTCCGTAAAAAGCGCACGCTGCAGGACAGCAATAAAAGCGCGCAACCCTGAATCTTCTTTCTATTCTTTGCATCCTATGTTCAGTTACGGCGATGAACGTGAACATTGAATCAAAATAGAAGGAAAGAGATATCATGGAACATCTCAACAAGCAGACCTTTCTCTCAAAAGTCTACGACTACGAAAACAAGCAGGAATGGGAATTCGCTGGTGAGCGTCCCTGCATCATCGACTTCTACGCCGACTGGTGTGCGCCCTGCCGCGCGGTTGCTCCTGTGCTCGAAGAACTCGCAGCAGAGTACGACGGCAAGATCGACATCTACAAGATCGATACAGAAGCTGAGCAGGAGCTCGCCTCCGTCTTCGGAATCCGCAGCATTCCCTCAATCCTTTTCGTCCCTATGAATGACAAGCCGCAGATGGCCGCCGGCGCGTTGCCGAAAGAGTCTTTTGTACAGGCGATCAACGAAATTCTTCTGCCCGCAACTCCTGTTCCCGCAGAAAACTGATTTCCTCATGGCGTGCGTGAAGCGCCTAAAATAGACATTCAGTCTTCCTCATCCTGTAAGATTGAATAGTGGTGGCAGAAATCCCGGTCCAAAAGACCGGGATTTCTGTTTCCAGTGCATTGCGATTCCGCTTGACAATATTCGCGAGAAAAAGTACAATACTCTTGTATCCCGAAATTACACCAGTGCTTTCTCAATGCGTCCGCTTGTTGCGGCTGCGGTTATTGACTACACCTGACTTTTTATAGAAGCGACCTTGCAAAACCGTCACGGAGGTGTGTCATGAAAGAAATGCAGTCACCCCAATGCATGGAGTTTGTCATGGAGCTGGTCCGGCTCCTGACGACAAACAGGCATTACGAACGCGTCTTCCACTTCGTCGTCGACCGGCTCACCAGGCTCTATCAATGCCGCGCCTGTGCCATCGTGCTGATCGACAGCGAGAGTGAGTATCTGAGCATCGAAAATTGCAGCGGAATTTCCCATACGTTCTGCAAAAGCTTCCGCAGACAGGTGGCCACGGGATCCATCGGGGAGATGTTGTGGACCGGCCGTCCCATCCTGATCTCGGACGCGGAACTGCTTCCGGAAGTCGCTCGCAGCGTGCAGCTTGAACAACCTTTCGCCTCCTGTATCTGCGTACAGATTGCCGTTCACCACCAGACCATTGGTTTTTTGTACGCTGATAGCGAGGAGAAGGACAACTTCCTGGATACCGATATCCCGGTGATTACTACCTTCGCCCACATAGCTGCGCTGGCATATTATCAGAACCGTCTTTATGAAGACAATCTGCGGCTCGATCGCGTCGATCATGAAACAGAGCTGCAGCGATACTCCTTTTTTTCGGAAAGCCTGCGACAGAATCTTGTCCGCGCTGAGAGCGCCCAGGAACCTCTGGGCTTGATCATGCTGGATATTGACAACTACAAACGCATTTCCAATACCTTTGGAGGGGACGCGCGCCGGCTGTTCATGCGCGAGTTCGGCGGCCTCATTAATCGCCACCTGCGCATTTATGACAGCGCCTGCCGCTATGGGGCTGACGAAGTCATGATCATGCTGCCAAACACCAGCGCCGCAGGAGCAATCGAGGCGGCGATTTCTTTATGCGAGAGAATCAGGAACCATACGTTCACAGAGCACGACCTTAAAACCACCGTAAGCTGCGGCGTTGTCGTTTTTCCTGACGACGCCGAGAAAGCCGAGGATATTATTCTCACGGTTAAACATTCCGTTTTCGAGGCGCAGCGAACCGGCCGTAACAAGGTGTTTCGCAAGGACGTCGAGATCTCGGCTCCAGAGGTTGATGCGCAGTGAGTAATGTTCATGGGGGAGTGAGGGAGCAGAAGACGCGGGAAC
The DNA here is from genome assembly GCA_049663345.1 of Bacteroidota bacterium. Classification (GTDB taxonomy): domain Bacteria; phylum Bacteroidota; class Ignavibacteria; order SZUA-365; family SZUA-365; genus SZUA-365. The sequence goes on from JBATDG010000048.1 coordinate 28,333, forward strand.
TTTGACGGGATAGAACGATGTTGTAACATATATACGAATTTGAAATATATATAAACCTCTGTTCAACTATCATTTCGAGGAATAAACCACATGAAGACCATACAGCTTTTCCTGCTTCTCGCCATCGGTTTCGCTTTTTCCGCAAGTGCGCAGAGCACATGGACCTTTGACAAAGCGCACAGCACTATCGGATTTGAAGTGACGCATCTTGTTATTTCGAGCGTCGACGGCAAATTCAAGAGCTTCGATGGCACTGTGACAACGAAAGGTGATACCTTTGATGGTGCGCAGGTCGATTTCACTGCAGATGTTGCGAGCATTACTACAGAAAATGAAAAGCGCGACAATCATCTGAAGGCCGATGATTTCTTCAATGCCGAGAAGTATCCTAAAATCACCTTCAAGGGTACTTCGATGAAAAAAACCGGTAAGAATACATACAAATTGGTCGGTGACTTTACCATGCGCAATAAGACGAAGAGCATCACGCTGGATGTCGTCCACAACGGAACGATCACTGATCCCTGGGGAAATACCAAGGCAGGATTCAAGCTTACAGGTGAAATCAACCGCTTTGATTTTGACCTGAAATGGAATACTGTTATGGAAGCTGGCGGCGCCGTTGTCAGCAAGGAAGTCCGCTTCAACATCAATATCGAGCTGCAGAAGCAGTCATAAATGAGTCTCGAAGAAGACATTCAGCAACAGCAATTCAAGAGCGAATATCACAAGCTGGCCGTGAATATCCTGTATACTCACGGCTGGCTTGTGTCGCATCTGGCGGAATCGCTCCGCCCTTCCGGCGTGACGATTCAGCAATTCAACATCCTTCGCATTCTTCGCGGTCACTATCCTGAACCCGCGACGATTTCGACGCTTCGCGAACGCATGCTCGACAAGATGTCCGATGCCTCGCGTCTCGTGGAGCGGCTGCGGACCAAGGGATTGCTGGAGCGGCGTGCTTCAACCGATGATCGCCGAAAGGTGGGGGTGGTTATTACGAAAAAAGGTCTTCAACTGCTCGAAAGCATCGATGACCTTGAGAAAAATACGATTGCGCTCTTTGCGGGAATTTCCGAAGAGGAAGCCAGGCGAACGAACAAAGCTCTGGATTCCCTCCGGGGAGAGGAGAAGAAGGGACGAGCCTGAAGGCTCATCCTCCGGGGAGAGTTATTTCTTTCCGCTGCAGCAGCCGGGCTTTACATCCATCTTCAATTCCACTTTCTGCGGCGCGACGCCCTTTTTCTTCATCATATCCATATCGGGACTTATGAAGGGAATGCCGAGCGAGAGTCCGCGCAGAATGAAAAGGAGTCCGAGAACAACCACGCCCACTGGAATGAGCCGTGTGATCTTGCGGCGCAGTTCGCCGGTGATCATTCCACTGGCGTAGGAGGCAGCGAACATGACGGGCAAGGTTCCCAGTCCGAAGAGGAACATGTAGGCTGCTCCGCCAGGAACCGACCCCATCGCGAGAGACGCTGCCAGCGCCATGTACACGAGGCCGCAGGGGAGGAAGCCGTTGAGAATGCCGATGGTGAAGAGAGAGGACTGCGAACTATCGCCCAGCAGTCGACCCAGACGCGCTTTGAGTACCGCGAGCACCCTGTCGAAAGGCCCCGTGGGCAGCCATCGCCCCACTCCCACTCGCGGAAGCAGTATGCTGAGTATCATCAGTGTACCTGCGATAATTCCCAGCCACTGCTGATATCCTGCCAGTGCGATGCTCTGGCCTATCAGTCCGACCGCCACGCCCATCACTGCATACGTAATCGCGCGGCCGACATTATAGAGCACGCGTCCGAAAAAGAAACTCCAGCGCTCCCGCACCGAGCCCGGCAGCACCATCACAATCGGACCGCACATACCGAGGCAATGCAGACTGCCGACAATACCAAGAATAAATCCAGACCACAACATAATAGGTATCCCGGGGAGGAAGAGTAACCACAGATTACACGGATTGCACAGATTAGTTTTGTAGCGCGCATCTCGAAAGCGCGGAGGAAAATGTCAGACTGGGAGGAAGAGTAACCACAGATTACACGGATTGCACAGATTAGTTTTGTAGCGCGCATCTCGAAAGCCTGTCTCGAAGCGACATCGAGATAAACGTTCGAGAAGTGCTATAACATTCCAATCTGTGCAATCTGTGTAATCCGTGGTTACTTTTCTTTACTGAAGGTACATTCGTTCTTCGATATAATATTCTTTCTCACTCTCCATCCACCGAAGCTTGGCGATCCATTGCCCGGGTTGCAGGCCGCTGACGGAGATGTATTGGCGGCCTTCGGAGTTGAGGGAGAGGGTGTGGGTGACGTCGTGCGCGGCATCGGAGATGCGGTAGAAGGTGACGTCGCCGGAAATACCACGATAGTCGGGCCGGGCGGGGAATGCGACATTGCAGACCTTCGCCGTGCGGTCGAGCTCTAGCGCTGGCTTGTCGCCGAGAGCGTTCGTCCTCTGCTGCGTATCAATTTGCTTCTGGTAGCCGAGATCCTTTTCGTAGTAATTCTGCGTTACCAGGTCGTAATGCTGCTGACTGATGTAGATGCCGAGAGTGATCGTCGCTATCAGAAAAACTACGATAACGATGGTTATCCCCACAGCCCAGGGGTGGTACACTCGCTTGGCTTTCGTGTCGCTCATTTCGAAGGCCCCATGAATCCGGTGTTGACTTCCTCGATCAGGCGATCGCCGGAATACACGCCGAGACGGATCGGTGTTGTGAGTCCTGCCAGTTTCTCTTCCGTGATGTCAACGAAAAATGCGGCTTCCGCAAGGCTGGTGGGTTCGACAGTGATGCTGCCGCCCCCGATCATTTCGAGAGTGCCTTCGGGCTCGAGCAATGCAAGACGGATAGGCAGTTCGCCGCGCGTCTTGTTGACGACCCTGATCGTAAAGAGATTGCGAACGAGTCCTGCGCTGGGTTCGATGTAGAGCGTGCCGGGAGCGCGGAGGATGGTGGTCTCCACATCAGCTCTGGCAGCAAACAGAAAGATCAGTACGCCGACAATTATCGTGAGCACGGCGGTGTAACCGATGACGCGGGTAGTGAAGATTTTCTTGCTTCCGGTGGCAATCCCGTTGTATGAGGCATAGCGGATAAGGCCGCGGGGTAGTCCGACTTTGTCCATGACATTGTCGCAGGCATCAATGCAGGCGGTGCAGTTGATGCACTCAAGCTGCGTGCCGTTTCGGATGTCGATGCCGGTGGGACAAACAACCACGCACTGATGGCATTCCACACAATCCCCGGCCTCGCGTTTTTCATTCATGCGGAATTTCTTCCGGGGTTCGCCGCGGGAGAAATCATAGGAAATCACGACGCTGTTTTCATCCAGCAAAACGGATTGCAGACGCCCATAGGGACAGACCAGCGTACACACCTGCTCGCGAAGCCAGGCGAACACAAAATAAAAAGCACCGGAGAACAGCAGAATCGCGATCAAGCCCCCCATATGGGCACTTGGCGGTTCGCTGATGATATGAAGCAGCTGGTCCATCCCGATAATGTAGGACAGGAACAGATTGCTTATGAAAAATGAAATGGCAAAAAATATCGATTGCTTCGAGACTTTCTTGATAATCTTGCTTGTCGTCCAGGGTGCTGTGTTGAGCGCACGCTGCTGCTGCGAATCTCCTTCGATCAGATACTCAATCTTCCGGAACACCAGTTCCATGAAGATAGTCTGAGGACAGATCCACCCGCAGAATATTCGGCCGTACACGGCAGTGAAAAGAAAAACGAAGACCACGGTGGCGATCATCAACAGCACGAAGAGATGAAAATCCTGCGGCCAAAATGTGATGCCGAATATGACGAACTTCCGTTCGAGTATGTTGAACAGCAGAAGCTGCTCGCCATTGATTTTTAAAATCGGGGCAAGAATCAGAAAGGCAAGCAGCAGCCAGCTCAGCCAGCTGCGCCAGCGGTAGAAACGGCCCGACGGCTGCTTTGGGTATATCCAGTTCCGCTTCCCTTCGTCATTGACCGTGGCGATTCTGTCCCTGAATGTGACCTCCGCTTTCTCTTCGACAACTGCGGGATCATGTGCTTCCATTGTTCTGCCTTTCGTGTATTCAGTTCTCTAAGCTACCGACTGGCGTCATGCGGTGCAATATCGTCGTCCTGTAGGGG
>JBATDG010000049.1:0-30189 GCA_049663345.1 Bacteroidota bacterium
CGTGGAGCTGGCGCTCCACGGTCCTGCTCCCTGCCGCGCCGTAGTTCCGCGAAGCGGGACGAAGGCGGGTGTGCCTCTCCGTTGCTATCTTCCACGGATTCCCCTACTTTATACAGTCTTTATCCTCTGTTACACTGAGCATTCGCAGTATGGCCGATTCTTCCCATAGCTCCACGGGACTCCTCGCGTTCCTTTTCATTTTTGCGCTTGCAGTAGTGTTTACTGTCAGTATGCAGCAGACGGTTATCAAGGGCTCCATTGACGCGATGTTTCCGAATTACCAGTTCATCACCGATATACTGCCGGGTGAGTGGATTGTCATGAGCCGCGATCTGTCGCCGAAGGATGAATTCAATACGCAGCGCGATAAACTCAACGATATCTTTTTCAAGCTGCGAAACAAAGAATTCGATGCTGATCCGACAATCAGCTATCTGAGGGGCAAAAAGGCGCTGCGCGAATACACGATGAACAATGAGCAGACGGTGTATTTCATCAATCCGTACATCGCGTTTTTCCCGATGCACATTTTCCTTGGCGGATTGATTGCCTTTCTGATATCGATGTATCTCCCGGCAGGCAGCAGTCTGGCATGGATACGCGCGAAGCTGATGCGGGAGTACGAGCGAGTGGGTTCCCTGCTCGAAAAACAGTTCGATGCACATGGAGTCGACTTCAGCCAGCTTTTCAAAATCTCCCGAATTGAGCGCGAGCAGTTTTTACGCTTCACCACACTGCCGCAGGTCGTGGTTACGGAGGTGGAGGACTACATATCGCTGAAGCGGTATGTGGAGAAGCAGTCACGAAATTTCCTCATGCCGGTGATGTTCTACTTCCGTTATCGAATCTCGGCCTCGTACGGCAACCTGATCCAGGGACTCGTTTCGGGCGGCGCCGCAATTCTGATCTTTGTTATCGGACTCCGCGGTCTGAAACTCATTCCCCAGGAAGAGCCCTCGCTTATTCTCATGGCGCTTTCCATTGAGTTCATTCTTCTGATCGTGCTGATGATTACCTTCGCCGGTTCGGCGCAGGAGGAGCGCCTCGACCGAGTGGTAAAGGAACTCGAGGCCGAACAACGGGATGCCATCAGGCATCAGACGGATACGATTCAGGAAGTGCTCGGCGGCGGACGCGGATCCGGGGGTGGCGGGAACGTGACAGGCGACAGTCTTTCAGAATATGAGGAGCAGCGGCTCCTCGATGAGGTTCTGAGTCTGATGCTGAAGGAAGCCGAACGGAAGCGGAGCGTGTAAGTGCATAGTGATCAGATCTACATTCCGCGTCCCGAAATAACGGACACCTTCGATCAGATACTCGACCGCTGCGCCGAGGAGGGCCTGCAGGTTGTGTGGCTCCAGGGTGATTCGGGTCAGGGAAAAACCTGTTTTCTCCGAAATTTTCTTGAGAAATCACGTGGACGCGCAATCGTCTCTTATGCGCATTGTTCCTCGCCTCTGGGGAATCAATCGACCAACATTCTCAAACCCTATCAACCTCTGAAGGATTTGTTTGAGGATCTGCTGGCCAATCAGGGCAACCAACGGCGGAAGCTGAACCTCATCAAGAACATATCGCTCACCGTGCTGGCCATGGTGCCAATCGTGGGTGAAGTGGCCTATGGCGTGAAGGAGATCCGCCGTGACTTGAGCGAATTCAAGAAAGGCAACCGCGAAGTCGATTTCTCGAATTTCGTGCGCGAGTATCTTAGGGATCTTCAGGCGATAGCGGAAGAATCTCCAGTGCTGCTCATACTCGATGACGTGCAGTGGGCGGATGTTCCAACCATCGAAGCGCTCCGTCAATTGTTTGGCGATGAGCAGTACCGCAAGGCGCGCATTACTGTCGTGCTGAGCACGCGACGCGATGAGCTGCAGACGATACCGGAACTGCTGTCTATCTACGCGCAGTTTTCGCAGCAGCTTTTTTCAAGAGACATCACTCTTCCGCCCTTCGATTCGATGCAGATCCGCGATTTCTACTCAATGCGGTTTCCGCTCAGTCCCCAGCAGCCGGATCTCCTGCTCTGGCTTGAACAGAAAACCGGCGGGAATCCGTTTTTTCTGCAATCCTATGTGCAGCATTTGCTGGTAGAAAATCTGATTGATGTACGCGGGCTCGTCAGTGGAGACATCGAATCCTATCGCGGTCTCCCGGCAGAAATACGGCTGGTCACCAACTGGCTGATGAAAGCGCTGGAAGAGGGCGACCTCACCCTGCTGCTCACAGCGTCCATACTCGGCTACCAATTCTCCCTTCACGAATTGATGCATCTTACTCAGCGGCCGTCGCTCGAACTGATTCGGGCACTGCGCCGCATCAGGACCTCCCACGGCATAGTCGAACCGATAGGCTTCCGCCTTATCAACGGCAAGGAATCCACAGTCTTCCATTTCACCCAGCACGCCATTCACACAGCGCTCTACAACGAGCTCACTGCGGAGGAAAAGGAAGCGCTGCACCGAATGACCGCGCATTATCTCAATGACCTGCGGCTGGCGCATCGCGATGATTCGGACGTGCAGAATTCCGTCGCCTCGGCGCTTATGCTGCACTCGCGTCTCGGACACGAGCCTGAGCTTGAGTATCAGTCCATTCTCATGAAGGCGCAGCACACCTCTGAAAAACTCGACGAAGCGGAGATCATGGAGCAGCTCCGGCAGCTTTCGCCCGAACTCGGCCTCCCTATCGAGCAGATCATGGAGACTTACCAGCAGGCCATGCAGCTCGCACCGTTCAAAACGCATCACGCCGCACGTGAATCCGTGGTTCTCAGTATGCCGCAGGAAGAGCGCGAAGGCGACAGTACGACGATCTTTCTCTTCCGCGTCATCGGCATGCTCAATCGCGAAAATGCGGCCGAAGCACATGTGCTGCTGGAGATGCACATCAACCGTGCGGAAAGACGGGGACAGCTCCTGCATCCGCTTGTCTACATTCTATATGCGATCACCAGCCAAATGCTCGGCCGCAGCACCGAACAAGCCCTGCGTTCTCTCGGCACGGCCGCAGCTCGCACGGGACATCCAACCTACGAGGCCTTCGCCCGTCTGGGACAGGCGCTCTTTATTCTCGACGATGACCTGTTGGTGCTGGAGGCATTAAAAGAAGCGGCCGCATATCACGGCCGCCACAAGGGAGTGATCCACACGTTGACGGCATGGATCGTAAAAACACGATTCAGCGATCGGGCGGATTTCGCCGCCATTCTCGCCGCACATCCGCTTTCGCCACACTTGCCGGAAGCTTTCGCGCAGCAGTATCCCAAGACTGCCGCGGTGCTTCACAAGCACAGCTGACGGCTACATCAGTTCAGTACCCGTAAAAAAGTAATTGACCTCGTACGAAGCGGTCTCTTCGGCATCGGAGCCGTGCACCACATTGCGTTCGATGCTCGTGGCCATGTCGCGGCGAATGGTGCCCGGATCAGCGTTCTCGGGATTCGTCGCACCCATCAGCGAACGCCAGCGAACGATCGCGTTCTCGCCTTCAAGCGCCATGAGCACCACGGGACCCGAAGTCATGAAGGTCATGAGGGAATTGAAAAACGGACGTTCGCGATGCACATAGTAGAAGCCTTCGGCCTTGGTCTGCGTCATGTGTTCCATGCGCATGCCGACGATGCGCAGGCCTTCCTGCTCGATGCGCTTGACGACTTCGCCGACGAGTCCCGCCGCCACGCCATCCGGCTTCACAATTGCGAGTGTTCTTTGCATTGTTGTAATCCTTGTTTGTTGTTGAGAAATTATTTTGAAAGTTGTTTCCGTTGAGATGGCTGATAGCTGATGACTAATGGCTGATTATCAGCTATGAGCTATCAGCTATCAGCCATAAGCCATTAGCCATGAGCCATTAGCCATTTATTTCCGTGCGCCGTGGAGGAATCCGCGATACAGCATCGCATTCTGAATCGAAATAAACGCCTTCGGATCGATACTGTCGATAATTTTCTGAAATTCCCGCAGACGGCTGCGTTTGATCATCGATGTGATAATCGCCATGCCGCCTGTGCCGCCCTCCCCGGGAATAATCGTCACGCCGAAGAGGTTTTTTCGGAGTATATCTGCAATTTCATCCGTATTGTGACGGGATATCACGTAGATCTGGTGAAATCCGATTGCGAGCTTCTGCTCAATCATGATTCCGACCCAGGTCCCGACCGCGAAGCCGAGAGCATAGCCGGCGATATTATAGGGATTGTCCAGTTGTGCGAAAATCTGCCGTATCGCTATCACCCAGATCAGCGATTCGAAGAGTCCGACTAAAGGGGCTAACCCTTTCTTTCCCTGTACGGTAAATAGTGTTCGCATCGTACCCAGCGACACATCACCGATGCGCAGCATAAATATCATCAGGGCACTGAAAACTAATTCCATGATCCATCTTTTTTATTCAACAAGCCGAACCCCTAATTTACGCATCATTCGGGGAAAGAGAAAATCGGGGCAAGGAGGATGAGCGGGCTCGTCGAAGAGTAACCACGGATTACACAGATTACACAGATTGGATTTTTGGAGGATGAGCCTTCCCGTCTCCGTCCCGCAGCGCGGGACTACGCCGAGGCGGGTAGGCTCGTCGAAGAGTAACCACGGATTACACAGATTACACGGATTGGATTTTTGGAGGATGAGCTGGCTTGTCCAAACGGAACGATTCGCCCTCGTATCCGTGTTTTTCTGGAATATCATCATATTCGCAAGGAACTCAATCATGTCAAATACACGCCGCGATTTTATTAAAGTCAGTGCAGCCGCTGCCGGACTCTCGATGCTCGCACCCTTCACCGGTATCGCCGGAAAACTTGATCGGGAGCAGTCGCGCCTGTTTACGCCACCTGTGGACGACAATGGTACATACACGCTTTCTCCACTCCCGTATGCCTACAATGCCCTGGAACCGTATATCGACGAACAGACAATGCGTCTGCACCATGATGCGCATCATGCAGGGTATGTCAAGGGACTCAACGCCGCACTCGCCGCCATGGCCGATGCCCGCGCGAAAGGCGACTACGCTCTCATCGATCGGCTTGCGCAGAAGGCTGCATTCAATGGTTCGGGACATATCCTTCACGAAATATTCTGGAAAAACATGGCCCCGGCGGGAACAGGCGGGAAACCGGAGGGCGCTCTGCTCAATCAGATTAACAAGGATTTCGGCTCCGCCAGTGCAATGAATGCGCAGTTCTCGGCAACCGCCAAAAGTGTGGAAGGTTCAGGCTGGGGAATTCTAGCTTGGGAACCGCTCGGGAAGCGCCTCGTCGTGCTGCAGGCGGAAAAACATCAGAATCTCACCCAGTGGGGCGCCATTCCTCTCCTTGTGGTCGACGTGTGGGAGCACGCCTACTATCTGAAATATCAAAACAAACGCGGCGACTACGTCGACAACTTCTTCAAGGTAGTGAATTGGAACGATGTCGCGCAGCGTTTCGACGCCGTCTCTATGTAGGAAAAAACCACCAAGACACGAAGTCAGCACGAAGGATTATTCAGGCGCCCCTCCCCGGGGCGCTTTCCTTAAAATCCAATCCGCGCAATCGGTGGGAACTCTTAGACGAGACGGACTGCCGCGTCGCAGCCCGATACTGCGGAACGTAGATGGGACGGCTCATCCTCTAAAAATCCAATCTGCGTAATCCGTGTAATCTGTGGTTACTCCTCGACCAGACGGACCTGCTCACCTCTTCCCGAACACCTTCTCCGTGCTCGCGATGACCATAGCGGCAGCGGCATCGGAAGTGATGTTGGTGATGGTACGGCACATGTCGAGAATGCGGTCGACGCCGAGGATGAGCGCGATGCCGGTCTCGGGCACGCCGACGGAGCGCAGCACGATGATGAGCATGATGATGCCAACGCCAGGCACCGGCGCGGTACCGATTGAGGCCAGTGTCGCGGTGAGCACGACTGTCAGCTGCTGAGTGAATGTGAGGTCCATGCCGAAAACCTGCGCGATGAACACTGCAGCTACACCCTGATACAGCGCGGTGCCGTCCATATTTATCGTAGCGCCAAGTGGCAGCACAAAGCTCGTGATGGATTTCGGAACACCGATGTTCTCACAGCATTCCATGGTCACCGGCAAGGTGGCGGCGGAACTGCTGGTGGTGAAGGCCACAAGCTGTGCGGGACGCATTTCCCTCAAAAATGTCCGCAGCGGTACATCGCGTGCGAGTGTCTTGAGAATAATCGGATAAACGACGAAGGTCTGAATTGCGAGTCCCCCGACCACCGCGACGATATACCAGATCAGCGTCTGAAGAATACCGAAGCCGAATTCGCTGATCGTGGCAGCGATGAGCGCGAACACTGCGTACGGGGCAATGATCATGACGAAATCCACCATCTTGATCATGGCGTCGCTCAGCGCATCGAAAAATCCGATAACCCTGTCGGCTTTCTCCTTTTCAATAAACAGCAGGGTGAGCCCCAGCAGCAGCGCGAAGAAAATGATCTGCAGCATTTCCGCTTCGGCCAGCGCTTGCATTACGTTCTTCGGGACGAGATTCACCAGATAATCGACGAAATCCACAGAGATGTTCTGCTCGATTTTCGAAGCGGCGTCTTCCTCATAAGCTGCGAGCAGCCGGTCGCGCGCCACCGTATCCATTCGTGTTCCGGGCTTTATAATGTTGCCGAGCGCCAGTCCGATGCTGATCGCCAGGGCAGTGGTAACGAGATAAAACGCGATGGTTTTCCCGCCGATGCGCGCCATCTTCGAAACGTCGTGAAGACTCGCCACCCCCACAAGCAGCGAAGCAAACACCAGTGGAATGGCGATCATCATTAACAGACGGATAAAAATATCGCCCAGCGGTTTTATCGCCGTCGCGATGGTCGTCTCCTTTTCCATGGAGCGAACGTCATCATACTGCTTCTCGCCGGATGCGGTTACCACGGTAACGCTCACCGGTCCGTCTGCGCGCTTCGTCAGCACGTGGAACAGATGCAGAATCTCAACCTGGTCCGCCGCGCCGAAGCGCCATTCACGCTCACCGTTCCGCAGCGTTACTTCCTTCCACTCCTGCATCGCGGCATCGCGGACGCTCCCTCCGTCATCCACCTTCAGCAGCAGCAGCTGCTGATCCACACTGAAAGCCAGGCCGAACAGGACCCCGAATAAAAGTCCGAGTAGAATCTGAATATGCAGAGCCGGTTTTCGGAATTTCATGCGGGTGTCCGTCAGTGTATTGGGCGAGTGCGGGTAAGATAGGGGAAATGAGGGGAAAAAGGGAAATGGGGGAGGAAGAAAGGGAATGAGGGAAATAATGGAAATCGGGCGAGGGGTATGGGGGCGAGGGAATGAAGGGAATGAGGGAAATAAGGGAAATGGGGCGGCAGGTATCGTGACGAGGGGAATGAGAGGAGGGAAATAAAGGCAATGAAGGAAATAAGGGAAATTGAACGAGGGGTATGGGGACGTGGGGAATGAAGGGAATGAGGGTTAACTGGATATATGTACGGGAAGACGTTTCGCGCCCCAGCGGCCCGGCTGCGCGTCGAAGCGTCCGGCGCAGGATGTGCCGCAGGACGAGCAATTCCCTGCATCGTCAAGATTCCAGGCGGTGAGCGTGTACTGATCGCGGCCAATGAGCCTTGCGCCGCAATGGTGACAGTTCGTGCTCTGTCCTTCTTCATCGCGTATGTTCCCGGTGTACACATGCCGCAGTCCGCTGCGGAGCGCGATGCCTCGCGCACGCTGCAGCACGGCGGCCGGAGTCGCCGCGATATCGGTCATCCGGTAGTCGGGATGAAAGGCAGTGAAATGCAGCGGCACGTCCACTCCGATTTCCTCGGCAATCCACCCGGTCATGGCGGTAATTTCGGCTTCGGAGTCGTTTTCTCCCGGAATAAGCAGCGTGGTGATTTCCAGCCAGACGTCAGTTTCCTGCGCGATGTAGCGAAGCGTATCCTTCACCGCCCCGAGCTGCGCCGAGCAGAGCCGGTGGTAGAATTCCTCGGTAAATCCCTTCAGATCCACGTTCACTGCATGCATGTGCCGGTAGAATTCCTCGCGCGGTGCGGGAGAAACGTAGCCGGCAGTGACGGCGACTGAGAGAATGTCCCGCTCGGCACAGGCCTGCGCGACATCGATTGCGTATTCATGAAAGATCACGGGATCGTTGTACGTGTAGGCAACGCTGCGGCAGCCGTGTTTCGCAGCCGCATGGGCGATAGCCTCCGGAGTTGCAATATCCGCAAGCCTATCCATCTGCCGCGATTTGCTGATGTCCCAGTTCTGGCAGAAGCGGCAGGTCAGATTGCAGCCGGCGGTGCCGAAAGAAAGCACGGCCGTACCGGGATAAAAATGCGCGAGGGGTTTTTTTTCGATCGGGTCGATGCAGAAGCCGCTGGAGCGTCCCCAGGTAGTGAGCACCACGGCGCCGCCCAGATTCTGGCGGACGAAACACAGGCCGCGTTGGCCGTCAGCGAGGACGCAGCTGCGGGGACAAAGATCGCATTGAACACGCCCGTCGCCGAGTGCATGCCAGTAGTGAGTGGGAACGGTGTCTTCCATGTCGGCGCTCCTGGATGGAAAACGATCATCGCCGCTTCGCCCGCAAAGGACGAAGCGGCGATGCTACTATTATTTGTAATGTGCGATTTTGGCCATGCGCATTTCGCCGTCGGCGGTCAGCGGCATGCCCGAATGCGACCCTGCGCCGGTGACCGTCCCTGTCATTACAAGGGCGAGCGGCCAGAGATTATCCACGCCGACCTCGGCAGTACCTTTCATAGAAAACTCCAATTCCATAACGCCCTGAGTACCTGACATGATCACTTCAATGTCGAGCAACGCCGATTTCATTCCTTCCGATTCTCCCAGGGAAACAAGCTTCAGCTTGGCGGATTTCGGCTTCATCGCTCCCTTGGTCAGATCTGAACCGAATTTGGTAAGCATGTCAGCAGTGAGTTCGATTTCCTCGCCCACCGACATTGTGCGTCCATCCAGAATACTGCTGAACTGACCATCGGTCGTCTTGCGAAAGGAACCGGCGAGCTTATCGTACTCTTCCGCCGGTACTTCGCTTCCGTCGTCGCCCGTGATAGCAAGGCTGTCGCCGATATACTCCAGCACGTAAGCTTTCTCATTGATCGGGAGTGTCTTCGTCTTCGTCGCCTGCATCGGCTGCGTGCTGCGTTCGGTTGCTTCGGTGAACGCGAGCCGCCGTTTCATGACATCACTACCTTCAACTTTAAGAATCGTCTCGATGTAGGCTTTCTTTTCGGCCTGCGTCACATCGAAGGATTGATCGGCGCCCTCCACATTCACACTGATGAGAAACAGCAGCTCCATGCTGTCGACCATCGATCGAGTCAGTAATTCTTGGGGAGGCTGCAGTTTGAATGTGACCTGCTGAGCTCCGGCGAGCATGGGTAGGAACATCAGAAATGCTAAAAGGATTATCGGGCGCTTCATGAAACCTCCGGATTGAATGGATTCGGCAAATGCGAAAGATTGATAAGATAGGAAATCCGGACCAGCTTCTCAATGCAGACCTTTCCGGCCTCTGAAAACTGGACTAAGTGCTGCAACGGCGCTATATTTCATTGTTACTGTCCCCGGGGATTTTATTCGCCTTTTGAAAAGGAGTGACTATATGAATCGCACGATACACGCCCTGATTATTTCTCTCATACTGCTCTGCAGCTCCACCCCGGCCGCCGCGCAAGGCTGGTCGCAGCCCCTGCCAACCGGAACCACGGCAGGGTTGAACGGACTCTTTTCCGTTTCTTCCACCATGACAATCGCCGTTGGCAACGGCGGCACGATCATCGGCACCTCCGACGGCGGCAATACCTGGAACGCCGGGATCAGCGGCACGACAAACAATTTGCGGAAAGTGTTCGTCAGCGGCCTCTCCCTGCCGACGATCATGGTGGTGGGCGACAACGGCACCATTCTTCGTTCAACGAATGTCGGTGTAACCTGGGCAAGCTGGTATTCAGGCGTCACCGTCGATCTGCTCGATATTTTTGTACATGACCCGCTTGTTGGGAGCACGATAACCATTGTGGGTGAAAATGGGGTGATACTTTACTCCAACAACTCCGGTGCAAACTGGAACCTTCGTCTGAGCCCGACAGCAAAAAACCTGAACGGCGTCTTTTTCAAAACACTGCTTGAGGGATTCGCGGTCGGCGACGACGGAACCCTGATTCATACGTTGAACAACGGAAATAACTGGCAGGTGATTACGACTTATGCGACGGCAAATCTGAATCACGTGTTTTTCAGCGCCCCCGATACCGGCTGGGTTGTCGGTGACGGCGGCCTGATCATGAAGACGACCGATGGCGGCACCACCTGGGATCCTGTCAGCAGTCCAACAACGCAAAATCTCCGACGCGTGATATTCACTTCTGTCAGCACCGGCACTGCAGTCGGCGACCACGGCGTGATCCTCAGAACTACCGACGGAGGATTCAACTGGACGCAGCAAAACAGCGCAACCGGAAACGCTCTCACCTGCGTGTTTTTTGTCGATGCGAATTATGGGATGGTGACGGGAGAACGCGGACTTGCGATCGCGACGATGAATGGCGGCGTGCCAGTGGAATTGAGCAGTTTCGCCGCCATTCCGCTTGATGACGGCGCAGTAGAGCTTCGCTGGCGAACGGAAACAGAAACGCAGAACTTCGGCTTCGATGTCGAACGCGATGCCGGCATGGGTTGGCTTACGATGGGTTTCGTTTCGGGACATGGCGACAGTAAAATTGCGCGGGAATATTCGTTCGTGGACGGGAATGCGGGAAGCGCAATCTCGCTGCGCTACCGGCTTCGGCAGCGCGACTTCAACGGAAAGACCGAATACTCTCCGGTCGTATTGCTTGAGCGGGACGCAATCCCTTCTTCACCGGCGCTTTCCGCCTGGCCGAATCCCTTCAACCCTGCGACGAATCTTCGGATGACCTTGCCGCAAGCGGCTGCGGTGCGGCTGCGCGTGTACGACAGCGGCGGACAGCTGCGCGCCATCCTGCACGACGGCCCGTTACCGGCTGGAACGCATGTGCTTCCGTGGCAGGCCGGTGAATTCGCCAGTGGCAGATACATCGCTGTGATGGAAGCGGACGGGGTTCTCAGAACAACCGATCTCATACTCCAAAAATAAATGGGGCCATCCATGCCGCAACCAGACCCGAACGCGTCACGGGCGCCTCTACAGCTACAGATCACATACCTGCTGCAGGCGCTGGTGGTTATTCTCGTAACCGGGCTTACGGTGCTGCTGCTTTCGCAGTACTTCCCTTTCAGTCTCGGGGGCCGGTACTTCCAAAGTTCGGAAATCTATTTCCTCGCAGTGATCGCCAACCTCGTATTCTTCCACACGCTTGCGTGGCACATTGTGGAGGAGACGCGGCTGCGTGTCGCACTCGGAACCGCGTTCACCACATTCGTCACTTCCGCGCTGATGTATGCGGTCTACTATCTCTACGCTGTTGCCGGAATTTAAGCGCGCAATCGACATCGAACGAAATCGCCTTACAACCGGACGGCTTCGCTGACTGCCCGTCCGCAATGCCGGCGGCGCCTGCCCCGGCATCGTGTCAGCAGATGAAATTGGTTAATGGTACTGGGAGCGAAGAAGGGAAACTACCGATTCATCGATGCGGTCCATCCGCTGCAGTTCTTCGAATCGGGAAATGAGCTCCGAAGGACGCGCACGGCGCTTCTCACCATCCCTGATATCATAGACAATCTTCCCGCGATGCATCATGATGAGCCGCTCCCCATACAGCACAGCGTGCTCCATCGAATGCGTGACCATCAATACAGTGAGCCTGCGCTCGGCCACGATATGTCCGGTCAGATTGAGTATGAGATCGGCGCTGCGCGGATCCAGCGCTGCGGTATGTTCATCGAGAAGCAGCAGCTTTGGTCGGCGCCACGTAGCCATGAGCATGGTGAGCGCCTGACGCTGTCCGCCTGAGAGTGTGCACATTGGCTGCAGCAAACGATCTTCAAGACCGATGCCAAGCGCAGCCACACGTTCATGAATTTCCTCGCGAAGTGCGCGCGTCACGGCCCGGGTTAGTGTAAATCCCTGATCGCGGCAGGAAGCGATCGCAATATTTTCCATGACGGTCATTTCAGAGATCGTTCCCTGGAACGGACTCTGGAACACGCGGCCAATCAGGGAAGCGCGCCGATGCTCCGGCAGCGTCAGCAAATCCTTGCCAGCCAGCACCATCGTTCCGCTGTCCGGCATTTCTGATCCCGCGAGAAGATTAAGAAGTGTTGATTTCCCCGATCCGTTGGATCCGACAATCACAACGAAAGAGCCGCGTTCACATCGGAGAGATACGTCATTCAGCGCACAAACGGTTTCACCGCCACCGTTTTCAAAGGACTTCGAAATATTGTCCAGTTTGAGCATGGTTACTCCGGCTGAATCGTGCGTGCACGCTTTGCACGCAGCCGCTGCAGGCTGCGAGGCAGTACGAGAGCGATAATGACAAAGACTGTCGTGAAGAGTTTAACGTCGCCGCTGAATACGCCTGAAAACATGAGGATTGCGATCAGCAAGCGATAGATGAGCGCCCCGAGCACTGCACCGGTAAATTTCCAGGCGAAGCTTAGCCGACCGAAAAAAGCGTCACCAATCATCACGCATGCGAGTCCTACGACGATCATACCCACGCCGTCGGTGATGCTGGCCATGCCAAGTTCCTGAGAAAGCAATGCACCCGACAGCGCGGCCATGCCGTTTGAAATTGCCAGGGCAAGCACCAGGAATGTAGGGACATTCCCTCCCAGCGCACGAAGGGCGGCTTCATTGCTTCCCGCGCCGCGCACTGCCATACCAAGCCGCGTGCTGAAGAACAGGAGCAGCAGTCCGCAAATCGCTGCCGAAGTCGCTCCGTAATAGAGCATTGACATCACGCGCACGGGGAAAAATTTCATCCCGAAAAATGTATGCGCCTCAGTACTTCCGAACAGCGCAATGGCGCTGCGCTGGGCATAACTGTATAGAGTGATTTCTGTATCGAACGAATGAGCGGCTTTCCCAAGCACGTAAAGATTCACGCTGTAGAGTGCGGTCATCATGAGGATACCGGCAAGAATTCGTTGAATATGCAATCGAGTGATGAGAAAGCCAGTACCTGCGCCTGCAATTGAACCTGCGAGTACCGCGCCGATTGTAGCTGTCACGGGCTCGACATTGAGCATCAGAAGTCTGGCTGCGAGCATGCCCCCGAGTGCGAACGTTCCATCGACGGATATGTCCGCAAAGCGCAGCATTCGGTAGCTGATATGAATTCCCATTGCGAGCGGAGCAAGGATGAAGCCGATTGTGAGTCCGCCAATAAGCACGGTCAGCACGAGGCACCTCCACTCGAGCTGGAGGAGGAATTCCTGCTGTCGGGAATTGCGGCCAGCGGATGAACCCACATCGAACCGCGGATGAATTCGCTTTCAATGCTGCGCATGGAATTGCGGTCATCGTACATAAGATGGAGCACGCCGTGTACGGTGCCGAAATCAAAAAGTGTGCGGATAAAGTTCTGTACATCCATCTGCCCGTCTGGCAGCGGCTTGTGAGAGAAAATCGCGGCATGCGAGTGTCCGTAGCTGCGTCCCGCAGGGTCCAGGGGACGAAGCAGCGGAGACGGCTCGGAAGAAAAAATCGCACAAATGACAGCAATGCTCCGTTCGTGCGATGGTTCAGCAGTGAACGAAAAGTTTTCTTTCACCTCTGAAACTCCGAACGCGGGATCACCACCGACTGGAGATTTTTTACGCTGGGCACCGATGAGCGACGCACTCTCTGCGACGATCAATGCCGAGGCCGCCGGGGCTTCGGCTTCCTTCAGGGCAAGCAGCGCGAGACTGGAAAGCGGAATTCCGCGATATTGCTCCGCGGCTTCGAAGTTGAGCTGTTTGCTGAAGTCCGCCTCCACCTCGATACCCGAATACACTGATATGACCGGCACGAACACACCGTCTTCGATCATGTAGTCCGGGTGATTGCGTTCATCGGTGGGAACGCAAACTGTAATACCCGCCGCCGAGAGATATTCGCCGAATTGCTGTTCGATGTCATTGCTCATATCGCCGAACGCACCAATTCCAAAACCCATACGAGTTGCGGGATAGCGGACCTGGGGATATGAAACTGCTTCTGCGTCCGCCGGTGGTGCCGGATATACCTTCACCTGCCCGGGCTCTACCTCATTAAGCGGTACGACCCGATACATCCCGGTATGATCTGGCAGAGGTGTCGCTGGAATATCAGCATGTATAGTTCCCTCGCCCATTGCCGATGTCAGCAGATGCGTCAGACCGGAGAGATCAAAAATACTGCGCACTTTCTCGGACGGTTTGATGAACAGAAGGCTGCCTTTGATGGCTTTCATCTGCTTGAGATAAATAAGCAGAACCCGCAATCCAGCCGAGCTGATAAATCCCACTCCGGAAAGGTCGAGTGAAATCTCACGGGCACCTTCCGCCACACACGCTTCCAACTCACGGCTCAGCGCATCCGACCAGTACGCATCCATCTTGCCGGTAACGAATACGGTGGCAGTACGTCCATTACCTCTACGTTGGATTTCCATTTATTTACCTGCCTGTAGCACCTCGTCAGCACGGGAGAGAATATCGGCCGGGATGTTAATCCCCGCAGCTTTGGCTGCTTCAGGGTTGACGATTAAATCAAATTTATCGATGCGCCCGAAAGGAATATCAACCGGCTGCTCGCCTTTCATGATTTTCGCGGCACTGGCTGCTGCCTCACGCGCGCCTCGAACGTAATCCGGCGAAAGCACCATCACAGAACCTTGCTTCGCTTGCTCGTTCACAAAAGAAAACACCGGTATCTTGTTCTCACGTGCCACCTTGATGATTGTCGGGAAGGTGGCACTTGTAAGGTTGTCCTCGATCTGAACGATCGCGTCGACATCCATGTCGCAAAGCTCCTGCGTCGCCTGAGGAACGGAAGTCTTCGAAATCAGACCCACAGTTTTGACTTCAAGTCCCGCCTTGGCACCGGCAGTCAGCAGCTGGTTTTTATAGAATGTTGCGTTGAGCTCGGATGTGGCGTAGAGCGTTCCGATGCGCTGCGCCCCCGGCATCAGCTCTTTGATATTCTGAAGCATCTGATCGAACGTAGTAAAAGTGTACACGCCTGTGAGGTATGGAAGATGCGAGCTGTCGTTCGATCCAACGGTTGAAATAACGAACGGATTCGCAACGACCATGAATACGAGCGGGATGCCCGCCCCGCGCTTCACAGCAGCATGCAGGGTTGGTGTCTGCATCGACACCAGCATGTCTGTTCCATCTACCGTGACCGCATCGAGCATCGTCAGCACCGTGGGCATATCGCCCTGTGCGTTGCGGGAAACGATTTCGAAATCAACTCCTTCGCGCAAACCGGCGTCGGCCAGTCCGGAACGCAAACCCATTTCCGAATCCTCGGTCTGGCGCATCTCCTCATACTTGATTATGGTAAGCTTCCAACGTTTTTTCTGGCCGTCGTTTCCGTCACCCGATCGCTGGCAGGCCCAAAATGAGACAGCCGTCATGGCTATGGCGAGAAAAACGAATATCCGCTGAAGCGCTGCGTTATTGATGTATTTCATTTTGCCTCCTCGTCTTTTCATAATGGAAAGGGAACTCTTGTTATCAATCGGGTACACCAAAATAGGCGAGGGTCATTGCTGTCATATCATCCGATTGACGGGCACCTCCGACGAAACGCTGCACGTCAGACACCACGAACTGCACAAGACGCTGTACCTCTCGGTCTGTTGCTGACCGCAACAGTATTTCAAGCCTATCATCGCCATATTCCTCCCTTTCCCGATTAAAAGCTTCCATGATGCCGTCCGTACTGAAAAACAGCATGTCGCCACGTTCGAGTGCGATATGGCGCTCTTCGTATCGACTGTTGATGTCGACTCCGAGCACCGTTCCGCGGGAACGCGGCACCTGCCTGACATCCTTACCTGTAAGTAGATACGGCATGCCATGTCCTGCAGACGCATAGCGAAAAATTCCATCATTAAAATCCAGCACCCCGTAAAAAAGGGATACAAACATGGAGGAAATGTTTTCCGCACTCAGATGCTGGTTGACGATTCCGAGGCAGTCCGCAGGGTTGGATTGCCGGGTGGCCTCGGCTTTCAGCAGCGCGCGCGTGGCAGACATGATCAGCGCGGCAGGCACGCCCTTACCCGCTACGTCGGCTATCGCAATGCCGAGTTCATGATCATTCAATAAAAAATAATCGTAGAAATCTCCACCTACCTGCAATGCTGCACGCATTTCAGCGTAGAGCGCAAACTGGCGGTATTCCGGAAACGGTGGAAATTGCTTCGGAATAATAGCCTGCTGAATGCGGCTGGCGACCTCAAGTTCACTGTTCACCCGGTCGAGTTCCTCCTGGTTCACCTCCGCCTTGCGCAGTTCCTGCACATGGATAATGGTTTTCTCGATCGTGATTTCCAGATCCTCGAAATCTATCGGCTTCGTAACGAAATCGAAGGCGCCGCGATTCATCGCCGTACGGATATTTCCCATGTCTCCATAAGCGGAGACAATGATTGTCTTGAAATCGTTTCGCTCTAGTTCACCCAGGTTGGCAAGGAGGGTCAGACCATCCATTACAGGCATGTTGATGTCACTGAGAATAACATCAATTCGTGCGCCGCTGTTGACTATGTCGAGAGCTTCCTTTCCGTTTGCCGCGAAAGAGAACTCATACGCACCATCACGGATTTTCCTCCGGAAGCGCTGACGTATGAGCAGCTCAAGATCAGGTTCATCGTCAACCACGAGAATATAGACCCGATTCCCGTCGTCTTCCATTCTATCAATACCAGTTGTTTGTATCTGGTCAACATAGTGATTGGAAGGATAGAAATCAAAGCGTATTTATTTTTTCTTGCCTCGGCTACGGAAGACTCGGTTTGCCTCTCCAGAAGACCAGTCCCGCGAGGAGCGCCGTTCCGATTGCGAGTGAAACAAATGGCGAAACGCCGTAGGCTGAAGGGAGGAGTCCTCCGACGAGCGACACGCCGGCTACGGCAAGCGCATACGGAAGCTGCGTGCGCACGTGATCGATGTGGTCGCAGGCAGAAGCCATGGAACTGAGAATCGTCGTGTCGGATATCGGAGAGCAATGGTCGCCGAACACTGAGCCCGCGAGCACGGATCCTATTGTACCGAGGGCAATCACGTAGGCGGGATCAGCGGCAAGCCCGGCTTCCTGCCCGAGTACTACGGAGAGCGGAATGACTATGGGCATCATGATGCCCATGGTTCCCCAACTCGTGCCGGTTGCAAAACTGATGACGGAAGCGACAATGAACGTCGCCGCAGGCAGCCACTGGGGAGGAAGGTTTCCTCTGAGAATCTGGACGAGAAAATCAGCCGTGTGAAGTTCTGCGGTGATCTGTCCTATGCTCCACGCGAGCGTGAGAATCAGCATCGCAAGCAGCATTGATTTGAGACCGTTGAACCACGCATCCATCGCCTGTGAAATCCGCAGGATGCGCTGTCCGACCGCGAGAGCGATCGCCACGACGCAGCTGAGCAGCGAGGCCCAAAGCAGCGCCTGATAGGAGTTCGCCTGTCCGATGACATTGCCGATGCTGAAATCCGTTCCTCCGGCCTGCGTGATAGCCTGCGAGCCGGTGTACCAGAGTCCGACCAGCGCACCGGCAACTACCACGAAGATGGGGATCGCCGCATTCCACCAGTGGGGAACCACCCCTTCGTCGGGCATCACGGAAGAGGAATCCGTGAGATCCGTCGCCAGATGCGCCCCGTCGCGGAACAGCTTTCCTGTTCGCCTGGCGCGTTGTTCGGCGGCGGCCATCGGACCGAAATCACGTCCGCTGAAAGCAATCAGCGCACCGAACACCAGAGTCAGAATCGGATAGAAGCTGTAGGGCAGCATGTCGAGAAAGACGGCATAGGCGTTGTGCCCGACGAACTCCACGCTTTTCATCGCCGCGTCTATGAGGCCGACTTCGTAGCCGATCCAGGTGCTGACGAACAGCACTGCCGTTACCGGAGCCGCCGTCGCGTCCACAAGGAATGCGAGCTTTTCACGGGACACCTTCAGACGATCCGTTATCGGACGCATGGTATTGCCGACGATCAGCGAATTCGCATAATCGTCGAAGAATATCACAAAGCCGAGCAGCCAGGTAGCCGCCTGTCCCCCGCGCGGCGTGCGCGCAATGCGCGTGAGCTTCTCGGCGATTCCAAACGTCCCGCCGCTTTTGGAAATGACGCCCACCATTCCGCCGAACAGCATGGAAAACGCAATTATGGATATGTGCTCAGGATTCGCGAGTGCGTTGATGATGTAATGGTCGAGCACGCGGAGGAATCCTCCGAAAGGGTCATAGTCGAAGACGAACACCGCTCCCAGCCAAACGCCCGCAAACAACGACACGATCACTTGCCGCAGCACCAACGCCAACACAATCGCCAGCAGCGGCGGCAGAATGCTCAGTATGCCCGGAATTGCCCGAAGCGAAGTAACCGCTGTGG
Organism: Bacteroidota bacterium; assembly: GCA_049663345.1. Lineage (GTDB taxonomy): Bacteria > Bacteroidota > Ignavibacteria > SZUA-365 > SZUA-365 > SZUA-365. The sequence continues at coordinate 18,511 of JBATDG010000049.1, forward strand.
GAATCGCTGCAACAGCGTCATCCCCGGTCGCCGCCGGGAGGTCGCCTGCCGCGTCATCCCGAGTAGCTGCAGACAGTCCGGCGGATGCGTCATCCCCGCTTGCCGCTGCGAGGTCGTCTGCTGCGTCATCCCGAGTAGTCGCGCCGAAGTTCGCTGAAAGCGAACGGAGGCGGGACGTATCGAGGGACAGCAGCGCCACTCGTATCTCATTTTCTCCCGACTTCTCCACCGTTGCACTTTTCGTCCGATAGCGTCCTGCGACCAGCGCCGCTTTCTCGCCCTCCGGCAGCTGCAGACCCGAAATTTCGAGCGGACCCGACACCGCAGTATCCACAGCGCCGGACTTATCCACCGCCGTAACTTCCAGCACAAAATTCACACCCGACAAGAGCAGCGGCGGTGCATCGATGCGCAGTTCCTGTCCGTGAGCTATGGATAACAGACTGATGAGTCCGATAATAAAAACGATAATCCGCCTGCCGCCTGTAAGTCGCTGCATATCACTTGTGTCTGGTGGAACAGCGTGCAAAATCGCTTCCCACGGTCTTTCATGCAAATGGCCACATAATCGACAGCCCGGAACATCCGATCCTTCGATCGTTTCCCCCCCCCCTTCACCTCTTCACCTCTTCACCTCTTTACCTTTTCACCTTTTCACCTTTCCCCTCTTTCCATTTGCGAAGCAACTCCCTAGATTGAAAGCATTCGTATCACAACAGAAAAAGAATATGTCTCCCACCTATTCCAACCAGATGCCCGAAGGCACCATGATGCCTGCGTTCGAACTACCGGGAACGGACGGCAACACCTATTCCCCATCGTCCTTCGCTGATGCGGAAATCCTCGTCGTTGAGTTCACCTGCAACCACTGTCCCTACGCCATTGCGGTGGAGGACCGCCTGATCCAGCTGCAAGCGGATTTTGTAGCGAAGGGCGTGCAGTTCATTCTGATCAATGCCAACGACGCGGTGCAATATCCCGAGGATTCATTCCCGAACATGGTGCTTCGGGCAACCGAAAAGCACTTCCCGTTTCCGTATCTCTACGACGAAACACAGGAAGCCGGGCGCGCCTACAATGCAGCCTGCACCCCTGATGTTTTTGTTTTCGACAGCCGGCGCATTCTGCGCTACAACGGACGCATAGACGACAACTGGCAGCAGCCCGACCAGGTCACGCAGCAGGATCTGCGCATCGTGCTTGAGGATGTTCTCGCCGGACGCGACATCAGCATCGACCCCGTTCCCTCGATCGGCTGTTCTATTAAGTGGAAGTGACCGCGGTCACCCGGTGTGAGTGGAAGGAGCGGCTGATCTTTTTTCCGCCCGCCGCTGTATGGGAAAAATCAACTCGCTTGCCGCTAAACCGACGACGTAGGCAGAGATCTGGGGCCAGCCTGCGAGGAAGCCGAGGGACTCGGCTGACGGCCAGGTATATGCTCCTTTAAGACTGAAACCTGCAAACGCAATAATGAAGCCGGCAATGAGATACCATTTCCGCTTCGCACCGCGTGGGTATGGGTAAGTGGCGCAGCGGAAGAAGATGAAGCCCACCGCCGCATGAAGCAGCATGAAAGGGAGCGGTGCTTCAAGAACATACATGGAGGCGATCGCACTGACGAGTGCCAACGCAAGAAACCACCCCGCTCCTTTCCTATCGACGCTGAACAGCGGCTGACGGTCAGCTTCGGGATCAGGACGTCCGGAGGCTTCAGGTGAAAGCTCTTGATCCATGCTCACACTCCAAATACTGGATATCATTATGCGGAAATATACTGTTCCCCCTCCCTGTCTGCAACTGGTGGAAATTTGCCACCAGTGGTGGCGGCACGGTCAAGCATCTTCCCTGACAGACCGCCTCCGCACTGAGCGCGTCAACATATTTCAGATAGAATTCTCAGGCTGCGCTTGCTGTGTTCCGAATCTCACGCGCCCCTTTTCGCAGGCTCAGCAGCCAGATAAGCCCGATAATAAACGGGGACCACATCAGGAAGAGCACGATACCCCAGATGTCTTCAGTGAACGCGGCGTACAATCCAAACGCGGCGAGGCCGATCATCATGGCGAGCATAATCAGCGGAACGATGAGTCCCATTTTCACTGCATGCAAACGTATATGCGCCATGAGTTTCGAATCCCCTGCTGTCTGAAATCGTAATTGCTCCTCCCGGTCGTGCCGCATCAATTCGATCGAGCGAAGTATCTGCCTCTCAATGCGCGGCAGCATAACCAGGATCAGACCTAGTACCATTGCAGAAACACCGGGCCAGATCCCGAGGAAAAGCCAGAGACCGGGCTCGGGGATAGTCAGATTCGCAATGATCATAAGGCCCGCGGGGAAAAAAAATGCAGCTCGGAAATCCAATGCGTGCATTCTATCATCAAAAATAATTGAAGCCGCGCCGTACCCCAGGCCGTAAAGGAAGGCGCAGATGATAAACAGCGCCGGAACGGGCTGAACAATATGGGATGCTGCAAGCGAGATAAGCAGCACGACTGCAAGTCCGACAGACACCCGTTTGATCTTGCGGATGCGCCCTTCAAGACCCGGCGCTACATCAACACCCTCATATTCTGCAAACCGTCGTTCGTCAGCCATCACGCCAATCCCGGATACTGGATAAACACGTGTGGAAATATAGAGACGGGGTGAATAAAACGAAAACACCCCGTCCTAACGTCTAATCCTCCGGGCGAACCGACGAGAAGGGCGAAACGCCATCCCGGTCGGCGAGACCGGCCTCGGACGGACGTTCAGCCTGGACTGGAAGGTGGTTCGCCCCTACCGGGGGGTGGGACGTTCTAACGGCCTTACGTCTTTACGTCTTTACGTCTTTACGTCCTAACGTCCTAACGTCTTTACGTCCTAACGTCTTTACGTCCTAACGTCCTAACGATCCTAACGCCCTAACGATCCTAACGTCCTAACGTCTTTTCGCAATTAAAACGTCAGATGCAGGGCGGCAATGAAATTGCGGCCGGGAGCAGTGATGCCCGAAGAGTAAGGACGATAGCGCTTGTCCGCGATATTCTCCACACCAAGACTCAGCCGCAGCAGATCCGAGATCTGGTAGCGCGCCTTGAGGTTGTAGATCGTCCAGGCGGGACTATAGGGATTGCCCTGCCCATCGAGCGCGTAGAGATAGTCGCGTCCTTCGAGCTGTTCACCCAGACCTTCGAATGGCACCTCGCCATTGTACACGGCAGCGAACTCGGCCTCGAAGCGATGCCGGTTGTACATGAGCCGCGTGACTCCGAACCACGGCGCGGAGTGGCGCAGGGGCGCGGTGCTGCCGTCGTCGAGCTGCTCCTCGCCCTTCTGCCAGTTGAAATGCGAGATGATGCGGAAGCCGTAGCCGATGTGGCATTCCACCGACGCCTGCACGCCCTTCACCCAGGCGTCCGCCGCATTCTGAATCGCTTCCACCTTGCTCAATTCCCCGTCATACATGATGCTGTCCATGCCGTTGAACTGATAGTTGCGGCGCACCAGCGCATCCTTCAGCCAGGTGTAGTAGCCGGTGACTTCGATGCGGAGGATATCGTCAAAGCGGTGGTTGAGCCCGGCCTCAAGGTTGGTAGCGTACTCCGGCGTGAGATCGGGATTCGGCACCACCACAGCGCCGGGAGCGGAATCGAACACCTTTCCGGCATCATCGACATTCGGTGCACGGAAGCCGTTGGCGAAATTCAGCGTCAGCTGCGTTTCGTCCTGCAGAGCCAGGATCGCGCCCACGCTGCCGTTGAATGCCGCGTTGCGCATGCTCGCTTCCGTGAACGGGAAGGGATAAAAGGTGGGATCGAATTTCGAATCAAGGGAAACGTAATTGTAGCGCAGGCCGGATTGAATTGTGAGAATCTCGCCGAGCTGGTTGCGGTAATTCACATAGGCCGCGAGTGAGCTCCAGGTACTGCTTCCGGGATAGCGGCTGGGACCCGGCACAATCACACCCGTTGCGATATCCTCATCCTCGCCGGTGGACGCCACATCGTTGAAGAGTCCCTCCACGCCGTAATTCAGCACCTGCCGCTTGGTGAGGGATTTGGTGAAATCGAGGTTTGCAGAAAGCACGTCCACTTGTTCGTCGCGATGCCGGAGCGTGGTTTTTCCAAAATCCCGGTCATGCCGGCTTTCTTCGAAATACTGATACGCGAGCGTGGCATGGAGCTGATCGTAAAATCCGCCGCCATCGCTGTGCACTATGTTGAGCGCGTGCATCATCCAGATTTGCGGACCGTAATACCAATCGCCGGAACGCAGGCCGTCGCCTTTGGGGCGCAGCAGACGATCATAGCGCGGATACTCCGACGTGCGTGAGTAATGCGCGCCGTAGGTGATATCCCACTTGTCGTTGGGACTGAAGCGAATCTTCTGCATGAAATTGAGCTGTTGATACCCGCTCGCAATCTGCTTTTCCGGATCGGGGTTGGCGACCACGGTGTCGCGTCCGCCCACGCGCGTTTGATAGCGGCTGCGCAAATAATCGTCGGGACCATCGCCGCCCATCCACAGATCATCGAAATCCGAAAAACTCACGCTGCTGAGGAACCCCCACTTGCGGAGACCGAACATCAGATCTACGTGTCCTGTTTTCTCCATGTTGGCGGTGGATGTGCGGAGCGTGGCATTGCCGGCAAACAGCATGCGGTCGCTGCCGGACAGCCTTGGATCCAGCGTCGTGAAGCTCATCACTCCACCTATGGCGTCGCTTCCGTACATGACCGAACCGGGACCGAACACCACCTCCGTGCGTTCGAGCGCAAGCGGATCGATGGAAATAACATTCTGCACGTTGCCGCTGCGGAAAATCGCTGTGTTCATGCGCACGCCGTCGACCGCCATAAGAACGCGATTGGTGGCGAAGCCGCGCAGCATCGGGCTTCCGCCTCCGAGCTGGCTTTTCTGAATGTACACCTGTCCGGAAGCCCCGAGCATATCCGCCGCGGTTTGCGGACTCTCCCGCTCCACGTCCGTCGGATGCATGGTGAGCGTGCGGTTGGGAATTTCGCTCTGCTGCAGGGTCCACCGCGTCGCGGAAACAATAACCTCGCCGGTACGAAACGGCGTTTCCTCCATGTACAGCGTCATCGCGGCAGCGGTAAGCGCTTCGTAGCTGCGCAACTGCGGACGATAGCCAAGCAGATCGAAGCGGATGCTGTCGGCCCCGCGGAACCCGGTGAGATCCACCTGCCCGCGAATATCGGAGCGGGCGAGCGTTTTTGTCTGGCCGGAATATATTGAAACGTCCGCGAGCGGCCGGCCGGTCACATTGTCGCGGATGGTCAGGACCTGCGCCTGCGCAAACATTGCGCCAAAGAGCAGCATCCCGAAAATGATGCATGATTTCATGTCTGATCCTTTGATGAGAAATAGTGTTCACGGAAAATCACGGCCCCATTCAAGCGCACGCCAAGCGCGGCTGAACGAAGCTCTCCATGGTTTTGGAATGAGGATCAGACTTCGGGAGGGGGGTCGGGTGGGACGAAGGCGCGGGTGAGCGGATGTCCGCCTTGCGGCGCAATGAGGGTGCCGGTGAGCGGAGAAATCAGTGCGGGAGTATCGGATTCCTGCCAGAACAGAGCAAGGACATGCTGCAGGATTTGCTCCGATTGCCGGTGATGCCGTGGATTGCTGCCATTTTCTTCTCGCACCAGTCGGTCGAGCTGCGCGAACACCGCGGTTTCCGCATCATCGCGCACGCAGAGATACACCGTCTGCGATCCATTCACATAGCTGCGTGCGACATCGTACATGACGCCGCGGTAGCGGAATTCATGAGCATCCTCCCATTCAAGTTCGCCGCCGGCGAAGCTGCCGTCTGCCTCGACCGCAAAGCGCTGCAATTCCGCGTCGGGAATGTCCGACCGGAGCACGCGCTTCATTTCACGCCGTATCTGCTGCTGCTGCAGCTGCAGCAGAAATAGTGGTCCCGCGGACTGAAACAGAAGAAGCGAAAGCAATATGGAGGCGAGTGTTTTCATGGGAGAAATCGCGGATCAATTTGATCCGATCTTTATAAATTACCTCCCTGCTGTCATAGGCACAAGCCAATCCTGGGAGCGGCGCGCCCCAGCGCGTCCTTACCTATTCACGCCTGACGGCATTTTGGCCTTTCGGCGTTTCGTCAGGGTCCGAGCCGTTGGCTCGGCCCTACGTCAATGTCATCTAGTTCCGTTCCTGCGTGCGCGAGCGAGCCGTTGGCTCGGTCGCTTGCTGAGTGCGTCCTTACCTATTCACGCCTGCCGTCCTGCATATTACATTTCCGGTGGATTTTCCTATCTTTGAATAACAAGTCGCATTTCCGGAAATAGGATGAATACACGCTTCTTCGACGCTCTAAGCCGCCGGGTTTTAGTCTTTGACGGCGCCACGGGCACAAATTTTCAATCGCAGGATCTGACGGCCGAGGATTTCGGCGGTGCGGAACTCGAGGGCTGCAACGAATACCTCGTACTCTCAAAGCCGGAGGCTGTCGAGCGCGTGCATCGCGATTTTCTCGAGGCCGGTGCGGATATAATCGAAACCAACTCCTTCGGCTCCACCAGCATTGTGCTGGCGGAATATGCGATCGCCGACCTCGCCTACAAGCTGAATTTCGAGGCCGCCGCTATTGCGCGCCGCATGGCCGACGAGTACAGCAGCGACGACAAACCGCGCTTCGTCGCCGGATCGATTGGACCAACCACCAAACTTCCGTCCCTCGGACATATCAGCTTCGATGAAATGCGGGATTCCTACTACGAACAGACCGCCGGTCTGCTCGAAGGCGGCGCGGATCTGCTCTGCGTGGAGACTTGTCAGGACATGCTTCAGGTGAAAGCGGCCCTGGCGGCTATCCGCCGGTATTTCGACGACAAGCAGACGCGCGTGCCGGTGATCGTGTCCGTCACGATCGAGGCCATGGGCACCATGCTTATGGGCACGGAAATCGGCGCAGCGGTCACCACGGTCGATCCTTACGACATCGTGAGCGTCTTCGGTATGAACTGCGCCACCGGACCGAAAGAAATGGAGGAAAACCTCCGCTACATCTGCCAGTATTCGCCGCGCCCGGTATTCGTCATGCCCAATGCCGGCATTCCGGAAAACATCGGCGGACATACCTGCTACAAACTCACCCCCGATGAACTCGCCGGATATATGCGCCGCTTCATCGGCGAACTCGGCGTCAGCATCATCGGCGGCTGCTGCGGCACAACGGCCGAGCATATTGCTCTGCTGGCGCAGCTGGCCGGGGAAGTGCATCCCGCACACCGCGACATCGACAACACTGCCATGGTTTCCTCGCTGTACGCTCCGGTGCCCATGCATCTCGATCCCGCGCCTCTGCTTATCGGGGAACGCTGCAACGCCAACGGTTCAAAAAAATTCCGCGACCTTCTGCTCGAGGAACGCTACGACGACATGGTCGCCATGGCGAAGGAACAGATTCGCGAAGGCGCGCATCTTCTCGACGTATGTGTCGCTTACGTGGGAAGAGACGAGAGCCGCGATATGCGTGAAGTGATCTCGCGCTTCAATACGCAGGCAAGCATTCCGCTGATGATCGATTCCACCGAAGTCGAAGTGATTGAGGAGGCGCTCAAGCACTGCGCCGGCAAGGCCATCGTGAATTCTATAAATCTTGAGGACGGTGAGGAACGCATGGCGCAGATTCTCGCGTTGTGTAAGACGTACGGTGCAGCTGTCGTCGCCCTTACCATTGATGAAGACGGAATGGCGAAAACAGCACAGAAGAAATTTGAGATCGCTGCGCGAATTCGTGACCTCGCGATCAATAAATTCGGCCTCCGCGACGAGGATCTGATTTTCGACACGCTCACATTTACACTCGGCAGCGGCGACGAGGAATTCCGCCGCTCGGCCATCGAAACCGTCGAAGCGATTAAAATGATCAAGGCCGCCTGGCCGCGCTGCTTCACAAGCCTCGGCGTGTCGAACGTCTCCTTCGGCCTCAATCCCCATGCGCGTCATGTGCTCAACTCCGTGTTTCTGCACTACGCCTGCGAGGCCGGACTCGACATGGCCATCGTACACGCAAGCAAAATCATGCCGCTGTACAAAATCGATGAAGAAGGACGCGGCATCGCCATGGACCTGATTCTCGACAACCGCCGCTGGGAGACTGTCCCGGCGTAAGTGCGGGAAAGCAACCCAATGACATTAACGAACACACTGGAGATCCGTAAGAAATGAAGCTCGTCACATTCGAATATCAGGGACGCGCGCTGCTCGGCGCATTGGTAGATAATCTGGTTATGGACCTTCAGGCCGCGCACACGATGCAGCGCTATACGCAAAAAGACGGCGACGATCTGCTGCCCAACGAAATGAACGCCTTTCTCCGGGCTGGCGAGGATGCCCTCGCAACTGCCCGAAAGGTCGAGGAATGGTATCGCGGGGCGGGCTGTCCGACCGAGGTTGAAGGCGAAACCATCGCCCTGCCCCTTGCCGATGTCACCCTGCTCGCCCCGGTCCCGCATCCCACTTCCATGCGCGACGGTTATGCCTTTCGCCAGCATGTCGAAGCAGCGCGCCGCAACCGAGGTGTGGAGATGAGTCCGGAATTCGACGAAATCCCGATTTTCTATTTCACCAATCACAATGCGGTGACCGGACCCGGCGAAGTCGAAGTCATGGACATGCATCTCGACAAACTGGATTTCGAGCTTGAATGCGCCATCGTCATCGGCAAGGAAGGCCGCAACATCAAGGCCTCGGAAGCCGATGAATACATCGCCGGCTACATGGTGATGAACGACTGGAGCGCCCGCGCCCTGCAGATGCATGAAATGAAGCTGAACTTGGGTCCCGCCAAGGGCAAGGATTTTGCGACATCCATCGGACCCTGGCTCGTCACGAAAGACGAACTGGAAGACAAGCGCCTTCCCGGCGAAGCCGGCGACCGCTACGATCTCGTCATGACCTGCACGGTGAACGGTGAAGAAGTGAGCCGCGGCAACGTCCGGGATATGAGCTGGACTTTCGCGCAGATCATTGAACGCGCATCCTACGGCGTGACGCTGTATCCCGGCGACGTCATTGGTTCCGGCACCGTCGGTACCGGCTGCTTCCTTGAGCTGAATGGTTCGAAAGTATACGATCCCGCATGGTGGCTGAAAGGCGGCGATGTGGTGGTCTGCGAAATCGAGCGCCTCGGCACCCTCGATAATTCGGTCAAACACGTCGGATAATTTTCGCCGGGCCCACGGATGCAGATCACTGAGGAACGCAACCCGTGTGATTTGCTGAACACCCGTCGGATAATTTTGTTCTGATCTCTCCAGGCGCAACGCAGATGGACGCATCCCGCTTGACTCGCTGAACACCCGTCGGATATTTACACCTCAGCCGGAGTCCCGACCATGAAGTCATTCAACCCGAAAGATCATCCCGTTCCATATATTCACCAGCTGCTCCTGAGCGGCGTGGCGCCGCGTCCCATCGCGCTTGTCGCCACCCTCGATGGCGAGGGGAGGCCCAATCTTTCTCCGTTCAGTTTTTACAACGCTTTCGGCGCGAATCCCCCGGTGATTGTTGTATCGCCCGCTTACCGCGGGAAGGACGGCACGCCCAAGCATAGTTTCGAGAATATTCAGCAGACGAAAGAATTCACCGTCTCCGCAGTTTCACACGCGATGGTCGAACAGATAAGTCTCGCCTCTTCGGATTACGAGCGCGGGGTTGATGAATTCATAAAGGCCGGCTTCACCAAACTTCCTTCCGATATCGTCGCTGCTCCCGGCGTGGCCGAATCCCCCTTTGTCATGGAATGCCGGCTGATGCATCATTTCGATACGGGCGGAAAACCCGGCAGCGGCAATCTGATGGTTGCGGAAGTGGTGATGTTTCATGTGAAGGATTCTGCCTTCGAAGGAGACCGCATTGATCCTCGGCGGCTTGACCTGGTTGCGCGCATGGGCTACAATTGGTATTGTCGGGCGAATGGCGAGGCTCTTTTTGAACTTGCGAAACCGAGGCACAATGGCATCGGCTTCGACGCCCTACCGACGCATCTTCGTGAAAGCACGATACTCACTGGAAACAACCTCGCAAAACTGGCGAGTGTCGGGCAGCTCCCTGATTTCAGCGAGATTCTCCTTCGCTGGCAGGAAGACATTCGTGGGATGGCTCACGAGGAAGTCAACGCAGATAGTTTCGACGTGGAATTACGTCTGGGACAGTCGCATCGGGCACTGCTCGCACTGCTCGCGTTGTGGAAAACCGGCGCACTCGACGCGGAAACATTCTCACAGAAGCTGCAGCATTGCTGCAGGGCCGCTCTGGAAAGGAACGAGATTACGTTTGCGTGGGAATGCGCCCTGATGTCGCATCCCGATGCAATAGCGGAAATAGAGGCTCTGTAGTCGAAAGCGAGTGCAGCTCGTTCGATGCGGAAGTTTGCTGCATCTCTCCGGATCGGGCGTATTTCCCGGAGGTTACGTACATTTGAAGTGAATTATTTCTCAATAAGATGGCAGGCCATGACACGCACACGAACACTTCTCGCTGAGACTCTCGCGAAATGGTACAACATCCGTCGCGGATTTATCAGGGAGGTATCGAATATACCGCCAACGCGGCTGACGTTTCGGGCCACGCTCGAAACGCGCAGCATCATGGACATCGTGCATCATGTTCTCGAACTCTCGATCATTACGATTGAGGAACTGGCGCGGGCAGACACAAATCTCGAACGTGCGAGTCTTTCGCAGCTTGCCAACGTTTACGCTCCCAATATCACCCGCGCAGACACTCGGGAAAAGCTCGTGAATCTTCTGGTCGAACAGTACCGCGATGCCGAAACCCGGTTGAGCGAACTCGGGGATCTTCACATGATGCAGCTTGTTCCTAAAATCGACGGCAGCAGCGATACACGTCTGACCCTGCTCGTCGACGCGATTCAGCATGAGTCATATCACCGCGGGCAGCTCACCGTCTATGCTCGCCTCATCGGGCTCGAGCCCGCGCTGACACATGAAAGTCACACGGCTCTACCCGGCACTTACAATCCCGACGCGCTGCGCTAGCGTCGCGCTGAATATCTTTCTTTTTCTCAATCCATGTTTCTGAATGTTTAGAGTGGAGATTTATAGAAATGGCACAATCTTTTGACGTCGTTGTCATAGGCGGCGGACCCGGCGGCTACGTCGCGGCAATCCGCGCTTCCCAGCTTGGCTACAAAACCGCTTGTGTCGAAGCGAAGCATCTTGGCGGAATCTGCCTGAACTGGGGCTGCATTCCAACAAAATCTCTGCTCCGCAACGCGGAAATCTGGGAAACGGTACAGCACGCCGATGAATACGGGCTCACCTTCGACAACGTCTCTTTTGATTTCTCGAAAATCATTGCGCGCAGCCGCGGCATCGCCGATCGGATGTCGAAAGGCGTCGCTTTCCTTTTCAAGAAATACAGCGTCACGCATATCGAAGCCTACGGCAAACTGCTCGCCAAAAACCGCGTTGGTACCTTCAACAAGGAGGGCGAGAAACTGGATGAAATAGAGGCGAAGCACATTATCATCGCAACCGGAGCTCGTCCCCGAAGCATCCCCGGAATAGAAATTGACCGCGAAAAAGTCATTTCATATTTCGAGGCCATGTCGCTCAAGAGCATGCCGAAATCCCTGATCGTGCTGGGTGCCGGAGCCATCGGTGTGGAATTCGCATATTTCTACAA
>JBATDG010000050.1:0-27148 GCA_049663345.1 Bacteroidota bacterium
CGCGCCGTCAGGCGCTCTGCCGCGCCGCAGGCGTAGGCGCAAACTAGCCGTGCATGCGGGCTTCGTTTGGGAGACCGCGAACGATAGCCGCTTCAAGGATGGTGAATTCTTCCAACCGCTGATCGACGTCATCAGCCGGGAAGTATTCGCGAGCGAGCGAAAGGAACATCGCAAAATGCCGGGCTTCGGAGGGCATGAGTCCGTTGAAGAGATCTCGGAGCTCACCCGCGGGCAAGGCCTCCACGAGCAGTTGGAAACGCTCGCAGCTGCGAGCTTCAATCAGCGCGGCGACGATCAGCGAGTCGAGAAGTCGAAACGGCTCGCCGCGACGGGAATGTGCGAGAAGTTGATTGACATACGGGTCGGCGGAATCCCGGCGAAGGGAAACCCCGCGCCGTTTGAGAAATTCCATTACCAGCGCAAAATGCTCAAGCTCTTCTTTTGCGTGCTCGATCATGTGTTCTACCAGCAGATCATTTTCGGGATAGCGGTTGATCAGACTCAAAGCAGTTGAGGCCGCTTTCTTCTCGCAATGCACATGGTCTATGAGCAGCGTGTCGAGATCGGCGAGCGCCGCGGCCGACCAACCGGCATTGCTTTCGCATTTAAGTCGCAGCATGTCAGGTCTTCAGCTGTTTTTTCTTTGCAGCGGGAAAGAGAATGTTATTGAGAATCAAACGATATCCCGGCGAATTCTTGTGCAGCGAAAGATCGGTCGGCGGATCTCCCACGCGGTGCTGGTAATCTTCAGGGTCGTGTCCGCCGTACCAGGTGAATGTACCGCGTCCGTAGTTTCCGTGGAGGTAGCGCACTTCCCCGGCTCCGTCCTTCTCTGCAAGAATGGTGACGGACTTTTTAATCAGCGATTTTTTGAATGCCGTGGTCTGTCCGAGAAATCCGGCGATCACATTTATATGATCCTGCGTGAGCATGCTCGGCACGGGATCGTATTTCGCAGAAAAATCGAACAGCGTGAAGTAATCGTTGTCCGGACGACCGCCAAAAGCCGGGGTCATATCGATGTCGCTGTATTCGTATTCGTAGGGATTCATCACGAGCTTGAAATTCTCGAACGCGAAGGTCTTGCTGAAATCGAGATTGCTCTGGCAGTTCGGGTCCGGAGCATCGCCGTCAAACATCACATCGCAGACGTCGGTATTTTCTGATGCCAGTGCAATGTCGTAGGTGTCCGTCGCCGAGCACATCGCGAACATGAATCCCCCGCCACCCACGTATTCCTTGATCGTGCGGGCTACGGCCTTCTTCATCTCGCTGACCTTGCCGTATCCCAGCCGCTTGGCAGCCGACTCGTTGATCGCCACCTGCTGAATATACCAGGGGAAGGTGCTGAACTGTCCGTAGAATTTCCCGTACTGGCCGGTGAAATCTTCGTGATGAAGATGCAGCCAATCGTATTCACTCAGCTTGCCTTTCAGCACATCTTCGTCCCACAATTTTTCGTAGGATACTTCTGCGTACTCGAGCGCAAGCGTCACAGCGTCGTCCCAGGGTTGGAAATTCGGCGGAACATACACCGCGATTTTCGGCGCTTTTTCGAGACGGACCACATCCATATTCGCATCCGGACTCCCAACCTCAGCGAGAATTCCCGCCGCAGTGGAACCTTCGAGCAGATCGAAGGAGACTCCGCGCAGCCGGCACTCGTCCGCAATGAACGCGTAATGCGGAATCAGGAAACTGCCCCCGCGGTAGTTGAGCAGCCAGTCGGTCTCCACGCCCCGGTTCAGGGCCCAGAACACGATGCCGTAGGCCTTCAGGTGATCGGTCTGCTGAAGATCCATCGGAATAAAAATGCTCTGCTGAGCCTGAACGGGCGCCCAAAGCGCCGAAAGCACAAGCAGGACGGAAAGAACATGCTTCATCAGGAGTTGCCTTTGCGGAGTTGAAGGATGCGTTCGCGCGCCCGGGCGGCGAATTGCGACAGCGGAAATTCAGTCAGCATCTGCTGATACATCGCGATGGCGCCAGGGGCGTCGCCGAAATCCTCCTCACGCAGCTGCGCAAGAAAAAACATGCCGCGGTCGCGGAGGAAGCTCTCTTTGCGCGCATCGAGGAAGGTCTGATAACTCGCGGCTGCGTCGTTAGCATGCCCGCTGCGATGCTGCAGCTTTGCAAGCTTCAGGTACGCCAGATCAACGATGTCGCTGGAGGAATATTGCGAAATGATGTCCTGCGCCATGGCCGCAGCCTCCGTGATTTTTCGCTGGCGCTCAAGGAACAGGGCTTGCGCATAGCGCTGAAGCGGCACTTCACCCGGTGCGCGGTACTGCACGATGAGCGCCGCGAGGTCAAGCGCATCGTTGGCGATATCGGAGCCCGCATCCGCTGTCAGCGGTTCGAGCTGCACAACAACAGTGTCGAGTTCACCCTTGAAAAAATATGCTTCAGCAATTTTGAACTGCGCCTCGCTGCGCAGCTTGGGATCGAGCCGGGGAGACGGCAAGACCATATCGTATTGTTCGATGGCTCCGTTGAGATCACCGCGGGCGATGAGAATATCTCCGATCAGCACGTCGGCATCGGCCATCCCGAATACCTGCCGGCGGGTATTTGCGATGCTGCGGAGGATTTCCAGCGCACCGTCTGTATCATCGAAACGATGGAATTTGATATAGGCGATTCGGTAGAGGCTTTCGTTGCCCAGCGGAAGGCCGGGATACTTCTTCGAGATTTCTTCATAGAGTGCGATAGCTCCCTGATAGGAGGTCACGGCTTCGCTGCTCGGGAAACTCGTGCCTTCGCCTGACGGCTGCATAGCCTCGGGCAGCCCCTGCTCGGCGTACAGTTCTTCCAGACATCGTGCACGGCTGAATTCAGCCTGCGGGAGGAAGGACGCTCCGGGATGCTGATCGATCGCTACCGCATAAGCCTGCGCAGCGATGGAGTAGGATTTGTCGTTGAATGCCCGGGCTGCGAATTTAATAATCTCCGTACCGCTGGCATTCTTCATCTTATCGAGTTCACGATAGACTTCGAACGCCGAGGCATAATCCTTGCGCTCCATAAACAACCACGCGAGCAGATAGCGAAGCGCCTCGTTGTCGGGAGAATCGTCCAACTGCAGGCGAGCACGGCGCACGGCAGCATCCAACGCTTCAGGGATGTCGGAGAACATGGATATTTGCTGCTGGATCTGGTACAGCGTCTGCGGCGCGGCGCTGAGATACCCGAGATACTCATCCATTGCAGCATCGAAGTCCATATTCATCGCTGCAGCCCGTGCAATTTCGAAAGCGAACATCTGCGGTGAACGCAGTGCCTTCCTTCCTTCCCGGAGATAGTCGATCGCACGAATATACTCCCTTGCGTTGATGCACTGATCTGCGATCAGTGTGTACACCTGAGCATTATTGGGATTGATCGAGACGGCCCGATCCCAGTCCACGTCGGCGCTGTCGGATTGTCCCAGCTGCAGGCGAAGTCCGCCGCGGAATACCCAGAGAGTAAAATCATTCGGCGTGAGCGCAATGCGTTCCGTCAGGAAAGCTGCAACCTCATCGTAGCGTTTGAGCGCGGTCAGATTCCGGCGCACGCCTTCGAAGTAGCTGCTGTTGGAGGACCGAATGCGGAAGAGGTCCTGGTAGTAACGCAGCGCCTCCTCGTATTTGCCGGACTGCTCATACGTCTGAGCCAGTCGGAGCGTATTGACTTCATCTGCCGCCTGCGCCCGCACTCGCGGCGCCGCCGCGGCGAGCAGGATGAGCAGAAGCACCATATATTTCATTGAACATTCGCCGCTGATGTGGATCGGATAAATCATCCATAATTATAGGAAGAATGCGGTAGCCACACAATGAGTACCGAGTATTTCCACTACGCAGTGCAGCTGCCTTCGACATACCATTGGAGATTCACCCATGGAATCCAGGAATGCAGCGGTAACGGCAGCTGCAAATACTTTCGCCCGAATTCCCTATGTTTGCGATATGGAAACGGAAAATCACGAACTGGCTCCAGCAACGCTCCTCCGTATACTTGTGGTGGATGACGACCGTCCGATACGGCGCATGCTGAGCATGTGCCTTGAGGATGCAGGCCATGTTGTGACTGGTGTTGGAGACGCGGAAGACGCGCTTTCGGAGGTACGGCAGCGTGTGTTTGATCTGGCTTTTCTCGACCTCCGTCTCGGTATAGTAGACGGCAATGACGTATTGCGCGAACTCCGAAGACTCGCGCCCAAACTGCGCGTGGTGATGATGACGGCATACGGCACCATCCAATCCGCTGTCGAGAGCATACGCCTTGGAGCAGTGGAGTATTTGGCCAAGCCGTTCGATTGCGTCCAGGCTCGGGTGATCACTGCACGGTATGGTGAGCTGATCGATATGGAGCGACGGCTGCTGCAGCTGGAAATCGGTTCCTCCGGGGCCGCCATGCCTCCCGTGAGCGCCAGCCCCGCTATGCAGCGGGTGCTCGACGTGGCGCGCAACGCTGCCACATCGGAAGCGACGATTCTACTTACCGGAGAAAGCGGCACAGGAAAGTCCCTCCTCGCACGGGCCATGCATGCGTGGAGTCCCCGCGCCAGCGCACCTTTCATCACGGTCTCCTGTCCGGCGATTCCCATCGAACTCTTCGAGAGCGAATTGTTCGGCCATCGACGAGGCGCCT
This sequence comes from Bacteroidota bacterium, assembly GCA_049663345.1. Taxonomy (GTDB): domain Bacteria; phylum Bacteroidota; class Ignavibacteria; order SZUA-365; family SZUA-365; genus SZUA-365. The sequence goes on from JBATDG010000050.1 coordinate 4,633, forward strand.
TTACTGGTGCGATCCGCGACACGCATGGACGCGTAGCCGAAGCGGACGGGGGCACGCTTTTTCTCGACGAGATAGGAGAACTCCCGTTTTCTGTGCAGGCACGGCTTCTGCATTTTCTTCAGGATCGCAGCTATGAACGTGTAGGCGATCCATCCACCCAAACGGCAAACGTAAGATTGATCGCGGCGACGAATCGGGACCTTTACCAGGCAGTCGCCTCGGGCGCTTTTCGTGACGATCTCTTTTACCGTCTCAATGTCATCACATTGGAACTTCCTCCGCTGCGCGAACGGAGTGAAGACATTCCCTTCCTTGCCGAAATGTTCCTCCGGCATTTCTCTGCTGAAAACAAGCGTGAGATATCGGGTTTCACTTCCGATGCCATGGAGCTGTTGACTGTGGCACACTGGCCCGGGAACATCCGTGAACTCCGAAATGCCATCGAACGGGCCATCATTCTCGGCTCCGATTCATTGCTGGACACACATGCGTTTTCACCTGAAATCCGGAATTCAGAACATAAGTATTCAGCCGGAGAGCGACTCACACTCGAGCAGCTCCAGGAAGCACATATTCGCAGAGTTCTTGCGAATTCTGGCTCTCTGCAGGAAGCAGCAGATGTGTTGGGAATCGATCAAGCCACGCTTTGGCGAAAACGCAAGCAGTACGGACTGTAAACCGCGATACAATTTTCAATCGTTCAGGCACATTCTTTAGTACCTGTACTTCCTCTTTCTGAACCTCCCACCCTTGCAATCTTCAATGCGTTTTTCCACTCCCCTTGCATTCTGCAATCCACGAAACACTGACCCCTTCCCCATCCTCTCTATTTCGCGGAATATCACTTGAGAGTTCGTGGCACGGATATTGTGTGTCTTAATAGCAGAAAAGGAATTATCACATGTCCCTTCGCAAACGCATACTTCTAGGTTACGGCATCGCGCTCGTGCTGCTCGCATCCGTCCTCACAATCGCAGTGTTTTCGATGATCCCACTCGGGGCAGCGACAGACGCCATTCTCCATGAAAATTACCGCAGCATCGCCGCCGCTAACGATATGCTGGATTTTCTCCGTGAGGAGGAGGCATTGCTTCCACGCATGCAGGAACAAGATGGGCAGCAGCACATCCGCGACATCGATGCCGCTTTCCTCTCGGCGCTGACGCTTGCCGCGGAAAATATCACCATCGTCAGCGAGAACGCGTTGATCGCGGATATTCGGACACTGTATTCTGAATGGCGGGGAGCACTGCTCACATCGGCAGAGCATCTGCAGGCGAAGTCCGGGACCCCCGACAGCCTGCGTGAAAAGCTGCATTCGCTTCGCCAACTCAACCGTGATCACATGTACGCTGCCAGCGACCAGGCCTCGGCGATTGCGCGTCGGGCGATATGGATGACCGTGATGCCCGGTGCAGTTGGCCTCGGCATTGTGCTGTTATTCAGTATCGTACTCTCGAACCGTCTGGTGAATCCGATCAGGGCGATGGCGGAAGCGGCGCGGATGATTGGCACAGGCAATCTGAATGTACGGCTGCCTGAGGACCGGCACGATGAACTGGGGACGTTCGCGCAGGAATTCAATCGCATGGCTGTGGATCTTCAGCAGTTCCGCGACATGAATATTGACAAGGTCATCGCAGCTCGCAACAAGAGCGAAGCGCTTCTTTCCAGCATTGACGATGGCATCGTCGTCATTGACCGCGATCTGCGCGTAACTGAAATCAATCCCGCCGCACTTCGCCTGCTTCACCGTTCATCCGGTAGTGCAGCAGGAGAACCAGCCCTGCATTTATTCCTCCCCGTGCCTGAAGTCCATAATGCCGTACAGTCGACGTTCGAACAGGGCAGCATGCCTCCAAAATCGGATGATCAGCGGATCTTCGAAGTTCCCGGCGTGACGCAGAAGCACTACTGTCAGTATTCCGTGGAACTGATCAAGGGCTCCGAAAAACAGCCGGGTGGTGCGGTGCTTGTCCTTCACGATGTGACCCGTCTCAAGGAAGTGGATCGCCTGAAAACAGAATTTGTCATGGCTGCGTCGCATGAATTGCGCACCCCGCTAACCAGTATCGGGATGAGCATCGAGCTGCTTTCGGAAAGCCTTGAGAACGGTATTTCCGCCCGTGACCGATTGATGCTCGACACGGCGCGGGAAGAAGTCGGCCGGCTGCGCGCGCTTGTTGAGGACCTGCTCAATCTCTCGAAAATAGAAAGCGGCCGCGTCGAGATGTTTTTGGAAGCAGTGAAGCTGGCGCCTCTGTTCGAGCGCATCATCGCAATTTTCGCGCCGCAGTGTGCAGAAAAGGGCGTGAAGCTGCTTTGCAACGAACTGCCTGATCTGCCGCTCGTGCACGCAGACGCGTCCAAGATCACCTGGGTGCTGACAAATCTTGTGTCCAACGCCCTGCGTTATGTGCCTTCCGGGGGGGAAATACGGATGGGCGCACGCGCCTTCGGAGGAGCGGTCCATGTGTCTGTAAAAGACGACGGACCCGGAATCCCGCAGGAATATCAGTCGACGATATTCGAGCGCTTCAGGCAGGTACCCGGCCGCCAGAGCACCGGTGGCTCCGGTCTTGGGCTGGCGATCAGCAAGGAGATCGTAAAGGCGCATGGAGGGACGATCTGGGTTGAGTCCGCGTCCAGCGCCGGAAGCACGTTTACATTCACGTTGCCTACCACAGCATAGGAAGCACGCAATCATGAACGCACCCGTTATTCTGATTGTCGATGACGAAAAGAACATTCGCGAAACCATCGGACGCGCGTTGGAGACATCGGCTCAACGCATAGAATATGCGGCAACCGCCGAAAGCGCCTTGGCGGTTCTCGCTGAAAAGGGTATCGACGTCGTCTTTCTTGACCTGAAACTGCCTGACCGCAATGGGATGGAGGTCCTCCGTACGGCGCATCTGGCCCATCCGGATCTTATTATCATCATCATGACCGCGTATGGTGATGTGGAGTCCGCGGTCGAGGCCATGAAATTCGGTGCATGGGATTTCCTGCGCAAGCCATTCAGTCCCGATGCACTGCGCCAGAGCCTTCGTGCGGCGCTGACTGCAAAGGCACAGCGAGCGGACCCCATCGACAGCGCACAGCATCTCGACCGCGCCCGTGCGTTCATCCGGACCGTATCGCTGCTCGCCGCGGAGGAGGAATTGCGTGCCGCACTCGCCAACGATCCCATGAATGCGGAAGCATACAATCTGCTCGGTGCGATTCGTGAAATCGACGGAGAGACCATGGATGCGCAGGTGTTTTACCGCATCGCTTCCGTCGTCGATATTCAATACCTGCCCGCTCGCGCGAATCTTGACCGCATCGCCAGCTGGCCGCGAACGGGTGCAATCGATTTTGGAACAGAAGGAGCCGACCATGTTTCTCATGACTGAGCTCAAGCGCTTTTTTTCTTCCCAATGGGGCAGCAGGGATGGAAGGAAGTATGTCGTTATTGTCGGCTGTGGCACCTTTGGCAGCTACCTCGCCAACGGATTGAGCCGCCATGGACACAGCGTCGTTGTGCTGGACTCGGATTCCCGCGCATTCGACAAGCTGCTGCCGGAATTCTCCGGATTCACTCTGGTGGGCGATGCCTCTGATACTGCGCTGCTTGAACGTGCGCATATAGCTGATGCTGATTTGGTGATCGCAGCCACACGCGAAGACATGCTCAATTACATGATCGCCCTTGTCGCTCTGAATGTTTATGGCAAGACAGCAGTGCTGGCGCGCATCGCTCATCCCCAGCGCGCCGCGATCATCCGCGCCGAGGGAATTCAAACCGTGGATCCGGTTGCCTTCGCCGCCGAGGCCATTTTTCCATCACTTCTTGCTCCTTCTTCAAATGAATAATCTCGACATGAATATCCTTATAGCCGGCAATGGGCCAATGGTCCCGCATCTCACCCGACAGTTTCATTCGCAAGGTCACAGTGTTTCACTTCTCGTGCCCGACGCAGTCGAGGGCGAAGAACTCAGCCACACACTCAAAGCGACCGTTTTCGTCGGTGATGCGACCGATCCCGAGGTACTTGCCGAAGCGTGCAGCGGAGAAATCGACCTGGTCATCGCCATCACTCCACGCGATCACGACAACCTGGGAATCTGCCGCATGGCGAAGCAGCATTTCAATGCTGCGCGTGTGTTCGCCATAACGAGCAACCCAGAAAACGTGGACCTCTTCGCAAAGCTGGAAGTGGAAGCCTTTTGTCCCACACAGGTGGTTGCGCTGATGATCGAGCAACGCTCGGTCACCGAAGCCGTACGCGGGCTAAGTGCGATAGCTGGGGGCAAACTCCTCATGACGGAATATGTCGCAAGCGCGAGCGACGCCATCTGCGAGCGGACACTGGCCGAGACAGCCCTGCCATCCGATGTACTCATCGCCTGTATCATGCGTGATGACCTGCCGATCCTTCCGCGCGGCGACACCCGCATTGCGGCGGGTGACGCACTGACGATCATTACCACCCCGCGGCGGCAAGACGAAGCGCTGCGCCTGCTCACCCAAGGCTGACAAGCAATGCACCATCTGTATCCGGGCAACGTGGAAAAGCGTCTGGCCCTGCGACACGTACAAGGTTCCGTGCTGTATATCAGTGCGGCGCTCTATCTGTTCATGATCATTCCGGGAGTGGCGGCAGGAATGGCCGCCGACACCCTCCTGCACTTCGGCATTCCAGGCGCGGTGATTTTCATGGCGGGTGCAATGCTGCGACAACGGGGACACGTCGCCGTCCGCATGCGAATGAGCGACGCCGCGCGCATCGTATTCTGGGGTTGGATTTTGCTCGTCCTCACAGCGATGCCGCCCTTCATGACGCTGGCAGGAATGTCGCCGGTGCAGGCATTGTTCGAATCAGTCAGTGGATGGACGACGACCGGTCTCTCCGTTGCCGACATCCCGCATACGCACGCCATGATATTTCTCTGGCGCAGCGTGCTGCAACTTGCCGGCGGAGCGGGACTGGCCATTCTCCTGATCTCCATCGCCGGCGGCGCAGCGGGTTCCCTCTACTCGCGCGTCGAGGGCCGTGAACTGCTGGTCCCCCAGGTTCGTGCTTCGGCGCGGCTTGTCCTCCAGCTTTACGGAGTGTACCTGTTTGCCGGCGTGCTGGCATACATGGTGGTCGGGATGTCGCTGTTCGAGGCCTTCAATCATGCGTGTGCCGCAATTTCGACCGGTGGTTTCTCGACGCGATTCGACAGCATCGGGGCATGGGATTCCATGCCCGTTGAAGCGGTCAGCATCGCCTTGATGATTCTGGGAAATCTCAATTTTCTCACCGCGTGGCTGCTCGTGCGGCGGCGCTGGAATGCGCTGATGCATAACAGCGAACTGCGTCTCGGAGGCCTCGCCCTCGCCATTGCGATCATTCTTGTGTACCTGACGACCACCGCGCATGTGTATGCCAGTTTCACGAAAGACATTCGCGTCGCCGTCTTCGAAACCGTCAGTGCGCTGACAACAACCGGATTCAGCACCGTCGGCTATGGGCAGTGGCATCCATCAGGCATTCTGATCCTGATTATCCTCATGATTATCGGCGGCGGTGCCTGCTCCACGGCAGGCGGTCTCAAGCAGGTGCGCGTGTACATTCTCGCACAGTATCTGCGCAGGGCAGTACGGCAATTCATCCTGCCCCGCGGCGCAGTGCTCCCGCTGATCGTGCAGGAAAGTGAACGAAAGCGAAGCGTCTCCGACAGTGAAATGTCCGCGATCGCCGCATTCACTTTTCTGTATCTGGGCCTCCTCCTGTCAGGCACGCTCCTGCTGACGATGTATGGCTATTCCTTGAGCGACAGTCTCTTCGAATTCGCCTCCGCGTTGGGGACGGTCGGTATTTCCATCGGAGTAACGGGGCCGCATACACCCGCGGTGGTGCTGCTCATCGAAACCGCAGGCATGGTGCTCGGCCGCCTCGAACTTTTCCTGGTGTTCGCCGGAATTCACAGCGTGATGACACCCATTCAGAGGTTGCGTAGAACGTTGAAAAAAGTTTGACCGCTAAAGTATACAATTCCCTTTCCCTTTGGCGACGGTTTTATGTGTTGCGGAAGGCGGAGGGGTTGGTTAACTTGTTAGATTGTATATGAATAGCGGAATCAAAATACTGGCTGTGTTTGGATCCACCGGGTCGATCGGGTGCAATACGCTCGAAGTCGTTCGCCGGCATCCGGATAATTTTGCTGTCCGCTATCTCACCGGAAACAGCAACGCCGAGTTATTGATCGCGCAGGTGAATGAATTTCGTCCCGCCGCAATCGCCGTTACTGATCCCGCGGCAAGGATAAAAGTGCGCGAGGCTGTCGGCGGCATAACCGAGGTACTCGACGGCGACGATGCGCTGACGGTCATCGCCGGACGCGACGATTACGATACCATGGTGAGCAGCCTCGTAGGCTTCGCCGGGCTTCTACCCACCGTCACAGCCATCCGTGCAGGCAAGACCATCGCCCTGGCTAACAAGGAAACCCTTGTGGTGGCCGGAGAGCTGATCACAGCATTGACGCGTGAACACAGCGTTCCCCTGCTCCCTATCGACAGCGAACACAGCGCGATTCAGCAGTGCATCGTCGGAGAGCCAGCGCATGGCATCTCCCGCATCATCCTTACCGCGAGCGGCGGACCCTTCCGCGGCTGGACAGCAGAAGCATTGCAGGCAGTGACGCCGGCACAGGCGCTGCGCCATCCGAACTGGAGCATGGGCCGCAAGATCACCATAGATTCCGCTACGCTGATGAACAAAGGCCTCGAAGTGATAGAGGCGCATTGGCTGTTCGCCGTTGATCCTTCGCGCATTGATGTGGTAGTCCATCCGCAAAGCATCATTCACTCGATGGTGGAATTCACCGATGGCTCGGTGAAGGCACAGCTCGGCGTACCGGACATGAAAATACCGATTCATTACGCGCTTACTTCCCCCAATCGCATAGCAGCGGATTACGAACGAATGGATATTACACGTATCGGTACTCTGACTTTCGAAGAACCCGATACTTCGGCATTCCCCTGCCTGCGACTGGCCTACGACGCCCTGGCTGCGGGAGGGACTGCACCTGCTTGCCTCAATGCCGCCAATGAAGTGGCTGTCGCCGCTTTCCTGCGCGGCGATATTTCCTTTCCGCGGATAGCGTCCCTGATTGAAGAAAGTCTCTCGCATGTGACGCTGAATTCCGCCACTTCACTCGATGATATACTCGATGCTGACCGCCGCACCCGTGAATGGGCGGAAGCGCAAATCACTCAAACAGCAATTCTGTAAACGACCCGGACATAGACTCGATGGATGCTTTCGCGCAAATTCTCAGTCAGATATTTTATTTCGTCATTATCATTGGCGTTCTGGTTCTCATACATGAACTCGGACATTTCCTTGCAGCCAAGGCCTTCGGCATGCGGGTCGAACGATTCTCGATCGGCTTCCCGCCGCGTGCGTTCGGCAAGCAGATCGGGGAAACCGACTACTGCATTTCCTGGCTGCCTATCGGCGGCTATGTGAAAATCTCGGGAATGATCGATGAGAGCATGGACACCGAACACCTTGAGCTGCCGCCCGAACCATGGGAGTTCCGTGCGAAACCCGTCTGGCAGCGAATCATCGTGATCGTCGCCGGCGTCGTGATGAACCTCCTTCTTGCAATCGGAATTTTTTGGGGACTCAACCTCACGCAGGGAATGGAGCATCACCGGGTGACCACCATCGGGTACGTTCAGGACAGCAGCGTCGCAGCGAATTTCGGCTTGCGTCCTGGAGATAAAATTCTCGCGATCGATGACGAGAAGATGGAAACCTGGGAAGGTATTCGCGAGGCCATCATCTACGCGCAGCTTTCAAGCGATCTTCGTATGGAAGTGCGCCGGGATGGAGAAAATCAGCTGGTGCGCATTCCGAAGGAGAAACTGCAGGGTGTGGATGTCTCCATGTTCGGCATCAGCCCGGAAGGCGCGCAAACATTTATCGGCGGTGTAGAACCCGGACTTCCAGCTTCGCGCGCAGAAATGAAGCAGGGCGATATTTTCATCAGCATCAACGATGTGTCGATTCATTCGCCTGGCGATGTTATTAAGAACGTCAGCGTGAGTCCCGGCAAGGCAATCAAGATCGTCTGGCTGCGCGGCGACGAAACTATGTCGGCCTCTGTCGTCCCTACGGATAACGGAAAAATCGGCATCATACCTGTCGCCAGTATTCCGGGTCCTGTTGAAATCGTCCACTACGGTGTTTTCGAAGCGTTGGGAGTAGGACTGCAGGGCCTCGTTCGCGTCACCGATCTCTTTCTCACGAACATCTATCACATCATCATCGGCGAAGCGAGCTTCAAACAGAGTATCGGCGGACCCGTAAAGATCGCCGAGATGGCTGCGCAATCAGCCGAGGCGGGCATCGTCAGCTTCCTCAGTCTGATGGCGCTGCTCAGCATCAGTCTCGCTATCATCAATATATTCCCCATCCCCGCGCTTGATGGCGGACATTTGATTTTCCTGATTTACGAAGGCCTCTTCCGGCGCGAAGTTCCCAACAAAATCAAGATCGCCATGCAGCAGGTAGGCATGGTGCTCCTTCTCGGATTGATGCTGTTCGTCATTTACAACGACATCTTTTGATTGACAACAGACAATAAAAAAAGCCGCGGTTGTGAATCGCGGCTTTTTTTTGTCTGTTGTCAATCGCAGTATCAGCGACGCTTCCCTGCCTACTGCCTCGTTACTCCCCACTCTCGTCCGCTGAGTACGAGGAATTCTTCAGAAAGTACGAGAGCGCCATAAAGCCGCCGATGATCTGTTCATTGCGAACCTTGATTCCGGAGGGGACGTTCAGTTCACAGGGAGTGAAATTCCATATCGCACGGACACCCGCCCCGATAGCGACATCCGTCACCTGCTGTGCGGAACCACGAGGCAGTGTTAGAATCACCAGTTCGATCTTTTTCTTCTGAATCATCGAAGCGAGCCGGGAGATCGAGGCGACTGTCAGACCTCCGATCTTCGTGCCGATTTTTTCGGGACTATTGTCAAGCACTCCTGCGATCTTCAAACCGTAATGTTCGAAACCGGGATACGTAGCCAGCGCGGTGCCCAGATGTCCGCCCCCGACGACAAGCGCTTCTGTGATATCCTGCAGACCAAGAAAATCCTCGATGCGCAAACGCAGTGCGTTGATGCTGTATCCCTGGTTTTGCTTTCCGCGGATTTTAAGATCCGCCATGTCCTTTCGAACAAGCGTTTCATTAATCTCAAGTATCTCGGAAAGTTCGCGCGAGGAGATGTACTCGCGTCCAACCGATTCAAATGCATTGAGAATTTGGTGGTAGCGAGGAAGCCGGCGAAACGCCGCTTTAGAAATGCTTTCCATCGAGTGGTCCTCCGAATGATACAAAAGCGTAAATGGGCTTAATCTCGCCAGCCCGTTGCTGAATAATCCACAGCAGACCTGTTCGTCAGAAAAATACGAAAGGCTGGACAGGCGCATTCACTGTGAATGCCGATGTGCTGCGAAATTCGAACCGATCAGAGCGGATAGGTGATAAGATCAAACTTTTTCGAGAAAAAATCAACGATCGAATATCGGTCCAGGGATGGAGTGGATTTCCAGCCGTGAAGGCAGTGCGGGGATCGGGACATCGGGAATGGTAAGTTCACCGTCCCGCAGCGCACGGATCCTGCCGCTCGCTGCTTCTGCGCGGTTTGTAAAAATCGCCCAACCGTACCAGAGGCCGCGCCGGATCGCAAAGCGCTGAAGGCGTCGGGGAGTTATATCCGATGTCAGCGCACCGCCTGCTTCGTAAATATTGTCGCGCATTTCAAGCGCAGCCCGCCGTATGCCGACGGACCATCGGTCGGATTCATCAATAACCGGTTCATACCATGTTACTGAGGCGTTCCAGCTCCCCGGCGATATCTGTTCGGGATTCGGGTTAGCGCTCACACTGCTGAAGGCCGGCCAGCTGCGGTCTCCGCGATAACGTGAAAGATCGATCAGTGATTTCTGCAGACTCCATGGGTGATTGCCATGCGCATCGTGGCCCCGGTCATCCCATAAAAATTCAGCTCCGGTTTTCAGACTGTCTGCCTCGCGCATTCCTGCAACCGCCTGCCTCCATCCGACGACAGAGTCTTTTTTTCCGCTGATGACGCGCAGCGGCGGGAAATTCCGGAGATCGCTGCTCCGCAATTTCTCTGAAAAACTCAGCTGATCATACACCGCTCCACCCGCCGCCATGCGCGGCGAACGATCGGCGTTCCCCCACAATGCCGGGAAGAGCCGCTGCGCACTGCGCCCATACGGCGTTTCCAGACTGTCGTTATAGCTGTACTCGAGACGAGGAATCACCGCGAGAGCTGCTGCGATCTCATCGCCGAACTGGAACAGGGAAAATGCAACTCCGGAACCACCCATTGAGATGCCGGTCAGATAGACACGGGACCGATCAATCGGCATTTTTCGAAGGACCCAGTCCAGCGTCCATCTGACGCGCCGCATCGTGTAGTCCACCACTCCCGTGCCCGGTGCTGGCTGCAGGCCGCCGCGTCGATTGATGTCGAACCCGCGATCGTAGCCGAACCAGAAAGATGTCGCGACAGTACCCGGAAGTTCGTCATCGAGAGCAAGCACATATTCCTGCGGATTGTCGAGGCTGTTTGAGTGGTTGAGAAAATGATCGCCCCTGCCATGCATGCGCACGACGAGAGGATGAGACTCGGCTTTCCCGTTTTTCTGTACAGCGAAATTGAACGGATAGGATGGCAGGTTGCACATCGCGGGATAGCCCGGGATATCGCGATCACTCGCCCAATGGACAAACACATCCACCGAACGGCTGAGATACGAGAAGCGCCCCTGATGAATCGGAGAGGGCATCGCGACACGTTCGAGCACTGCACTCGCGGTTGCGTTTTTCCCCGGACGCACCTGACGAAATTCGCCGTTCTCCCCTGTCGCAGTTATGGCGTAATAATATTTTCGCGTTTCCGTCGTGGTGACGACGAAATATTCGCGCGAGAAATCGAGCGTACCGCTGGGACCCGGAAGCCGGAAATATGCCGGACGCTGAAGCGAGCTGCTGAGCCGTCTGTTTATGGCTGTACCGGGCTGCACAACGAACTGCTCTTCCGCTTGCCGCAGCGCGAGCGATGTGCGCAGCGGGCGGCGGGAACGATACACCGTGTACTCCTTGACCGAGGTGCCGACAGATTCCCACGCCAGAAAAGTCTGTCCGCTGTAATGATACACCATCAATTCAGTAACTCGCTGCGCATGCGCGAGCGAACCGATCGCGAGAAGCAGCAACAAAGTAATCAGATGTGAGAAAACAGACATTGGCCGCAACGTTCTTTTTCGCAGAATTCAGTGGAAAGTTCGATCATGCCCTGCTGATCTTCACCGCTGTCACAGGCAAGCTCGAATGCCGTGGTGAGAATGCGCGTATGTCGGTTTTGGGGCGCAGGAGTAGAAGCAACATACAATTTCAGAGCCGCGCGCGCCAATTGTGCATCCCCACGCTGTAATCCGTAGAGGCGGAGTGCAGGGGCGATCACGTTGATCATGAACTCGGCAATGCGCTCGGGACCCGGATTCTCACGCTGCAGCTCGACTTGAAACAGCGGGGCAAATGCTTCGGCAGCTGCCGCCCCCTCCCGCAGCAGTGAGAAAAGCTTCCGCCACCATGCGGGGTTTTCCAGAACAGGTGCCCAGGAAGCAAACCACTGCAGACGCCTGCCAATGCGATTGTGCGGCATGACCGCGGCTGAGTTCCAGGAAGCCTGCGATGGCGCTTCGGATCCCGACTCAAGCGGAATCGCAGTGCGGTTGAGCCCGGCGGCGGCGGCAAGCCGGGAAGCACGCCCTGCAGCGGTCAATGCGGAAAGCTCGGAAAGCGGCACCGCACGCGAGAGCGCTTCAAACTGACGCTCATTCCCGCCATAGCCGGAAGCTCTGGCAAAGTGCTCGTACACAAGCTGGCGAAACGCATAGGCATCGTCATTCTCACGCCTCAGCATTTCGTGGCGGAGAGACATTCGCTGCAATTTCCTGTCGAAACGCCGGGCCGAAGCAAGCACCGTCATGGACTGCATGACCGATTGCGGATCAAGGGAATGTTGGCTTTGCACAGCCGCGATGCCGTTGTGAATTTTGTTTTGTTGATTGCCTGAACGCATGCAGGGCAGCGCATGGCGATGGTCGCGAGCCATACACCATGAATCACGGAATGGCTGGCCAAGCTGACCGGCGAGCACGATGGTGGGAAACGGAACATTGACCTCACCGTCATACAGACAAACATGCAGCACGACACCGCCGTAGCGCGCATCGCAATCGTGACCATGGCGCCGCCAGTCTTCGGGATGCGTATGCACTTCGATATCGCCCCGGCGCAGAACGCCGTCGACCGTGATGACGCACCTGAGAAAATCCGGGCCATCGTGCCTGTTGCGCGTCCCCGGGTCGATCACGCGAACGCGGCGCAGGCACTGTGTCTCGAACTCGACATCCGGCTGCGCGCGCTGCAGCCACATGCGGACGACATCATCTTCGGGCACAGCCGGCTTCCGCTCGCGGATGCAATACCGGATTGAAGGCGCTTGTTTGAAATTGATCATGAGATTCCCTGTGTGCATGCAGGATACAACAACAGTGGAAGTAGCGGAGTTCCGGACCCTCAGTTTCCAGAATTCCCTCATATCCGGCTGCCGCGCTGCGGCGCGGATTTTCTTCACATCCCCAATACTCCCTTTGCGAAAATTGAATCAGCCGTTGCGCAGCGTGGTGATGTAGGACTCGTAATCGCCGGATTTAAAAATCGCGGATCCGGAAACGAGGATGTCCGCGCCTGCGCGCTTTATGGCCGCGGAATTTTCCGAAGTCACACCGCCGTCGACTTCGATGCGGAGATCGGTGATGCCGATGTCGTCGGCCATCGTGCGCAGTTCGGAAATTTTCTCCAGCGCCTGTGGAATAAAGCGCTGTCCGCCGAAACCGGGATTGACGCTCATGACCAGCACCATTTCAATGTCGGCGAGAATGTCCTTGAGCAGCCACACCGGCGTGGCGGGATTAACGCTTACGCCGGCCGGTAGTCCGAGATCGTGAATGGCCTGCACGGTGCGATGCAGATGCGGACATGCCTCCCAGTGCACCGTGAGAATATCCGCTCCGGCTGAGGCGAAGTCGCTCAGGTAGCGGTCCGGATCCGTGATCATCAGATGCACATCAAGCGGACGCGCGGCGTGCTTTTTCATCGCCTCCACGATCAGTGGGCCTATGGTAATGTTCGGCACGAAATGTCCGTCCATCACATCTACATGCAGGAGATCCGCCCCGGCGGCTTCGATCGCCCGAATTTCTTCGGCGATGCGCGAGAAATCACAGGACAGCAGGGACGGGGCGATAAGCGGACTGGCTTCAGGGATGCGCTTCATTTCTTTTTCTGAATGCGTGTGAAATCAAGTTTGTAAATCGGACGTCCCACCTGCTGGGCATACTGCTCGATCGTAACCGACGTCACCTTGCCCGGTGCATGACGCTCAAGAGAAATGATGCGAAGCGTATCGGCATCGAGCTTCATGCGATAGACAGCGTAGGTGTCGCCTGCACCATCGGGCAGCATAGTCACGACGATCGTATCCTGCCTGACAGCGTAGCGGCAAGCGCCTTCTCCCGAAAGTCCCTCCTGTCCGACCGCGGCCTTGTCGCCTTTTTCGAAGCGGACCATATTCCCGTCGCCGTTTTTCCATGAGCCCGGAAGCCGTTCCACGACCGAGGGCTCGCCGTTGCAGGCAGCGAAAAGCACGGCGGCAAACGCCAGAAGCAGTATGCGGGATTTCATCATTGCGGTTCCTCTGCAGGGGTGTTGGACCGCGTTCCGATGTTCTCGGAAGCGATTGAGATGGAATTGGATATGTTGTCATCCGCTGCCAGGGCGGCCCCGGCGTGTTGGCGCACTGCGGCGGCTATGCCGTCGAGATCGATCATATCGATGCATTCGAGATTGTAGGGACAGCTGCGCTTCCAGCAGGGTGCGCAGTGGAGTCCTTCAGGAATAAACTTCTTTCCGCATCCATAAAGATCAATTTCCTCCCAGCAGCTGAGTCCGAACCAGACCAGCACCTGCTTGCCGAGTCCGATCGCCAGATGCATGCCGAAGCTGTCGCCTGTGACGACGATATCCGCGAGATTCTCATAGCAGATGCCGCGGCGCAATCCCTCTCGTGTGGGAGTGAGAATCAGCCGGTCGCCGAGCCCGAGCGGTTCGAGCAGCTCGAAGATGCGGTCATTGCGCCCGGTGTCTTCGGGTCCGCCGAGCAGCAGAAAGCGCAGGCCAGCGTCATTCGCCAACATCGTGATGAGCCGCACATGCTGTTCGACGGTCATTTTCTTATTCGGAAAAAGTTCGGAGCAGCCGGTATTGAAGCCCACGACAACCGTACCATTAAGTCCCCACTCCGCACGCCTGGCATCGCAAAACGCGGTTTCCTCATCGGAAAGGTTCAGGATGTAGGGATCCTGTTTATAGGGCAATTCCCAGCTTTCTGCCAGAATGTCTTGTCCCGTACGCTTGTTGACGCGGAACTTGAGTTCATCATCGATGCCCATGCGGAAATTATACGCTGCGGCGGCATTCGCCGGAATGATCTGTCCCATTTCGGAAAGCGTGAACCCGCGGGTATCTTCACAGCCGAGGGAATCGGCGAACGCGCAGGCCTCGGACGATTTGTCCGCACTCAGCACCACATCGAAGCGCTGCCGCTGCAGAATGAGGCGATTGACATCATTCCAGACAAACACGCGGTCGACCAGCGGGTTATTTTCGAGCAGCTTCGCGGCGTTGCCCATGGTGATCCAGAAAATCTGGCTCACCGGCCATTCGCGTTTGATGCCTGCCAATTGAGCGGTGGTCATCACGACATCGCCCATCGCGTCGAGATTAATTATCAGCACGCGCGTGCCTGTCGGCTCTTGCCGCTGGCATTCCTTACTGCAGTCCACTCCGGGGAAACAGGGCTTATACCCGTTGAAATGCCTGCAGTCAATGCCGCTTCTATCGAAAAATTTCGTTGGTAAATACTCGTTCATACTCCAATTTACTGAGACGGGAGTTGGGAATGAAACTGGGGGGGAGATCTAGGCTCCGCCTCGCAAAAGACAATGAAATTTCCTTCCTTTTCGTTACCTTTGTAGTCTATGATTTTATGAGAACTATCCAGATTACTATATGACACGGAAAAGCGGCACCCAGTGGGCCTTCATCCTCGGCGCCTCATCGGGCTTCGGCGCGGCGGCGGCAAGGGAGCTGGCCAGGAACGGATACAACATTATCGGCGTCCATCTTGATCGCCAGGCAACAATGCCCGCGGTGCATCAATTGATTCGCGACATCGAGGCCACCGGTCATCAGGCGCTGTTCTATAATGAGAACGCGGCTGATGAGCACAAGCGGCATCGCATCATCGATGACTTTATCGAGCGCTTCCATCGAGAGGGTCGTGCGGAAGTGAAAGTGCTCATGCACAGCCTCGCATTCGGTACGCTGAGGCCGCTCGTCGGCCGCAACGAAGGCGAGATGATAAAAAAGGCGCAGCTTGAAATGACGCTCGACGTCATGGCCAATTCGCTGATCTACTGGACGCAGGACCTCGTGCGCC
Organism: Bacteroidota bacterium; assembly: GCA_049663345.1. GTDB lineage: Bacteria > Bacteroidota > Ignavibacteria > SZUA-365 > SZUA-365 > SZUA-365. The sequence goes on from JBATDG010000050.1 coordinate 20,282, forward strand.
ACAATCTACTTGGACGCGGCAGCCGCATTTTCGCAATGACCAGCGATGGTGCGAACCTGAACCTCCCGTTTTACGGCGCTGTGTCAGCGGCCAAGGCATCGCTTGAAAGCTACATCCGTCAGCTTGCGATCGAGCTCGGGCCCCGCGGCATCACCTGCAACGCCCTTCTTGCCGGCGTGACCGATACACCGGCATTGAGCAAGATTCCGGGCGCACGCAACATGCTGTACGCGGCTGTGGCCAAGAATCCCTTCGGCCGGGCGACGACGCCTGAGGACGTTGCGCACGCAATCATTTCCCTGCTGCAGCCCGGCACGGAATTTATCAACGGCAACACGATCGGCGTAGACGGCGCGGAAAGCAAGGTCAGCTACGTGGGGCAGCGTTCGCCATACCAATATTCGGACCTCCACCTCCTGAGCGAAAGCAGCTGGGATCCAACCGACGTGTCGTAGGACGCTTACAAGCTGCACAGTGGATTCAGAAATCCGGAATTGATTTTAGGGGTTTCGCACCCGTTGCATTTTTTTCCCCCGGCATCGTATTTTTAGACTTTGCATTAATCAACCGCCGCACCTTTCGTGGCCAACCTTTTCTGCCACGTATGTTCGACTCCAACTTTACTGGAGATAGATACGGCTGTTTCACACACATGAAGAATATGCCCATGAACCTTTTTGAATTCAACGAAGAACAAAACATGCTCCGCGACATGGTGCGCGAGTTTGTCAATGCCGAAATCAAGCCAATCGCCAGTCAGATAGATGAGAACGAAGCGATTCCCCCCGAGCTGATCAAAAAACTCGGCGAGGTGGGATTGTTCGGAACAGTGTTTCCGGAAGAATATGGCGGCGGCGGCTTCGGCGAAGTCGGCTACTGCATCGCACAGGAAGAAGTCGGACGCGGCTGTCTTTCGACCGCGACCATGATCGGCGCACACATGTCCATCGGCGCCAATGCCATCTTTCTCAGCGGCAGCGAAGAACTCAAGCAGAAATATCTGCCGAAGCTCTGCTCCGGCGAATGGATCGCAGCCTTCGGATTGACGGAATCCACTGCCGGATCGGATTCCTTCAACGTGCGTACGCGCGCTGAACAAGACGGCGACGACTGGATTCTAAACGGTGAAAAACTCTGGATCACCAACGGCGGATTCGCAAATGTGGTTTCCGTATTCGCCCGCACGCCCCGCGGCGTGACTGCCTTCGCAGTCGAAACGACGTGGGATGGCTTCTATGCGGGTCCGAAGGAAAAGAAAATGGGCATCCGCGGCAGCATGACCAATGCCATCACGTTCACGAACGTGCGCGTGCCGGCCTCAAACATGATCGGCGCGGACGGACGCGGCTTCCTGACTGCCATGAAAACTCTTGACGCTGGCCGTCTCGGTCTCGGCGCCTGTTGTGTCGGTGCAGCAAAGGAATTGATTGAAATGTCCACCCACTACGCAAAAGAGCGCCGGCAGTTCAACGCCCCCATCGCGAATTTCCAGGCGGTGCAGTTCATGCTTGCTGATATGATGGCGATTGCCTATTCGATGGAAAGCACGGTCTACCGCACAGCTGCGGACTATGACGCCGGCAAGAAGATTTCTACGCAATCCGCAGCAGTGAAGCTTATCTGCAGCGAAGGTCTCGATAAAATCGTGGATTATGCCGTGCAGATTCATGGCGGTATGGGATATTCGCGTGAAATTCCCGTCGAGCGCATCTACCGCGACAGCCGCATCAACCGCATTTTCGAAGGAACCAGTGAAATTCAGAAACTCGTCATTTCTCATGACGTGCTGAAGAAAAACGGTCTCTGGAGCTATTGATCTGACCGCAGTTCGCGGACGGCGCCGGGTGTCCGCACCCGGCGTTTTTTTTTTGCGCATCCGGATTTTTCTTCTCACCGTTTCTGAGTATCGTTTCATTGTCCAAATGATTTATCACCATGCGGCTGGATAACACAATGATTCCCCACGGCACCGTATTCGCACTCAAGGACAGCTATCACACGCAGAAGGATCTGCCAACGTCCTTTCTCCCCACAACGCTCTCATTTTATGTCGGTGTGAGCGCGGTGGTGTTCCGCTCCTCGCATAAAGCCAAGCGCGGGCGCTACGGTGATACCGAGTGGGTCAACGCCAGCATCGATATCATGAATGCGATAGAGCACTCGGGCTGCGAATTCCACATCGAAGGGATGCAGCACATACGTGCGCTTGAAGGACCGGCTGTCTTCATCGCCAATCACATGAGCACACTTGAAACGCTTGTACTGCCATCGCTGATTAACTCCGTGCGCCGCTGTACATTCGTCATCAAGCCCAGTCTGATGGATTATCCGGTGTTCGGTCATGTCATGCGTTCGCGCGACCCGATAGTCGTCACGCGCGACAATCCCCGACAGGACCTGCAGACAGTACTCGAAGAAGGTACGCGCCGTCTTGACCTGGGAACGTCCATCGTACTGTTTCCGCAAACGACGCGCAGCAGCACTTTCGATCCGGCGAAGTTCAATTCCCTCGGCGTCAAGCTTGCGAAAAAGGCCGGCGTGCCGATTGTCCCCGTCGCCCTCAAAACCGACGCCTGGAAAAACGGATCCATACTGAAGGAATTTGGCGGCATCGAGAGTGATCGTCCCATCCATTTTGAATTCGCTCCCGCCATGATCGTCGAAGGTAATGGCAGGGAGCAGCATGACGCCACGGCGGCCTTTATTACGGAAAGATTGGATAAATGGCGAATAGCCGATGGCTGATGGCCGATGGCTGATGGCTGATGGCTGATGGCCGATGGCTGATGGCTGATGGCTGATGGCTAATGGCTAATGGCTGATGGCTAATGGCTAATGGCTGATGGCTAATGGCTGATGGCTAATGGCTAATGGCTGATGGCTGATGGCTAATGGCTGATGGCTAATGGCTGATGGCTAATGGCTGATATAAGAGATAGGTTATTAGCTATTAGCTATCAGCTATCAGCCATTAGGAATATCCTATTCAACCGCAGGACGCTCGCAGTGCAGATCCGAGCTTTGTTTATTAGCCTTGCCTTCCTTCTTGCGGCTGCTCCGGTGGCGGCGCAGAAGCAGCTGCCATTGTGGCGGGAGTATGCGGATACGCTCCGCTGGCAGCCGGGTGATTCGCTGCAGCTTTCTCACGGCTTCCTACAACCCGGCGGCTTCTCCATCTCGATCGAACCCCCGCTTCCTATCGATTCCACTGACATCATGCTCGACTCGCGCGTCGGAGCGCTGAAATTTTCCGCGCGCCTGCAGGCATTGGCCAGCGCGGCCGGCGAAATTGCGGATTCCACACAAAGCGATGCGGGTGGAATTCCCGCAGTGAGATCCACCCTGAAAGACAGCGCCGCGAGCTATCGCATTGTCGTGCGCTACCGCGCTCTGCCGTTCCGCATTCTGCCGTCATGGCGACAGCGTGTGCTCGTTACGCAGCGGGACAGCAGCTCCGCTTCAGGCAAAAATGACCGGGTGCGCTACGCCGCCCCTTCACAGCCGCTGAACATCGAAAGCATTTTCGGCAATGAACTGGAGAAAAGCGGCTATATCGGACGCGGCTTCACCATGGGAAGCAACCGCGATCTGAATATCAACAGCGGCTTCCGGCTGCAGCTGGCAGGGAAGCTTTCCGACGACATCACGGTGACCGGAGCATTGACGGATGAGAATACACCGATTCAGCCCGAAGGAAACACGCGCACGATTCAGGAACTCGACAAGGTCTTCATAAACATCGCCGGGAAGAATCTCAGCACGACGCTGGGAGATTTCAATTTGCGGTATTCGGACTCCGAATTCGGACGCTACAATCGAAAGCTTTCGGGCGTGCTGGGCGAGGGACATTTCGAAAACGCCGCGGCCTCGCTTTCCTACGCCACGCTGAAGGGTACTTGGAACAGCCTGCAGTTCAACGGCATCGACGGCGTGCAGGGGCCGTACCGCCTCACCGGACGCAACGGCGAACAGCCTGTGTTGGTGCTGGCAGGGACTGAGAAGGTGTATGTGGACGGCGTGGAGATGACCCGCGGAGAAAACAACGACTACGTCATTGAGTACGCGAGCGGTGAACTTTTTTTCACCCCGCGCCGCTTCGTCACAGCCTATTCCCGCATCACGGTCGACTATGAATACGCGGAGCGGCAGTACGTGCGTTCACTGATGACCGCAAACAGCAGCGCCGCGATCGCCGGGGAACGGCTCTCGCTCACGGCACGATACATTCGTGAAGCCGACGATACCGACAATCCGATCGACCTGGAATTTTCCGATGATGACCGGGCCGTGCTTGCCGCGGCAGGCGACGACGCCACAGCCGCCTCTCGCAGCGGCGTGAGCTTCGTGGGCTACGACACCGCGCGGGCTGCCGGACGCGGACAATACATCCGGGTGGATACTCTCATCAGTGGTAATCCAGCTACGGTGTACCGCTACGCGCCGGGGGCGGACAGCGCTACATGGGCTCTAACATTTTCCTTCGTCGGACAGGGTCGCGGAGACTACCGCCGGAAGACAGTCGGCACGTTTGAATTCGCCGGCATCGGACGCGGAGACTACGCTCCCCTTCGCCTGCTTCCCCTGCCGCGACTACATCAGCTGATGGATCTGCAGCTTGCTGCCACTCCGGTCGAGGCCCTCCGGATCAACGGAGAAATCGGCGTGAGCGCGCTCGACCGCAACCGCTTTTCCGATCGCGACGACAGCGACGACGCAGGCAGCGCCTGGACGATGGGTCTGCAATGGACGCCTTCACTCCTGGCCTCGAAAGATATGGACCTGCATGTCCGTTATCGCGACGTAGCCCCGGCCTTCAATGCCATCGACCGCGTCAACGACATCGAATTCAGCCGCAAATGGGATCTGCAATCCAGCGCTCCGGAGCGTGAGCGCATCACCGAAGGCGGATTGGCCTGGTCCCCTCTCGCACCGCTTCGCGTGAGCGGCGGTCTCGGCAGCATGAAGCGCGGCGACTTCTCATCGCTGCGCCTTGAAGGCGGCGTGGATCTTACGCATACCGCCGACAGCGCTCTGCCTGATATGCGGTATCGCATCGAACACATCGCGAGCGACGACGGCGGACGCGGTCAGCGCGGCAGCTGGCTGCGTCAGCAGGCTGAAGCGACGTACATGCTCGGCATCGTCACCCCGCGTCTGCGTTTCGAGCAGGAGCACCGTGAAAACCGCGACGCTGCGGCCGACAGCTTGCTGTTCACCAGTCTCGCATTTGTCGACATCCGCCCCGGCCTGCTTTTCCCTGAATTCTGGAGAATGCAATTCAGCGCCGACATCGGCTTGCGGCTGGAAGACATTCCCCTGGACGGGGAACTGGCCAGGCAGTCCACCGATCTGCTGCAGCAGTACGGCTGGTCGCTGAGTCCGTGGAACGATCTGTCCTCCTCGGTCACCGTCACCATACGCGATCGGAAATACAGCGATGCCTTTCATGCGCTGGGCAGCAAGGATATTCAGACAATCCTCACCCGCGCACAGGCCCGGTATTCGCCGTTCAACGGCGGTGTGCAGACCGATCTGCTGTACGAAGTTTCCACCGAACGCACCTCCCGGCTGCAGCGGGTTTTTCTCAACGTGCCCTACGGACAGGGGAATTACGAATACCTAGGCGATCTCAACAACAACGGGGTGCAGGACGAAGAGGAATTCGAACTCACGCGCTTCGAAGGCGATTATATACTGCTGACGATTCCCACGGACGAACTTTTCCCCGTCATCGATCTGAAAAGCAGCCTGCGTCTGCGGCTGCGTCCCGACCGCATCCTGAAGGCAGACGCCAGCGCACCGATATGGCAGGACGTCCTGCGTGCACTTTCGAGCGAGACCTTCATGCGCATCGATGAAAAAAGCGAGGAAGAAAAAACCTCCGACATTTATCTGCTGCGCCTAGATCATTTCCTCAACGACAGCACCACGCTTCGCGGATTTCAGAATATCCGGCAGGACCTGTTTCTGTTCGAGCGCAGCTCAGAGTTTTCGCTGCGTCTGCGCTTCGATCAGCGCGACGGCTTCAGCCAATTTGCTTTGGGCAGCGAACGCTCCTGGCGCCGCGAGCGAGCACTCCGAATGAAGACGCAGCTCGTGCGCGAAATCGGGCTGCAGGCCGATGCAATCTTTCTGGATGACGTGCTGCGCACCGCTACGGCGAGCAGCCGTGCTCGTGATATCGTATCCGCGAATCTGATCGGAGATCTTTCCTACCGTCCGTGGAAGGACGTTGAAATCGGCTTCGTACTCGACAGCAAAACCGCAACTGATTCCTGGCCCGTCGTGCCGGTGCAGGCCGACATCACCACGCTCTCCCTTCGCAGTGTGACCGCGTTTCCGGGTCCCGGCCGTCTGCGCATCGAAATCGAACGCAGCACCGTCAAATTCAACACCGAGGTCGACCGCTTTCCCTTCGAGCTCACCGACGGACGCGCCGAGGGCACGAGCTGGGTGTGGCGTCTGAACTTCGACTACCGGCTCACCAGCTTTATGCAGGCCACGCTCTCATACCTCGGCCGCTCCGAAACAGAACGGGCGGTGATACACACCGCCCGCGCCGAAGTCAAAGCATTTTTCTAGTGGTCCATCCACATCTGGCCATCGTGCCGAATCGGGCGAGCCGATTTGCGCTGCGAACATCCATCTCATTCTGCGAAGCCTGCCACACATAAACATTCTCAGCAGTTTGGAAGGTGGCTCGCCCCTACTACCTTTGTGCCAGAGCCTGCAGCGGTGTAGTCCCGCATTGCGGGACGGAGACGGGTCCTGTGAGCTGCGCGGAGCTGACGCTCCGCGGCTCGCCACGGCGTAGTCCCGCATTGCGGGACGGAGACGGGTCCTGTTGCGCGGAGCTGGCGCTCCACG
>JBATDG010000051.1:0-6774 GCA_049663345.1 Bacteroidota bacterium
GTACGCATGTAGGTAATCAAACCCACCGCGCCTTCTTCACCAAGCTCGACACCTTCATACAGCTGCTGCGCGATGCGCATGGTCCGCTTCGTGGTGAATCGCAGCCGGTTCGAAGCCTCCTGCTGAATCGAGCTTGTAATAAACGGGGGTGAAGGTGAACGCGAGATCTCTTTTGACTGAACGTCCGCGATCACGTATTGCTGCAGCCGCAGCTGCTCAAGCATCGAAGTCGCGGTCGCCTCATCGGAGATGACAGGTGTTTCACCGCCGACCTTTACCAATTTGGCGTGGAAGCTCCCGGCGCCGGGTTTCATGAACTCTCCGGTGATCGTCCAGTATTCCTCGATCTGAAAATCCGCAATCTCCTGTTCCCGCGTGCAAATCAGTCGAAGTGCCACGGATTGAACACGGCCGGCAGATAATCCTTTATAGATGGTTTTCCAGAGGAAAGGACTCACTTTGTATCCCACCAGGCGGTCCATCACACGGCGGGCCTGCTGAGCGTGCACGATGCGTTCGTCGATCCGGCGAGGGTGCTTCATCGCTTCTTCAATACCGGACTTCGTGATCTCGTTAAAGAGCACGCGATACAGATTCTTGCCAACCAGCTGTTTCTCAAGTTCGCGAGCGATGTGCCATGCGATGGCTTCTCCCTCGCGATCAGGATCAGTTGCGATGTAGACAGAGTCGGCAAGGGCCGCGCGTTTCTGCAAATCCTTGATCACACCAGCTTTCCCCCGGATGGTCACATAGCGAGGTTCAAAGCCTTGCTCAACGTCGACGCCGAGATCCTTTGACGGCAGGTTCTTGATATGGCCGACAGATGCTTCGACCACAAAATTCTTACCCAGATATTTGTTGATTGTCTTGGCCTTTGAAGGCGACTCGACGATAATAAGCGATTTGGACATGGTTTCCAGTTTCAATGGTTGACGATGCACGGATGTGCGAGTTGCAGGCGCTGCCCTTCCGCTCCGAATTAATGAACGGGACTTGGGCGTCTAATGCGCCGAGGGACACTTCAGTGAATAGTGTCCTTGCTGTTCAGCATGAGTCTGCTGCCGATGCGGTTCGAATCATCGTAGTCGAAAATGATCGAGGCGATGACCGATTTCATTTCATCAATCCCTACCGTACCGAAGCCTGCCATCATGATGCGGTCGATAGCAAGTTCGATATCCATCTCATCGAGCAGACGGAGCTCCCTGAGTTCAAGAAGGTACCCATAGGCCTGCGGCGTGATAACGGTACGCTCAGAATCATGCAGGACACGGTGTGAATGCGGCTGGCTCCTGCTCCCTCCTGTCAGGATATTGTCGCCAAGGTGAATTTTATCGAACAGCCAGCTGAAGGCTGTGCTGATTTCGTTCTGTGTATAGCCTTTATCCGACAGCGCGTGAAGGTCAATTTCGCCAAGGCGCTTGTCGGTTTGCATTTCGTGTATCAGATACACGATGATTTCAACGATACGTTCCTGCATTCCTCTATCTATATGAAGTTCAGGCAATGGTTAGGGAAAAAGTAGAACTTGACGCGGCGAATGTCAAGTCATTGCTGAGTGCGGTCTTTCTTCTTGAGTTGCTTGAGGTAGAAATCCTCTTTCTTACTCATCGCTAAACGATCCGTTTCGCTCCTGTCATCATAGCCGCAGAGATGAAGAATTCCGTGGATAGCCAGACGCGCACATTCCTCGCGCATCGTCACCCCGTATTCCTTTGCCTGTCGCCTTGCCGTGTCGGCGCTGATGACGAGTTCCGCCTCGAGCGGATCATCTTCCAGCGGAAACGTGATAATATCCGTGGGATAATCGTGTTTGAGAAAACGGCGATTCAGTTCATGTATCTCGTCATCGCTTACAACGGCGCAGGAAATCATCGCCGCGCGTCGCTTTTCGTGGCGGAGCACCAGGCGAATGGAATCAGAAAAAACTGCTCCGCCGAGGTTACCGCAGGGTGCACGAAATACGACCGTGACCTCAATCGTCGGAGGTTTCCGTGAAATCATCGTCGTCGCCTTCCTCGAGCATGAGTTCGGTGAGTGAAAGAGCAATCCCCGAGAGCATGACTTCCGGACCCAATTTCGTAAAATCGCCGGAGAGCATGCTTCGGTCTACATTCGTGTACAACGAACAGGCCCCGTGATTCTCCACGATCAGTCCGGACATCTTGCCTCCCGCCTCAGCGAAGAAGGTAACTTCGCCCATGAGCTCGCTGACAACCATACCGGAGCAGTGCTGTATCTGCAGATTTGAATTCGGAGTAAACACGCTGATAAGCGATCCTTCGACCTCGCCGATCGGGATGCGCGGATACACCTCCAGCGCCAGCTGGCGTTCGGGTGTCTCGCCCTTTATCTCGAAGCGATAGTGATTCCCGTAATGGCGCCCTTCAACTCCGAGGATGCGGGCGATCTGTGAGATATGCTCTTCTGTAAATGCGAAGCTCATGTTCGTGCTCCAACCTCTGTAAACTCATCCAGACTTCAGCGACGGCTTTAGTGTACGTTGCCGAAGTGATTTGTTTCAAAATAGCCCCGCGAGCGGTGGATTGTCAAGGAGTGTTCCGATTCCGCGGGCCACTTCCTATATTTAAGCTTGTACACCATGTTTCCATCATGAACAGCATCAGTCAATGACACAGCTCCCTCCCCGCGTCCGTTTTGCTCCGAGTCCCACAGGCTATCTCCATATCGGAGGTCTGCGAACGGCGCTCTATAATTATCTTTTCGCCCGCCGCTTCGGCGGTCAGATCATTCTCCGCATCGAAGACACGGATCGCTCGCGATTCGTAGAGGGCGCGGCCGAGAACCTTGTTTCAACGCTGGCGTGGGCCGGACTCCATTTCGACGAAGGTCCCGGCACCGAAAGCGATTGCGGGCCCTATGTGCAATCCGAACGCAGCGAGCTTTACCGAGCGCACGCCCAACAGCTTCTCGAAAAAGGAAATGCCTACCGCTGTTTTTGCACAGCAGAGGAACTCGATGCTTCGCGGCAGAAATTGATCGCAGAAAAAAAAGATGGCGCCTATGACCGCCGCTGCCGGATGCTTTCCGAGACCGAGGTGCAGCAGCGATTGGATGAAGGACGGCCATTCACAATCCGTCTGAAAGTCCCGATGGTGGGACAAATGCAGTTTCGCGATTTAATCCGTGAGGACGTTACCGTCCATTACGACGCGATCGATGATCAGGTCCTTATCAAATCCGATGGATTTCCGACCTACCACCTGGCCAATGTTGTTGACGACCATCACATGCGCATCACGCATGTGATCCGGGGAGAAGAATGGCTGCCCTCGACACCCAAACATCTTCTTCTGTACCAGTTCTTCGGCTGGGAGCCGCCTCAATTCGCACATCTTCCTCTCCTTCTCAATGAGGACCGGTCGAAACTCAGCAAACGCCAGGGTGATGTAGCCGTCGAAGATTACCGGAACAAGGGATTCCTCCCTTCAGCCCTTTTGAACTTTGTTGCGCTGCTTGGGTGGAACCCCGGCGATGACAGGGAAATATTTTCACTTGAGGAATTGGCGGCTGCGTTCTCACTCGAGCGGGTCAGCAAAGCAGGCGCTGTCTTCGACGTCGAGAAGCTGAAGTGGTTCAACGCACAGTTCCTTCGCGCACTCCCTCCTTCGGAGCTGGCGGTGGAATGCGGTCCGTGGATGAGGGCTGCCGGTTTCGATACCAGCGATGTTCAGCGCACGGAGGCGGTAGCTGCTGCCTTCGCCAGCTATCTCACTTTGCCTTCAGACATCGGCGAACATTTGCGTTTTCTCACCATTGCCCAGGTGGTTTTCGAGAACACCGAGGACCGCGATCTGCTGGCCTCCAAAGATTCGCAAAAAGTTCTTGCCCGCTTCGCGGTCCTTTCGGAAACACAGGAGCCCTGGGAAGGCGATGCAATCAAGGCAATGATCAAACAGGTGCAGGCAGACAGCGGGATTAAAGGCAAGGGACTATTCATGCCTCTGCGGCTGGCAATCAGCGCCGAGCAGCACGGTCCCGATCTTGGATTGATGATGGAACTGCTTGGACGCGACACCTGCATTCGCCGTGTCCGCGCACAGCTGATCTGATGGAAATGGATTCCCGCGTTTCTGCCATAGTCATTCATTTCGGGAAGCTGGCTTTCACAGATCATCTGGTGCAGCTGCTTCTGGCTTTGGAATCGAGCCCTGAGGTCATTGTTGTCGACAATGCTGCGGACGAAGTATTTCAGGACGGAAAGTATACTGGCGTCCGAGTTCTGCGACTGCAGGAAAACCTGGGCTACGGTCATGCCTGCAATCGTGGCGCGGAGGCCGCGAGCGGAGACTTTCTCTTCATTCTCAATAACGATCTGGACTTTCCTGCGGACCCGCTCCCAACGCTCATTTCCGCCATGGCCGCACATCCGCGCGCAGGTGCTGTCGGTCCGGCACTGCGGTTCCCTGATGGAAGATTCCAACTCTCATACGGTGAACATCCTACGCTGCGCAGCGAATGGCGCGAGCGTCAGAGGCAGCAGCAGAGCCAGGGAGACGGAGGCGCACTACTCGACGCACGCGCACGCGAGGCCTCTGCTTCGATCGAACCGCATTGGATAACCGGGGCGTGCATGCTGATACGGCGCAAGGCATGGCAATCGGTCGCCGGCTTTGACGAAGCGTATTTCTTCTATTTTGAGGATGTGGATATCTGCACCAGGCTTCGTCGGGCAGGATGGAACATTCTGTACCAGCCTGAATCCATGGTGGTACATTTCGGCGGCGGGTCGGATCCACTGAAAAATCCCAGGATCGTGCTTTCCTATCGCAGAGAGCAGCTGCGCTATTACGCCCGCTACAACAGCCGGCTTTCCTTCGTTCTCCTGCAGCGCTATCTTTTGTGGAAGTTCACTCGCCTGGAAGCTGCGGCTGCCATCGATTCGGCCCTCGCAACGGAATTGCGGGAACTGATCCGCAGCTTTCCTTTTCACAAGGAGCGTCAGGCTTTGATCATGAAGGAGAAGCAATGAATATAGGTGTGTACGGCGGTACATTTAATCCCCCGCATCTCGGACATCTGATCCTGGCACAAAGCGCGATCGATGGACTCGGACTCGATCGCGTATTGCTGGTGCCCGCTTTCCAATCTCCATTCAAACTTCAGTCGGAAAGTCTCCCTGCTGAAATCCGGGCAGAAATGGTGGAGCTGGCAATTTCAGACAACGAAAGACTCAAAGGGGAATACTACGAAGTGCTGCATGCGGGAGTGTCGTTCACAGTGGATACACTGAAGCAGCTGAAAGCGAAGCATCCTGACGATACACTGTTTCTGCTGATGGGTGCCGACACGTTCCTGGAATTCCATCTTTGGAAAGAACCGGAGACTATTGTCGAAATTGCGACGCTTGCCATCGCTGAGCGCCCGGGATATGAAATCGACCTCAGCGCTCACCCCTATGCAAAAGCGGCACGAAAATTTTCCATGCCGCTAATTGAGATTTCATCGACGGACATCCGGCGCCGGGTACGCGAGGGACTATCCATTAAATATCTGGTGCCTTGGACCATTCAGGTGTTTATTCATTCGCAGGGCTTGTATCACGAAACTGCCTGATATTTCCTTTTCAAGTCCGACCCTGCTTTATTTCAGCCAGCCCTGCGCACGGTACCAATCTACGGTCTGGCGTATCCCGTCTTCGATCGAAACCTGCTGACGATATCCCAACTCATTTTTCGCCTTGCTGACGTCGCAGGTCCAGTACCTCTGCGTGATGTCGCGCGCTTTTTCAAGATTCAGCGTGGCGGGTTTTTTCTGCAGAGCAGCGATGATCTGTGCGAACGCGGCTACTGTGTACACCATCGCATGAGGCAGCCGCACCGTGAAAGTACGTCTCTTCAACGCATCGGCAGTAATGCGCCCGACCTGCGGCCAGGAATAATACTCCTCGCTCGAAATGAAATAGGTCTGACCGAGACTTTTATTCGATTCGGCTGCGAGTATCATTCCCTGCACGAGATCATCGCTATGAAGAAGGCTCAGCCGCTTGTCGTCAAAACCGATCATGGAGTTGAGGCCCTTGGCGATCGTCTGGAAATAGATATAGATCTCGGTGTCACGAGGACCGTACATCGCCGGGGGACGCACAATGGTCCAAGGCAATGAATCGCCATAGGCGCGCACGGCCGCTTCGGCCGCGACCTTGCTTAGTCCATAAGTCGTGGTGGGACGCGTGGGATCATCTTCCCGCACGGGCCGGTCAAAAGCTGCGGATGGTCCCACGGCAGTCTGACTGCTGACGTAGAGAAATCGGCTCAGATTCGGGGCGAATTGCCGTGCGGCTTCAAGCATGTTTTCCGTAGCCTTAACATTCCCATCAAAATATCCCTGCCGGTCGCGCGCCTTTACTACACCAGCGATGTGATACACGATATCAGCATTTCGGAGGAACGCTTCGAGTGATGCGGCATCCCGGATATCTCCCTGGATGTGCTCAACTTTCTTTCCCTCAAGCCATCGCAGATTGCTGCTTTTCCGCACGAGCGTACGGACCTCATGTCCCTGCTCGAGCATTCGGTCCACTAGATGCGACCCGATAAAACCCGTTCCCCCTGTCACTGAAATGATCATTGTATGTACTTCTGCAATTTAGGATGTAGGACTTAGGACTTAGGATTTAGGATTTAGGATTTAGGAGTACGGGGTCCTCTTGCGTCAGGCGTTAGGCGTGAGGCGTGAGGCGTGAGGCGTGAGGCGTGAGGCGTGAGGCCTCCTGCTTACTGCTTACTGCTTACTGCTTACTGCTTACTGCTT
>JBATDG010000052.1:0-3535 GCA_049663345.1 Bacteroidota bacterium
CACCCCGCGTGAGGACCGCACCCCGCGTGAGGACAGCACCCCGGGGCGGGCGAGTGCGCAGGCGCTCACCTACCTACCGTATGTCAGCGCGAAGAGTCCGGCCGCAGCCGTGAGGAGGAAGACGCGCACTGCCGCATCTCCGCCGCCGCCGGTCTGTATGCGCATGAAGGAAGGCAGCAGGTGCCAGTCCCCGCGCGAGACAGGCCAGAGAATCGAGAGACCGGAGGGTGTCATCATGTCGAGAACGAGATGGCTCAGATAGCCAGCGGCGAACCACATCCACATAGACGGAAAGCCAATGGCCTGCCCGAGAAACCATGCGCCTAAAGTCAGCATGGCAGCGATGAATAGAAAATGAGTCGCCGCGCGATGTCCGCCAGCCAGCAGCCGCACTATCTGCGCGAGCATACGTGTGAGAACATTCGCAAGTCGAAGGACAATTCCTGCACTCTGATGCGCTGCGCGTTCTGCCGGTTTGCGCCCCTTGCCGAGTTTTTTACGGAGAGCGTTCGGGGAATTGGAGATCAGGGACTGCGGTTCATCGATATCCGGCAGCAGCGCGGCAACGCAGCTGACGATGAGGCCGGGAAGCACTACGGGAGTGACCACGCCATACAGTGTAACAATTCCAGACGGTATATACCGCGAAATCTCCGGCAGCAGATGTCCCGCCTGGAGCAAGGCCGCTGCGGCGACTCCACCGGCGAGATGGGTTTTTCCCGTCAACTCGATTACCTGACTACGATGTTCACGAGTTTGTCGGGAACCGCGATCACTTTCACGATGGTTTTGCCTTCCGTGTGAGAGCGCACTTTCTCATTCTCTTTCGCAGCCGCTTCAAGATCCGCCGCAGATGTGCCTTTCGCAACGAGGAGTCTGTCTCGCAGCTTGCCGTTCACCTGCAGAATCACTTCCACCTCATCGTCGACGGTGTAGGCGGGATCGAACGCAGGCCACGGCTCGCGTGCGAGCGTGTCCTTGTGTCCCATCATCTGCCAGAGTTCCTCTGCGAGATGCGGAGCGAACGGCGAGAGCAGAAGGATAAATTTGTCGAGAATCGCACGCGGACGCACTTCCTTCTTATTCATTTCATTAACGAAAATCATCATCTGCGAAATGGCGGTATTGAAGCGCAGCGCCTCGATATCTTCACCCACTTTCTTGATGCTCTTGTGCAGAAGCCGCAGGCTTTCAACGTCCGGTTCGACATCCTGAATGCATGCGTCGAGTTCCGCTGTGGTCGCTTCCAGATCCTCTTTCACAAACAGACGCCACACGCGATTGAGGAAGCGGTGCACGCCTTCAACGCCCTTGGTATTCCACGGCTTCACCTGTTCGAGCGGACCCATGAACATCTCGAAAAGGCGCAGTGTATCCGCACCGTATTCGCGGATGACATCATCCGGATTTATCACGTTGCCGAAGGACTTCGACATTTTGCGTCCATCCTCGCCCAGGATCATGCCCTGATTGACAAGGCGGAGGAAGGGCTCTTTCGTCGTGACATGGCCGAGGTCGAACAGTGCCTTGTGCCAGAATCGCGCGTAGAGAAGATGCAGCACGGCATGTTCGGTGCCGCCGACGTAGAGGTCGACAGGTCCCCAATACGCTTCCTTCTCCTTGTCGCAGAAAATGTCTTCGTTGTGAGGATCCATATAGCGAAGGTAATACCAGCACGATCCCGCCCACTGCGGCATGGTGTTGGTCTCGCGCATCGCGGGTAAACCGGTTTCGGCATCGGTGGTATTGACCCAGGATTCGATCGTGGCCAGCGGCGACTCTCCGGTACCGCTCGGCTTGTACGATTCAACCGTCGGCAGAGTCAGCGGCAGTGCATCCTCCGGCAGGAGTTTGATTTCCTCATGTCCGTCCGGATGCTGCACGTGAATGATCGGGAATGGTTCGCCCCAATAGCGCTGACGGGAGAAGAGCCAGTCGCGCAGCTTAAAATTTACTTTCCGGCTGCCGCGGCCATTTTCTTCCAGCCATACGATGACCTTATCGAAAGCCTCGGTGTAGCGGAGTCCGTTGATGAAATCGGAGTTGACGGCGACGCCTTCTTCGGTGTCGGTGTACGCGGCGGCGGCGACGTCGCCTCCGGCGATGACTTCACGAATCGGCAGATCGAATGTGCGGGCAAATTCCCAGTCGCGTTCGTCGTGCGCGGGGACGGCCATGATTGCTCCCGTACCGTAGGTCATCACCACGTAGTCGGCGATCCAGATGGGGATGCGTTCATCGTTCATCGGATTGACCGCATAGGCGCCGGTGAAGACGCCGGTTTTTTCTTTCGCCAGTTCCGTGCGTTCGAGATCGTTTTTCCGCGACGCAGCATCGATGTATTTGTGGACGGGGTCTCGCTGCGTCCCGGTGGTCACTTTGTCCACCAGCGGATGTTCGGGTGCGAGCACCATGTAGGTGGCGCCCCAGAGCGTATCGGGACGCGTAGTAAACACGGTGATGGAATCCTCGATGCCTTCGATGTCGAAGCGAACTTCGGCTCCTTCGGAGCGGCCGATCCAGTTGCGCTGCATTTCCTTGAGACTCTCCGGCCATTCGAGTTCGTCGAGATCCGCGAGCAGGCGTTCGGCATAGGCAGTTATTTTCAACATCCACTGACGCATCGGACGCCGCACGACGGTGAAGCCCTTCTCAACCTGTTCGGGCACTTCCTCATTCGCGAGCACGGTGCCGAGTTCCGGGCACCAGTTCACGGGCACTTCGGCCATGTAGGCGAGTCCGGCATTGTAGAGTTGGGAGAAAATCCACTGCGTCCATTTCACATACTTCTCATCCGTGGTATTCACCTCGCGATCCCAGTCGTAAGAGAAGCCGATCATCTTCAGCTGGCGGCGAAAGGTTTCGACATTGGTCTTTGTCGTGATCGCCGGATGCACGCCTGTCTTAACGGCATATTGCTCGGCCGGGAGGCCGAAGGCGTCCCACCCCATTGGGTGCAGCACGTTGAAGCCGCGCATCCGCTTGTAGCGCGAGATGATATCGGTCGCGGTATAACCTTCGGGGTGTCCCACATGCAATCCCGCTCCCGACGGATACGGAAACATATCCAGCACATAATACTTAGGCATCGAAAAATCTTCGCCTGCCTTGAAGGTTTTATTTTCTTCCCAGAACTTCTGCCACCTGGGCTCGATCTCACTAAAGGGGTAACGCATGGAAGGGTCGGAGGGCTGTTGTTGAAAAACTTCGCAATCAATAAAAATACGGCGCTCGGGGTGGAATTGAAAGGAACGGCAAAAGGCACAAAGGCACAGAGGCACAGAGGCACAAAGGCGAAGAGATGGCTAGGAATTATGCACGCGCTGAAGGCGCGACCTATTGCAGCCCTGGGTGTGGGTGTCCGCACGCGCTGAAGGCGCGACCTATTGCAGCCCTGGGTGTGGGTGTCCGCACGCGCTGAAGGCGCGACCTATTGCAGCCCTGGGTAAACGGCGAGGGTCGCCGCAGGCGGCACTCGGCGTGCAGCCCTGGGTACGGGGGTGTCCGCACGCGCTGAAGGCGCGACCTATTGCAG
>JBATDG010000053.1:0-111423 GCA_049663345.1 Bacteroidota bacterium
GTAGGACGGTAGGACGGGAGGACGGGAGGACTGGAGGGCGGGAGGACGGGAGGACGGGAGGACGGGAGGACGGGAGGACGGGAGGACGTTAGGACGGGAGGACGGTAGGACGGTAGGACGTTAGGACGGGAGGACGGGAGGACTGGAGGGCGGGAGGACAGGAGGGCGGGAGGACTTGCGTGGACCGCGAAACGCCTGCTCCGCGTCTTCGCGCTGAAAGCGCGGTCGATTGCAGCCCAGGCGCTGGTCTCGGCGAAGTCCGCGCAAGCGGACGAAGACGGATCAGCCCTGGGTCACGGACGAGCGCGCTTTCATCCATCCTCCGCCCTGAAAGGGCGGAACAAGCTGGTGAGCAAATACCTGTTCCGCCCTTTCAGGGCGGGGAGGAGAAAATTTGGGCGCGCCCTTCCCCAGACCTGATCCGTCTTCGTCCACTGGCGTGGACTTCGCCGAGACAAGAGGCCAGGGCTATGATCGAGCGCCCCTTCGGGGCTTCCCGCCCTAATATCCTTTCGTCCTAACGCCCTAACGCCCTGACGCCTCCCCGCTTTCTCCGCATCGCATCATTGCGTAACTTATATGCTGAAAACTATGATGCACGACTCCTTTCTCAACACAGCCATACATGCCGCCCGCGAGGCGGGAACGATACTGCTGCACCATCTCGGCAACCTGCAGGAGATCGAGGTGAAGAACGAGCAGCAGTTCAATCTCGTGACCGAGGCCGATCGCAATGCCGAACTCCGCATCGTGGAAATCCTGCTCGCAGCGTTTCCGGATCATGGCATTCTCGGCGAAGAAGGCGGCGTCCGCAACCCGGATGCGTCGCATAAGTGGATCATCGATCCGCTGGACGGCACGACGAACTATACCCACGCCTTCCCCATTTTCAGCGTATCCATCGGACTCGAAATTGAGGGAGAGTTGGAGGTAGGTGTGATCTACGATCCCATCCGCGACGAGATGTTCTCGACAGAACGCGGCAAGGGCGCGTATCTGAATGGAAAAAAGATTCATGTCTCCGATACTTCCCGCATCGAGAAAGCCATGCTGGTGACGGGCTTCCCGTATAACATCAGGGAAAACCCCGATTACTGCTACGAGCGCTTTATCGGCTTTCTGAAGGAAGCTCAGGCGATCCGCCGGCTCGGCAGCGCGGCGCTCGATTGCGCGTACGTGGCTGCAGGACGACTCGACGGCTTCTGGGAAGTTTCGCTGCAACCGTGGGATAAAGCCGCGGGACACCTGCTGATCGAAGAGGCGGGCGGACGCGTGTCGGACTTCTCCGGCGCGGCGCATGATATTTATCAGCTGCCGTTTCTCGGCAGCAACGGACGCATCCACGAAGACATGCTGCGCGTGCTCGAGGAAGCGAAATCATTGGTCATTTCGATGAAGGAACGGTCCTGACAACACGCCGGGCCGCCATTTCAACCCCAGAGGAGAATGTTCATGAGCGTACTTATCGTTGGTTCCGTTGCCCTCGATTATCTGGAAACCCCGTTTGGTAAAATGGAGCAGGCCCTCGGCGGGTCGGCAACGTTCTGCTCGGTTTCCGCCAGCTATCTCGTTGAGGACGTCC
Organism: Bacteroidota bacterium; assembly: GCA_049663345.1. GTDB lineage: Bacteria > Bacteroidota > Ignavibacteria > SZUA-365 > SZUA-365 > SZUA-365. The sequence goes on from JBATDG010000053.1 coordinate 1,583, forward strand.
GCTGTGTCGGCATCGTCGGCGCTGATTTTCCGGAAGAGCATATCAAATTTCTCACCTCCCGCAAAATCGATCTTCTCGGTCTCGAGCGCACTACGGAAGGCAAGACCTTCAGCTGGGGCGGACGCTATCACGACGACATGAACACGCGCGACACGCTTTACACAGAACTCGGCGTGTTCGAACATTTTCATCCCGTCATTCCTGAGGAATGGAAGAAAAGCGAATTCGTGCTGCTCGGCAACATTCACCCTTCCCTGCAGATGGAAGTGCTCGAGCAGATCGAGGAGCCGCGCTTGGTCGTTTGCGACACGATGAATCTCTGGATCGATATCAGCAAGAAAGAACTCAAGGCCGTGCTGAAGAAAGTGGACGTGCTCATCCTCAATGACGAAGAGGCGCGCATGCTCACCGGCCAGCGCAACCTGATCGTCGCCGGAGAGAAAATGCTGCACATGGGTCCGAAAGTCGTCGTGATCAAGAAAGGCGAGCACGGCGCTGTGCTGATTTCCAAGGACAGCTATTTCTCCGCCCCCGCGTTCCCGCTTGAGGGCATCAAGGATCCGACAGGAGCGGGCGACACCTTTGCCGGAGGCTTTATCGGCTGGCTTGCGCGCACCAACGACGTCAGCGTCGCGAATATGCGCAAGGCCGTGGTTTACGGCAGCACCCTCGCTTCCTTCTGCGTCGAGGAATTCAGCATCGACGGCATTCGCAGCATTACCGCCGATCAGCTCGCCGACCGCTTCGCAAGCTTCCGTACGATATCGACTTTTTAGAACGTCCGCAGCACGCGGACGCAACGCCACCGACCATTGAAAGCGGTAGAACAGATGAATGATCGTATCGCCGTCATCGAACTGACCGGAACGGCAATTCGCTTTCTCGATCAGACCCGTCTTCCCGGCGAAGCGGTGATGATTGAAACCACGAATTATCGCGTCATGCTGGATGCCATCCGGCGGCTGCAGGTCCGCGGTGCACCGCTGATCGGCATCGCCGCTGCCTATGGTGTCACCCTCGCTGCCCGCGAATGGCTGACGGCGCAACATACCGCCGATATTCCCCTCACCGAATCCGCCCAATTCCATCACGACATGCTTGCCGTGTGCGAGGAGTTTGCGGCGACACGTCCCACAGCCGTGAATCTCTTCTGGGCGCTCGCGCGCATGCGGGAAATTCTCACGCGCCCGATCGCTCCCGAGCTTCTCACACTGGCCCTGGAAACCGAGGCCCGCGCTATCCACGTCGACGACGCCCTGCGATGCAGCGCCATCGGCAGGCACGGAGCGGAAATCATTCCCCGCGGTGCAGGAGTAATCACGCACTGCAATTCCGGCGCACTGGCAACTGGCGGTGAAGGGACGGCTTTCGCAGTGCTGCTCGAGGCGCACCGGCAGGGAAAAGAGATTCACGTGTATGCCGATGAGACGCGTCCGCTGCTGCAGGGGGCGCGGCTGACGATGTGGGAATTGCAGCAGCGCGGCATTCCTTCCACGCTCATCACCGACGGCACCGCTGCCATGCTCATGCGTCAGGGACGCGTGCAGCTTGCCATCACCGGCGCCGACCGCATCGCGGCCAACGGCGACGCGGCAAATAAAATCGGCACTTACGGACTCGCCGTCGCCGCAAAGCATCACGGCATTCCTTTCTATATCGCCGCGCCTTTTTCCACGGTTGATCTTGCGCTCGCATCGGGAGAATTCATTCCCATCGAGGAACGCAGCGGAGAGGAAATCACGCACATCGGCGACAGGGTCATCGCTCCCGAAGGCGCCGCCACTTACGCGCCTGCATTTGACGTGACGCCGGCCGGGCTTATTACGGGCATTGTGACGGAGAGGGGAATAATTGCCCCGCCGTACATTGAAACCCTCGCCGCACTGCATCCGTAGCAGGAGGTCTGCCATGATTGTCAAAACGGATACCATCATTCTACGCAGCATGAAGTACGGCGAGACCAGCAAGATTCTCACACTGTACACGCGGGAATTCGGCCGCATGAGCGTCATCGTCAAAGGCGCGCGCGGCGAAAAGCCGAAGTTCGGTGCGGCTCTCGACGTGATGAGCCACAGCAGCGTGGTCATGTACAAGAAAGACAATCGCGAACTGCAGCTGCTCACACAGGCCGATCTGCTTCAGCAATACCGCGGAATTATTGATCATCCCGACCGCCTGATGTACGGCTTCGCCCTGCTTGAATTTCTCACTGTCACCGTACATGGCGAAGAAGCGCATGAGGATTTGTACCAGGTGCTGGAGACCTCCCTCTCGGCGCTGAATGCGGAGGATGCGCGTCCCGCAGCCATATTGCTGCATTACCTGCTTCGTCTCATCCACGCGCTCGGAATCGGCATCGACGTGCAGCATTGCGTGCGCTGCCGCGCCGATTTCGGCCATGAGTCTACCCTCGAGAATCATGCGACATTCTCCGAAATCCATGGCGGCTTCACCTGTGCTCAATGTCCCCCCGCCCCCGACAGCATGCGCACGGCAATTGAAACCGTGGGCGTATTGCGCTGGCTCGAAACGCACGCCGTTGGACTCAGCGCGAAGCTTTCCATATCCGATCGCGCGGCAAGGGAAGGCATGCAGCTTCTGCAGCGCCACCTGACCGGACACGTGCCGGAGATGCGGAAGGTCAAATCGCTGTCCATGCTTGACTTGTTTTCCTGAGTTGTGCGATATTTATTGTTACCCGCATGTTCCACCAGAGGCATTTTTATGACGGATTTGTTGTTACCACTTTAGAGTATTTCTCCAGACAGTAAAAAAGCTGTCGATTCTTTTTCTACTCTGATCAGGAGGTCCAAATCATGTCAAAACGTGCTGTTCTCACCGCGATCGTTCTCGTGAGTGTGGGAATTCTTTCCGGCGCCGTGCTTGTCAGCAGCTTTTCCGGACAGGGTCTTTTCGCGGATTCCCGCATTTCCTTCAATACAGAAGCTCCGTTCACTCCCTCAGCGGGCGTGGCTGAACTCAACAAATCATTCAGCGAAGTCGCAGGCCGCGTTACACCGCAGGTCGTGTATATCGAAGTCAAGGCGGAAGCCAAGGGAATGGCTGATAATCCCCATCAGTTCTTCAACTTCCCCCAAATGGAAGAAGATAAAATTCAGCGCGGATCCGGTTCCGGCATCATCCTGACGGCGGATGGCTACATTCTCACCAACCGTCATGTCGTTGAGAGTGCTATGAAAGACGGCATCAAGGTCACGCTGAGCGACAATCGTGAATTCGCTGCCCGCGTGGTGGGCGAAGATGAATACACCGATATCGCTGTGATTAAAATCGATGCGACCGATCTCTCTCCCGCAGCGCTCGGCAATTCTGACGATGTGAAAGTCGGCGAGTGGGTGATGGCAGTTGGGAATCCCCTCGGCTTCACTTCTACCGTGACTGCGGGCATCGTTTCCGCAATCAGCCGCAACATCGGCATCATGCGGGACCGCCAGGGCTACGGCATCGAAAACTTCATTCAGACCGACGCCGCGGTGAATCCCGGCAACAGCGGCGGCGCGCTTGTCAATCTCAGCGGACAGGTGGTCGGCGTCAACACCGCCATCGCAGGCAGCGCCTCGGGCACATATGTCGGCTACAGCTTTGCCGTGCCGATAAACCTCGCCAAGGCCGTTGCGCAGACGCTGATGAAAGACGGCAAATACGAGCGCGGCTATATCGGCATCCGCATTTCCGATATCGATGCAAAGAAGGCCGAAGCGCTCGGACTCGATGTGTTCAAGGGTGTTTTTGTGGAAAGCCTCGTTGAAGACGGCGCTGGCAAAGCTGCGGGCGTCAAGGAAGGCGATGCTATCGTGTCCGTCGATGGCAAGCCGGTTGCCGGCTCTAATCAGCTGCAAGCCCGAGTGGGCATGAAGCACCCGGGCGAAACCGTTGATCTCAAGATCTGGCGTGATGGAAAGTACATCACCAAAACAGTGACTCTGAAGGGCCAGGCAGAATCGGATGATGCCGCGAATGCAAACCCGGACCTTGCCATCATCGAAGACGCAGACGCTGGTCCGAACACCAAGCTGGAATTCGAGAAATCGGGTTTCACCGTCAAGCCTCTGACCAGCGAGATCAAGGAAACATACGACATCGATAAGGGCGTGATGATTGACGCCGTCAAGCGCAATTCTCCCGCTTTCGAAGCTCGTCTTTCAAAGGACCTTGTGATCTTTGAAGCCATCCGTAAAGGACAGCGCGTCTCCATCTCTTCCGTGAGCGATTTCAAGCGCTTCGCGAAATCTCTCGACGATGGTGAATCCGTCCTCCTCCGGGTCAAACTCCCGAACAAGGAAACGGCCTTCATCCCCATCAAGGCTCCATTGGAATAACCACCCGTGGAGGATGAGCCTTCCCGTCTCCGTCCCGCAGCGCGGGACTCCGCCGTGGCAAGTAGGCTCGTCCACTCTCCGAACTCAACCAAATTCACACAGGGCATCCATTCGGGTGCCCTGTGCATTTTACAAACCTCTTCAGTTTTGCCCCCTCCATTGTAGGCCTAGCTTGTCTGCTTTTCCTCCAAAAATCCAATCTGTGTTATCTGTGTAATCCGTGGTTACTCTTCGACGAGCCTAAAGGCTCATCCTCCTCTTCCCCCATAGCCCCGCAAACACCATCCCTGCCAGCGTCACGCCTCCTATCACATCCAGAACATAATGCTGCCGCACCAAGAGTGTGGAGACCGCGATCGAGATGGCGACGACGAGCAGCGCGATGCTCATCGGAGCCACGCCGCGTTCGCGAAATGACAGCAGCATGATCAGGGTGGGATTCGCCACATGCAGCGAGGGAAATGCATTCCATCGTACATCGAGATCGAACATGAAACTCAGAATCGGCGAAGTGTCCGCCGGCAGCGCTGTGCGGGGTGGACCCATCGTCGGAATCAGCGCGAACAGCGCGAAGGCAATCAGATTCATTACGATGAAATTCAAATACGCGTAATTGAGAAATTCCGCATTGCGGCGTATTACAAACAGCGCCAGAACTACGACGTAAGCGAACAGATACACCATCACCGCTTCGGGGATGAATGGCCACACCCCATCGACCGCGAGCGCCGGATCAAACGCCGCGCCGCGCAATTCACCGATCCATCCCGTCAGAAAATACAGCGGCACCCACACGGCATAGCACGCTGCCATCAGCAGCAGATAGCGCCAGGTAGAATATGGACGCGGTGGAGTCATATCCCAAAATACGCAAATGCTATGAAAATGGTGGAAGCGATGCCGTGTGCGTCCCCTCCGCAAGTCGTAAGCCACGATCCGTCTTCGTCCGCTGGCGCGGACTACGCCGTGATAAAAGCACCCAACTCCGACCGGAGCGGCGCGATCCAGCGCGCCCTGGGGGTTGCCGCGCTCAATCGCGTGTGCGAAACCGAGAGCGAAACCGAGAGCGAGTGCGAAATCGAGATCTTGAGCCCCGTAGGGGCGCTTGATCATAGCCCAGGTCAGGTCTTGCAAATCCATCTTCCGCCCTCACGTTCTATCGCCCTATCGTCCTCACGTCCTACCGCACCACGGTCACCATCCTGCTCTGCATGCCGCCCGGTGAAAGCAGACGCAGTAAATAACTCCCGGGTTCGAGTCCGAGCGCGGCTGGACGGAGAATCAGGACCTCACTATCCGTTATCACGCCATCAAGCAGAAGTGCGCGTTCGCGACCTAGCAGGTCGTGGAGCGTGACATGGACGGCGCCGCTCCTTCCGGCCGGGGATGTGATGATGATGCGCGCTTCGCCCTGCAAGGGAATCGGATGCGGGTAGACAGGCCCAAGTGAAAGCTTGGATGGTGCTGGGGTGCTACCCGTACTCGTCAGACTCGTAATCAGATACTGCACCTCAATCTGTTTCGGAAGGTTTTGTGCGGAACCCGCAAGTTCGATCGCGCTGGCGTGCATGCCTTTGTTGAGCATGCTGGTGTTGGGACGCACGGCAATCGTCGCCGTGTGATCACCCGTGACGGGATCCAGATCAAGGTACCAGATATCGGATTGCGCTGTCCACGGCATGGAGAGTCCGCCGCCGGTCCAGAGCTGGATGTTCTGCGCTGCAGGTAATGTCCCACCCATTTCCGCTTCGAAATACAGATGCAATGGTGTGAATACAATACCACCGGATGCGTCAGGCACGAGCTGCACGGTGTGTGCGCAACCGGTGACTGTTCCCTGCTCATCGCTCTTCCATTGCCAATTGAACTGATACGGACCGAATGCAGAAAGCTGATCGGAAGGTGTCAGTGTCCACCAGCGCTTGGCTGACTCTCCCGATGCAAGCGTGCCGAAGCTCTGGATGCTGTCCGAGCCCGCAAGCGCGAAGCCTGCAGGAAGGATGATCGCGGCCGTGCAGTTCGTGAGCGTAACCGTGCCGCTGTTGGTTGCGGTGTAGGAGATTTCGAAGGGCTTCGGAATGATGTCTTCGTACTTTGCATCGGCGTGGAGGGAATCGTGTCCACCGGTCGCGCAGAGCACTTCCGTGATATTGGGCCAGGCTTCGATAATGATCGAAGCATTGCATTCCTTCCAGACACCCTGCTCCGTGCTGCGGTAGCGGATGCGGATGTCCTGTGTTTCATCGGTCGGACCGGGTTTCGGAGTGAGTAACCAGCTGATTGCTGCAGTCGCGTGGCTGTCAATACGTGCAAGAGTCTTTATCGCGTTCTCCCCTGCCGCAAGTACGAAGCGCGGGGCGTTCGCAAGATCGATCTCCGCCTCGATCACCGTTTCATCGGTGTCGAGGATGTTGCGCAGATCGAGCTGCACCGGCAGTGGATCCGGGTTGTAACGCAGGCTGTCCCTCTCAAAACGCACGGAGTCGGTTGCGGTAATCGCACAGCGCAGGCCGTCGACTTCTTCGATTGCTATGGATGCATTGCAGACAGAAAGCACCGTATCGCCTCCGCTTGGATTCTTCCCGTAAGCAGTGACCGTGCAGTTGGCATTCCGAGCATCCCGCAGTATCGCTGCGCGCAGGCGGACGCTCCACGGCAATGCACCGCCAGCGGCCAGTTGCGTACCTGTGAGTGTAATGGGATCTAGAGCGTTGAGGCCAGCAGTGGCGGGGGTAATCGCAAGCTCCAGCCGGTCGACATCAACCGGTACCGTGCCGACGTTGGAAAGTGTGTAATCGAGATCTATCTCGGTGCGGGATTCAACTTCGGCGCTTGTCAGAATTGATGGGAGAGTGAGTGAGCAACTGATCTTCTCATCAATGACCTGGATTTCTACTATCTGTATGCAACTCTGAAGCAGGCCATCGCATTCGTAGACGAAAGCAAGAGTATCGAACGTCGGAATCGCGGGAGGGTTCAGGAGTTCCAGTCGCCAAGTGAGTGTCATTTGAGATCGGCTGGGGATTGAGAACAATGCGCGTGAGAGAGAATCGCCGAGGGACAACCCCAGATGCGGGGCACGTGAGATATCAAGCCAGGCACGAACATCCGTTCGAACCGTATCGAGCTGATTGTCTAGTTGCAAGGTATAGGAAAGAAGTGCAGGATCGGCGCTGCCTGAAGCGGTGTTCCAGGACACCTTGTCCGGACCCGATACCATGCAGGGAATCGCGATTATTCCCGGCACACGGGTTTCGGCTTCGCAAGTACTGATTGTCACACCGTAGACATCCAATGCCTCCGATTGCAAACGAACCATCCGATCGTAGCGCAGACCATTCACGTAGACATTGATGGAGATTTGCTGCGAAGTCCCAGGTGCCAGACTCAGACCCGGCCGAATTGAATCGCCGAAAATACGGCACTTCGGAGATACACGAAATCGGAAACGGTCAATTACAACGGTATTCTTGTCAAGGTTCGTGATCGTCATAGTATACGGGATGGGACCGGTGTTCCCCGTTGGCGACACTGAATAACCATTTCCGACCCAGTACACTTCCTCCGGCCCATCGACCGTGCAGACGAGTGCAGGTTCCTCTGCATCGAAAACGGAAACGAACACATCCTTCTCACACAGCTCTTCTCCCATCGGATAGGTCTGTCCTGATTCCGGGTCGATATAGAATACCCGGCAGCGGATCAGTGCGGTATCCGTCACCAGTGCCGGATCGCTTACACGCACTTTCCATGAACACGTGGCCGTCAAACCCGACGCCAGTTCGTTCGGCGACATTGCCTGCTGATACGTTCCGGAGACAAGAGCGAAACCTGCTGGCAGTTCAATCTGTACGTGAACGATGCGAGCACTCTTTGCAGGACTGAAATTTGTCACCGAATAATTCACGATGAAGTCATTCGGTACTGTATAGCCCCTTCGCCGTTCCAACCTGAGGGAATCGATCGTCGATATCAAACAGCCCACTTGCCAGCAAGGGGTGTAAAAACGAAAACGACTGAGATAGGTCTCGATATAGCCACATTCTTTAGGCCAACACGGATCTGCTTCTTTCGGCAACCGCCAGGATCGGTAATACTGTCTGGCCGAATAGGGATCATTCGTGTGGGCGTATTGATACGCAAATCCGTGACGATCCGTAAGATACATTTTCGTTTGTACCGCGCCATATGTTGTACCATTAATGAAATACGCGGAATTCCAAGGAGTGGCGTACCGAATCCGAAGATCTTGATCGATGGAAACCAGATATCTGTCCATTCCCTGATCACGCGACGCATCGACAGGATCCATCGGTGTGAAAATTTGGCCCTTTGTCCCGGACCAGATAAACATCATATAGCCCCCGCAGGTGAGATCGGGCACGACAGGAGCATTATACCAAGTTGCCGCATTCCCAGCCAGATCGCCCAAGATCGTGCCGGCGATCAGTTCGCCATTGGTCGATAGTTTTGCGGCCCAAATTGTTCCCTGCGAAAGGTCGGGATTAGCGGGTTCATCGACGACTGTCTGGCGTGTCCATCGTGGTGGCAATGGTTCGTCACGCTGCATCCGGCATATCCCGAATAGATCGATCTCTCCCGATTCCGTTGTAAATATTGATTGCACACCGAATGCTAATGGGAAGTACCTTCCAGGGATTTCCTTGTCGAAGATTCGTGAAAACAGTACCTGCTCACCGCTTGAGGAGTATTTCACAACTAAAATTCCGGGTTTCGATTTTGACAATTGCCCGGCAAGGTAACGGCCAACGCTCAATCCCATGGCAACGATCGCTTCGCCGCTGCCGTTCACCGTAAATTGGCCCCATGTTTCCGAGGCATATTCCGGGAACCAATCTGGAGGTGCGTCATCAGTCAAAACATATGTCATGTAGTTCAATTCCGAACAGGACAAATTCAATTTCGCTAATACGATCGACCAGCATCGAGCGCATGGTTTTGAAGGGAGTGGCGCATCCCGGCTTATATCCGTAAGTGAATCGATGTAATTGAATCCAAGTATGTAGATACCGTCCCCTCCCACGTACAGATCTCCTGCATCAAAAATTCCCGGCCCGCCGAGGTAGGTCGCGCCATGGAGCGAGCCGTCCGGGTTAAGGTTAAATACATAGCACGTCCTGACGTGCGGCCCTGTCTCCGTCAGCGCTGGAATATTTTTATACGCAGTTGCACCTATGGGCGCTCCGATGGTCGCGTTGAAGCACCCGATAATATTCCCTTGATCGCTAACTTGAAGCGCTCTTTTATTTTGGCTCATCGTGTGATTTTTCGAACTCGCATCCACGCCCGCGCCACCGAGGTACGTACAAAACAGGATATCCTGACCTGTCGTATCAAATCGAAGGATATAGTTATCCCACCCACCGAGAAGCTGACCCTGAATGGCGTTGCGTACGGGGAGGACGTTTCGGTCAATCGTTCCCTCAATCGTGACTTCCCCGTCCGGCGACACCACGATCCCCTCGGCGGAAGTAGCATACTGGAACCCGGTATTGAATTCCGATGTGAGATTCAATGTGTCTTTATAACGGAACCCTGATCCTTGCTGTAGTGCCTGGACATGCAATTCCGTACTTGAATTTCTCTTGGCAAATGAAAGCCCGATATCGGCATCTTTACCGATTGCATCACCTATCACTGATGCAATCTCCTCTTGATGCGGTCCACTCGTTTGAAATCGTATTTGTGCCGGGTCGGAACCGGGAGCGATACGAATCGTCTGGCAAAGGCTGCCGTCCCGACCCTCACGATACTCAATGTCAATTCCATCCCAGACATTTTCATAAAGGATCCTGCGGTGGTTCGAAACGAATGGGTGCCAAGAACTTGAATCCGTCCCGAGATAGAAATGTGAAACGGCTACCGCAGTATCGACGGCACGTATGCGCATCGACGGGGATGGGTTCACGAAGGAAAGCTGTACCGCCTCCTTGAGTAGGCCATCTTCCTTTCGAGAAGGATTTTCCATTTCTATTTTGAGCCCCACTGACGGGCGCACAAGTGTGATTCCATCCCTCATGAACCATGCCGAAGATCGATCACCCAGGATGCCATATCGGATGCTCTTGTCCCATTGACCCGTATTTGCGGTGAAGTACACTGGACAGTGGTATTGAACCGACGATGTCCCTTCGACTCCCTGTCCATATGAAGCAGCAGAACCGAGCAGTAGATTGAGCAGGAGAATCATGCCACAACGTTTAATATTTTCCATCTGAACACCGCTTGTTTCGTATGACTTCGTGATGGAATTATTTGGGTGGAGTGCCGCGGGATTACTCTTGAGGCACTCCACCCGTATCAGTTCAGGTCAGGTGGAAGTCAGCGTATGATCACCATTCCACGAGTTGCGATATTGTCTCCACCACGAAGAACATAATGGTACATTCCCGCCGAAAGCCCTGACACATCGAACGGGAGAACATTCCTTCCTGCTGGAAGGGGACCGTCGTGAACCGTTGCGATTTCCCGGCTGAGATTGTCGTACAGCTTGATGCTGACGTTACACGCATTGTCTGTTTGCACAACGATGTGTGACACAGTTTGCGAACTGAGCGAAATTGGATTGGGATAGTTTTCTCCGAGGCGAAGATTTTCCGGCAGTGGATTTTCATCCTCGGATGCTTCCTTTGCCCAGATGATGTACACAGTATCCTTTGGCCAGGTCCTGGTACCAAGCACCAGATCCTTCGGTCCACGTCCATCGAGCCAGAATACGTTTACCGAATTATCGATGGAGGTCTGAATCATCGGCCTTTGTTGGACATAATTGCCACCACCAGGGCCAATCTGCTTTTCGGACTGCCACTGTGCTCGTCGAAGTATCGGTCCGAAGTTATTGTAGACCACCCAGTTGCCAACGACTTCCGACGGCCGGGATGGACTGCAGATCTCTGTCATGCCCTCCCAGACGATGAACGACATGGTATCAAGCGCCGGTGTCTGATTGCTGATCCGCGCAATATCGGGGTAGGTAAGTGCGGTCGTTGGAGACGACGCATCAAGTGTAACCCCGCTCCATTGGATCGTTCCACCACCCAAGGCGACATACTCGAATTTGTTGGTTTGCACCTTGTGCCGGGGCGTGGTGTTCATGTCATACTCCCAGTCCCAGGCCACCAGCATGCCGCCATATCCAAGGGAATTGAATGCGCTATCGGGTGCGAGGCTGGGCTGGCTCGCGCGTTCATAAATGCCGGCATTCGTCAATTTTTTTAGACTGGAAACAGTCGAAGTTGTCGCCGCCAATCGCAATCCATAGAGATCTCGTCCTGATCCGAGATCCGCGCAAAAGACAATAAAGCCGTCCTTGTATGTTGTGTTCTGGAAATCCGCCGCGACATCCGCACCTCTCACGTCCTGATTCGTAGTAAACATCGTATCAACGCAGGTGCTACGGCCAGGATATGTCCAGTGGACTTCGACTCGTGAGTTTTGGGAGGACGTTTCCCAGCCGACCATGTATACTTCACCGGTCGAGGAGGCTGCGAGACGTAAGTCGCTTGGGTGGTAGTTATAATTGTATTTGGATATCGCATCAAACCCGGTTGCACGACCGGCTTTCAGGGCAAGGTTCGTACTACCTCCAGCATCCCACAGAAAGGCGACATACGCAGGAAATTTTATTCCGACACCGGTTGAATCGAGGGGTGTTCTCGGTGTGTACACAATGAACGGTTGTCTTCCAGATATTGTTGAATCGACGTGCGTTCGAGCGGTAAATTTCCCTAGAGGGCTGATCTTCGCATACCATATCTGATCGACTCCTCCAGCACTGACCTCATGCCACACTGCCTGTGCTCCACCAAGGCTGTCACTTCTCGTGACATCCGGATGGGACGCGAAGGTGCTTGTGTTCAGCTTGATTCCGCTGTTCGGCCAACGCGGAACACCATCCTTATCCAGTTTCTGGATATACACGTCCTGCGTGCCGTCGGCTCCTCCGCCTTTCTCCCACACGACAAAGCTGTTGCCGTCGGCATCCACCGCGAATCTCATTGCCGCAGCATCGCCAGTCGGACTGACATCCGCGAATATGTCTCTCCAACCCATGTCGGTCGGGCCCACGCACTCGCCGGGTGTTTCCGCGAATATGTTCCAATCGTATGTCCCGTCGTATGTGATGGGTTGACGGCGCCGGTCGGCATAAACGAACACGGGTCCGCTGACCTGCGGTGTTGTTTGTTCGCCCTTGACCTCCGTGACCACCTGACCTACACCGCCTGTCCGAGAAAACGTCATCGTTTCCAGATCCATCATCTGGTACCAGATATCAGCTTGATCATACCCGCCTTGTTGCGTCAACCCCTCGCGCCAGACAATATACGAATCTTCCTCACCTGGCAGGTTGTCCACTCGGGCTTGCGTCTGATCGCCAGAGCTCGTACAGATCTCTTCACCGTCCTGGCCCGCGCTGTTCACCAAGTTGCCATTGGTACCATCGAGCACGGAGCAATAAACATCGATTCCGCGTGAACCGTATTCACGCCAATCTTCGTAAACACAGATGACCCGCGACTTGTAGCCAACACTGAGTCCCGGGTTTTCCTCTTTTTCGTATACTGAGAGTTCGGGATAACGTTGTGGTCCTGTCGCCGTGCAAACTCCGATGCCCTGTGACTGGCCCGAGAGTATCGTGCCATACCGCTTGCTGAGCAATTGCCCGTAGATATCGGAGCTTTCCACAGGGGTTGGGGATTCTCTCTGATCTTGCCATACCACGACGGCGGTGGAATCTCCAACTCCATGGAACTCGCCGAAAGAGACGACTTGCGGGAAGGTCTGCTCTTCGTTGTAATCGGCACAGCGCACATCGCCCCAGGTTCGCGTTCCATTCGCGTCGAATCGGTCGGTATACACGCTCCAGATCGGCTGCCCATACGCCCAGCTCTCATGACGCTTGTCCTGGTAGACCAGCACCACGCCATCGCGCATCGTGGAGTCCGCCGCGAATTGCCAGTACCGATCTCTCGCCAATTCGACATTGATCTGATCGAATTGCGGCTCGGCGTGGATCTGCTTTCCACAGGACACCCACTGATTCGTCCCACCCTGTGGCCAACCGGGAGACGTTGATTTGATGTACTGCAGGTAGATATCCCGGTCGTATTGACTGGGGTCCTGCGACGAATTGTTCCGCCAATCGATCCATGCGATGAACGCGCCATCCTTCGCACCCACGATTCGGGGACGTTCCGATTTCGCCGTATCGCATACCAGATATCCGTCCGATGGCCAGTTTGTTGCGACTGATCCGTTGCTAACATTGAGGCACTGCGCGAAGATCGCGGCGTTGAGTGAATCTACGCGTCCGTCTTCCCAGACGATGAAGACATGACCGAGCGTATCATAAGCCGCGCGGGGATTGCGTTGATTGTATGCTGCCCTGCAGACCGGCACGCCATCAACCGGCAGCCACATCGGCAAGCCGTTGACGTTGTCGATTTTCTGTGCATAGATGTCCGTGCGAATCTCTCCGGAATCGCGTGAATCTTCCCAGACAACGATGGTAAACCCGGTATTCGACGGACGAGCGATCGAAGGGTTCGTCTGATCGTTGGGAGCAATCGGGAGATACCGATCCTTCACCTCCGTTTGTCCCTGAGCGATACCGAAGCAGAAGATCATAACGAATGCGGGAAGAAGTCCTGTTGAGCGGAAAGGAGCGCGGAGCCGCAGTCGCGCCGCGAGGATATATGCTGTTGCTGCACGGGCACCACACCGTGTGTGTGTGTGCAACAATCGTGCCGGTGATACCGGACAAGGTACGAAATCATTTTCTTCATAATAAATCCCGGATGAAGAGTGAAAATATATAGTCGTTACCAATATTTCCCGCCCTCCCTCAAGAGAGCAGGTTGTTTTCACGAAGAGGCGTCCGGTTGTCGCGGTTCGTTGTGTTATCGCGGTTGCATCTGGTGACCACGCGGGTCACTACCAAGGTCGTACCTGCGAAATCGCACATGTGTTGATCAGCACACAGGCCCCGTGGTTTGGCGCGATTCCATTCGATGCCGTCAATATGGGACTTATTTGTCGGGTTGTCAAGAGTTAAGGGAAATCTATTTCACGAATGCGAGCGCCGAGAGCACTGGGTTATGATCGGTCGCGCTTTCAGCGCGACGGCGCCGAGCCGACGCTCGGCGGTCCAGACATACCCTCAAGCTCCTCCGCAAAACGAAGGGTTTGATAGCTCTTCCTCAATAAAATCCAATCTGTGTAATCCGTGAAATCTGTGGTTACTCTTACCTTGACAGAGCGTCCCCCCGCATCCGCCTTGCTTCATTGCGCCGTGTTTACCATATTCCGCTATTCTCAAATTTGGATACGCATCATGCGCAGCATAGCTCTCCTGTTGGTCGTTTTCATCTGGGTCGCTTCGACGATTCCAGGACAGGCACAAACGGAAATTGCGAAATACGGCGGCGAGTTTATGGCAACCGGTTTCGGCGGACGCGCCTTGGCAATGGGCGGTGCGAGTGTGGCGGTGGCGAATGATGTGACTGCCGCGTATTGGAATCCCGCCGGACTCATGGGCATGACCTATCCGGAAATCGGCCTCATGCACGAACAGCGCTTCGGCGGACTGCTCAGCTACAACTACGGTGCTGTGGCCTGGCCTTTTGGTCCCCGCTACACACTCGCTCTTTCCATTACCCGCATGGGGGTGGACGATATTCCCGACACGCGCAATGCGCTGATCGACCTCAACGGCAATGGCCAGATTGATCCCAACGAACGTCTGGATCCCAGTAAGGTTACTTCCTTCAGTTCCGCCGACTGGGTTGCGTACCTCACCTACGCATTCCGCAGCAGCTCCAATTTCTCGATGGGCGTCAACCTGAAGCTTATCAACCGCGACCTGCTCGACGCTTCGGCAATGGGTGTGGGTTTCGATATCGGCGCGCTGTATCACGCGACCAATGAACTTTCTCTCGGCGCCACGGTGCAGGACGTCACCACCACGCTCATGGCGTGGAGTACCGGACGCAACGAGCTCGTTTCTCCCACGCTGAAAATCGGTGCGGGCTATGCGCTCAGCGCTCTGGGCGGCACGATCACCCCGGCGCTTGATTTCGACATCATGTTTGAAAACCGACGCTTCGCCTCGGCATTCAATGTGGGAGCCGTCAGCTTCAATCCCCGCATGGGACTCGAGTACCGCTTCCAGGATATTTTCTCGCTCCGCGGCGGCTACAGCGATACGCAGGACCTCGCCTTCGGCGCGGGAATTCATCTGCCGAAATTGTATCTTGACTATGCCTACGGTCAGAACGACCTGTTCTCGGACTTCAAAGACGCCTCGCACCGCATCTCATTGCGCATTGTGCTCGAGGAGACCAAATTCGCACGAACAGAGTAAAAAAGCATGAAACGAATTTTTCTTTCCATTAACCGTGAGCAACCCCTCGCGGTTTTTCTTTTCGCCACGCTGCTCCTTCTCGCTTCCTGCGGCCAGCCCGAAAAAAAACAGGATGCGAAGAGCGAACTTGATTCCTCCGACGTGTACACGCTCGAAGTGAGGAAAGACCGGTTGGAGAAGGACAAGTACCTGCTCACCGCGCCCAACACTCCGATCAAGGCGTCGGATATGGAACAGTTCAGAGGACTCGCATATTATCCGGTCGACAAGTCCTTTGTTTTCCCGACGGTGCTGCAGCGCCTGGCCACGCCTGAGGAAGTGACGATCGCGACGTCGAAAGATCGTCCGCGCATCATGCTGCATATCGGCGCGCTGCCGTTCACCATGGCATCAGAACAACAGTGTGCGCTGCAGGTGTATACGCCGAAGGACACGAGCGACGGCAACTACTGGTTCATCCCGTTCATCGACATGACCAATGATGATGAAACCTACGGCGGCGGACGCTACATCGATATCGACAACATCGCCTCCGACAGCGTCTTTCTCGATTTCAACTACGCCTACAATCCCTACTGTTCGTACAACGATCGTTTCGACTGCCCGATTCCGCCGATGGAAAACGTCCTGCCTGTAGCCATCCGCGCAGGCGAGAAAAACTATCCGCTGCATCCCGGAAAACACGAGAAGCACTATAGATGAAAGCGCGTTTATCTGCATCCCTTCTGCTGCTTCTATTGCTGACCGCCTGTGGCGGCGGCGAGAAGGCGGCAGTGAAAGAAGAAATGGAATTTCCGAAATACCGCTACGCGGCTATCGGCGAGTTGACGCGTGAGTATGTGTCCACTGCCGACGGAGCCCTGCGCGTGCTGCGTCCCGATGGCTGGCTGCGCACCTCGGATCCGAAAAACGCGCCGTCGATCCTTCTCTGGCTTGTGCGGGAAGACTATTCCGCCTCACTTTCATTCTCACCGATCAAAATGGATCCGGGCCTGTACCAGACGCTGCGCAATGAGAATCTGACGGCGGTCGCCAAAGTGAGCCTGAGTCTCAAGGAACGCAACGCCGAGGATTCGGTGACCATCGTGCAGCCGGTGGAACTCTTCAAGGTCGGCGGACGCATCTGCGCCGCCTACGAATATCGCATCGCGGCGGCCGAACCCGTGATTCGCGTCGTTGTCTTCGACACCGGCTCGCGCTTCATGGAATGCGTACTTTACCCTGCGTCGGTGACCGTGACTCCGGCCGAAAACCGCCGCCTTTTCGAACTGCAGCAGTCCGTCCTGGCCTCGCTGCTCGCACAGAGTGAAGGATGATCGACGACGACACAATGCCGACCGAGCACGAGCGCTGGATGGAGCTTGCACTCCGTCAGGCCGAACGCGCGTACGAGGCAGAGGAAGTTCCCGTAGGAGCAGTAGTTGTCAAGGAAGGCCGCATGATCGGCAAGGGATACAATCAGATCGAACAGCTCAAAGATCCGACCGCGCATGCGGAGATTATCGCCATCACAGCAGCGGCGAATACATTGGGCGACAAGCGCCTTGATGGCTGCACACTGTACGTAACGCTCGAGCCCTGCGCGATGTGCGCTGGGGCCATCGTACTCGCGCGCATCCCGATCCTGGTCTTCGGCGCCTACGACGCAAAGGCCGGCGCCTGCGGCACGCTGATGAATATCGTCGAAGACAAGCGGCTGAACCATACGGTGCATGTCATCCCCGGCGTACTCGATTACAAATCCACCACACTCCTCCGCTCCTTCTTCGGATCCCTCAGATAAAAAAAACCACAAAGTCACGTGGGAAAAAACCACTAAGTCACGAAGACACGAATGAAGAGCACGAAGGTTTTTAAAAGCGCGATCTATCCACGAATTCCGAACAATTGACTTTTCTCGCCCTTAAAAAAGCCTTCGTGTCTTTCTTGGTGTCTTTGTGACTTTGTGGTTTTTTCTACAGGTTTTTTCTTTTGCTTGACGTTGAGGGAAAAAGGAAGTAGGTTTAAGCATTGTTCTTTGACAACCGTCATGGTTCCCCATCGAGGGGATGAAAATGGGAATGCCGTGGAAATCGGCAACTGCCCCGCAACTGTAAACGGCGTTAAGCGTGCACATGAACCACTGGAATGATCCGGGAAGGAGTGTACGCCGTTCGTACTTCGAAACGAACGCGCCGCGAGTCAGGAGACCTGCCATGACATCAGTACAGGCCTTCGCGGGTGAGGTTCCTGATGACGTGCGCGCCATCGCTCCCTTACCCCCACTGTCATTGCGACATGGGGTTATTTTTTGCGTTTCCCCCGCAGGGCCTGATATCGGATATCATGATCTTGCGGTTTTTTATTTCCATAATTCTCCTTCTGCTGCTCGCCGGATCCGCCAGCGCGCAGCGGCGGCTCGTCGAAGACGACACGCTGTTCTTTGCGCTCAAGGAACAGGTGACCGTCACGGCTACGCGCATCCCGACGGCGCTGCGCGACGCTCCGGCAGCGACGGACATCTTCAGCGCACGGACAATTTCAGCGCTTCCGGTGCTGACGATCTCCGACCTGCTTTCCCTTTCCGCGGGCAGTACGGTCCGCGACTACGGCGGCAGCGGAAGTCTGCAGCTCGCTTCGCTGCGCGGACTCGGCGCCGAATACACACTCGTTCTTCTCAACGGCATGCGCCTCAATGGTGCGCAGAATGCGCTCGTGGATGTGGGGCAGGTTTCCCTTCAGTCGGCCGACCGCGTTGAAATCGTGCGCGGCGGACTCGCAGCCCTCTACGGCAGCAACGCGCTCGGCGGCGTGGTCAACATTGTCACATCGCGGGAACGCGCTCCCCTCACGGCCTCGGTCGGCTACGGCGCCTTCGGCTGGCGCCAGGCCTCGCTCTCCGCCGGTCAGGGAGGCAGTGCCGGACGTCTCTTCGCGGATCTGCGCTATCAGGAAAGCGCCAACGATTATTCATTCACGCCATCCTGGGGCGGCGGTGATCTGCAGCGGATGAATGCGGCGATGTACCGGCGTTCCATCACGGCGGGCGGCACGCTTTTTCTCCCCGACGCAAACCTGACGCTGTATACGGACCTGCTCTCTCTCGATATCGGAGTGCCGGGCGCCGTATTCTCCGCATCCCAGGGACGCGCACGGCAGCAGGATCTGCAGGGCATGGCCTCGCTTCAGCTCGATATGCAGCTCGATGCGCGCAGCCAGCTTCGCACCACACTCGGTCTGCGCGACGGCAGGCAGGACTATCGCGATCCCGATTACCGCATCAACGGTTCGCCGCTTGAAAGCCGCTACGATCAGACACAGCTTTTCGGCAGCGCTCTGCTCGAGCATGCGTTTGCATCGGGACATCAGATCGTCGCCGGTTTCGAAAGTTCTTTCGATCAGCTTGAAAGCAAGGACATCGCTGCGAATCCCCAACGGCTGCAGTTCTCGGCCTTTTCCTCCGCGGATATCAGAGTGACTGCGGCCGGAGTACCCTTCCGCCTGTATCCCGCGCTGCGCTATGATTTCATTTCCGATGCGTTGGAGACTAATGCGGATGGCAGCAACCCTGCATCCACCGGCCAGCTGCATGCCCTCATGCCGTCGCTCGGACTGCATGCGTCGATCCTGCCCGGATCGCTGGCGCTGCGGGGACGCGCGGCGCGCGCATTCAGCATGCCGACATTCAATCAGCTCTACTGGCGCGAGGGCGGCAACTCTTCGCTGCGGCCGGAATACTCCACCGCTTTCGACGCCGGTGTTATCCACACGGCGGTAGAAGGATTGTCCACCGCCGAACTCACCTGGTTCTATCACGACATCACCGACAAGATTGTCTGGGCTCCCTCCGCAGGGTTGTACTGGACACCGCGGAATGTGCAGCACGTCATTTCCACCGGCCTAGAAGCCCAGTGGCAGCTGCAGTGGGAGCGCTTCTCGCTGCGAATGAACGCTCAGTGGATCTCCGCACGCAAGGCGAATGCGTCCTTCCCCGGCGACGCGACGCAGGACAAGCAGCTGATCTACGTGCCCGAGTGGAGCGGTTCGCTGACGCTGCTCACCGCTCCCCTGCCATGGCTTACCGTCAGCGTGACCGAGCGTATACTCGGACCCCGCTTCTACAACGAGACCAACACCGCCGAGCTGCCAGCTCATGCCATAACGGACGCCGCTCTGCATGCAAGTATTCCACTGGCCGGCATCGAAAGCACCTGGAAGCTTGAGCTGCTGAATCTCTTCGACAGCTCGTATGAAGTCGTCGCCTTCTATCCCATGCCCGGCCGCAGCTTCCGCTTCACCCTCTCAACAACCCTGAACTGACCAGGCGCTGCCATCATTCGTAATTCGTACTTCCTAATTCGCTATCAGCTATCAGCCATTAGTCATTAGCCATCAATTCGGATATCCCCATGAACCGACTCCTCCTAGCCGCCCTCACCCTTTTGCTCACCTTCTCCGCCTGCGACGACAACAGCACGGACCCACCGATTACACCTCAATCTCCGCGCGGGTTATACATTCTCAACGAAGGAAATTTCCAGCGGGGGAATGCAACCCTGAGCTTCTATATACCGGACTCGCTTGTCGTCTATAATGATCTGTTCCAGTCCGAGAACGGGCGTCCCCTGGGCGATGTCGGCAACAGCATCACCGTACACGATGGACTCGCCTACCTCGTGATCAACAATTCGCACAAGATTGAAGTGATCAGCGCATCCACCTACAAATCCGTGCGCACGATCGCGAGTCCCGCCGGGGCCAGTCCGCGGCAGATCGCATTTGCGACGAACGGCCTCGGCTTCATTTCCAACCTTCTCGACAACAGCGTCTCCGTTTACAATCCCTCCACCGGAAAATTGGACGGGAAAATTTCTGTCGGCGCGAACCCTGACGGCATCGCGGCCGCGGGCAATGTGGTGGTGGTGGCAAACAGCGGCTTCGGCAGCGGCAATTCCGTTTCACTTATCGATGCGGAGACGCGTGAATTTCTGAAGTCCGTCCCTGTCGGCGATTATCCCTCAAGCGTGCTCGCGCTCAGTGAATACGCGGCCGCGGTGATCTGCACGGGAGATTATGGGGACTTCAACGACCCCAACGACGACACCCCGGGCATGCTGTATATCGTGGATCTGCAGACCCGCAAAGTAGCGGATTCGCTCGTTCTTGGCGGACACCCGCAGCGCCTCGTGCGCGATACCGACGGCTACCTCTACACCATTCAGAACGACGGTGTCACGCGTATTCACCTCGCATCGAAAACCATTGCAGAAAAATTCATTCCCGGTTTTTTCTACAATATCTTCATCGACACCACTGATCGACGAATCTACCTCACCAACCCGATCGACTATGTACAGTCTGGCAAGCTCGAAATCTACCTGATGAATGGAACGAAAGACCGCGCGCTCGACGTCGGCATCATTCCCAACGCCATGGCGCTGTCGAAGTAAAAATCAGAAGACCTGATTCCCACGATTGGAGCGTTTCCATTGGGTGGCTGATAGATTGAAAGAGCTTGCCTACCAACCGAACAGTCCGCCTCCGCCATGTTCATCGCATTCGGCGGGGAGGAGATTCAGGTTGACAGGATAGATCGCGGTGTCGGAACACGCGTCTGTTGCGAGCAGTCCCGTTTCGCGGCAGAGAGGAAGGTATTCGACGGTGCTGGGTTGGGTGAAAATGGAATCGGGGGGAGAGAATCGGGCGATCTGCGCCATGGTGCGTCCCCAAATCGGTGCGCACATGGTACCGCCGTAACGGTAGACGCCGCTGAGCTTGCGTGCAGCGTTGTCGAAACCAACCCACACGGCCAGGGAAAGTGACGGCGTGAAGCCCACGAACCAGGCGTCGGTGGAATTCTGCGTCGTCCCGGTTTTCCCGGCGACGGGTCCCTTGAAATATTTCCGCACTGCGGTCGCAGTACCGCTGTCCACTACCGCACGCATGGCATCGGTGATGATGAAGGCGGTTGCGGAATCCAACACCGTGGCGGTGTCGGGACGCGCCCGGAAGAGCACGCGCTTGTTCTGATCTTCGATACGCGTGATGAAAAACGGCCGCGCGCGATGTCCCATTGATGCGAGCGTGCCGTAGGCTTCCACCATGTCCATCGGAGAAACTTCGCCCGTCCCCAGCGCGAGCGAAGGATATTCGGGCAACTCGCTCTCAATTCCCAATCGATGGGCGAAGGAAATGACGCGCGCGGGTTCGGTGAATTCCACCATCGCATGCGCGGCGACGAGATTGAGCGAATGCTGCAGTCCGTAGCGCATCGGCACGGTCGCGCCGCTGCTGGTGTCGGAGTCGTTCATCGGACGCCATTCCCACACCATGCCGGAATCCACCACAATCGGTGCATCAGAAATCGGCGTAGCAAGCGTGTAGCCCTGCTCGAGCAGGGACGCATACAGAAAGGGCTTGAATGACGAACCGGGCTGCCGGTGGATTTGTGTGGCGTGGTTGAGTCCGCGTCCGGGCGAGGCAGGATTTCCACCGACCAGCGCACGCACTGCTCCGCTGTGCACATCCGTGAGCACGCTGCCAACCTGCACCTCGCGCATTTTCTCGGGAAGCTCTTTCCACTGGGCGTCCACCGCCGCTTCGAGCGCCGTCTGCATGCGGCTGTCGAGCGTCGTGTAAATCCGGAGCTGATCGCGGGGGAGGGAGAGTCCTTTCGCACCCAGCAGCGCCTCGGCTTGGCGCCGCACCCATTCCGCATAATGCCTTGCGATCGCGGGACGCGGATTGAGTCCCAGCGGCTCGCGTTTGAATCGCGCAAAATCATCTTTACTGATTCGCTCAACCTCGACAAGGTTGTGCATCACTTCGTTGCGCCTCTTGAGTGCGCGGTCGGGATGTTTGACCGGCTGATAATTTTCGGGCGATTGGAGGAGTCCCACCAGCAGACAGCTTTCAGTGATACTCAGATCCGCCGGATCTTTCTGAAAGTACTCCCGAGCCGCGGCCCAGATTCCATACGTACCGCTACCGAAATACACGGTGTTCAGATACAGGAGCAGAAGTTCGTCTTTGCTGAATTTCTTTTCGAGTTCACGCGCCAGATCGATTTCCTTGAGCTTGCGGGAAATGGATCGTTCGTGAGAAAGGAAAAGATTGCGCGCCAGCTGCATGGTGAGCGTACTTCCGCCCTGCGTATTTCCGGTAATTGTTTCCAGCACCGCGCGGCCGAGTCCTTTGAGCGACACGCCGTCATGATTGTAGAAATCGCGGTCCTCCGTCGCCAGCAGCGCCCGGATCACCCAGGGCGACACCGCCCCTGTCGACCGCAGCTCCACCCGCCGTTCTGTCCCGTAATAGTCGATCACCTTCCCATCCTCCGTCAGCGCATACGACGCATACTTCAGATCGATCGGTGGGAGGTCCTGAGCGTAGATCGGAAGGGCGAGCAGAAACAGGAGATATGTTGTGAGAATCCAGCGCATGGGGTTAAAATAGCGAGAAAGGCAGATGGGCACAAAGGCATTAAAGAGGCACAGAGGCACATGGGCACAAAGGCATTAAGGAGGCACAGAGGCACATGGGCACAGAGGCATTAAGGAGGCACAAAGGCACATGGGCACAGAGGCACAAAGTTGCGCTAACCCCGAAGGGGCGGGACTTCGCCGTGGCAAGCCCAAGCGCCTGCGGCGCGCAGGAAGCAGGAGGCGACCGCGAAGGTATATCAATCATGTGATTGAGGTTCGGCACAAACCTCATCTACGCGCTGAAAGCGCGGCCTATTGCAGCCCAGGGCCGATGGCCCTGGGTTACGGAACGAAGCCCGCGCCCTCCCACCTCCCATCCGCCCTGAAAGGGCGGAACTAGTTTTTCCCGCGCAACTGGATCCGCGCTTTCAGCGCGAAGACGCGGAGCTGGCGCTCCGCGCTCCTTTGTGCCTTTGTGCCTCTGTGCCTTTGTGCCTATTTTAGTATGATGGACTCTTTTAAAACGATATCCCCAACTACACGCATCCGTGTTACGGTCGCTGGCATTGTGCAGGGCGTGGGGTTTCGTCCGTATGTGTACCGGTTGGCGACGGAGTGCGGACTTGCAGGCTCGGTCCTCAACGATGGACGCGGTGTGGAAATCGACGTGCAGGGAACGCGGGTCGGGGAGTTCATTCACCGCCTTCCGCTCGAGGCGCCTCCACTTGTCCTCATCACCGATCTTTCGACTGAGGAACTTGAACCCGGTACGGCCGATTCTTTCACCATCATCCCGAGCAGCGGCGGAGCGGTTTCGTCGGCCATGATTCCGGCGGACGTAGCCACCTGCGACGACTGTCTGCACGAACTGCTCGACAGCGATGACCGGCGCCATCGCTATCCTTTTACGAATTGCACGAACTGCGGTCCCCGCTACACCATCACGCAATCGATTCCCTACGATCGGCCTTTCACTTCGATGAACAGCTTCCCGATGTGCGAGGACTGCGCGCGCGAATACCACGATCCGGCCGACCGCCGCTTCCACGCGCAGCCGAATGCCTGCGCTGTGTGCGGTCCGCAACTCCTCTGGCGACGCAATGCGCAGCTGCATGGCGAGGATGTCGATCTGGAAGGCGACGCCGCGCTCATTGCCGCACAGCGCGATCTGTGTGAGGGACGCATCGTCGCCCTGCGCGGACTCGGCGGCTATCATCTTGCCGTGGATGCGCGAAACGAGAAGGCCGTGCACTTGCTTCGCCTGCGCAAACGGCGCTACGAGAAACCGCTCGCCGTTATGCTGCGCGATCTCGATGCGGCGCATGAACTCTGTGAAGTTTCCGAGACTGAAGCAGCGCTGCTGACTTCGCCGCAGCGACCAGCCGTGATCCTGCGGCAGAAAGCGGACAACGGCATTGCTCCTTCCGTCTCGCTTGACAATCCCACTCTCGGCGTCATGCTTCCCTACACGCCGCTCCATCACCTGCTGCTGCGTGGCGAATGTGATGCTCTGGTGATGACCAGCGGCAATCTGAGCGAGGAGCCTATCTGCATCGACATCGATGATGCGGAGTTCCGGCTCGAGCATATCGCCGATGGTTTCCTGCATCACAACCGCGACATCCTCCAGCGCTGCGATGATTCTGTTTTCCGCGTCGTCGCCGATGCGCCGCGTCCCGTGCGCCGCGCCCGCGGATGTGTACCGCGTCCCATACTGCTGCGCAAAGATGCCCAGTCTGTCATCGCAGTTGGAGCAGAACTGAAAAATACCCTCTGCGTGAGTAAAGGACGCGCGGCCTTCATTTCCCAGCACATCGGCGATCTGGAGCATCTCGAAGCCCTGCGGTTTTTCGAGGACACCCTTTCTCACCTCCTGCGCATTTATGATGTCCACCCCCACGCGATCGTGCATGACCTGCATCCGGATTATCTCGGCAGCCAGTGGGCGAAAGGAAATCTAGGTGGCGCGGCGGCGGAGCGCTTCGCAGAACTCCCGCGCATTGCGGTGCAGCATCATCATGCGCATCTGGCATCATGTCTCGCGGAGAACAGCACCGACGAACCCGCAATCGGCATCATACTCGACGGCACCGGCTACGGTACGGACGGCACTATCTGGGGCGGGGAATTCCTCGTCGGCAACAGCGCGGGCTATGCGCGTGCGGGACATTTCGCCACGCTCCCGATGCCGGGCGGAGAACGCGCCGCACGTGAACCCTGGCGCATGGCCTATGCCGCAATGCATGCGTTGGTGAACGCGGAGTCTACTGTTTCCGCGCAGCCCGTTTCGGCTGATCTCTTCCCCGAATGGTTCGCCCGGCGAGGGGATGAAGAAATCGCGGCGGTGCGCTTCGCGATGGAGAGCGGAACGAACGTGCCGCGGACGTCCAGCTGCGGACGCCTGTTCGACGCTGTCGCCTCCCTCACCGGTCTCTACGACGTCGCCGGCTTCGAAGCACAGGCCGCCATTGCACTGGAATTCGCGGCGAGTCCGGAAGCGCTGCCTCCCTATTCCTTCGCGCTTCTGGGAGGGACGCCGAATGTTCTTTCTTTTCTCCCTGCGATTCAGGAAATTATTCACGATATGCGCAGCGGGAAATCCGTCGCCGAGGTTTCCGCCCGTTTCCATACAGCCGTTATCGAAGGCTGCACCGCGATGGTTGACCGCATCGCCGCACATTCCGGAATCCGGACTGTGGCACTCTCGGGCGGTTCATTCCAGAACGCCCTGCTCCTCGGCGGAATGATCGATGCGCTTCGCAAAAGAAATTACTCCGTCCTCACCCACACGCAGGTGCCCGCCAACGACGGCGGCATAGCGCTGGGACAGACGGTAATCGCCCACTCGCAATTGAAGGATTGAATCATGTGTCTGGCAGTACCGGCCAAAGTGCTGGAACTTCGCGACAATCAAATGGCGCTGGTGGACCTCAACGGAACACAGCGCGAAATCAGCCTCATGGTGCTTGACGGCGACGCCGCCGTCGGGGACTTCGTGCTCATCCATGTCGGCTATGCCATCGAAGTTATCGACGAAGATGAAGCGCAGCGCACACTGCAAATGTTTGAAGAACTCGGTACGCTCGACGCAGAAGAGCTGGGGGAACCGAGTACCATCGTATGAACATCCTTTCCTCCTTCCGCGATCCCGCCCGCGCGATGCCCATCATCGAGCGCATCCGCAGACGCAGGACCGGACCCGTCACCATAATGGAATTCTGCGGCGGTCATACCGTCGCGATCTTCCGCAGCGGCATACGCTCGGTGATGCCGGACGATGTGCGGATGATTTCCGGACCCGGCTGTCCTGTATGCGTCACCTCCAACGCTGACCTCGACCGCGCCGTGGCACTCGCGAAAACGCCCGGAGTCATTCTCGCCACTTACGGCGACATGCTCAAAGTGCCCGGCAGCGAGGAGTCGCTCGCGGAAGTGAAGGCGCAAGGCTACGCAGTGGAAATCGTCTACTCCACGCTCGACGCGCTGGCGCTGGCCGAAGAGCATCCCGATCGGGAAATCGTGTTCTTTGCTATCGGCTTCGAAACCACTTCCCCCGCCGCCGCCGCCGCTGTGCTGCAGGCTCGCACACGCGGACTCCGCAATTTCTCCATCTGTTCCGTCATGAAGCTGACCATTCCCGGTGCGCGTGCGCTGCTGGGTATGGGAGAAATCAAGGTGGACGCAGTGATTGGTCCGGGACACGTTTCGTCGATCATCGGTTCCGATGCCTGGCGCTTTCTGCCCGATGAATACGGAATTCCCGTTGCCATCAGCGGCTTCGAAACGCTCGATCTGCTCGCGGCCACAGATGCGCTGCTGCAGATGATCGAGGAAGGCAAGCCTGATCTGGTGAACTGCTACAGCCGCATCGTCAAGCCCGGCGGCAATCAGAAAGCCTGGTCCGCGGTGCAGCAGGTGTTCGAACTGCGCAGCGCTTCGTGGCGCGGCTTCGGAGAAATTCCAGCAAGCGGACTCACCCTGCGTGAAGAATTCGCATCGTTCGATGCCGATCGCCGCTTCGACATTCACATCGAACCTGCTGCGGAACATCCCGCCTGCCGCTGCGGCGAAGTACTGCGCGGCGTGGCGATTCCCCCGGACTGCAAAGTGTTCGGCAGCGTCTGCACTCCTGAGCATCCGCTGGGTCCCTGCATGGTCTCGAGCGAAGGAAGCTGCGCGGCTTACTATCATTATCAGCGGCACCATCTGCCGTGATCGTGGTATTCTCGCACCGTATTAGCCTGGCGGCGTGGTGCAAACATAAATCCAGCACTGCCGACTCCCCGGCTTTGCACGGCGACAGAAATTCCAGCAACAGCGCCACGCGCCAAGACAACGCATGAAACACAAACAGATACTTCTTGCGCACGGCAGCGGCGGAAGCATGATGCACGATCTGATTCGTGATCTCTTCCTCCCCGCCTTCGACAACCCCCTGCTGCGTCAGGGGAATGACCAGGCCGTGTTTGAAAATCCCGGCGGACGCATCGCCTTCACCACCGATTCGTATGTCGTGCACCCCGTGGTGTTTCCCGGAGGCACCATCGGCGAACTCGCCATTCACGGCACCATCAACGATCTCGCCATGGGCGGAGCGCAGCCCCTCGGACTCTCCGTCGGCATGATTCTCGAGGAAGGCCTCGACATGGAGCTACTTGAGAATATCGTTCAGCGCATGAAGCGCGCTGCGGATGAAGCCGGCGTACCGATCGTCACCGGCGACACCAAGGTCGTCGAACGCGGCAGCTGCGACAAGATTTTCATCAACACTTCCGGCATCGGCATCGTCCCGGACGGCGTGCATATCGACGGCGCGGCGGCGCGACCGGGAGACGTTGTCATTATCTCCGGCAGCATCGGCGATCACGGCGTTGCTGTGATGTCCGAGCGCAAAGGTGTGAAATTCAGTACGCCGGTCGTCACCGACTCACAGCCGCTGCATCGGCTTGTCGCACGCATGCTGGAGGTGACAAAAGAAATTCACGTGCTCCGCGATCCCACCCGCGGCGGCGTTGCGACGACACTCAATGAAATCGCCGCGCAATCGCGCTGCGGCATCGAGATAGAAGAACAGCTTCTGCCGATTCCTCCGGCTGTCACCGGCGCCTGTGATCTGCTGGGATTGGATCCGCTGTATCTGGCAAACGAAGGAAAGCTTCTCGCCATTCTTCCGGAGAAGTATGCCAATACAATCCTCGCGGCTATGCGTGCGATACCGGAAGGCGCCGGTGCCTGCCGCATCGGAAGCGTGGTAGCGGACATGCCCGGCGTCGTCCGGATGAAAACACCGATCGGCGGCACGCGCATCGTCAACGTGCTCACCGGCGAAATGCTGCCGCGCATCTGCTGAAGTCGCCCCGGGGCCGGTGAAGGCGAGGCGGTGTCTGTCTGTCCAAGCTATACCGCATTTGCCCCGGACGAATTGACCTCTTTACTGCCGCAAAAACGATTCATAAAGAGATTCCGCAGTGCATTGACAGACGGCCGTACTTTTTCTATTTTTTATGTTTAGCCCTCATCCACAATTGATAAAATTTCCCCGGTTTCCACAATGCGGTGTGCACGCCACTGCGGGGCATCTTCTCACTCGCTCGGAGGTACTGATTTTTATGAGAACGACAATGTTATTCCTGCTGACGCTGCTGCTTCCCGTGCTGTGTCTTGCACAGACGAGTGCAGTTGGTGCTGGGGGCGAGGGTCAGCAGCAGGACCCGCAGCTTTCGGTCTTTTCTCCGTTTGGACACCTCTCCACTGAAAACCTCGCGAAGCCGAATGCTGTCGCGTCGCCATTTCTCTGCCCCACCTTTCTGTACTATCAGAATGGAAGCAGCGCCACGTTCACCTACCACACAGAGAGTGTACCGACCTTCGACTGGGCGACAAAAGTCTCCATCGCGCCAATTAATCCACCGGCATCTACGGCATGTACCGTTTGGGCGGTGAAGCTGGATTTCGAACTTCTGAACGCCAGCTTCACTTCGAAAGATACCATTCGCATCTTCATTCGCGAGGCCTTCAGTCCGTATGCCGATATTTTCAAAACCTGGTTCATTGCTCGCACCGGACAGAATCAGGGTTTTTTCGAAATTGATCCTCCGCCTGTGTTCCCATTCAACGTGTTCGCGCATGTCAGTGCATCGCAGGCCAGACACGACTATCTTATTGGCTTCTCGATAAAAGGCGACAGCGCGCACAGCGTGAAATTCAAGTTCACCACGCCTTCTTTGAACAGCACTACACCGCGATCGTTCAGATTCGCTAACCGAACGAGTCTCGTCCCGGCCAGCAATGTCGTGGGACTAAGCGTCGATCAGGTGCTGGAAGCCCGCATCTGCTGCCAGTTCCCGATCCCGGTCGAGCTCTCCGCTTTCAACGCTATTGTTGAAAACGATAAAGTGAATTTATTCTGGCGGACGGAGACGGAAACCAACAACTATAACTTCGAAGTACAGCGCGCACGAACTCCCGAAGGTCCGTGGGAGAGCCGCAGCTTTCTTCCGGGGCATGGGACCACCAACCTTCCTCAGGAATATCGCTATCGTGATCCTTTCTCCTTGTCTGATTTCGGTCCGAACGAAGCGCCCGTGTACTGGTATCGTCTGATTCAGCGGGATTATGACGGAACGGTCAACGACTTCACACCGATTCAGGTTCACGTCTCCGATATCGCCAGCGCGGGCTTCGAACTCAGCGCCGCGTTTCCGAACCCGCTCGCACTTTCGGTGAACGATCATGCCACCGTCCGCTATCGCGTCGCACAGGAAGGCAGCGTGCGCGTAAGCGTCCATGACATGCTCGGACGCGAACTGGCCGTACTAGCGAATCAAGTCCACCCAGCCGGTGTTTACGAAACCGCCTGGTACCCCGATCGCTATGACGCCTCCCTTCGCAGCGGACAGTATTTCATCCGCATGCAGACAGGCTCATTCAACGGCGTGCAGAAATTGAGTATCGTGCGCTAACCCGCACGCGGCATCGATTCGGGTAACGGATTCCCTTTCGGGGCCAAAGACCCGGAAGCTGAAACCAGATACACGAATTCCACACTGAGGATAGAATTCCGGAATTCTCCGTATTTTAAATGGCTGTCAGGATCGCATTGCGACCGGCAGCCATATTTTTTTCACGAGAAAGAACGCCTCCATGACTCCAATCCGTGTCGAAGTGAAAGTCACCCGCCTGCAGCCGGGCTTTGAAGATATCCCCTTGCCGGAATATGCGACGGAACTCGCAGCGGGAGTCGACCTCCGCGCGGCGCTTACCGAAACGCTGGAATTGAATCCGGGCGACATTATCGCCGTGCCGACAAATCTGGCTATTGAGCTGCCTCCGCAATACGAGGCGCAGATTCGTCCCCGCAGCGGACTCGCCCTGAAACACGGCATCATTCTTCCGAACAGTCCGGGTACGATCGACGCGGATTATCGCGGCGAAATCAAGGTCATCATGTCGAATATCGGCAAGGCCCCATATCTCATCGAGCGCGGCGAACGCATCGCCCAGCTGGTCATCGCTCCCGTCACGCATGTGCAGTGGCTGGAGTCCACTGACCTGAACGAAACGGACCGCGGCAGCGGCGGCTTCGGCCACAGCGGAAGACAGTAACCCCTGAACATCACGCACCTTGTCACTAAAAGACGGCTACAGTAATGAACGACAGTCTCTGGCTTTTGAGCGGCACAGCCGCAAGCCTCGGTTTTATTCACACCGTGATCGGTCCCGACCATTACCTGCCCTTCATCATGATGGGACAGGCACAGAAATGGTCGCGCACCAAGACCATGTGGATCACCTTCCTTTGCGGAATCGGGCACGTTGCGAGCAGCGTTGTGCTCGGCTTCGTTGGCATCGCACTTGGCGTGGCCCTGCATCGCCTGGAATTAATTGAAAGTGTCCGCGGCGAATTCGCTGCCTGGGCGCTTATCACTTTCGGCCTTCTTTACGCGATCTGGGGAGTGCGCGTTGCGCTCAAGGACAAGGCGCACGAACATCACCACGCACACGAAGACGGCACGGAACACACGCATCATCACACGCATGTGCTCTCGGGTGCGGCGCATCGCCGCAGCCATCATCGCGTCATGACCACCTGGGCGCTGTTCACGGTTTTCGTGCTGGGTCCCTGCGAACCGCTGATTCCCCTGCTCATGTTTCCGGCCGCCCAGGAAAGCACCTTCGGCATCGTGATCGTTTCGTCGGTGTTCGGGATCACAACCATTTCTACCATGATGGGAATGGTGCTGCTGGTTTCCGCCGGAATGCATCGTCTCCCCATGAAAAGCATCGAGCGGTGGACGCACGCCCTCGCAGGCGGCATCATCGCCAGTTCCGGATTCGCGATACAGTTCTTAGGTCTGTAGAGAAATCATGTCCCCCGATCTGAAATGAACGGCCCGTTTCGCCTGCATGCGGCGCTTCTGACGCCCCTCGGCAAAGAGCGCATGGATTGGCACCCTCAAGGGGCGATCGTCGTCGACGAAGGCGGACAGATCGCCTGGCGCGGTGACGAGACCCGGCTCCCGGATTCATTTCTCCCGCTCCCTGAGCTTCGCTCGCCTCACGTCCTGCTTCCCGGACTGATCGACGCCCATGTGCATCTACCGCAGCTGGACTGCCGGGGGAAATTCGGCGCTTCCCTGCTCGAGTGGCTCGACCGCTTCATCTATCCCGAAGAGATGCGCTTCGCTGAAGCGGCCGTTGCGAGGGATGTATCCCGCCGCTTCTACAGCGCCCTGATCGCCGCCGGTACGACCACCGCCATGGTCTACGCCACTGTTCATGAGCGCGCGACGACTATCGCCTTCGAGGAAGCTGAACGTGCGGGATTGCGCATCATTCTCGGGAAGGTGCTCATGGATCGCGAAGCCCCTGCGGCGCTGCTCGAAGCTGCCGATGCCGGACTCGCAGCCACCGAACGCCTCATCGAGCGCTGGCATCGGAAAACCCCGCGCCTCTGGTATGCCGTCACTCCGCGCTTCGCGCTGTCCTGCACTCCGCAGCTGCTTTCCGGAGCGGGAGACCTCGCTCGGCGGCATGACACATACATCCAGACGCATTGCAACGAATCGGTTGGCGAAATCACACGCGTGCGCGAACTGTTCCCCGAAGCTGCGCATTATACCGACGTGTACGAAGCGGCGGGACTTCTCACTTCCCGCACGGTATTGGGACACAACATTCACACCGACGCCGAACAGCTGTCGCGCCTGCATACGCATGAGTGCGTAGTGGCGCATTGTCCGGATTCCAATCTCTTTCTCGGCAGCGGACGCTTCCCCATCGAACTGCATGAAGAGCACGGTGTGCCCTTCGCCCTTGGGAGCGATGTGGGCGCCGGCACCACCCTCAGCATGTTCCACATCATGCATGCCATGAGCCACGTGCAGGCGCGGAGTCTGCATCCCTTCCAGCCGCTGTATTACGCGACACTTGGCGGCGCTGCGGCGCTGGGACTGCAGGAAAGCATCGGAAGTCTGGATGTGGGGAAAGAGGCCGACATGATCGAGGTAGAAATAGAGCAGAACTTCTGTCGGGGTAAGCGGCTGCAGGATTTATCCGCACAGGAAATCGCTTCAGTGCTCGTCTATCGCAGCGCAAACCAGCGTGTCGGCAGAGTATGGGTGGGTGGTGAGATTGTGCGGAGCAGTGAACCCCTGGAATCTTAGCGTCCGCCTGCGCCACGCGATGGACCAACGCCGCGCCTCCCATCGGCAGCACCCCGCTGCCCGATAATTAAAAGCGCCGGAAGAAAACTACTTCACCTGCTCTCTCAGCCAGGTAAGCCACTGCTCGAATCCCTCGCCCGACTTCACTGAGAGTTCGATGAATGTCAGGTGATGATTAACCTGCAGCGCGTACTCGCGCGCCTTCGGAAGGTCGTAATCGAGATAGGGAAGCAGGTCCGTCTTGGTGATCACGCAGATATCGGAACTGCGGAACATGTTCGGATATTTCAGCGGCTTGTCTTCACCCTCAGTCACGCTCATGATCACCACGCGCTTCGCCTCACCGAGATCGAAGAGCGAGGGACACACGAGATTGCCTACATTCTCGATCATCAGCAGCGTGCCGTCCGCGGGATTGAGTTCACGGAATGCGCGATGCACCATGTCGGCGTCGAGATGGCAGCCGTTGCCGGTGTTGACCTGCACCACCGGAGCGCCGGCCTGCTGAATGCGGTTGGCGTCGTTCATCGTCTGCTGATCGCCTTCGATCACCGCCATGGGAATCTGTCCGCCGAGTTCACGGATCGTGCGTTCGAGAAGGCTCGTTTTTCCTGATCCAGGACTGCTCACCAGGTTCAGTGCCAGAATGCCTTTCGCTTCGAACCACCCCCGATTGCGCTGGGCTAGCAGATTATTTTTCTGCAGAATATCCGTCTCCACCGTCACACTGTGCGTGCTGTGACCGTGTTCATGCTCCTGTGCATCTCCGCTGGCATGACTGTGATCATGCGCTTCGGAGTGACCGTGTCCCTGCGCATGATCATGTTCATGGCTATGCGTCGAACCTCCGGCGTGGGTATGTTCGTGATCATGATGCTCTGCGTGTCCATGCGAATGCGTTGTGCCGTCGGCGTGGGTATGTTCGTGTCCATGATGATTCGTGGGTCCATGGGCATGCGTTGTGCCATCGGCGTGGGTATGTTCGAACCCATGGGAGTCGTGCTCGCTTCCGGGCTTCCGTATTGTTACCGCATCATCGGGCTGAGTACAGCCGCAGGTATCACACATGACAATTCCTCAGACTCATTCTTGTACAAGTAAAGTTTTTACACGCATTTCCTCGCCCTGCAGAGTGATATTGTCGAAGCTCCCGCAGGAAGTACAGGGCTGAAAAAAATCGTTCGCGTCGAATTCTACGCTGCAGGAATCGCAGCGCAGACGTCCCTGAACTGTGAGGATGCGAACTTCAGCATTCTGCAAGGGGGTATTTTTCGTGGCCGAATCCATGGCGAAGGTCAGCGCATCGATCTCGATTCCAGCGAGCGTGCCGATCTCCAGTTCGATCTCCTTTACGGAGGAGCCGCCGTCCGCACGCAGATGCGCGACGGCGATTTCAACTATATTTTCAGCTATGGAGAGTTCGTGCATTCAAATTCAGGTGCAATTCTTACAAATCATATAAAGATACGAAAATCGTTCTTTTTCCGCACCCCAATTGGATTGCCCCACCTGTTTCCTGCGGCCTCAAAAACACATCTTACTTAGGCGGTTGTCGGCGAGATCCATTGCCTCAAAATTTGATATTACTTTGAGCATTGATTTTCAGAGGTTGGTAATCATCTCTGACTGTCATATAGCCACGCTCTCAGGTTTTCACCTTTTCGCTACATTGCAGAATGAAATCTTCGCGTCTCATCGATGTCCGCGTCCATCTCGCCCTGCTGTTTGTACAGATCAGCTTCGGGGGATTCAGCGTATTCGGAAAGTACGTGCTGGGGCATGTGTCGCCACTATCCCTGGCTGCCATGCGCATCCTTTTCGCCGGCCCCCTCCTGATGCTGCTGGCGCTGCGCTTTGATCGCGTGCGACCGAAGGGGCGGGACTTTCTCACGCTCGCCGGACTCGGCTTCTTCGGCGTCTTTCTCAATCAGCTGCTCTTCATCACCGGGCTTGATTACACGACGGCCGTCAATGCGTCCATTCTCATGCCCTCTATTCCGGTCTTCACTGTCGCCGTTGCGATGGCCATGGGCATTGAGCGGATCACCTGGCGACGCAGCTTTGGCATCGGACTTGCCGTGGCCGGTGCTATGATCATGCTGCGCGTGACCCGCTTTTCGCTTGCGGAAGACACCGTGATCGGCAACATCCTGATTCTCGTGAACTGCCTCAGCTACTCGATTTTTCTTGTGCGCGCGCGTCCCGTACTGCTGCGCATTCCTCCACTCACCGTGATTGCCTGGACCTTCGTCTTCGGAGGCGCGGGAGTGCTGATCGTTTCCGCTCCGGATCTTCTCCGCACGCCATTCTCCACACTGCCCCCGCTTGCGTGGACCGGCATCGCCTACGTCGTCATTTTTCCGACGCTGATCAATTATCTGCTGAACACCTGGGCGATCAAGCGATCGTCTTCCACCCTCGTGGCGACGTACACAACGCTCCAGCCCGTCGTCGCCACCACGCTGGCAGTGTTCCTCCTCGGCGAGCATTTTGGGTTACGCGAGCTTCTCGGATTCTTGCTCATCGTGTCGGGATTGCTCTGGATTACGAGAGAATCTGCTGGTAATAAAATGGCTGATAGCTGATGGCTAATAGCTTATGGCTAATGGCTAATGGCTTATGGCTCATCCGCTTTCCTGATCAGCTATCAGCTATTAGCTATCAGCTATTAGCTATCAGCCATCAGTAATCAGCCATATATTTCACACGACGCTCTGAGAATGGTATATTGAACGTATTGGATCATACGAGATAAAAAATGCGATCAATTGATATAAGTGAAAGCATCGCCATGGCGCTGTCTGCGCTGAAGGCGAACAAATTGCGTGCGTTTCTGACATTGCTCGGTGTGGTGATCGGGGTGTTCTCCTTTATTGGGGTGATGACCGGCATCAGCGTGCTGCAGGATTCCATCGAATCGAGCTTCAACGTGCTGGGGTCCAACACCCTGCTGGTGCAGAAGTATCCGGCTATTCACACGGGGCCGGGTTCGCATATGAAATACCGCAACCGAAAAGATATTACAATCGAGCAGGGCATGTACATTCGCGAGAACAGCCGTCTCGCGCAGTACGTCAACGTGCAGGCAAGCGACTTCGGCGCTGTGCTTCAGTATAAAAACCGGAAGACCAATCCCAACGTGCAGGTGCTTGGCGGCACGCCCGAAATTGTCTATACACAGAACCGGGATGTCGATTACGGCCGCGTTTTTAACGAGCAGGAACTGCAGTATTCCCGCAACGTCGTTGTTCTCGGTGCGGAGATTGCGCGCATGCTGTTCCCCACGGAAAACCCCATCGACAAATCGGTGCGTCTCAACGGCATTCCCCTGCGCGTGATCGGCGTCATCGAACCGAAGGGCGGCATGTTCGGCGGCAATGCGGATAATTTCGTGCTTATGCCCCTCTCGACATTCAGCAATACCTACGGAGACGCGCATCGGGTCAACATCCAGGCGAAGGCGGTGGATCAGCTGGCCTATGATGCGATGACCGACGAAATTATTGGACTTCTCCGCATTGTGCGCCGCGTGCCCGCGGGCGAGGACAACGATTTTGAGATCGTCTCCAACGAATCGCTTATTTCCGAAGTCAACAATCTTACTTTCCTCATCCGCGTCGGTACTGGAGCAATTTCCGCGATCGCCCTGCTTGCTGCCGGCATCGGCATCATGAACATCATGCTCGTGTCCGTTTCCGAGCGCACGCGAGAGATCGGCGTGCGGAAAGCCATCGGCGCCACCAAGCGCACCATTCTCACCCAGTTCCTCATCGAAGCCGTCGTTATCTGTCAGTTCGGCGGACTGCTGGGAATCGCTCTGGGGCTTGGGGGCGGCAACATACTCGCGCTGATGCTCGAGATTCCTCCCGTGCTCCCCATCGGCTGGGCGCTGGTCGGACTCGCCGTCACCTCCGTCATCGGCATCGTCTTCGGCGTCTATCCCGCCTGGAAAGCTTCCAACCTCGATCCGATCGAAGCGTTACGTTATGAGTGAGGCGGTGTCTATGGTATGCGCGTGTTTCGGTACTTGAAATTTGAGCTGGTGGTGGGCCGTAAAGGGTGAAGGGTAAAGTCGTGAAGGGGTGAAGGAGTAAAGAGGTGAAGACGTAAGGAGGCTGTATGCGGTGGTTCATTTTGATTCTGTTTGCTGCTGTTGTCGCGTTCGGCTGCTCATCGAGCGACTTGTCAAATCATTCCAACCGTAAGACTGCGGTGCATAGGCTTGTTGTCACTGCACCGGGTGATTCCATCTGGATTGTGAAAGGGAGAATTTTGGATAGGGAAACTGGTGAACCGATGATTGGAGCATGGGCACTGATACAATATCGCATATCTGGTATTGACTCCGTTTTCAAAATTGGCGCCTATGCTAACCCCAACGCGAACTTCACCATTCTTATTCATTCAAAGCAGCAACCGATGGGAATGACCTTACGTACGAGATATCAGCTGTACAAAAATCAATCCCTCGAACTGTCGGATTTCAATGACGGCGCCGTTTTAGATATCAAAGATATTAATCTCGACGTGGATCCAGATTGGTGGAATAACAGTGAACCAAAAGGTTACCGCGCCATACGCCCCATGATCGACAGAGAGCAGACAAATTTCAAGTCCACGGTCACGCAGGAGCAGATCGAAAACCTCCCCGTCCGATAACCCCATCTGTGTAATCCGTTCAATCCGTGTAATCTGTGCGCCGGTATTTCAGTCCGGCGGGGAAAATTTCTATCTTGTGATCTGTCCACGATTCCTCGAATAGATCATCCTTCGTCCGCTGACGGACTCTGGTCGATCTATTCGGGATGACGATGAGGACAGGATTTCACCCCAAATGATGCGAGGCAATACAATGATTCCTTCCGATTATCAGTACACCTGCGTTCCCCGCTTTCTCAAGTATGTGAAGTACGACACGCAGTCCGACGAAAATTCAGAGACCTTTCCGAGCACGGAGAAGCAGAAAATCCTGGGCGCCGATCTGGTGACGGAACTGCTGGAGCTGGGGCTTGCGGATGCAGCGATGGACGAAAACGGCTATGTCATGGCCACCATTCCGGCGAATTCGGACAAGGCGGACGTGCCGGTCGTGGGCTTTATCGCGCACATGGATACTTCCCCCGACGTGAGCGGAGAGAACGTGAAGCCGGTGCTGCATGAGAATTACGACGGGAAGGATATTGTCCTCCCCGCCGACAACAGCATCGTGATCACCGTGGCGGATAATCCCGATCTCACCGGCAAGGTCGGCGAGACGATCATCACTGCCGATGGCACGACGCTGCTGGGCGCGGATAATAAATCCGGTATCGCCGAAATCTTCGACGCTATTCATTTCCTGCTCACGCATCCGGAAGTGAAGCACGGCGCGGTGCGCATCTGCATCACTCCCGATGAGGAAGTGGGCCAGGGCACAAAGTTCTTCGACGTGGCAAAATTCAATGCGACCTATGCCTACACGGTGGACGGCGAGCAGCTCGGTTCCATCGAGAATGAAACCTTCTGCGCCGATTCCCTCACTGTGCTGTTCGAAGGAGTGAGCATTCACCCGGGCTTCGCCAAAGACAAGCTGCTCAACAGCGTGAAGATGGCATCGCGCTTTCTTGAGAAATTGCCGCAGAACGCACTTTCTCCCGAAACCACCGAGAAGCAGGAAGGCTATGTCCATCCCCACGGCATCACCGGCGGCGTAGAGAAAACCACGATCAAGTTCCTCCTGCGCGCCTTCACTACCGAGGAACTGCGCGAACAGGAAGCGTTCCTTCGCCGCCTTGTGGACGAAACAACGGCGGAATTTACGAAAGGCAAAGCCACAGTGACGGTGGAGGAATCCTATCGCAACATGCGCTATGTGCTCGACGAACATCCGCATGTGCTGGATGTGGCGAAGGAGGCGATGCAGCGAGTGGGCCTTTCGCCGGAAATCGGCAGCATCCGCGGCGGCACCGACGGCGCGCGGCTTTCGTATATGGGACTCCCCTGCCCGAATATCTTCGCAGGCGAACACAGCTTCCACAGCAAACGCGAGTGGGTCAGCGTGCAGGACATGGAGAAAGCCGTGCAGACCATCGTGATGATCGCCGCCCTCTTCGAGGAGAAGGCCTGAAGAATCGATCGCCGCGCGACTAAAGCCGGAGGCGACTGAAATTGTCCCTTTACTTTTCACCGCGAATGTGTTAGATTGGTTTTGCCAATAGCTCTAATCTCGGCCCTCCCTACCGGGTTTAGAACAAACGCTTGGTATCCGTCCCGTTCCCCGCGGGACGGTTTTTTTATGCCCCTTTGAGCGCTATTTCCACACCTACCGGCCTTCCACGCCTTCAGCCCGCCGCGGACTCTTCTCCCCTCACGGCAGGACATCACCAAGCAATACCTACAGCGCGAAACGGTTCCCCCGCTCCTGATGTTGTGCATGTAATCCCCCCATTCAATTTCCGGAGGACGTCGCATGCGTCATTTCTCACGATTGCTATTTTTCTTCTGCCTCGTTTCCGCACTTCCGCTGCAGGCGCAGCTTCAGATAGAAAATGCTTTTCCCATGCTTAGTTTCAACCGTCCGGTAGATTTACAGCAGGCAGGCGACGGCAGCGGACTGCTGTTCGCTGTCGAACAATCCGGGCGCATTCTTTCGTTTCAGAATGATGCCGCCGCTGAAACCGCCGCGGTTTTTCTCGACATCCGCGATCGCGTCAACTCCGACGGAAATGAGGAGGGCCTGCTGGGGCTGGCTTTCCATCCCTCCTTTCGGGAGAACGGCTATTTCTATGTGAATTACACTGCTTCGAATCCACGCCGCACGGTTATCGCCCGCTATCGGACGCTGGCTGCTGATCCGCTGAAAGCCGATCCTGCCAGTGAAATGGTGGTCCTGACCTTCGCGCAGCCCTATAGCAACCATAACGGCGGACAGATCGTTTTCGGCCCCGATGGATACCTTTACATCGGTACCGGCGATGGCGGATCCGGCGGCGATCCGCAGGGCAACGCACAGAATCTGGGCGTCCTTCTCGGTAAAATGCTGCGCATCGACGTCGATAATCCGCAGGATGGCAAGAACTACGGTATTCCTTTCGACAACCCGTTCGCTGGCAACACAGACGGATGGGCGGAGGAAATATTTGCCTGGGGTTTGCGCAATCCCTGGCGCTTCAGTTTCGATCCCGCTTTTGGCCGTCTCTGGGTGGCCGACGTCGGTCAGAATCGTTATGAGGAAGTGAATATTGTTGAGAAAGGAAAGAACTACGGCTGGAATGTTATGGAGGGATTTGCCTGCTACAATCCGCAATCCGGCTGCGATGAAACCGGCCTCACAAAGCCCGTGATCGAATATGGCAGGGAGATGGGATCATCAATCACCGGCGGTCCCCTTTATCGCGGAAATGACTTCCCCGACTTGGTAGAAAAATACATCTATGCCGATTTTGTCAGCGGAAAGATCTGGGCGCTGAGATACAATCTCCCCAATGACTTTTCTAATGAACTGCTGCTGAATTCTGGAAAGAATATCTCGGCGTTCGGTGTGGATGAGCGGGGTGAAATACTGATCTGCAGCTTCGACGGAGCAATCTACCGCTTCTCATCGGGAGTCTCCTCAACACGCGGATCCCTGGCTCCCGCGTCTTCTCTCCAACTGAGCGAAGCATATCCGAGCCCCGCAGTGCGGGGGATGCACGACCTGGTATCCATTCGATTCTCGCTCCCTTCACCAACCGCTATCCGTTTGGTACTCTACGACGCCCTGGGCCGCAAACTCCGGACACTCTCAGACGAATGGTACGAAAGCGGTATCCACAGTCTCCCGATTCAAATCAGTGACCTCAGGCCCGGAGTGTATTTCTATGCACTGCTCAGCGGCGGCTCCCGATTGACGCAGAAGCTTGTAGTGATGGAATAATGACGTCAGCATCCTGACGGAAGAAAAATCACTAAGACACGAAGACACGAATGAAGAGCACGAAAGGTTTTAGTAATAGTCGCATCGGATTAAATACGGAGCGATTATAATAATCTTTCGTGTTCTTGATTGTGTCTTAGTGACTTCGTGGTTTTTTCTTACTCCGGTTTGGAGTTCTTGGCGATGTACACGTCCAGCGCTCGGATGACGCGGCTGGCCATTCGTGCGAAGAGTGCGAAACCGTAGATGGCAAAGACGAGGGTGAGCACGCTGAAAATGAGCGTTGTAATTTCATTCAGTGACATGGCTGCCTTCTGGCGAATATTGAAAATTGTAGGGTTTCTTCACACACGTGTGCCGGACATTGCCGTGAAGCAAGCGGCGGGCTCGATCATGGTCCACAGCCAGGCCTGGGCGGCTCGTATGCCGTCCACCGCTGCAGACGTAATTCCTCCAGCGAACCCTGCACCTTCCCCGACCGGGTAGAAATTCGAATGCACGGGGGACGCCATAGATCCATTGAGACGATCGATGCGGTACGGCGAGGAGGTCCGGCTCTCGATGCCGAAGACCTGCGCATGCTCGTTCACGGAAAAGCCGCGCATTTTGTTATCGAAGGACGCAAAGCCGCGGCGGAGTCCATCATAGACAAATGCCGGAAATAGCTCGTGCATGGCCGCAGGAGCGACGGGACTGAGACAGGAGGAGGGCGACAGGCTGCGACTGTTATGTGAGCCCAGAAAGTCCTGCAGACGCTGTCCGGGAAGCGTATGCACTGATCCGCTTCCATTGACAGCAGTGCGGAAGCGGGACTCAAGCTCCGATTGAAGCTGCAGCGCGGCATCAACGCCTGTGTAGCCCGCCTGTGCCATATCTTTTTCAGAGACATTCACAACAATAGCTGCATTCGAAAACCGCCCGCTCTTGAGGTAATTGCTCATTCCATTGGTGACGACGCCTGTACTGTCAGAACTGGCGTTGAGTACATATCCTCCCGGACACATGCAGAAGGAATACACGGCGCGTTCTTCTTCCTTCCAGGTTTTCGCGAGTTTGTACTGAGCGGCTTCGATCCCCGCATACTGCATTTCATATTTCGCACCGTACTGCATCGCATTCACCGCCGCGGACGGATGCTCCACGCGCACTCCCAGCGCAAATTCTTTCAGCGACATCGGCGTCTGCCGCGAACGCAGCATTGCGTACACATCGCGGGCGGAGTGTCCGGTTGCAAGAAACAGCGCAGAGGCTTCGCTGCGCGAGCCATCGTGAGTTTCCACCTGAGTGATGCAGCCGCTGGTGTCCGCCTGATACGAAGTAAACCGCGTGGAGTAGCGGACGTCGATCTCCTTTTTCTCCATATCGTCGAGCATACGAGTAATGCAATGCCTGATTTTATTGGAGCCAAGATGCGGATTGTAGAGGTAGCGGATGTTCTCGGGTGCGCCATAACGGACGAAAGTATCCATTATAAATCCGATATACGGCGACCGGATGCGCGTGATAAGTTTGCCGTCGCTATACGTCCCTGCACCGCCTGCTCCAAAGCAGATGTTTGAAAAGGGATTCAGATCGCCGGTCTTCATGAAGCGCGCCATATCTCGAACGCGCTGCCGCATCGGCGGTCCCTGCTCGAGCAGCAGCGGCTTAAGGCCATGCAGTCGAAGCCAGTAGGCGCAGAATATTCCGCCGGGGCCTGTCCCTACGACCACGGGACGAAGCTGATCCGTACGCAATGCCTGCATCCGCAGCCTCTGGTCGGCAATTCCGGACATGATTTCTTCTACCGGGTCGCGCAGGTCCGTGGAAAGCGAATACTGCACGCGGATGCTGTGATGCTGCCTTGCGTCAATACTGCGTTTGAGAATGCGGAACTCCACGTCGCTTCCCAGCTGTTCGCGGACTGCCTGCCGAAGCTGTTCTTCGCTGTGGTGATATGGAAGTATTATCTGTAGCTGCATAGATATATAAAAAAGGTGCTGCGCGAAGTTAGGAAATTTCCAGCACTTCGCGCAGCATCAATAAGAGAGAAATGAGAAGATCACAAAGGGATATTGTATTTCTCGATCAATTTGTACAACGTCGATCGACTGATATCGAGTTCTCGCGCACTCTGCGCAAGATTGCCGCGAGCGATTTCAATAGCGCGGCGGACCGCCTGTTCCTTGATTCTGTCGAGTGAGACAATCTTGTTGTCGTGGAACAGCTTCCCTTCCGTCTCCAGCTCCATCGATGAATCCTTGAAAGAATGCACGACGATAGGGAGGTGCTGAAGTCCAATGATATCACCCTGTGCGACCGATGCAGCACGGTGGATAGCGCTTGCGAGCTCACGCACATTGCCGGGCCACGGATAATGATAGATTGCTTCAAGGGCTTCCCGCGAAAACCCTTTCACCTTCACGCCCGCCTCTTCACCGTATTGCGTGAGAAACTTCTCCGCTAGTAGGATAATATCGGTAGCGCGTTCTCGAAGAGGAGGAACATGCACGGGGAAAGATGCGAGATGATAATAGAGATCGCTTCGGAGCTGCTTCTTTTTCACCAGATCCTTCAGGTTGCGATTCGACCCGGCGATCACGCGGACATCCACCTTTGTGGGTTTGTTCGAACCGAGGGTAGTAATCTGCTTGAATTCGAGCAGCTGCAGCAACCTGGCCTGGATGTCGACATCCAGATCTCCGATTTCATCGATATAGATCGTACCTCCGTCCGCCTGCTCAAACACCCCTGCCTTCCGCTGCGCGGCACCTGGAAATGCATCTTTCTCAAAGCCGAAGAGTTCACCGGCCAAAAGATCGGCAGGGACCGAGGACTGAATAAACGCGATATACGGTCTATTTTTGCGTTTCCCTCTTGCATGGATGGCTTTCGCTACCATTTCCTTACCGCTGCCCGCCTCACCTGTCAGGAGGACAGGTATCTCACGATCCTTGACCTTATCGATGAGACGCAGCACCAGCTGCATTTCGCGTGATTCGGCGACAATGCTTTTGTCTTCAAGGGCGCCAACCTTATCCGATCGGAGTTGGAATAGCTGATTCTGAAGATCGATGAGTTTGAAAGTTTGTCGGAAAACGCTTTCAGCCCGCGTCATGTCAATCGGTATCTCAAGATAGTCTGCCGCACCGATCTTGACGGCCTGGGCAATGACTGCCTGATCATCCGCAGGTACAAGCGCGATAACGGGCGTGTCGATGTTGCGTTGCCTCAAATCCTTAAACATTCTGGCAACATTAATATGCTGGCTGGCCATGTCAATTACGACAAGCGCCGGCGACTCGCTGAGCACATCAAGGGCATCTTCCGCACTTCCGAAGACACGAACGGTATGCCCCCAGCTTTTTTCCAGCTTCTGATGTAAAAGCCGGCGAGTGGAGTCATCATCCTCAATCAGGAAAACAAGATGTTTGGTCATGGTGATATCCGATTCCGTTACGAAAGAAGTTCCGTTCAGGTAACCACAGACTTCACCACCTCGCAATCACTCATCAGATAGGGCGGAGATGCAAAGACGTTGGGCGTTTGCCATCCTTGCACGAAAAGAGAGGAGTGCGTTGTTATGGCAGCAATGTGGATAGGTAACACTACGAAAAGGCCGCGTCGTACACACTGGTAATACAGAACATCGAGCACTTTAAGGATCAGCGTGTGTGAATGCTACTGCGTTTGGCAAAGAACGAGAAAACAAAAGTGGCGCACGGATGCAGTAAAGCCGCCTGGCCTTCCTTTCGGTTTCAACT
This sequence comes from Bacteroidota bacterium, assembly GCA_049663345.1. Taxonomy (GTDB): domain Bacteria; phylum Bacteroidota; class Ignavibacteria; order SZUA-365; family SZUA-365; genus SZUA-365. Next base: position 46,011 of record JBATDG010000053.1, read on the forward strand.
GCTCATCGAAAACAAAACTCAGCGCTTCGAGGGGACAAGGTTTCCGAAGAGAGACTAAACCGAAGGTTGCCTTTCATCAAGGAGCACATCCGTACGCCTGCCTGGATCTCAATAATGCGTGGTAGCTGCAGTGGGGAGCAGCTACCACGCGAATAAACCTATTGAATAACCCGGAATTGAATACGACGGTTGCGCGATCTGTTCTCTTGCGAATCGTTCGGGACGAGGGGTTGATCCTCGCCGTAACCGCGCGCGGTCATACGGTTGGCATCGATGCCTTTGGAAACAAAGTAATCGCGAACCGAATTCGCCCGCTTTTCGCTGAGGCGCTGATTTGCAGTGTTGCTGCCAACGTCATCGGTATGACCCTGAATCTCAACGCGGAGATTAGGATTCGTACGAAGAGTATTCAGCGCTTTGGTAAGAATCGGGTCAGAATCCGGAGTGATCTCGGCGGAATTCGTCACGAAGTTGATTCCTTCAAGCACGATTTCACCGCTCTCTTCGATCTTCAACACATCGGCCACCAACGGATCGGTACCGTCGCGCACTTCCTTGCCATCGTCAGCGCCATCACCATCGGTATCCTTTACCAACGGGTTCGTGCGATAGACATTCTTCTCATCGCAATCACCAAGGCCGTCGCCATCGGTGTCTTTTTCCAGCGGATTGGTGTTCATGTCGAGCACCTCGTCGCCATCGGAACAACCTTCAGCATCGGTGTCTTTGAGCCTCGGATCGGTGCGATGCGAGTTAACTTCTTCGCCATCAAGCAGACGATCGTAATCCGTGTCGCGAAGTGTCGGGTCAGTCTTGTAGCGATTGACTTCTTCGCCATCAAGCAATCCATCGGCATCCGTGTCACGATTCGTGGGATCCGTGTTATACACCGAAGTCTCATCAGCATCGAGCAGGCCGTCATTGTCCGAATCCTTTGAAACGACTTCCACTGGAGCTTCAGGCTGAACGGGTTCGCTCTTCTCATCGAGATAGAACGTGAGTCCAAAGCTGACCGAGTTGTAGTTGTCGTTATCTTGCGAAATAAAATGATCCATGCCGTCCGTAAAGGTCAGCGTTTTCATGAATTCAGCATAGAAATCGAGTCTGTTTGAAATCGTCCAAACCATTCCAACACCGAGCGGTAAGGTGATTGTGGACGTTGCATCCTTTTCGATCTGGGCAGCGAAGCGGTGATCGAACGTGCTACTTGCGGTAATCGTCGGGTCAAAAAGCATGTAACCGAAGCCCGCAAAGGCGTACGGCTTTAAGTCGTACTCTGGAAAAAATTGCATCTGAAGCGCAGCAACAAAGTGGAGTACGTTGTCGCTGTAATCAAACGACGTTTGTTCATTAAACCGAGTGATTCCAGAGAAGCTGGATTTAACAGGAGCGAGTGCAACACGACCTTGCAAGTGAAGAGTAGCAAAATCGCCAGCGTCAGCAAAACGCCATAGTACCTGCACATTCCCGCCGATCCCCCAATCTGTTATTGCTCCAGCGAAGTTATCTCCATCCTGAAGATCGCCCGCGAAACGATTTAATGACAAAGCCGCGCCAAAGCCCAACTTTTGGGGCCGCGAAAAATCGGCGTCATAGGGGCGGCTCTGCTGTCCCCGCTGCTGCTGGGCCAGGCTAACCCCGCTTAACAGGACTACCGCTACCATGATCGATAGAACTCGTAACATGATTGCTCCTTGATGATAATAGAACTCTTGTCTCTTCTCTATTTTGCCAGGCTCAATTTTGACATAATACAAATACCCGAAAGTAGACACCTCTCTCTAGCCAGTAAGATGTGGACTCATTTCACATCCATGTCTGAGAATTGAAATGCCTTTTCGTGGAGTACATACAAAGAAAACGTACAAATAGGAAACATGCAAGTGTTTTGTAAGAATATTCTGCCTAATTTTGAATTCATCTAAACAATGGTTTTTGCAGCGTTAATATTCAGCCGCCGCCACCGAGAAGCGCCCGCAGCTGCTCACGTATATTGAGCTCTACCGCACCTGGAATCCCATTTTCGGAACGGTGCGTAGACAGCGACCGATTGTCCTTTTCCACGCGAAGAAGATTCATTTCTTCAACAACCATACGCAGCTGCCGTGTTGCCGCATCTTCAAGAATGCTTAACTCGACATACCGCTCTTCAATTTCCTTGTCTGTCCATGAAGCCAGATCCTCCGGCTTGCTATGAAGTCCACCTGCACTTACCGTGACGATGACAGCATCATGAGAACTATCAGCAAGATCGACGTTGTTCACTGCAAGAAGCCGTTCAGACTGCTGGAGAACTCCTATCGTGCGCAAGAGATTGTGAAGATCATCTTTTCGGATGGCGTAGCGAATGATATTCATTGCGCATTTCCTCTGAGTGTATCAAGCTAGAACACCTAATATAAGGAATCCGTGCCCGAAAACACTGCAGAGAATGTGAAAAATATCCCTATCAACGGAGAAATCACACTTGAAATAGCTGAATTCACCTTGACCGGGGCAAATGTGACGGGATCAAGGAAAAATCAATCCTAGAGTTTCAACCTCTTCTGAACAAACACTTCCTGCACAATTACCGAAGCCGATCCAAACACGCCAATACCTCCCCGGATGTTGCTATATTCAGGCCGGAATTCCACGGAACGTCCTCCCCATTGTGTTGCCTTGAACCAATCCAGCATCGCTTTGTCCGGAGCTAGGATCGCGATTTCGTTGCGGCCATACCAGCGGAACGCAGACCATACCGTGGGCGCCTGGTTGACCTGGATGAAGCCCCAACGTGTTTTAGTGTAAAACGTCGGTGAATCCGAATTTTCGAAAGGAATGTTGTTCGTGCGCTCGTTGATCTCACTGACCGCAGGGGTCAAATATTCTCCGTAGCCGAGCGTATCAAGAACCTTCGCGCGAATAATGTATTCTGGCGTAGTTCCCGAGGTCCAGGAAATTCGCAGAGAATCAGGGCTCATCAGAACGGTAGTATCCTGGGGATATTGCAATACCGCCCGGGGAGGGATTGTCCACTCGATTCTCGCTGGAGTCGTGGTCTCAGCACTCATGAGGGTTCCATCAGCCATCTGCACACGAATGCTGTAGCGCGTCTCAGGAAGGACACGGTACGTTGAGTCAGGATAGCTATAGCTGCCCACTCCATCCTTCACAACATATTGCAGAGGATAATCGATGCCGTTCGCGCTAATAATAACGGAGGCATCCGGGGCCATCATACTGGCATAGTCGAACGCCACAGTCAAAGACTGGGATACAGCGACGACAATGTTATCGATGGGTTCCCCCACCTGGAGGTAAGCTTCAAGAAAAGGCACCGGCACATAGTCGGTCGGCGGCTGGTCTTCGCAAGCAGTGACGAGAGTCGCTGCCAATGCGATCACGAGCAGGGAGCAGGCAGAATGGAATCGTGACATTGTATTCACCATTTCAGAACTTGAGTTCAAGTGCAACGCTGGGAAGTATTGGTAAAAGTAGAACATCCTTTACCTCTGTTATTTCTCCTGTCGAATCGTAGTAGCGGAACCAGATATCGCGCCTCGAATAAACGTTGTAAATATCGATCAGGAGATTCGCATCGAGTCCGAACAACGTAGTGTGGTAATTCGCATTCAGATTCAGTTGATGCGATGGGGGAAGGCGCAATCCGTAGCGATCCGCCGGGATGTTCAGTGCCTTGCCGCTCTCGCTGCCAGGTAGGCGCGTTTCAAGGCGGGACGTCTGTCCCGTGTACGATTGCCCGGACTGGAATGTAAAAGTAGCGGAAATATCCCAGGAATCGCTGAGCTTGTATTGTCCAACAAGCTTGAAATCGTGTCTGCGATCCCATTTCGGTCGAAACGACTCTCCACGATTGAGTGCATCAAATGTCTCGTTGATCCAACCAAGCGCGTACCCAGCCCAGCCGGTGAATCGTCCGTTTTTTTTCTGGAGAAATAATTCGATTCCGTAAGCCTCGCCCTTCCCGTCATAGAAAAAGTCGCCTACCGTCGTTCCGTTCGTCTGATATTGGTTCAGTTCACTGACGTGTGCGAGGTCCTTATAATACACCTCGACGTTGAAATCGAGTCCTTCGTACGGCCGGGTCTCAACACCTAGCACGTAGTGGATCGCCCTGCTCGGATTAACGGTGGAATCTGTCGGCATCCAGGTATCGAAAAAGCTGAAATCGGGCAAGGCCGCCAGCCGGAAGTACTGATGATAGACGCCGAAAGCTGCCTTTATTGCAATATCGTCCTGAAGTTGATAGCGCAAAGCGAGTCGCGGATCTACTGTTGCCAGGCCTCTCAAACCGTAGTAATTGAACCGCAATCCCGTCTGCAGGGAAAAGAGATTGGAGAATTGGTAATTGGACTGCATGAACGCCGCGCCTGTGACGTCCGAAGCCTCGACATTGGTAACAGCACTGCCGCCTCCTGAGGACGATGATGAATCCGCACTCCCGGTAAAGTTCTGCAGGTAATTGAGCAAGTAATGGTTTACTTCGATGCCGCCTTTCAATGTCCAGTCACTGGAAGCGAACCATTCAAGATTGCCCTTTAGCGTGTAGTCCTGAATGATGTTTTCAATCTCAGTCTCGAACCCGCTGTTTGTGGAATTGAAACTGTTGCGATACCGCGACCAGCTGAGGTTAAACACGGAGAAGAGATTGTCATTGAACAAGTGGGTCCAGCGTGAAGATATCGTGCGGTTGCTGATGCCGATGCTGCCAGCGAAACCCGCACGGGTATCAATGTCGAGAACGTCTGCAGAAGTGAACCCGGAAAGGAATAATTTATCCGATGTTCCGATATCCTGGGATATTTTACCGTTGAAGTCATAAAAAAAGTAATCGGGCAGCGGATCCTCCTCTGTCTCCAGAAGGCTGGTGAGAATATCGATATACGTTCGGCGTGCGCCGAAAAACCAGGAGCCATTTCCTACCGGGCCTTCAACCGACAACCGGGAGGAGATAAGTCCGATCGAGGCGGTTCCCCCAAATTCGTTTCGATTACCATCTTTCTGAACCAGATCAAGAACAGCCGAAAGCCGACCGCCATATTCTGCAGGATACCCGCCCTTAATCAGATCCACATCCTTAATCGCTTCGGGATTGAATGTTGAAAAGAATCCGAAAAGATGCGACGGATTGTACACTGATGAACCATCCAGTAAAACGAGTGTCTGGTCCGGGGACCCGCCGCGGATGTAGAGACCGCTGGAGATCTGAGACGAGGCGAGTACTCCCGGCAAATACTGCAGGGAGCGAAACACGTCGGCCTCGCCTCCAACCCTCAATTTATTTATCTGCCGAATCGGAATGTTGATGCGGCTGACCGATATCTGTCGCTTATCGTCCATGCGGTTGCTTTCAACAACGACTTCATCAAGGCGTAGTGTTTCCGTACCGAGTTCGACATCAATACGTCGCGATTCCTGCTTTTTTAATTCGACTGTCATTTCCACTTTCTCGTATCCAAGGAAACTGAAGCTCACCCGATACGTACCGGGTTTGATCTCCGAAAGAGCATAGTAGCCGCTTTTGTTGCTCACCGTACCTTGACGTGTTGCCGCCAACTGTACGGTCGCACCAACCAGCGTTTCTCCCGTCTCCTTGTCGCGGATATAACCGTTGATCGTCGCATTGTCTGAAAGCTCTTCATCAGAACCAGCGTTGATCGCAGCAACCACACTCAAAGGAGCGCTGAAAACAATCAGGCTGAAAAAAAGAATGGTCAATTGTTTCATTCGTAATCCGTTAGTTGCTCCGACCGGTGTCCTGATACAGACCCTGTATATCTGAAACCGGAATCTTCGCCCCGCTGCATCAAAGTTGATAGGTGATCAAGATACAAGTGACAACGTTGAAAACGTGCACATGGTTTCATAATACGCTCAGGCAATACTCAGGTTACAAAGCAAAGTCATTATTTTTTTACACGCTTATTTCCAGCCCGTAATCAAACTCCGGCTCATCAAACGATCTCACGTTCAGGCTTCCAACGAATTGTAAAACATCGCTGTATTTTATAGTTTCTTTGAATATCCGATACGTGCAGCCTTTGCCTGCGCGGTGTGCCGTTCCTTATTTCAACACTTGGCATGGACTACGTATGGCTGAAAAAAAAGAACAGTGGGGATCCCGTTTTGGTCTCATTCTCGCTGTTGCCGGAAATGCTATCGGCCTCGGCAACTTCCTCCGTTTCCCTGTGCAAGCCGCCTCGAACGGTGGAGGCGCTTTCATGATTCCCTACTTCATAGCTTTCCTCCTGCTGGGCATCCCACTCATGTGGGTGGAATGGGGTATCGGCCGGCATGGCGGGAAGTATGGACACGGGAGCGCTCCGGGAATGTTCGATGTGCTGTGGAACAATCCACTGGCAAAATACCTCGGCGTGATGGGACTGTTCATTTCCATGGTTATCCTCATCTACTATACGTACATAGAATCGTGGACACTCGGCTATAGCATTTTCAGCATGCTGGGGCTTTATCACGGCGAGGAGACTCTGGGGGCTATGCGCGGTTTTCTTTCCAGCTACCAGGGGCTGGAAACCGGCACTCACTTCACCAATATCTGGCCTGCGTATGCGTTGATGCTCTTCACGTTCGGGGCAAATTTTTGGGTGCTGTGGCGAGGCCTCTCTGGCGGTATCGAAAAGCTTGCGAAAATTGCAATGCCTTTGTTGTTCGCCTTCGCCTTGATTATTATGGTTCGTGTGTTAACCCTCGGAACACCGGATCCTTCTATGCCGGAGAATTCCGTTCTAAATGGTCTCGCCTATATATGGAATCCGGACTTCAGTGAACTAGGTAAAGCCAGCGTGTGGATTGCCGCAGCGGGACAGATCTTTTTCACACTCAGCGTGGGTATGGGAACGATCCATGCATATGCCAGCTACCTTCGGCCGAAGGATGATATCGCACTCAGCGGACTGACCACGGCAGCCACCAACGAGTTTGCCGAGGTGATTCTCGGCGGGACAATCGCCATCCCTGTGGCTGTCGCTTTCTTCGGCCTTGATATGACAAAAGAGATCGCTGCGGGGGGTGCCTTCAATCTCGGGTTTGTTTCCATGCCCGTGATTTTCGGCAAGATTCCGTTGGGACAGATCTTTGGCTCCCTCTGGTTTTTACTGCTGTTTTTTGCGGGAATCACTTCCTCAGTCGCGATGGGACTACCCGTTGTTTCATTTCTCAAGAATCACTTTAGCATGACGCATCGCCGCGCTGTACTGACTCTCGCGGCATTGGTGCTCATCTGTGTCCAGCCGGTCATCTTTTTCCTCGGGCATGGCTTCCTTGATGAGATGGATTATTGGTCCGGTACATTCGGCCTTGTCGTCTTTGCCACCATCGAGATTATTCTCTTCGCCTGGGTCTTCAAAATTGATCGCGCCTGGGAAGAAATCAACGCCGGTGCAGACATTCGCATTCCGAAGTTCTTCAAATACGTCATCAAGTACGTCACACCCTTGTATTTGCTCATCATCATGGGTGTCTGGTTCTATCAGGATGCCTTTGATATTCTGATGCTGAATAAAACTCCGGGAGGTACCCCGGTCGACCCCGTTAACGTTCCGTACATCTGGGGCGCTCGTGCACTGATGCTCGGCTTGTTTGCATTGCTCTGTCTCCTCGTCCATTTTGCGTGGAAAAGAAAGCGTCGACATCCGAAGGCGGCTGCCGGCAGCTGATAACAACGTTTGGGGAGGATGTTCGGAGAAGGGGTGACGAATGATTCAGTCTATGACGGGCTGAATGACGGATATTTTATGGCGCTCCGCATCGACAAGCACACGGCTTCCGATGGGGAGCGTAATTTTATCTGGAATATGGCCGAAGGGAATTCCACTGAGTACCGGAACGCCGAGCGGCAGAAAATATTCCTTCATCACATCGACAAGTTCGCGGTTCGGTGTATCGATTGGAATCGACGTAAAGCTCCCCAGCAGTACAGCAGAAAGGCTGCTCAGAACTCCTGCCTGTTTGAGCTGCAGGAGCATTCGGTCAATGCGGTATACCGATTCTCCCACATCCTCAAGAAAAAGCACTGCTCCATCGAAATCCGGGATCCAGGGGGTTCCTACCAGGGAGCAAAGTACCGCAAGATTGCCGCCGAGAAGCGTCCCTTCCGCCGCTCCGCCTTGCAAAACTTCAGTGCCTTCGCATTCCGGCAATACACGGGTTGTTCGGCGTCGGCGCAGCATTTCCCATAATGCATTCGCCGCCATGGGACGAATGCCGGAAGCGAATTCCGCCGCAACCATAGGACCGGCGAAGGTTATCAGTCCGGCTTTGGCATACATCGCGAGCGAAAGTGCGGTGATATCACTGAATCCGACGAGAATTTTGGGATGCTCGCGGATAAATGAGTAGTCAAGATGATCGAGCAGGCGTGCAGAGCCGTATCCCCCGCGCGTACAGAAAATGGCACGAACGCGATCATCTTCGAACATCTCCATTATGTCATCGGCTCGTACCTGATCTGATCCAGCGAAATATCCATCACTCGCACCGACACTCCACCCAATTCGCGTGTAAAATCCCTCCGCCAGCAACGCGGATACGCCGCGCATTATAAGCGCTTCATCGCGTGGCGGACTAGCCGGCGAGACCAAACCGATCAGATCGCCGGTTCGCAATCGTGGAGGAATAATTGATTCTATCACTATCGAAGGAGGTCCAATGATGTGAGAATGTTTTTCAAAGCTTCCCTGTTGCTCGCCTGCATCGGAACCAACGGCAGTCTGAAACGCTCTTCAATGAGGCCCATCATCGCCATCGCTGTTTTCACTGGAGCGGGACTTGATTCAATGAAGTTACCGCGCAGCAGATCTATCAATCTGTAATGAATTTCCCGGGCTTTCACGAAATCGCCCTCCAATGCCAGATGGATCATATGGGAGAATTCAGAAGGCATCTCATTTGAGATCACAGAAATGACGCCATCCATTCCGATAGCTATTTGTGCAACTGCCAGATCATCATCACCGGAGAGCACAGAAAATCCCTCTGGTCGTCCCTTCACGATATCGTAGATTTGACTAAAATTAGCGCTGGCCTCTTTAGTTGCTATTACATTCTCAATTTCAGCGATTCTCAACTGTGTTTCGGCTGTGATATTGCCGCCCGTTCTCCCAGGCACATTGTACATTACGACGCCGCATTGAACCGCATCCGCCACTGCCTCGTAGTGTTGATAATATCCTTCTTGAGAGGGTTTGTTGTAGTAGGGACCAACGACCAGAACCGCATCCACACCGCGGGCTTCTGCCAGTTTCGCGTTTGCAATGGTTTTCGCAGTTGAATTTGAACCGACCCCTGCGATGACTGGGACTCGTCCGTTGGAAACTTCAACCACTGTCTCAAGAATCTGCAGAAATTCATTTTCTTCCAACGTGACAGCTTCACCTGTAGTACCGCACGGAACTAGCATATCAACACCATTCTCAATCTGGCGCAGGGTAAGCTGACGCATGACAGCCAAATCAACCTCACCATCTGTTTTGAAAGGCGTGATGAGAGCTGTTCCTAATCCGCTAAGCCTGGGAAATGTCATTGATCAGATCCTTTAATGTATACATTCCTTGTTTATCGCATATCCACTGCGCTGCAAGAAGCGCTCCTTCCGCAAACCCCCGCCGTCCTTTTGCGCGATGCATCAGCTCTATACTATCAGAAGCGCTGTCGATTAGAATAGAGTGGTCGCCGAAGACAGATCCCACTCTGGATGAAGTCACGTAGAGCGCTTCGGGATCTGCTTTCTTGCTTTGGACCGTTGTTTCGATTATTGTTTTCTTGCTATTCACATCAAGTATGCTTCGTGCAAGCATGAGAGCTGTTCCGCTCGGCGCATCCATTTTCCCGGTATGATGCACCTCGTGCACGGCTATATCATATTGCCCGAAATCTCTCAGTAGACTGGCAGCAAAAGTAGTGATGCGGTCGAAGAGATAGATGCCCAATGAGAAATTATTTGCTTGCATACACGCTCCCCCGGATGTCTTGAGCGCCTCCTCCACAGCAGCCATATTCCCTTCCCAGCCCGTCGTGCCGCTGACAACCGGCAATCCGGCATTAACACATGCGAGGATGTTTTTCAACGCCTGATCAGGGGTTGTAAACTCAACGCAGACATCAACCCCCCGACCCATTAAATCATCGATGCTTTCATAGAATCGTTTGTCTTCTGGGTCGACGATGAAAGGTTCAGGCCATCCGCGCTCTGTAATAATGCCATGGATCTCCTGTCCCATTCTGCCATAACCGATCAAAGCAATGCGTGGATTTGCTTTCATGGACGCCTCAATGCATGATAAAGTCTGATGTATAATTCTTTCGCTTCGTTAATCGCAGCAATTGAGATTCTTTCATGTGCAGTATGTGCCTCGTGAATGGACCCAGGTCCGAAGAGCAGGCATTTACCCATAGAACATAGATACGGTATATCCGTCCCGAATGAAACCGGTTGTTTTGCAAACCCTTCCACCGTCGTTAATATCTGCGGCTGAGAAATAGAATGGAATTGCACCACAGCCCTGCCATCTACTATAGCACGAACCTGCCGTTTCCTTTCCTCAGCGTCATCGACAATGCGATGCATTACTGTTGCCTTCGCGGCGGGTGCAAGAGTATTCATTGCTACACCGCCGTCAATCATGCCCACATTAAACGTAGCTTCGCCGAGCAAAGTGTTCTTGCCCCAATCGGCAGTACGGATATCCTGTAAAATATCAAGCATGATGTGAAGCGCTGAGACGCCCTGATGAGGATATGCGCTATGCGCCGCCTTGCCTTCTACGGTGATAGTATAGCTGACGACACCTTTGTGTCCTGAGGCAAGTATGTTATCTGTCGGTTCGCCCACGATAATATATTCTGCTTTTCGCCCCGAGGCCGCGGCTGTCTTCGCACCAATGCTGTCTGTTTCCTCACCAACGACAAACAAGTAGGCGGGTGTATGACCGTCTTGTATCAATGAGTCTCCAGCAGACAGCATTGCGGCGATGATTCCCTTGGTATCGCAAGCTCCTCTTCCGCTGAGGGTGTCCCCGTCAATCTGTGCCGGAAAAAAGGGCGGGACGGTATCCACGTGGGTACAAAACACAACATCCGTGGACTGATTCCAGCCTGCATAAATATTCCATCTCCCATCGCTCACTTCCTCACGCTCAATCATCATTTTCATGTCTCTAAGCATGTTTTCCAATGACTCAAGGACGGCACGTTCCGAGCCCGTCACCGAAGGGATGTTTATCAACTCTTGAGCTATCTGTACGAGTGCGATATGTTTTTCGGCGATATTCATGTCCGGAAATATACGAGAGTCTGAGCAAAAAAAAAAGCGTCCCACCCTTTCGGGTGGGACGCACGGTCGGGCGGATATATCCAACCCTATTCGATTACTTCAGCAGGGTCATCTTGCGAGTCTGCGAGAAGTCGCCAGCAACCATCTTCAAGATGTAGTTACCCGAGGGTACCTGCACACCGAGATCATTGGTAGCGTTCCAGACAACTTCGTACGAGCCAGCATCAACTGATTCGTTGACGAGAGTCTTCACCTTGTTGCCGAGGAGGTCATAGACAACCACGGAAACCTGAGTGGACTTCGGCAGCGAGTAGCTGATCATAGTCGTCGGGTTGAACGGATTCGGATAGTTCTGGCTCAGTGCGAACGCTGCCGGAGCAGTGTTGCCTGTGCTGAGGATAAGGTCCTTCGTGAGCTTCAGGCGATATCCCGGACGGCTCGCAGGATCGTTGTAAGGCGGTGAAGACTGCGTCGTATAGAGACCGTCAGTCGCCTCAACGTACCAAACGATGTCCTGAGATTTCGTCGTCGGCAATCCAGAAATGATGTCGATGATGCCAGCAAGCTGTCCATGATTGCTCGTGAACGTTGCTTCCTTACCCTGGTCATCAGATGCGAAGTCAACGGCGCGAGTCAGACTTGCAGCGTCAACAAAACGGATCATATAGGTGACTTCATCAGAGAAGGTTGCCGGATCAAAGCGGGAGATCTGGATGTTGGTGTACGGATCCTGCGGTGCAGCCTTGACCCATGTGAACTGCTCCTGATCGATAGCATGCATAAGCTTCAACTCGGTCTGATCGGCCGGTGTCTGCAATGCAAACGGATTCGGAGCATGGTCAAGAATCTGGTACGGATCGGTACGACCGTCGATGGTATTGTCGATGGAGGCATATGCCAGGACCCACTGACGCTCTTCATTCTTCGAGTCGATGCGGCGGAGACGGGACGCCAAGAAGTAGTTGGTCGTACCCTTGATAAACACCTCACCTGAGAAGATATCGGAGAGACCAGGCTGGTTCTGATCGAACTCACCCGGGAAGCGGGCCGTGAAGCGCGTGCGGATCGTCCGGTCGGAAACGACGTTCAGATAACGATCACGCGGCGACACCACCAATTCATAACGACGGAGAAGATAAACTTCGTCAGGATTACCGGTTGCGCCAGTAATGTCGACGAGGTAGTTCGTGATTTCATCGGCACCGAAGTTCATCGTTGCAGATGTCTGGTTGAGGTTCGCAATAGTCGGGGTAACTTCGATGGTCACGCCCTTGCCTGCCATTGTATGAACGATGCACACGATTGCGACACCATCCTTGAAAGCGGACGCAGGAATTGACCATTCGTTGGGACCGATTGACGTAAGTGCGGTACCATCCTGAGTGATGAGTGCCCAGGTGTAACCGTCCGGATCGCTGTTCCAGCTGGCTTGACTCGTATCCGTGTTAGCGGTCGAACCATTGAGCTTGAGCGTCGTTGCCGGATTGTTTTTGCTCGGGCTATCCCAGTCACGAATGATGTTGCCGTTTTCGTCGCGAGCGGTCAGAGTGAAGCAGATCTCTTCGCCTACGAGGGCGTTGATATCGGGGTCACCAGCCATCGGATCGATTTCAACGCCGCCGCCCTTGAGCTTGGTAAGCGCAAGACGGAACGGACCGCTGACAATCCAATGCGGCTGACAGCTCGTCGGGCTCCAACGACTTGTGTCGCCATTGAGCGCAAGTGCAGGATCGGTAAAGATGCCCGGTACAAACGGGAATTCTACCTGCTCCAGCGGGAGAGCGTCATTGACGTTGAAGTCCTTGGTATAAACGAACCATTCGATCTTAACAGAATCAGCACTCGTGCTCGTAGGATCGGAGGAGAATCCAGCGAAGAGAGCATCGAGATCGGAAGTCGGAACCTGGATACCGGTTGAGGTACCACCGTCAATGACGATGACTGTACCAATTGCGGCACCCTTACCAACCGGGAACGTGGAGACCACACGACCGACCCACATGTAAGACAGGGTATCGATTGTGCGTGAGGGATCCAGTTCCCACTTACGGGTTGACGGGTTGTAAATCATGAACGGACCGGGGTCGCCGACAAGGTTATTGTCGAGGACGTCGCCCTTGCGATTATTGATATCGCTAGCAGCACTCCACAGCACGTCAAGTGGGGTCGTACCATCAACGAATTCGGTTCCACCATCCGGCGGCTGAACAGCAGTCGGCGGGGAATCCGGGAGACGGTTGATGGAAATCACCAGCGGCTCGGTCGGCAGCGGGTTGTTGCGGACGGTTGCACCAGCCGTATCGGAGTAGGTCTCAAGACCAGCGATCTTGCTGAATGCGCGCACAAACCACTTCACACGCATAACCAGGGAATCCCGGTTGGGCTGCGGAAGCATGTTCGGGCGGAACAACAATTCGCGAACCTTGTCGCCACTCAACGTGAGGGACGGATTCTTTCCATCGTTGTCAGCAAGGATGCTGACGGTGAGGGACTGAGTTCCACCGACACTGTCGATGATCGCATACCACTCGTAGCGGATGGTATCGTTGGGGTTGTTGTAGGTCGGGTCAGAATAACGTGCGGGCTGCCACTGGAGACGCAGGAAGTCCTGAGTCAGACCATCATACTTGACACCAAGGGTGTCGAGGCAGTTGCCCGTGTGATCCATGCGGAACAGCGAAGTGTTCGACAGGGCCGGGGTGCTCAGAGTAAAGTTATTCGGAGCATACGGCATCTTGATCGCGACCGGACGGATGGCGATTGCGTTCGCCGGGAGAATACCGTCACGGAGGAGCTCGCCTGCGCGGTCACCAACAGCATCGCCGAGACGTTTGTCATCCGGCTTCATACCGAGGAAGTCATTGCGGTTACCCGCAGAGACGAGCGACAGGTTATACAGGATAATGGAATCCTGACGGAGCTGATTGTTCTGCGGGAAACCAACAGGCTTGGCCTCGAAGTAACGACCACCACCAGTAATCTCAAGATTACCGGAAGCGCCCATTGCGTTCACGTTGGTGAATTCCCACGTCGTATGACGTGTGCCGAGATTGACATACATCGAATCGCGCATGTTCTGGTTGCCATAACGATCGTACGGGGTAACCGAATAGGTGTACCACTGATCGCGGAAGATGGTGTCAGGACGTGCAAACGGTGTATTAGCGTTGTTCGGAATCTGATCGATGGTCGCTCCATGACGGATCTGACCATAGATACGGGAGAAGATTTCAAACTGATTGATCGGGGTGCCATACGGATCCGGGTAGAACATCGGGCTAACGCGGGGAAGCGTATCGATGTCAGCCTGAATCGGGAGGATACCAACGGGCAGCGTTGACTTGTCAAACGTGTTGGCAGTGATGTCGTAGCTGCTCGGGAAGATTGACGTAAAGGCAATGCGATACGGCACAACTACGAAGGTGTGACGCAAGCGGTTGGTGCGGGCCGGACCGAAGAACTGACGAACAGCAGCAACCATGAGACCATGGGTCGAACGGTTGACGCGCTGAATCGGAAGCTCGCCGATACGGTTGACGGACATGTTCGGACCCTGGATGTCAGTCACATTGATGTCGAAGTACGTATCATCAAGGTGGAACAGCGGGTTGAACGGATCCAGACGGTTGGCACGACGCACGATTGTCGCCTTTGCCTGATCGTAGCTGAGGGTATCGTCAACAACGTTGCCGGCCATATCCATAAGATCGGGCGCAACAACGCGGAGGTCGATGACCTGCTCGGAAGTTGAATCGACAACGCGGAGGAATGCACCAGGAGCGAAGGTGAGATTCGTGTTACCGAAGACACTAACTTCGCGACCAAAGGCGCTACCCAGGACGGCTGCGCGACGATTGAAATCGCCGAACACCTGACCGGTTGCATCGCTACCACCACTCATGCCAACACCAAAGCGGGTACGGAATGACTGGATGGCAGGAAGCGGGTTGCCGCGGTGAGGCAAGCCGGCGCGGAGATAGTCGCTCGGCAGCCAGTTGCTCACTCCAATACGAGTGATGCGATCGCCTTCGCCGGTCAACTTGTAGAAGCCAGGATTGCCCATGTCAGTACGGGTACCCATGAATTCAGCGCGCGTTGCAGCTGCCTTCAGAGCAGAAAGCGTACCAGTGTAGGTATAGACAGTATCCGCATACAGACGACCGTATTCACGGGTCTGTCCGGGGATGAGATAAGCATTACCACCAGTCGGGGGATCGTTTTCCCAGATCGGGGTCGCGCGAAGCAGCACCGGACGACGATCGTCCTTCGTTGCCAATGCACCATCCCAGTTCTGGCCAACGCCACTGGTACCAATACCATCACCACCACCAGCAATCGTGATATCAAAGATCGTTCCGTCACGACGTGCACCGGAAGGAACAGTGTACTTGTTGCCACCGTTGTTCAGGTCGTTGTAGCGATCGTTGGGGGAAGTCTGCGGGTTGAGGTTGTTGTAAGCATCGAGCTTCAAGTATGTCGGGAGACCCGAATACGGATTGCGCTCGAAATCAGGATTGACACTGCCATCCGGCAGGAACAATGCGTCACCGTCCTTATCGAGAGGTACGTTGTCTTCGTTGACACACTCGTACTTACCGACAGGAATCGGGCTGATGTTGCGTTTGTAAACCTGGGAGATAAGGATGTTATCCACACCCTGATCGGTCAGGCCGTGCTGGTTGACATCGCCACCAAGCGGCATCGCGATGTTGATAACCGGCGGGAACTTGATTGTACGGGCTTCGGGAAGTCCATCGAGCTCAAACTGGCCGACGGGACCCACGCCCGGTCCGAGTGCCGAATAATCTTGACCGGCACGGAGGATATCAAAGCGGGTCGGGCTCTTCATTACTGAAACAACCTTCACCGTATCGCGATGAATATTCACCGGACCCGAACCATTCAGAACTGCTGTTGCAGTGACTTCAAAGAACACTGTTGCGTTCGCAAGCTTTGGCGTCGGATACTCAAGTGCGGTAAAGAACGCGGTCTGGTTGATGTGCACACCGGAAACGAGGTTACCGATACGGGTGTGACGATAGCGTGCTTTACGCATCGGGCCGAATTCGTCACGCGTCCAGTTGCTTGCGGGAGCAATCGTGCCAGCGCCGGAATACGGTGCGGGAGCACTGCCCCAGTTGTCGCCCCACATGCGGAAACGCACGCGAGCGGTATCTTCGAATTCCGAGAAGTTGTCAACGAGGTTACCGAAACGATCGTATTCGCGAGCAAGAAGCGTCACGGTACGGCCGGCGGTGATCGACTTGACATCCATCGGATCTGCGTTCGTCATGTTGAGGGTGTCAACGATGTACGGACGAATGTTCGTGTTGGCTACGCCGTTGTAGTGAGTCGCACGGTCTTCCTGCGCAAGCGGGTTGGCCGAGTATGCGAAGAACTTCGGAGCGTAGGAATCAATCTGCGCGAGCGAGGAACCAGCATCGATATAAACCGAGTGGTGCTCGAGAACCTGCAGCTTGACGAGATCGACAGGCAGAGGAATCGGGGAGGTCGCCGCAGCGCTGTACGGGAAGATCTCCGCGCGAACCGTGGTGTCTGCTTTCTGGTAGATCGGGATGATCACACGCGGTGCGAAACCACGCTTGGTGGGACCAACCACTGTACCTTCGCCGAGGTTGCGGCCGAGATCGCTGATGTCAAACGCCAAAGTATCCGGCGTCATGGCAACACGCACGATCTGCCAGCCAACGCGACCGGAGACGAAGTACGAAGTGACCCAACCTGCCTGAGCGGTATCACCAATGGTGGTACGTTTCAGGGTGTCATCTGTAATAAAGACCTGACCGAATTCACCGAAGCCACCGCGAGCGGTTGTGCTCTGGAGCTGGGTTTTCGGCGGTGTGACAGGCACGGTCTCGCTCTCAACAAAGAACTTGACCAGACGGCCACCAACAGGGTTCTGGAAGCGATCAAGAAGACGCGCGACCAAACGGAGCTGTTTGTTGTGCTCGGAAACGACGATGGTATCCATCGGGATCGGGCAGGTTGCGTCATGATCGAGATCAATGTCGCTGGCCTGGAAACTACCGATACCCTGATCGGAATAACCCATCGGCTCGAAGACGGTCGGGAAGTCACTTGCGGTCGAAGGAGCAGCAGCTGCGCCAGTCGAACGGAAGAAGTAACCCTTGTAGAATTCATTGGACTCAGCAGCATTCTGCGGAGTACCGGTCGGGAACAACGCAGCCGTACGATCGGCCACAGTACCCGGACCCCAGTTGCCAAGAGGAACAGTCGTACCACCAGGCTTGCCAGTGGACTTGAAGACCTCAACTGTGCTCACAACGTCAGGAATGACGCTGACTTCACACATGGAGGACTGGATAGAATAATCGCCTACGCCAGGAATGGTGCTAAGCTTGAGAATCGCACGCAGGTGGACAATGTCCGTACCCGCGAGGCTCAGCTTGCTGACATTCTGCGGTGCAAGCAGGAAGAAACGCACGGCGTTGTACTCAGTGTACGTGGGGACATCGCCAAGGATGCCCGGCAAGCTGGTGCCAGCAGGAACGTTGACGAGATACGCATCGAGAAGAAGACCCGTGTTCGGATCGACTACGTTCTCGGGGTTATCGATACCACCAGCGCCACTATAGGCGATGTTCGCGGAAACCGAAGCGTAGAAACGCTTGGCACCGGAAGTCGACGGATAGAAGATCTTGTTGTCAGGAAGTTCGACAAACACCTTGTTGGTGTTCGGGTAGAAGTACGGTGCGATATCCATCGGGTTGCCGAAGATATCTGTGAGGCGGACATAAAGATTGTTGAAGATCGGGTTGCGGTAGTTACCGACGCGACCGACAACAAATGCTTCGTCACGACCGACAACGCACTCAACGCGCGGCTGACGACCGGAGATATATGTCCAGTTCACACCGTCCCATACCACGTCCGTCGAATCCATGGCAGTCGTCTGACCCATGTTCTTTCCAAGCATGGCGTTGTAGCCAGTGCCCGGGCCGAACCAGATACCGAAGTTGTTGTTCGGTGATCCGTCAGGAATGAAGTTCGAATGCGCAAAACCGGCACCCGGATTCAAATCCAATTTGTTGGGGTCGTTGACGTCGTTGCCGCGGTCGTTGAACGCATACGAACTGCGAACGCGAATACGATACGGGCCAACGTTGTTGTTACCGGAAGCGGCACGGAAAACGCGGTTTGCGCGGCCAAGGTTGGAAGTACCAACGTAGACGCGACCGGAATCAATGTTGCCACCAGTAACGACGATCGGCGAGATCGGATTGATAAGCGAATCGAAGATACCGTTGAGACGATACTTGAGACCGTTGCTCAGATGACCGAAAGGCGAGAGTTCGAACTTGTAGCGTTCGTTATCGTCCACGGTGTTTCCAAAACCATCGGTCTCGATGATATCGAGGCGCAGGTAATTGTTGTCGGCAGTACCCTTCCACTGATCGGTCGGGTTGATGTCGATGGCGCGCGGAATGTTCGGGCGCACGACGATCTTGCTACCAGTGTGCGGGAGGGAGTTGATGCCGAGAGGATCAACCGGCATGCGGAAACCAAACGGGTTGGTTGCATCGCCGTCAGGATACCAGTTCGGGCCATTGACGCGGGCACCACCGTCAACGATAGCTTCGTTGGCACGGTAGGCACCGTTCATCATACCAGCCACATAACGACGCGGGAAACCACCAGAGGTGTCGCCCATTGCCGCAATGGTACGGGAAATGTTTGCGGGATCGGAGTACTGAATATCCGCATACGCATAAATACGTACGGAATCTTCAACACCACCAGGATTGACGCCAACGTCGGCATGCGTGTAAGCAATGCGACGATACACAAGCTGACCGAACTGACGAAGGGTATCATCAGCAGCGCTCACGCCCTTCAGATAGACCGTGCGATCTTCCGGAGTAGCGTCGTTGATTGTGTAGGCAAGCGCCTTCAATGCCGGCTGGGTCATGCGGTCCCAGGTGCGGTTGCCGTACGCATCAAGGAAGCGCAGCGTATCAACAGCAGAGGAAACCAGACCTGGCTGGTAAGGATTTGCAGAAACGTTGGCCACAAGCGCGCGGTAAGGCGGGATGAGACCGTTGACGGGGTTGGTGTTGACACCAGCATACCAGCCAGCTTCAGTATACGCTGCAGGAGCAAGTGCCTGATAGAGATTCGACAGACGAAGCGGGTTGCGCTCGGGCGGCAAACCGTCGATCATCATACCAAAATCGGGGTTCTGCACGGTGGTCATACCAAAGGTACGGGTGGCGCCCGGACGGAAGGACGTGTGTGCCACGTTCAACGCGTCGTAAGGCAGGCCATCGTCACCAAGGAAGTAACGACCGCGAGAGTAGTCACCAAAGGAACCAATATATTCACCAGCATCAACTGCCTGTGCGGAATCACTCATCCACACGAGAATGCGGGTGGTACCCGGAAGCAGTCGAACAATCGCGAGGTCAGTACCACCAGAGAACTGGCCACTCGGAATGACGTTGCCGTAGGCAAGCGGATTACCGCTGCTGCCGTCAAGCAAATACGCACGAAGCGTATCTTTGGCCGTGTCCGGCGGAACAGCCAGACCAGTCAGGTTATTAATGTTCGGCTTGAAGAAAATATTCTTCATCTGAATGACATCGCCACCAGCCGTCGGGTTCAACACCCGGAACGACAGGAACTGGCGGATAGCACTCGGATCGCTGTTAAAAGGACTTGACGATGCAATATCTCCAACATTGCGATAGACCGGGCGAATGCCCAGGTCACGACCAGTTGCGGCTGCCTCGTTCTGAACGGGCAGTGCCGTGTTCGTGATGACACCATTATAGATCTCATGACCTAATGTCATCGCCGGACCCGACGGGTTCGCGCTGGTTGTCGCAATGCGCACCTTGATGTAATCAAACAGCGTTGCAGTAAGCATGCTGTTGACCACCTTGAAGCGGTTCTGGACAAAAAGAACAGCAACGGAATCGTTGTTGTTGAAGTTGCCCACGCCGCCACCGCTATCGGCAAACGTCAGCGTGTCCGCGACAAAAGTCACGGAGTCAGCGGTCTGCTCGATGGTGCGCACGATGTTGAAGAAGTCGCCCGTCACTGTACGGATCTGTGCATTCGCGCTGAATCCAAAGACCAGCACAAGAGCGCAGACGGACAGAAAAGTTAGGGTTTTCTTCATTCGAAAATTCTCCTAGTGAATTGATAATAGAGTCGGGGTTGACGGGTTGACGCGAAAACAACCTGGTGGTTTGCTCTGGTGATAGCTCGTTTCCTTCTTTGCCTTAAACCTCCGATTTTCATTATAAAAGAAATGTTCGTTCTCGTTACTGTATGGTCTTAAATCGAATTGCGAAAAATGGAAGTCAGTAATATACCGGTTGTGTTTTTATCAATCAACTGAATCTGCATTACAAAACTCTGACTTCGTTCATCCACGATCATGCTTC
Source organism: Bacteroidota bacterium (assembly GCA_049663345.1). Classification (GTDB taxonomy): domain Bacteria; phylum Bacteroidota; class Ignavibacteria; order SZUA-365; family SZUA-365; genus SZUA-365. The sequence goes on from JBATDG010000053.1 coordinate 66,735, forward strand.
AGTTTGGGGCGCATACGTGTCTATCCATACATGCAATATTCTTGCCAATATATAAACGCATCAATAACAACGACTTATCTTAGAGATTTCTGCAAACGTCAAATATATGACAGTGCTTGGAGAGCTTGCCGACGGATATATGACGATGATGCGTCCTCAGCGGCAGAGGAAAAATGACTCAAGTAGCGGCTTGTTCTTGGTCCGCTGTTTAGCGCAAATCTATGATTTCTGACTTCTCAGGTACCTGATACGTGAATCTTGAATCAGGCAAATCCTGGTCGACACTGATCTTCTCAATGACATACGTTGTCACCGCGCCATTGATATCGGTGATCTCAATCTTCCTGATGAGCCAGTCCTTGCTCACCCTGATTTTCATGGCAGTCGCAAAAGCATTGTCTTCTTTCGGCGTCAATTTCAGGACGTATGCATTCTGCCCGGCAAATTTTTCCTCGCCAACAAGCGTCGAATAATAATCTTTCGGATACGAGAGAAGAAGCTGCTCCGGCGAAAGAGAATGCGTCTCTTCTTTATAATTATCAATCACAACCTGACGGTTCTGCGGATTCCATGACCAGGACGTTTTTCCATCGGTCACGATTGTCCGCTCTTCAGTCTCAATTCGGTATTTGTTGGGCTTCTTGAACAGCAGCGTACCCTTGACGCTCTGTTCTGCCTTCGACACCTTGTAGCGCACACTCTGCGAAAAAGTGATCGTGGCGTCGGTCATGTCCTGGTAGCGATCCTGGACGTTCTCGATAATTTCCCGCGCATCAATGGCCCAGGCAATCATCAACGGGAGAATTGCGATTATAGCGAAGAGCAGATAGCGTGTTTTCATCACAGCTCCTTACAGCGTTTGTAGAATGTCTTCGAGTTGCTCTTCGTCTTCAACCATGACCTGACGGGCTTTGCTCCCATCGTAGGGACCAACAATCCCAGCCATCTCCAATTGGTCAACGATTCGCGCTGCTCGCGAATAGCCGATTTTCAGCCGCCGCTGCAGCAGCGAAACCGAACCCTGCTGATGCCTTACTATTAAACGCGCTGCCTCGAACATCAAGTCATCAGTGCCGATTTCGTCTTCGCGGGATTTTGATTTCTGCTGCTGTGAACGCACCGACGGCAATGAATAGGGACGCTGATATCCATGCTGGTCGCTGATGAATTCGACAACCCGCTCTACTTCCTCGGTCGACAGATACGCATTCTGAATGCGCACCGGCTTTCCCTGGCCCGCAGGCAAATACAGCATGTCGCCATTGCCGAGCAGCTGATCCGCTCCGGAACCGTCGATGACAGTCCGGCTATCTATGCGGCTCGAAACCTGGTATGCGATGCGCGCAGGGAAATTCGCTTTGATCACGCCGGTGATGACGTCGACCGATGGGCGCTGCGTCGCAAGCACGAGATGAATACCAACCGCACGCGCCAGCTGGGCCAGTCGCGCAATCGGCTCTTCCACTTCCCGAGCTGCGGTTATCATCAGATCCGCCAACTCGTCGATGATCACAACGATGTATGGAAGCTGATAATGTTTGACGAGCTCCGTATCACGCAGCTGTCCCGCCTGAACCTTGAGGTTGTAATCGTCTACATGCCTCACGCCCGCTTTCGCAAGCTTCGTATAGCGCATGTCCATTTCCAGCTCAAGACTCTTGAGTACTATCACCGCGTTGGCGGGATCGGTGATGATTTCCTCATCGATGTCGGGACAGGTAGCGAGGAAATGACGGCTGAGTCCGCGGTACTGCGCAAGCTCGATTTTCTTCGGATCGATCATGACGAACTTCACCTGCTGCGGCTTCATTCTGTACAGCAGACTGGTGATCATCACATTGATGCCCACGCTCTTTCCGGATCCCGTCGCTCCCGCAATCAGCAGATGCGGCATGCGAGCAAGATCCACGCAGACGACATCGCCGGTGATGGACTTTCCCAACCCCAGCGTCAACCGATGCCGCGACTTGCTGAATTCCGGTGCCGAGACTACCGTACGGAAATTCACCAGCTCAGGCTTGTCGTTCGGAATTTCGATGCCGACGGCGCTTTTCCCGGGAATCGGAGCGATAATTCGAATTCCCTTGGCCGCGAGAGCGAGAGCGAGATCGTCGGAGAGCGAAGTGATCTTGCTGATCTTCACGCTGGAATCGGGTACGAGCTCGAACAGCGTGACCACCGGACCCGGAGTCACTGAGATGCTCTCTATTCCGATGCCGAACACCGACAGCTTCTCTTTCACCTGGGCGGCTTTGTTCCGTAATTCAGCATCCGAAACGGTGTTGGTGTTCACTTGACGATCAAGCAGATCCGGCGTCGGAAACTTGTATCGGATCTGGGCTTCCGCAAGCTCTTTGTTAAGAGCATCTGCATCTGCTGCACCCTCGGACTGCATGACCTTTCGCGCCACCGCAGCCTGCACCGCCTTGCGTTCGTGCTCGTTTGCGATGACATCCGATAAGGCGACATCCGGGTCCTGAATGGCATTCCCGTTTCGATCCGCACTCTGTTCGGTGTGCGCGGCAATAACTTCATCCGGGTTGAGTGGGGCCTTACTCTTCCGTGCCGGTGCGCCTTGCTGCGCTTCCGAAGATAGCTGGGGCGCCGAACTTTTCTCTGCTCCGTTTGTGTCGGCAATATTACGATGCGGCACCATCATGCCTCCAAGACCCTCGATGGCATCGCGCGAAATCGTTCCGTTAGAACGAGGAGTCGCGCCTTCCTCTGGATTCGGGGGAGATGAGACCGCCCATGCTTCAGGTTCATCCTGCTGGCGTGAAATGGAGACATGCAGAGGCGGCGGCGGAATCGTTGCCGCAGGTGAGCGGTCCGGCTGCGCGGTTCTGCGCGATTTCGTTGCGGGCGCTGCGGCCGGTGCCGGCGCTGCGCTTACTTCTTCTTCGTACTCAGCAATCGCCGCGTCACGCTCCGCCTTGAACGCGGAATTCAGTGCCCCGGCTTTGCCGGTGATCGTCATATGCATCCAATCCATGAAGCGTCTGGCGCGGTCGAACGTCGCGTGGATATCATAATCCACGACTACCACGGCAAGCACGACGATCGTCGTCATGATAACTATCACTCCGCCGGTGGTACCTATCAGACGCGAGATCAGGCCGGCCACGAAGTCGCCGATGTTCCCCGACCAGGAAACCGATAATTCCGGCATCCATGAGACGAGGCGGATCAATCCGAGAAACGTTGAAAGCAGAAAAACGAGGACGAGCGAATAATTGGTGTAATAGGCCAGCGCGCGCAGGTCCTGGCGGCGCAAAATCGACCAGCCCCACATCATAAGCAGAATGGGAAACGCGAGTGAAAAATATCCGAGAGTAATGTTGATGAAAAAATTCGCGATGATGGCGCCGAAAAGCCCCAGCCAGTTCGCTGTCGTATCCGCACGTGCCTGGATTTCCGCGTCACCGCCAAAAAGACGTATCAGGTCGCCGAAGCCGATATCAGCCACGGTTTCATCGGCATGTGCATGCGAGAGAAGCGCCAGCAGAATCAGGAAGGCGCTGGCAATCATCAGCAAGCCGATAATGTCAAGCTTCCGTTTCGTGTCCAGCGATGAACGGCTGCGCGTTGTTTCCTTCGCGGTTTCGGTATTTTTACTCTTGCGTCGCAATAAGTGTATCGGCGACCGGGATAGCGGAGCTTCCCGGTCAACACTCCATTTTTTTACTGCTTTGTAACGAATGGGACTTTCACAACCGTGGCCGGAATCGGCTGGTTGCGGATCATGATGTCGACGGTGCTGCCCTCGCTGCCGTATTCGACTGGAACGTATCCCATCGCAATACCCTTTTCGAGCATCGGCGATACGGTTCCGCTGGTGACGTGGCCGCATACTGTTCCGTTCACAGCGATATCGTAACCGTGACGGGGGAATGCACGGCCTTCGAGAGTCAGGCCTACCAACGTGCGTTTGAATCCTTCTTCCTTCGCTTTCACCATTGCCTCGCGGCCGATGAAGTCGCCTTTCTGCAGCTTGGTGATCCAGCCGAGCTTAGCTTCAAGCGGCATGGTCGTGTGGTCGATATCGTTGCCATATAGGCAGAAACCCACCTCAAGACGCAGAGTGTCGCGTGCACCGAGGCCAATCGGCTCGATAGTGAATTCTTCGCCTGCTTCGAAAATCGCGTTCCACATTTTCGCACCGAGCGCGTTGTCGGATTTGAAATAGAGTTCAAAGCCAAGCTCGCCTGTGTATCCGGTGCGGGACAGCAGACAGTCGATGCCCGCCACCTGACCGCGGCGGAAGGAATAATACTTCATGTCTTCGAGATCGATGTCCGTGATTTTCTTCAGCGTCTCAAGGGATTTGGGTCCCTGAACAGCGAGCAGCGCGGTTTCATCGCTCTTGTCGATCAACTGAACGTCGCCTTCGATGTGCTCGCTCAGCCAGTTGAAGTCCTTTTCGAGATTGGAGGCGTTCACAACGAGCTGCACATAATCGCCGCAGTCGTAGACGAGCAGATCATCGACGATGCCGCCGTCTTCATAGCACATGGAAGAATACTGCACGCCGCCCTCGACCAGTTTGGTCACATCGTTGGTGGTCATGCGCTGTACGAAGGCGAAAGCGTCCGCACCGCGAACCTCAAATTCACCCATATGCGTGACATCGAAAACGCCAACGCTTTCGCGAACACGCTTATGCTCCGCGATGATGCCCTTGTATTGTATGGGCATGTCAAATCCTGCAAACTCGACCATCTTGGCGCCGAGCTGCACATGAATGTCATGAAACGGTGTTAGCTTCATTTCAATCAGCCAGTAAGTATGTAAAAAGTGACAGTATCCGAATCAGACGAGTTTCGCCTCGTTCTTCTTCCAGTCGTCAAGGAACTGCGCCAAACCGCTTGTCGTCAAGGGATGCATGAACATCTGATCGATGATCTTGAACGGAATGGTTGCTACGTCCGCGCCCATCATCGCGGACTGCACGACGTGCAGAGGATGACGGATGCTCGCGGCCAGGACCTGCGTAGTGTAATTGTAGTTCTGATATATAGTGACGATCTGTTGAATCAATTCCATGCCGTCGATGCTGATATCATCGAGCCGGCCGATAAATGGCGAAATGTAGGTGGCTCCGGCTTTCGCGGCGAGAAGAGCCTGGGTGGGAGAAAAACAAAGAGTGACGTTGGTCTTGATACCCTCGTCGGTGAGCTGCCGCACAGCTTTCAGTCCTTCACGAATTAGAGGAACCTTAACCACGATGTTTTCATGAATCGCAGCTAGCACGCGGGCTTCGGCAAGAATGCCTTCCTTATCGATAGAAACAACTTCCGCACTGATGGGGCCATCGACGACTTCAAGAATTTCATCGAGAAGCTGACGGAAATTTTTTCCTTCCTTGGCAACCAGCGACGGGTTTGTGGTTACTCCATCAAGAATCCCTAAGCTGGCAGCTTCACGTATTTCATCAATGTTTGCACTGTCGATGAAAAATTTCATTTCCGACCTCAGATATTACTTTAAGTGAAGTTGCCAACGTGACAACTGAAAATATGAAACAGGGATTCAATATGCAACGGTTTTCACAAAATCCCCTAACATAATACGAATCACCATTTTACCCCTCCCGAACACGCTCAGCTTCGGCATACGAGATGTCGGTTTCCTGCAAACGCAGCCGAAGGCCGGTCACCTGATCGAAAGGAGCGAACACATCCCACAATCTGTCGACAAAATGAAACACGAGATTTTCGGCTGTTGTTGTGAACGGAACCACCTTATACTTGAAACCGCTCGCCTTCAGAAAAGGAAGCATGACCTCGTCCGCGGCGTCACAAAGAAAACAATGGTCAACCTCATCAACAACAGGCATGACCAGTTTTTTCATGTCGCCGTAATCCATCATCATGCCGTCGGCGTCGCAGTACCCCTCAATCTCCACCCACATTTTGTAGGAATGTCCGTGAATATTGGCGCAGCCGCTGGTATGGAACGGAAGACGGTGTCCCATTTCCCAATGAAATTCACGAGCAATCTTGAGTGTCCTGTTCATCATTGTCCTATCATTGCAATCTATATCGGTACTCTACAGTCTTACAATTTATCGATAAACTCCGCTGAATTGCAAGGGCGGAAAACGGGTTGCATCGGCTTAATGCGCGATTGGCAGTAAAGCGGAAATTATTTCTGCACGCGCAGCATGGCGATGACGCCCGCGAGAAAGAACAGGAGGTTGGGGAACCAGGCCGCAAGTATGGGGTGAATACTGCCGTTGTAGCCGAAAATCTGGCTCAGCTTCTGGCTGACCATATATATGAAGAGCAGGAAAATGCTGATGCCGAATTGCACGGCCAATCCGCTGCGCCGTTTTACCGATGCGAAAGGCACTCCGAAAAACACGACGATCAGCGAGGCGAAGGGAAAGGCGATTTTTCCATGATAGTCCACAAGCAGACGCGCGATATCGCTGCCGGCAAGGCGCTGCCGCTCGATATAGCTCCGGAAAGCCCCCAGCTCCATCTCTTCCGGTTTCTGCTGCATGCGGATGATGATTTCCGGCGTAATCACGAGAGGCCCGATGTCAATGCTGTCGAAGGATGAAACGATTTCCCGCCTTTGTACCGGCAACGTCGTGTCGCGTGAGAATTCCCGCTGCAGACCGTCGTACATCACCCATTCACCCTTGTCCTCTTTCCACTGCATGCGTTCGGCATCGAAGCGGCGAATCATCACCGTCGGATCATCCTTGGCGAATTGCTGCAGGCTCACCCGGCGGGCGGTCGCCCCGGGCTGATCATAATAGTCGAGGGAAATGATGCAATTGTCGCGCTCCTGAAAGAACAGATTGTAGCGCCCGCGCATCTCGATATTTTTCTTCAGATACTCGCGTTCGAGTTCCAGCCTTTCGGCGTTGATGCGCGGCACCAGCCAGCCGTCGAAGCCCAGCATTGCGACGCTGATGACGAAGCCGATGAGAAGCAGCGGCACCATGAAGCGGTAGAGCGACATTCCCGCGCATTTCATGATCGTCAGCTCGTTGTTGTTGCTTAGGCGTCCGACCACAAACAGCGCCGAGAGCAGAGTTGCCACCGGCACCATCAGACTGAAAATGCGCGGGAGGAAATACACGTAGTAGAGAAGGATAATGTGCATCTCCACGTTCTGATCGATGAAGTCGTCGAGGTTCTCGATCATGTCGACGAGAATGAAAATCAGACTGAACGCAAGAATGGCGAAGACGATGGTCTTGAGAAATTGCAGCGATACGTAGCGATCAAGCCTTGTCATTTATCCCTCGTGCGGATTAACGTGATCGCGAGAGAGATCTTCACCGCGAAAGATTTTCGGGACGAAGCGGGAGAACATGCTCCAGTCGATTACGCGCGATTCTTTCGCTGTGCGCCAGACAAGTATCGCGCCCATGATTCCGAGTATGATGTTGGCTACCCACATTCCCCAGAAGGGCGAGAGTTCCCCGCGGTCGGCGAGCTTCTCTCCTCCGATAAGACAGGCCCAATAAAAAAGGAAGAAGCCCAGGCTGAGGCCTGCGCCCATTCCGAAGCCGCCGCGCCGAGCCATCATGCCGAGAGGTGCGCCGATAAGGACAAAGACCAGACAGGCAAAGGGTATGGAGTACTTCTTGTAAATTTCAACCAGATACCGGTCCATCTGCTTATCATCGAAATCAATGCCGCTGAGTTCAGCCATGGACTGCGACTGCAGCTGACGCGCATCCGCCAGAGTGCGGAAAGCGGCGCTCAGCGTATCGAGCGGAAGGCGCGCGATGCTGTCAGCCGCGGCGCTGTCGAGAACGACATTGCGAATCACCTGCGAAGGTGCGGCACTGTAGAACTGCACGGTCCCGCTGAAATATTTCCGCAGATGCCCGATCACTCGATCCCCCGCGACTCCGGATTTATTTTCCTGCTCGAGGGCGATGGAATCCACAATCGCCTGCATCATCTGCGCGCTCATTGTGCGATCATCCCGCCTTGTGGTGGATGCGTCGCTTCGCTGAAAGCCGAAGCCGCTTGCGGGGATCGAAACACGGTGACGGATGAAACGAAGTTTGCGGTAGTCGAGGAAGGACTTGTTTCCGACCTCGTGAATTTCGCCGTCGTGCAGGTCCATGATGATGCGTGTGTAATCGGCGGAGAAGCTCACCGTCCCCCGCTCGGCGGTGACGACTACAGCTCGCTCCGGATCGGACAGATCGTAGATCGTCACGCCTTCGAGGTCATTCGTTTTCTCGAATGTCCGGCGAACCAGAATGCGATAGCTCGGCAGTTCCTGATCGGAAGTGAACACGCCGGCTTGCAGGGACAGCGTGGGCTTGATGCGCACGATGTCCGTCATCAGCGTCTGCAGCCGCACGTTCGCATCGGGAAGAACGCTGTTGTTGAACCAGATCAATCCCGCGGTCACTCCCATCACGGCGAGGACCACGGGCGCCATCATGCGGTACAGACTCATTCCGCTTGCGCGCATGATCGTCACCTCGTTGTCGGCCGACAGTTTTCCGAAGGCCATGAGCGATGCGACCAGAACGGACATCGGCACGGAAAGCACCAGCATCCATGCGAGGTTAAGGGAAATCAACTCAAGGATTACCCACGGACTCAAACCCTTACCGACCAGATCTCCCGCCCGCTTCATAAGAAATTGCAGGAGAAAAAGGAAAATGATAATCGCGTTCGAGAAAAAGAACGGACCTATATGCGCGCGCAGTATGTATCGCCAGAGAATCATGCGGTGTTACCCGTGCAGTGAACGCACGAAGTTTTCCATTGCATCATTGCGTTGTTTAGGATATCATTCGGACCAGCCAGGCCTTCCGCACCTTTAGAACTGCGAAAAGCTGCCTTCTGGAACAGGCGGAATATACCGAATTTCTGCCATTGTGTTCCTTGCACGAGAGCCTTGCTCTTTCTAATTTTGATGTTCACTTCAGAATCGTCCAAAAAATCAGACGATTGCTCTGAAGTCCTCAGACTTTTAAATAAACGAACGTCTCACATAACAAGGGTTCCTATCGAACTTATCGTTACATCCTAACATCTTATGTAACGTACACGGCAGCAGACGTTTGAATTTCTACCCCACACGTATGACCACCAACACCCCGCACGCGGGGCGCAGGAGAGGTGTGCTCACCCGGCAGCGCCTGGCTGCCCGCACAGCTCGCCTCGCTTCGCTCTTCGGTATATCTGCGTTCTCCTTGATATTTTTCCTTGGGGCTTCAATCGAGCCGGTGTTCACCGTTCCGGTCATCACCATCGAATGCGCCATGGAGTGGAACGCCTTTGTTAACGCGGGAGTGGGGACCCTGATGGGTATCCCCGGTCAGCACAGCCTCCGTGCTGGCGAAGTCTCAGGAGCGGCAGACAATAATTCGTACGATGCAGGGCTGTCGGCCGATGATAAGAATTCCGGCAGCGATGCTCAGTCGTTAGAAAACGCGCTTTCTCTTGCGATGGCTGAGGCGCTCGAAAATATTTCATCCGCTGCTTCGGGCATGGACGGGGCAAGCAGTGATGCCGATGATTTCGAGATCGTTGATTCCTTTGCCGCAGACCTCGCGCTTGCTTCCTACGCGGGAAAATTTTCCTCACCTATCGACAGCCTTGATATACCTCCAGCGGATTCAACTACGCGGGCAAAATTTCTTCCCACGCGGCCGCGGGGTTCGCCGGTGACGCAGCCTTTCCCGTCACGCCTGTCGCCGCTGTACCTGCAGCCGACGCGCGGTATTCAGCATATAGTTACCGTAGACTCTACTAAAAATGAAGTGCTGATCCGGGAAGTGGTGAACGGAAAGGATGTGCGCATCCCGTACCGTATGTCCCTCGAAGATTACATCGTAGCCCGCTACAATTACGAACGCGACCGCCGCACTGCGGAGAAAGCTTCCGAGTACACTGTGGATCAGGGAGACGACCTCGACAAGCTGTTCCGAAACATCACAGAAATAGATATCCCGATAGCACCGAATCCGCTGATGAGTATCTTCGGCGACCGCAGCCGCATCAGCGTTCGCATCAATGGCGCCATCGATATCAATGCGGGCTTCAAAATCGAAAGCTCTGATCAGCAATCGGTGTTCCTTCGTCCGACGCAGTTCTCGCCGAATTTCAAACAGCAGGTGCAGATCAACGTTAACGGACTGGTCGGCGACAAGCTGAGCATTCGTGCGGACTGGAGCACAGAACGCACCTTCGATTACGAAAACCAGCTCAAGCTGAAGTACACCGGCTACGAAGATGAAATCGTGCAGTCGGTGGAAGCAGGAAACGTGTCGCTGCAAACTACCTCGACGCTGATTCAGGGCAGCGGCGCTCTCTTCGGAATCAAGGCCGAATTTCAGGCGGGTCCATTGCGCCTGCAGACCATCGCTTCACAGAAGAAGGGTGAGTCCGCACGGATCTCGATCAACGGCGGAGCACTCGAGCAGAAGTTCGAGCGCCACGCCTACGAGTATTCCGATAATCACTATTTCATCGATGTCGCATACCGCGAAGACCCTTCCGGCGGTGTTTCACCCTACGAGGCCTACTACAATTATCGAGCACTCTATCCCGGCACGAATGCACCGAACGTGCTGCGGCAGGATCTGTATGTCAAGGATCTCGAGTTGTGGCTGTCTCGTCCCGCTTCCAGCGGTGTGGTTACCGATCCCGACGAGCGCGACGTAGTTGCATTCATCGACAACCCTGAGTCCTATGTTCCAGGCGACGACGAATATCCTCCCACTTACAAGAACTACCTCGATCCGAACTTCCGCGTCGAGCCGAAGTCCGGTGAAATCGAGGTCGGCCGCTTCAAGCGATTGAAGAAGGATGTCGATTACTTTTACAATGCTGTCACCGGCATCATCACTCTGAATTCCAGCATTCAGGATGATCAGGTTATCGCCGTGGCTTACCGCACCGAAGGACCTATCAACACCTCCGCCGCGGATGATATACTTTTCGGCACTTTCGCTGGTGATCGCCGTCTGAACAAGGATACATATCGGGATCAGGACGGAAAAGAAATTCCGCCGCGCATGGTGCTCAAGCTGGTCAAGCCGAAGAATCTCGGTCCTTCCTTTACCAAGGCCTGGAAGCTCAAGCTGCGCAGCATCTATAATCTCAACCAGCGCAACATAACCGCAGCGGACCTCGCGAATTTCAAGATCGTGTATCGTTCCGGCGGACAGCCCGACCAGGAAACTCTGCCGAATCTTAATGCACAATTGCTGCGCCTGTTCGGCCTGGATTACAGCGACGACAACGGCGGACCGCCCGACGGCAGAATCGATTTCCTTCCCGGACTGACGGTGAACCCCGTGCGCGGTGAAATTATTTTCCCTACGCTCGAGCCCTGGTCCGAAGGCATGAAGCAGCTCTACGGAAGCCTGTTTAACCCTCAAAATGTTACAGCTATCAACGAGTACACTTTCCCCGAGGTGTACTCGGACACCAAGACGCAGGCGCGTCTGAGTTCACGCGATAAAATCATCATCACCGGCAACACCCGCGGCGCTGCACAGGCGGTCTACCCCCTCGGCTTCAATGTCGTCGCCGGATCTGTGAAGGTGTATCTCAACGGCTCGCCGCTGACTCCCGGCGTTGATTACACTGTGGACGAACAGATGGGCTCCGTGCGCCTCACCCGTGAAGAAGCGCTCGTGCCCGAGGCCAAAGTTGAAATCGAATACGAGAAGCAGGACCTCTTCACCTTCGCCTCAAAAACACTTGTGGGTATGCGCGGTGAAGTGGATCTGGGAGAAAGCAGCTTCCTCGGATTTACTTACATGAGCCTGAATCAGAAGACGCTCAGCGACAAGGTGCGCATCGGCGAGGAACCGATTAGCAATTCCATGTTCGGCGTCGATGCGAAAACCATGCTCGACATGCCAGTGCTGACGGACGCGCTCAACACGCTGCCCTTCATTTCCACCAAGGAAAAGTCCACGCTCACGATGCAGGGCGAAATGGCGATGGTCATGCCCGAAGCAAGCAGCAAGACCAGTACCATTCCCAGTGACGGCGGGCAGGGCATTGCCTATCTCGATGATTTCGAGGGCGCACGCATCTTCATTCCCATGCAGACTGCATATTCGGTATGGCGGCTCGGATCGGTACCCAACACTCTGCCGACCAACACCGCCGCCAACGATACGATCATGCAGACAAGCCGCGCCAAGCTCGACTGGTACAACCTGCCGATCACCGCAATATCCGACCGAACCGTCCGCGTCGACGACATCTGGCCTAAGAAAAGCGTCGCCCGCGAGGATCAGCGCGTGACCGTACTCGATTTCGATTACTATCCGGGACAGCGGGGACAGTTCAATTACGAACCCGATCTGGGCCTACAGAATCGCAACTGGGGCGGCGTCATGCGGCTGCTGCCGGTCAACGCCACCAACCTCGTCGACGGAAACTTCAATTACATCGAACTCTGGATGAAGGTGGAGAATATTCCCGGCGGCGGCAAGATGATCATCGATCTCGGAAAAATTTCCGAGGATGTGATTCCCAACGGAACGCTGAATTCAGAAGATGACGTGCTCCCGAATTCCATACGCAACGGCATCCTGGATCCGCAGGAAGACGTGGGTCTCGACATGCTCACCGACGCACAGGAGCAGGAGAAATATGCAGCTCAAATCGCCGCCAATCTCATTCCCGGAGACGATCCTAGCGGCGACAATTTTGCCTATGATCCCAACAACTGGACGCGCTTCAACGGCACGCAGGGCAATCTGGATGATCCTTCCGGACAGTTCCCCGACACAGAGGATCTGAACAACAACGGCATCCTCGATCTGGCGAACGATTATTTCCGCTACGTGATTGATCTTGATCCCGCCCGTATCGAAAGCACCGACCCGACTGTAAGAAACCCTTATGTCGTAGGCGGCGGAAATAACGGCTGGTATCAGTTCCGCATTCCGCTGGCCAAACCGGATGAGGAAGTTGGCGCACCCGCACTCGACAACGTCGAATTCATGCGCGTCATTTTCACGGATATCGACAAGGGGGATCCCGCGTCGAAGGCCACGGTTCGTCTGGCGGAATTCAATTTCGTCGGCAATCAGTGGTACGAACGCGAACACAACGACCCGCTCCCGCTGTTCACTGTTTCAGTGGTGAACGTCGAAGATAATCCGGGCGAGTACGATGTTCCGCCGGGCGTGATTCGTCCGCGCGACCGCACGCGTCCGGATCAGGAAATCTATGGCAACGAGCAGTCGCTGTCCCTCGATTTCACCAATCTGCCCACTGACACTTTGCGCGAGACCTACCGCATCTTCCCCGGCAACGGGCTCGACCTCTTCAACTACCGTCAGATGAAGATGTACGTGCATGGAGACAAGAATCTTCAGGGCAGCAAGTACGAAATGGTGATGCGCTTCGGTATCGACACCGACAACTATTATGAATACCGTGCGCTCGTCGAGCCGGGCTGGTCGTCGAATAACGAGGTGGCCATTAACTTCAGCGAACTCACCGCAGTGAAAAGCCTGATCGACAGCACGAGTTCATACACGGCATTCCCTGTGAAGGGCAAGGATAATGCGTACTTCTGGGTACACGGCAATCCCGACATCGTGCGTGTGCAGTTCATGAGCGTAGGCGTGCGCAACCTCGAAGCACAAAACATTACCGGGCGCCTTTGGATCAACGAGCTGCGCGTGATTGAGCCTAATTCGCAGAACGGCTACGCGTACAACGCCTCGATGAATCTCCGGCTTGCAGACATCGCAGACATCAGCGCGAACGTCAATCATTCGGACCCATTTTTCCACGGGCTTTCCGAACGCTTCAGCGCTTCGCGCGCCTGGACAACCAGCTGGAACATGTCTTCCACGCTGAACATCGACAAAGCCTTCCCAGACGAGTGGAAAGGCACGCAGCTTCGTGTTACGTATTCGCATGCGGAGAACCTGTCCAAACCGCTGCTCATTCCCGGTCAGCCCGACATTGAAGTGGAAGGAGCCGTGGCGGCGCTTGCGACAAAAATGCGTACTGAGGGAAAACCGCAGCGCGAAATCGATGAAGCTGCCCGAAACGCACGCATCGCCACGCAAACGCTTTCCATTCGCGACAGTTGGGCAATTCCCACCGTGAAGCTCAAAGCGCCGGGAGAGAGCTGGCTGGTGAAGGACATCGTCAATCGTCTCGAACTCAGCTACAACTATTCCGTTACCCGATACCGCGATCCGATTTTCCGTTCACGCCGCGACTGGCAGTGGCAGGCCCGTGTGGGTTACGGCTACGATTTTGGCCGCGAGGCATATATCAAACCGTTCACGATCTTCGACGGCATCTTCCTGCTCGATTTTTACAAGGACGCCAAATGGTATTTCCTGCCGACGCGCATTTCGGCGGATGCAGGGCTTGAGCGCTCCCGTATCGAGGAAGTCGAACGTCAGCCGATTAAGTACCGTCCTTACACGCGTACGTTCACACATAACCGCTCGGGCAATTTCGCTTTCACCGCCTCCGAGCAAAGCTTGCTCAACCTGAGCGGAAATTACAGCACGACACTACGATCATCGCTGCTTGGGCTCGAGGCAGATTATGTTTTAGACGAGAATGGCGACTTCGCCAAGGATGAGTTCGGTCTCCCGATTACCGCACAGCGTCAGAGCTCAGCTATCTTCGATGATATATTTCTCGGGCGCAGCGGCAGCCTTTATTTCGGCATTCCGACGAATTATCAGCAGCAGGTTTCGATCAACAGCCGACCCATTGTGCCTGGCATTTTCGATCTCGACCGCTACCTGGATCTGAATCTTTCCTACCAGGTTTCCTACAACTGGGCGCAGAATATTCAGCAGGTGGACCTCGGCCGCACAGCCGGGTACAACGCCAGCATCAGCGCGCAGACCACACTGAAACTCAAATCCCTTTTCGACCCGCTCTTCGGCGAACGCGGTTCGAGTACTGCTCCGGTTCCCCCGCGCAAACCGACGCCTGGCCGCCGCAGCACCGCGGCTCCAACCGAAGATGCTCCGAAGGCCCCGGAGGAAGACCCTCAGTTGACGGAATGGCGGACGCTGCCGATGGCCGAACTTTTACAGCGGCTTGAGCAGAAATTCCCCGAAAAGGCACAGGGCATCACGGAGAAATATCGCGACATCGCGGAGCAGGAAAATCAGATGGCCGAGCTGAAGGAATCAGCGACAGGCGATGAAGATCTCGAACGCGTGCTCGCACTCAACGCCTCGATTCAGAAAGCCCGCGCAGAGGTGATCGCCGTTCTTCGCGGCGAAGAGGCGCTGGACGAAATTCGCAGCAACGAAGACATGGCAGCCAGAAGCGGAGGAATAGACATCGCTAAAATTCTCTCTGATGCTGCCTACTATGCGATCAAGGTCCCGTTCCTCGATTACGACAACCTCGCATTCAATTTCTCGCAGAACAACAGCAGCCAGGTTGCCGGCGTCCGCGGCGAAACCGGATTCTCCACGTTCTGGACCAGCGTGCCCTTCGGCAATCCTCCGGATGCAAACCTTGGACCGTCGCGACTGTATCAGCTGGGTCTGATCAGCGACCCGAATCCTGCGTCAGGCCGCATCGCCTTCAAAAGCGGCTTCCCATTCATCGGCATCGAGGACTACTCGCGCGGACTTCGCGCACCGAATCCCTCCGGCACCTACACGGATAATTATTCGCAGGGCAACACGTTCTCAATCAAGACCAACCGTCCCCTTTGGGAAGGCGCGCGCCTCGATCTTAACTGGGATCTCAAATGGTCGCTGAACAAGAACTACCAGATTCGAACCGATGCTTTCGGAAATCAGATTATCGCGAGCGTCACCACCACAGGCAAGCTCGAACGCTCGTTCATGGCCTTCCCTGATTTTCTGTTCTTCAGCTTCTTCAACACGAACATGAATTCGGTCAACGACCGCTTTGTGGAATTGGACAATGACCAGACTGATGGGCGGACACAGGCGGAGAAACTTGGTGAGGCCTTCGAAACCGGCTTCGAAGCTGTGCCCTGGCTGCAGTCCATTCTTGGCGAGTTTTTCCCGCGCGTCAACTGGGGTCTGCGCTGGGACGGTCTTGAGAAATGGGCGCTGCTCGAAGGACTCGCAGACCGCATTTCTCTTGAGCACCGCTATTCCTCGAACCTGTCTTCGTCGTACCGAAACAGTCAGGACACCGGCGAACGCCTCACCGACAGCAAGCAAGTGGGATTCAATTTCCAGCCGCTGGTCGGCGTTACTTTGGCTTTCAACCAGCTCTGGGGCGGAGATCTCAGCGTAAACAGCCGCTGGGACAAGAAAGGAACGTTCAGTCTCAACACATCCGCGAGCAACATCGTCGAAGACAATTCAAATGAATTTTCGCTCACGGCGGATTACAAAAAGAACGGCTTCGAAATGCCGATGTTCGGACTGTCGCTGAAAAATGACATTCAGTTCACGCTGGCATTCACGCTCAACAAGACGTCGTCGCGCATCTACAGCGTGACGGATCTCGGAAATGGCGGACAGCCCCGCGAAGGCATTACGCGCATCAGCATTGAACCGCGCGTCAAATACAGCGTCAGCCAGCGCGTGCAGGCCTCGCTGTTCTACCGCTACCAGCGTACTCGTCCCGATGCAGACGTCGGTTCGCGCATCCCCGGCAGCACGATTCACGAAGGCGGGCTGGAGGTTCGCATCACCATCGCCGGCTCCTGATTTTCATACGAAATTATGGTACCGGACGCGGCACTTGCATGACATGGTGCCGCGTCCCATTTTATACGGATACACGAATTCTCGTGAAATACTGCTAGAAGCAAGAGGATCTGATGAGTCTCAACATCCAGGATATGATGGCCAAGGTGCAGGAGCTGCAAAGCCGCATGGGCGACGTTCAGGCAAAGCTGCGCGCTCTGGAAACCACTGCGGAAGTCGGCGGCGGCATGGTCACCGTCACGATCAACGGCAAGCAGGAAGTCAAGAAGATCAAGCTCGAGAAAAGCGTCGTTACCCCCGATGATATCGAACTGCTTGAGGATCTGATTCTTTCCGCCGTCAACAAGGCAATCGACCAGTCTCAGAAAATGGCTCAGGAAGAAATGGGGAAAGCCACTTCCGGCATGATCCCGAATATTCCCGGGCTGGATCTCGGCAATTTGGGAATGTAACAGGCGATCATGCTTTCTACCTCACCTTCCCTTGATGCGCTGATCGCAGAATTTGCACGGCTGCCGGGCATTGGACGAAAAACCGCTCAGCGCCTTGCGCTGTTCGTGCTGAAGCGTCCCCGTGAAGAAGCTGAGCAGATGGCCGCGGCGCTGCTGAGCGTCAAGGAAAACGTGCGCACCTGCTCAGTGTGCTGCAACATCACCGAGGACGACCCCTGTTCGATCTGCAGCAGCACTCGCCGCGATCACAGCGTGATCTGCGTCGTGGAGGAATCCAACGATGTATTCGCCATCGAGCGCAGCAACGAATTCCGCGGCATTTATCATGTTCTCGGTGGAAGGCTGTCGCCGCTTGAGGGGATGGGTCCTGACGACCTGCACGTACGCGAGCTGCTCGACCGTTCGCATGACGGTGTCGAGGAAATCATTCTCGCGATGAATCCCAACGTAGAGGGTGAAGCCACCACGCTGTATCTCTCGCGCCTGCTCAAGCCCATGGGCTTCCGCATAACGCGCATTGCGCGCGGCATTCCTATGGGCAGCGATCTTGAATTTACCGATGCTGCGACGATCATGCGCGCATTCGAAGGCCGTATCGCGCTGTAACACCACCCTCCACGGACCGCCGATGTCCTGGTACCAACACTGGTTTGCCGACGAACTGTACATGGAACTGTACGCGCACCGGGATGCATCGGAAGCGCGGCAGGCCATCGATCTGTTCGAACGCGTTACCGGTTTACGTCCTGAAGGAAGCAGCGCTTCTGCGAATTCACAAAGCGGTGATCACCGCGAAAATGCGGCGCGACCAAATTCAGAAACCACTTCCACACCACCGCAGCTGCTCGACCTTGCCTGCGGCACTGGCCGTCATTCCTTCGAGCTTGCGCGGCGCGGTTACCGCATAGCCGCAGCCGACCTTTCTCCCACCCTGCTCGCTGCAGCGGCACGCAAAACTCAGCGCTATCGCGAGCGGCTGTGGCTGGTGCGTGCGGACATGCGGCGGCTCCCTTTCGCAATATGCTTCGGTGCTGTGCTGCAGCTATTCACCGCCTTCGGATACTTCCCGAGCGACGCAGCGAACGAGGCGGTCATCGCCGGCGTTCGATCCGTACTTCTTCCCGGTGGTTGGTACATGCTCGATTTTTTGAACGCTTCCGCCGTCGCTTCTACACTGGAAGCGCGGACGGAACAGATCACTCTGAACGGAAACGTTGTGCAGGAACGCAGCATTCGCGAGGGACGCGTGGAAAAGCGCATATCTATAACCGGCGACGACCGTGCCGAGGTATTCACCGAATCGGTGCGGCTCTTCGAGCTCGCTGATTTCGAGGGAATGTTCCTTCGCAGCGGATTTTCGCTTACGGATGTTCGCGGCAACTACGATGGATCGCCGCACAACGCGGATTCGCCGCGATGCATCATGTTTGCGAGGGCGGTATGAAACAGCATTCGCTCCGACCGTTTTTTCTCGCAGCGCTTCTGTGCTCCGGACTGTTTTCAGGCGGCTGCGGACTTTTCGAAACGCGCGACCCCGAGCCGCCGACGAGCGGGAGTTCGATCTTCGTACCGCCGACCTCGCCCGAAATCGTGCTGAGCAACCTTGAGAACGCGATTTCGGAAAAGAACACCGAAAACTATATTCGCTGCCTGGTGGACACGTTAAATTCCGAGCGGCGCTTTGTTTTTCTCCCGACTGCCTCGGCTTCGGGACGCTACGCTTCGGCATTTTCCGACTGGACGCTTCAATCTGAACGCGCCTGGTTCTCAGCCATCAAAGCCTTCGCGCCAAAGGACGCCCCGTCGTATCTCAATCTTCAGGGGCAGTTCGCCGTCATAGCTGCGGACTCCGCGATTTATGAAGGCAGCTACGAACTGGTCTTTCAGCATGGCGTCGCAAATGTCAGCGAAACCGTGCGCGGCAATCTTCAATTTGTGCTGCATATCGACAGAAACTCCGTCTGGAGCATTTCGCGCTGGAACGACATTTCACTCAACGATGAAACGAGCTGGAGTGAATGGAAAGGCCGCTTCGCAAATTGATTCCCCTCGTGCCGCCGCCGGGTACGCCGTTGCGCGAACCGCCGTTTCGCGGTTCGCCTCCGGCCGGTTTGCCGCCGCACGGTTTGTCGTTGCGCAATACGCCGACGCCCGGTTCACCGCTTCGCGGATATCCGTTTCGAGGGTCGCCGTATAGGTGGGTGCTGGCGGTACTTGTGTTCGCGGCGCTGTTCGCGGCCTGCAATCCGTTCGCTCCTGCGTTGGAAGTAGACTCCGGCAGCGACGCCAGCCTGATTACCGACCAGAAAACGGTCGAGGGATTATTCCAGAATTTCCGCTACGCCTACACTTTCAAAGACACCACGATCTACGGGGGATTGCTCGCTCAGGATTTCGTTTTCGCCTTTCGCGATTATGAACGGAAGATCGATGAAAGCTGGGGACGCGACGAAGAGATGCGGATTACCTGGCAGCTCTTTCAGAATGCCAGCAATCTGAATCTCGTATGGAACAACATCGTCGGCTTTTCCGGCGACTCGCTTCGTTCCAGCGTCACGCGCAGCTTCAATCTTACGGTGACCTTTAATCCCAGCGATGTCATCCGTGTGGACGGCCGTGTCAGTCTCGATCTGCGGCGCGCGAATTCCACCGAACCCTGGAAGATCACACAATGGCGGGACGAATCGAATTACTGATCGTGAACAATATTCACTCTTCGTCACACAAATTCACAGGTTCACGCGCCGCACAGCCCAAATGGGTCAAAAATTAACCCCTCTATCTGGCACAATTGTTGCTCTTATTTTACCGGCCTCTGTAATTTCACTCTTGTTCGGAGTCTTGAATGGTCGGTCAGCAAATGATAATGGAATCCCGCCTGCGTGCGCGTTCTGGTCAGCCGTCAATCAATAGGCGTCCCCTTTCCCACTCAGGACGTTCCAGAATGAACTCCAGTTCTTTGATGCATTCTGTGTTAAAGCCATTGATGGCTTTCGGGAATGCAATCCGAACCCGCCTCCGCCTTCCTGAATAGCTTCCTCTCTCTAATACCGGCCTCATCCAACGTTTACATATAAAACCTCCGACTTCGGAGGTTTTTTCTTGCCGGTCTTCGTTTTCCCTTGTACTTCTATAAATCCCCGCCTATTTTTCAACGATTGTTTAGGATGATCACATTGAGGGAAGAAATCATGGACAAGGAACTCGACCAGCTTTTTGAAGAATTCGACATCAGCGGCGCGGAAGATGAAACCATCTACCGCAAACAGGCCCATCAAGTGAACGAACAGTTTGAAGAGAAACTTGAGCGCGTCGGCAAAAAACTCCGTTTCGCTCAGGACCTCATCGCACTGTTCCGCTACTTCATGGATGCCGATGTGGCGTGGCCGCGTAAAACAGTTGTTGTTGCCGCTCTGCTGTATTTCATCTCACCGATCGACGCAATTCCCGATCTCGCGCCGTTTGTCGGCTATCTCGATGATTTCGGAGTTATTCTCGCCGTTACGAAGTACATGTCGACTGAGCTTGCTCCGTACTACACAATTCCATCCGAGCCAAGGACCGCGCGCGAGGAAGCGTCCGCCACGCTGGACTGATCGGCCTTGCCAATGGTGTCGGCTTCATTGCCCATTGCAGAAACACGGGGACCGCGCTTGTTCGCGGCAGCACAGGGCAATATGAATTCGCACCACCATATATTTTCATTCATGTTCAATCAGGGAGACTGAACCATGCAAACGCATTCCTTTGACGATGCGCTGAAAGCGCTGCAGCAGCATTTTGGATACCCGGCATTTCGTCCGGGTCAGGACAGTATTATCCAGGCGGTGCTGGAACGACGCAATGTTCTTGCCGTCATGCCTACGGGCGGCGGTAAATCCATCTGCTACCAGATTCCGGCCGTACTGTTCGACGGACTCACCATTGTTATTTCTCCACTGATCTCTCTGATGCAGGATCAGGTGGAATCCCTTGAGCGGGCGCACATCCACGCCACGTTCATCAACTCCATGCTCGATTACAACGAGGTGATGGCGCGGCTCGACAAGGCGCGCAACGGCTGGTACAAACTCATGTACGTCGCGCCGGAACGCTTCGAAAGCCGCACTTTCATCGAGAGGATGAAAGGCATTCGCATCGCGATGTTCGCAGTGGACGAGGCGCATTGCATCAGCGAATGGGGACATGACTTCCGTCCCAGCTACATGCGCATGCGCGAGGCAATCAGCACGCTCGGTTCGCCGCAGGTGGTGGCGCTCACGGCGACCGCCACGCCCGATGTGCGGAAGGACATCCAGACGCAGCTCGAACTGCGCGATCCGAAAGTGATTGTGCGCGGATTCAACCGTGAGAATCTGACATTCCGTGTGATGAACGGCGCCAACAAGCGAGACGAGGTTATCCGGGTGGCGAGCGGCGGGGACTGCGGCATCGTCTACGCAGGAACGCGCAACTCTGTCGAGGAGCTGGCGATCATGCTTCGTTCGCACGGCATACCTGCCGAAGGCTATCACGGCGGACTCCGCAGCGCTGAACGAAAGGAAGTGCAGCAGCGCTTCATGGACGACCGCACGCGCGTCATAGTCGCAACGACTGCGTTCGGAATGGGTATCGATAAGTCCAACGTGCGCTTCGTGGTTCATCACGATATGCCGTCCACAATCGAACAGTATTATCAGGAGGCGGGACGCGCGGGACGCGATGGAAAGGACAGCATCTGCACGATGCTGTATCACCCCAAGGATCGCGGGCTGCCCGAGTATTTCATCCGCAACACCTTCCCCGATCGCATGCTGATTCAGAAAGTGTATGCGCAGCTTCATCACTTCGCAGGCAATCAGCTGGGACAGATCTACGAGGGGCTGGTCGCTCTGTCCGCCACTTCGCTCGCATCGATGATCGGGAATGTCTCGGAAACCGCAGTCCGGGGCGCGCTCGACGTACTGGAGCGCGATGGCTACATCCGCCGCATCAACGAATCCTACGGCGACTCCACCATCCGTTTCCAGCTTTCTCCCGACCGGATGCGCATGTGGCTGATTGAATCTGCTATGCCCGAGGTGCAGCCGGTGGCGACAGCGCTGCTGCGAACCGTCGGTGCGTCCGCGTTCTACGATCCTGTGCGATTCTCCCTCGATGAGATGGCGAACAAAAGCGGCTACAAACTCGAAGACATGATGCCTGTGCTGCATCAGCTGAATGAGGATGAAATCATAGAGTTCGTCGCCGGACGAAAGGGAAGTGGAATCGCATTGCTTGGTCAGCGCGTGCCTTCGCAGGATCTCGCCATTGATTACGCAGCGATCGAAAAACGCATGCGGCATCAGCTCGAGAAATTACGGGCGGTGGAACATTACATTACGGGCAGCGCCTGCAGGCGCAATATGATCCTTGAATATTTCGACGAAGACACCATCACCGGCGTCTGCGGAAAATGCGACACCTGCACATCGACGGTCGTTGATCTCGGGAATGAAAGCGGGGAAGATGCTTTCGATCGCTTCCATGCATTGGTGCTTCACTGCGCCGCCGAGACCGGTGGAAGATTCGGGCGCACGACGCTCGCCGACGTGCTGCGGGGTGCGGAGACAAAGCGCATCGCACAATTCCATCTATACGAAGCCAGCTCGTATGGAAAAATGAAAAGCGTGGATAAGCGGCTGGTGTTCGAAACGATTGATGCGCTGCTCGCCCTCGGCTGGCTCGCGCAATCGGCATCACTTCGCCCTTCGGTCTATGCCACCGAAGCAGGCCGCGCCCATCTCGGTTATGAGGTGCAGCAGCTTCGCCTGCCCTCCGCTGCGCAAACGGAAGCCGTTGCGGTGAAGGATCCGGTCCTGTATGAGGCCCTGAAATCTGCGCGGCGACGCATGGCAGCATCGTTCAATATCCCTTCGCATACGCTGGTGTCGGATGCCGTGCTGCAGCGCATCAGCGACGCGCGTCCCCGCACCCGCGAAGACATGCTCGGCGTTGAAGGCATGGGTCCGGTGACCTTCGAGAAATGCGGCCGGGATCTGCTTGCCGCCATCGAGGATCACCTTCAGGAAGAACATCTGGGGAAAGGTTTGGCGAGAGAAAAGGACGCCCTGCGCGACGTGTCGGCTCCGGTACGAAGCACCTGGGAACTCGCCTCGCGCGGTTTGACGCTCACTGATATCGCTGTACGCCGCGGATTGACCGAGGGCACCGTCTCAAATCACATTTCCGAACTGCTGCAGCATGGCGTCCGGCTCGAACTCGAGCCGCTCGTGCCGAAAGCGCATCAGGAGCAGATTCGCGGCGCGGTACGACAGCTGCGCGACACCAACCTGAAAAAGATCAAGGGAGTGATCGACCCCAACATCAGCTTTGCGGAAATCCGCATCATGCTCGCTCTGTTCGAGCATGAGAAACACAGCGGAGATACTGCACGCTGAACCAGCCGCGTTCCATGTTATCCTCAACTCAAGCGACAGGTATAGCCGCTAGAGATTGTTCAGGATCTATATCCGCTTCGGCCGAACCGAGCCGGGAGCGCTTCTGGTACAGCTTGCGCAGGCCTATCGGAATCCGCCTTAAGCGTAATGATATCGCGCCTGAAGAAAATCAATTCGCGCATCGCCTACGCTGTACACCAGGCGGTGTTCCTGTGCGATGCGGCGGGACCAGCATCCGGCAAGCAAATATTTCAGCGGTTCGGGTTTGCCTCTGCCTGCGAATGGATCGCGCAATACATCCTGAACAAGCACGAGAATTCTCAGGGCAGTTTTGCGGTCGGTTTCTACCCACCAGCGCAAGTCTTCGAGGAACTCGGGGTGAAACACCGCTTCGCGCAACATCGGCGCGTTGCCTCTCTTCAAACCCGGGGCCGGCTTCTTTATCGCTGCAGCGGCTTTGTTCTTCGCTGCCTTCGGCGGCTTCGGGCTGCTTTCAGACGTCTGCGGTCCTTCTCCGGGTTTATTCGTCCCGGCGTTATGCTTTTTCTTCGTCAAGTCCCACTCGCTTGCGCAGCGTATCGATCGAGACCGGATGGCCCTTGCCTTCTTTCGCTCTGAGCAGCGCTTTCATCAGCCGTTGAGCATTTTTGTCAGAGCGGAGAAGATGCGCGGTTTCGAGAAGTCCCGAGAGTTCATCCGCTGCGATAAGTGCAACATCGCCCGCATTGCGCCGCGTAATGATCGCAGGCTCCCGCGAAGCGAGCACCTCGTCGCATAATGCCGCAAGAGTCTCCCGGGCATGGGTGTACGTTATGGTCTTTGTCATGGCAATTCCTGATATGTACAGGAATAATGTACAGGTTCAGTCCTTGGTTGTCAAGGGCGGGACGGGGAGTCCCTCGAGACGCATGATGGTGAGCGCGTTGGTGGTTGGACAGGGACCCGTGCGCAGCTGATAATCGAAGACCATGCGTTCGTCAACGATATGCTCGCGGAAATGCAGGTTGATCACAGCAGGCAAGCGGTCGGCAAGCTGCGTCAGGTCGATGTCGTGGGTGGATACCAGTCCGCAGCCCCGGCTGCCGGCCAGCGCTTCGACATAGGCTGAAGCGCCCACATGCCGTTCGATGTTGTTGGTGCCCTTGAAGATTTCATCGATGAGAAAAAGCAGCGGAGGCGCGTCTTCCACGGATGCCTCGCGCAGCAGATCACGCAAACGACGCACCTCGGCATAGAAGTAGGACACGCCTTCGCGCAGCGAATCATTGATCTGAATGCAGGTAGAAAGCCGGAAGAGCTGCGTGCGCAGCGAGTCTGCTGCGACGGGTCCGCCCGCGAGGGCAAGCGCGAGGTTGATTCCGATGGTGCGGAGGAAGGTGCTCTTGCCGGACATATTGGATCCGGTCACCAGAAACACGCGTCCCCGTTTGTCGATGCTGAAATCATTGCTGACTCGGCTGCGATGCGAAATTAGCGGATGTGCGAGTCCTTTGGCCGAGAACAGGTCCCCTTCACCGATCTCTTCCTGCACATCGGGGAAATGATACGCGGGGTGCAGGTCGGCGAAATTCGCGAGGGACTGCAGGGCTTCAAGCCTCTGCAGTGTATCGAGCCATCCCGGCAGCTGCTGTTCGAGTGCATGACGCTTCCGATCCAGTCTGGCTGCGAAAAGAAAATCCCAGGGCATCGGCAGATTCAGGATGATCATCATCACGGGATTCATCGAAAGTCCTGCAGCGACGACATCCCGCAGAATGCGCCGGATGTGGCGCGAGGGTTTGTTCTGCGGATCGAGGAAGGGACCGACGAGCTCTCGCAATTCTTCCTTCCCCTCATAGCGGTAATTCTCAAGAAAGCGGAAAACCGTTTTTAACCGTCCGAGTTCATCGTCGAGGCGCACTGCCGCTTCAAGAAAGGCCTCCCGCACATCACTGTAGCGGAAGTAGAGTACGCCGTGGATCAGCAGGCCGAGCAGATACCACGGCGGCAATACATTGTAGCCCCAGAGCAGAAACAGCGCCACGTTGAGCGCAGCGAGAACGGACATCGCCGGCAGAAGCCAGCGGATGGACGAGGGAATTCGTGCGTTGCGCAGCCAGTCCAGGAAGGCGTCTCCGTCGAGTTTATCTGCAGATACGAGGT
This sequence comes from Bacteroidota bacterium, assembly GCA_049663345.1. Taxonomy (GTDB): domain Bacteria; phylum Bacteroidota; class Ignavibacteria; order SZUA-365; family SZUA-365; genus SZUA-365. The sequence continues at coordinate 92,396 of JBATDG010000053.1, forward strand.
CGTATTCCACCCGCAGATGTTCGCGGAAATGCCGCAGAGGCGCCAGAGCTCGCACCAGCCGCTGCCGCGAGATGATCTCGTCGATGGAAGGGACGATCCCGCCCAGCCACTCGGCCAGCAATCTGCTGCCGCGATGCGAAACCGAAAAATCGAGAAGGCGGTGGAGGGATGCGGGTCCTTCGAGATCGATGTCCCCGGCGAAAGGATGTGCTGCCGTATAGTGTCCGATGACGGCAGGCGGCAATTGCTCCCAATCCAGCTCCTTCCGCGCCTGCTGCTCTCGCTTGAGCTTCAGCCAGGCGGCGCAGCGGACGGCCCCGCGATCGATGCGTCGATGCACAGAAGCAACGGCAAGAAATGCGGCAGCGGTGAGAGCGAGCAGCAGAAGCCTCAGTTCCGCGGAAACTGGAAGCGGAAGCAGTGCGACAAAAAGCAGAAACAACGCAATGCGCCAGCGGAAGCAGCGCTGGCTGCGGGATTTCAGGCGCGTGATGCGTGAGGTCAGTCGTGCCGTGAGCAGATCGAATTCCAGAACTGCGTCAACTCCGCGCATTTCCTCTTCAATCCATGGGGACTCTTGTTCGTTCAACGTCCACCCTTCCCGATCCAGCGTGCGAGCCAGGAGTCAAATTCGCCGTACCAGTGAATGGAATTCTGTGCGCTGAGTATCCAGTGGTTTTCATCCGGGTAAATCACGATACGGGCAGGCACACCTTTCGCTTTGAGCATTCCATACAGCTCCAGGCCCTGGTTGTACGGGACCCGATAGTCCTTTTCTCCGTGCATCACCAACGTAGGCGTGACGTAATTGGCCGCGTATTGTGAAGGACTCCAGCGCAGCACGTTGTCGCGTCCCTCCCACGGCGTGCCGCCGTAGCTGAGTTCGCGATGGAAGGTGATGTCAGAGCCGAACTGGGCCAAGAGATTGTACACGCCCGCATGATCGATGATGCATGCGTAGCGGCTGGTTTGTCCGCCGATCCACGACACGAGGTAGCCGCCATAGCTGCCGCCGCCAACCGCCATGCGGGTGGAGTCGATATACGGCAGGGCGATCATCGCATCCGTCGCCTTCATCACGTCAATAAACGGCAGGCGGGGATGCTCGCCGTTGATGCGGTCGGCGAAGTACTCGCCGAAGCCGGTGGAGCCGTGAAAGTTCGGTGTGATCACAACGTAGCCCCCGGCGGCGAAGATCTGCGCGTTCCAGCGGGGATGGAAATCGTCACCGGAGACGCCGTGGGGTCCGCCATGCAGCATCACAAGCAGCGGCCATTTTTTCTTCGCGTCGAAATTCGGAGGATAAATCACAAAGGTCTGCACGCTGTCCCCTTCCGCGCCCGCGAACCACATATTCTCCACCTTCCCCATTTCAATGCCGGCCAGCATATCGTCATTGAAATGCGAGAGCTGCCGCAGATTGCTGCCGTCGTCGTTCATCGTAAAGAGAGTCGGAGGAAGCGAGAGACTCTGGTGGATAAAGACAATGCGTCCGTTTCCGATCTGCAAGGATGCATTTGAGCCATTGTGCAGCAATTCACTCACAGCGCCGCCCGACATCGGAACGGAAAACACGCTGGTCTTTCCCAAATGGTCGGCAGTGAAATAGACGGTCATATCCTTTTCATCCGTCACCCATCCCGCCGGACTTCGATCGTAATTCCTGCAGAGATCCATCACCTCGCCGCTCGCACGATCCATGCGCACGAGCTTCGTGTTTTCCGCGTTCATGTCGGTTTTCAACATGCGGCCGTAGAGCAGGTACTTTCCATCGCGCGAGTACAGCGGCGATCCGTCGTCGGAGGGATTGCTTTCCGTGAGATTCTGCATGCTGCCGCTGCCATCGGTGGCAAGTGCGTAGATGTCGGTGAACAGCTTGTCGTAAGGCGGACCCTCCGTCAGCGCCGTCACGGCGATTTCCCGGCCATCAGGTGCAATATCGTAATCGACTCCGCCTGTGTAGGAAAACATGCGGTTCATATCCGGTGTGAGGTCAATCGCCTTATCACTCGCGAGATCGAAGCGGTAGAGGTGCTCAACGTAGCCGTCCGTCAGATAATGATCCCAGTAGCGGAACACACGATCCTCGCTGATCTGCGCGCTGACCTTCGAATCCTTTTTCCGCTTCATTTCCGCTTTCAGCGAATCGAGATTGCCGCCGTCTCGCGGAAGTGTGGAGGAAACGAACGCGAGGGACTTCCCATCGGGAAACCATTTCACGCCCGAGGCGCCCATGGGCATGTCGGTCAGGCGCCGGGCTTCTCCTCCGCCGAGCGGAATCAGGTAAAGCTGCGTGCGTTCGTCGTCATTGCGCTTGGCGGTGAAGGCGAGCATCGTTCCGTCGGGACTCCACTGCGGCGAGCCCTCGGTGGAGGGTCCGGTAGTGAACTGCCGCGCCGAGCCATCCGCCACGGTTATGAGCCAGATATCTCCGTTGCCTTTGTTCTTCGCGATGTCGTTGGTCGTCACCACTACCGCGGCTGTCGTCCCATCGGGCGAAAGCGTCAGCGACCCCAAGCGCTTCATCTGCCAGAGTTTTTCTGCCGACATCGGCACGCGATCCTGTGCCGCAAGGGAAAGGGTGATGAGAAAAAGGAGTAAAAGAGTCAGGGGTCGGGTAATACGCATTGCCATTATTCCTCTGCTTCCAACTGCTGTTTGATGTCCTGCAGCTCGGTGCGGTGTTCGTCGCTGACAACGGGGTACTGGATATCAAGGGATTCGAGCGTGTCGACAAGAATACCGGCCACAGCGCCGCGCATGAACCATTTGTGATCAGCAGGAATAATGTACCAGGGGGCGTGCTTTGTGCTTGTGTGATTGAACATGTCCTGATACGCTTCCTGATAATCGTCCCACAGCGCGCGTTCTTTCATATCGCCGGCTGAAAATTTCCAGTTCTTTTCAGGCCGCTCGATGCGATCGAGAAAACGGCGCCGCTGTTCGCCTTTCGAGACATGGAGAAAGAACTTCACTATGCGCGTCCCGCTGGAGACAAGATGTTCTTCGAAATTGTTGATTTCATTGAAGCGGCGTTTCCAGATATCCTTTTTCGCCTCTTCCGGCAATCGTTGATTCTCAATTATTTCCGGGTGCACGCGTGCGACCAGTACTTCCTCGTAATACGAGCGGTTGAAGATACCGATGCGCCCACGTTCGGGCAGACGCGTTGTACAGCGCCAGAGGTAGTCGTGATCGAGTTCCTCTTGCGACGGCGACTTGAAGCTGTAGACCTGGCAGCCCTGGGGATTGATTCCAGACATCACATGTTTGATGGTGCTGTCCTTCCCTGCCGCATCCAGTGCCTGGAAAATCACGAGAAGGGAGTACGTATCATGCGCGTAAAGAATACCCTGCAGCTCGGCGAGTCGCGCGATGTCCTTTTCCAAATCTTTCTTCGCTTCTTTTTTACTCTTGAAATCCCCTGTAAACGCGGTGTCAAAGTCCACCAGCTTGATTTTCTCGTCATGCGGCACACGAAAATGCTTCGAATTCATAACTCCTCCATTCGAACATTGGGAATGTATCAACAAGAAGGTAGCGAATTGTAGAATAATGCTGAAAGGGGCAGCCCGATCCAATCAATACGGACCCCGTGATCCGGATCTGCACTTCGCGCCATTCGGAGGCACAGTTGACATTCCGATCGCGATTCGATAGAATTGCGGAAACAATCTGCGGGATCGGAGGAGGACGCACCTGACCCACACAGATTGCGAATTGTCTGACGGATGTTCCACCAGCCTGTTGCCGGCGTTTGTCCTGTGCTCAATCTCACTGGAGGTTCAGATGAAGAAGAGGCGGTACTGCAAAACAATCACATCATGCGCGCGCGGCGCGCCGGGAGTGGGTTTCATTGCCCTCATCCTATTCATGATTTGCGCAGGGCCCGTTGCCGATACTCCGCTGCATGCCCAAAATGAAAGCGATGCTGCTTTCGAAAAGATCACGGACCTGCCGCCCTGGTTTATTCAGCCCTTCGGAATCGTGCAGCACCGCGACCATCCGCGTTTCGGACAATACAGCTCGGCACTGGGCGATGTGAACGGTGATGGCTACGACGACATCGCTGTTTCAACCGGGTATGACACTACATTTCTCTTCTTCGGCGGGGATACTCTGGATCCACATGAGGACGGATTCATACTCGGTGGAAGCGCGGGTGTAGCTGCTCTGGACCTGAATGGTGATGGTCGGAAAGATCTCATCACCTCGATGGACCCATTGCATACACCCGACGAAAGCGGCATGGTCCGTATCTATATCCAGCTTGCGGAGACTCCTTATTTTCGAGAGAAGCCCGATCTGGTTCTCACCGGGGTGAAGAAATCGCGTCTTGGAGTTGCCCCACCAAATCGATGTGGCGTTGGAGGGCTGGACTATAATGGGGATGGATACGACGATCTCTTAATTCGGTTTATCGACCGTCAGGACTCCTCAGGTGGGCGAAATCTTCTCTATCTGGGTGGGCTCGTGATAGATACAATAGTCGATCGCGAATTCCGATCCTCGCGATCAAGCCGGGATGCCAGCTACTGCAGTGATTATATGTGCGGTGATCTCAACGGAGACGGATTCGAGGACGTGATGATCGGTGGTCGCGTATACGATTGGAATCGTGCGCGCTACAATTTTTATTGGGATCTCTATCTCGGAAATGCTGAAGCCAAGGTCACGACACCTTATCGCTTCTTTGATCAATTCAACGGTTGGAGTCCCTATCAGCAATGGTCCGGAATCCTGGATGTCAATGCGGACGGATACGCCGATATCATAGATAAATCAGTTCATCGTGAACAAGGTGATGCACTTGTTTTTTTAAGCAGCAGCACCCTTCCACCATTACTCATGCCAAACGACTCAATCCCCAATCGTGACCCTGGATTGTGGGGTGATGCCGAGCCATATGGGGCCTATCCGGTAGGCGATATGAATGGCGATGGCACGCGGGACCTGATAATTCCCTGGTCTGTGTATATGGTGTATGGACCGCTGTATCTGATGTACCCTTCGGGAGCAACAAGTTTCTACCGACCGATGGGATATCGCGGCATTCTCGCGACCGACTGGTCGCTTGAAGTTGGGACGTATGATGCTGGCGATATGAACGGTGATGGCTATGATGATATCGTCATGCTCGGGAAACCCTTTGAACAGAGTGAAGGATACCACAACCGTTTCGTCATTTTCCTCGGTGCGAAACAGATGCAGACTTCTGTCGGTGAAGCAGAATCGAGCGCCCCGGAGAAACTCGATCTGCAAGTATTTCCGAACCCGCTGCCTATCGGCTGCACTGATCTCTCCTTGAGCATGGGCGGATTATCCACCGGGTCCACACTATCAATCACGATATTCGATGCTTTGGGCCGTGCGCAAGTTCAACAGGACCTTGTTCCTTCTGCACCGACCCTCTCGCATCAAATCTCGCTCCCCTCGCTTCCGGCCGGGATCTATCACCTGACCGTGCGGCAGGGCCGTTCCGTCACCACGGTTCCAATTACCATGTATTAACCAACTTCGCTATCAGGAGATACTCATGCATGGATTCATACGATACTTCGCACCTCTGCTGCTGCTGCGATAATAACCACTTCCTTTTAACGAAAAACGGCCCGATTCTCATGACGAGGATCGGGCCGTTTCATTTCATTCCCTGCTATTATTTCTCCACAACCCGGATCGATTCGATACCGACGCCGTTGCCTTTCTGCTCGATTTTGTGGACGATGTCCATGCCGCGGGAGACCTGGCCGAAGACCGTGTGCTTGCCGTCGAGCCAGTCGCAGCCGGATTTTTTGGTGACGATGAAAAACTGCGAGCCGTTGGTGTTGGGTCCGGCATTGGCCATGCAGATGGTGCCGTAGGCGACCTTGGCGCGGAGCCTTCCCTGCGAGTTGATGGCTTTGTCGATGCCGGTTTTCTGCTTGTACCATTCGACGGGGTGAATCATCATCGGACGACCGCTCTGCTGCTCCTGGCAATCGTCAACGATTTTCTTCAGCTCGGCATCGGGTTCAAGAGTGCGCTGGAAATAGGGCATGAGGATGTTCTGAAATACCAGCAGCGCCTGATCCTCATCGGTGAGGTCGCCCTTGAGTTCCGGACCAAGCTCGTAGCATTCGTCCTCGAATTCGTAGCCGGGACCGCCCGAGCCGTCGCCCTTCGGATCGCCGCCCTGAATCATGAAATCATCGATGACGCGGTGAAAGGTGAGTCCGTCATAAAACGGCCGCTTCACCTGCTCTCCGCCGCGCAAAGCAGTGAATTCCTTCGTCCCCATCGCGAGACCAATAAAATTCTCCACCGTCTTCGGCGCCACATCGGGCCAGAGTTCGATGGTAACGTCGCCGAGATCGGTTTTCATCAGCACGGTGGGACGCTTGGCTTCCTTTTTCGCGGCGTCCTGCGCCTGCGCTGCATTCACAGAGAAGAGAAGAAGGGCTATCAGCAATACGGTCGTTTTCATGAATTTCCTTCGTATAGGGAGGATGGCTGAAAAAAAGAACAATATAATGATACACGGGCGGGAAATGCGGAGTTCCCGTTGAATATTTCCCTTTGTTTCGTGTATCATTCCTAAATGCCGGAAATTGAGCCATGAACAGTACACTCAACGACGACGATCTCATACTCCGCGCCCAGCGAGGCGAAAAGGATGCCTATGGCCTGCTGGTCCGCGCCTACATGCAGCCTGCGTATTATTCGGCGCTTGCGCTGGTCGGCTCGCATGACGAGGCGATGGACCTTTCGCAGCAGGCATTCATCCGGGCGTGGCTGGCAATTCGGAAATTCGAAATCGGCCGCCGCTTTTTCACCTGGTATTATCGCATTCTGCGGAATCTCTGTCTGAACCGGCTGCGCGACCGCGCGTCACAGGCCACACCCATGGCGCATTTCGATCACGTGCTGGAAGTGGCGGACGACGAGCAGGATCCTTCGGTGGAAACCGACCGCGCCCTGCTGCGTGAACGCGTACGCTCGGCCATGGGCGAGCTGAGGCCGGAGGAAAGAGAGATAATCGTACTGCGCGATTTCGACGATCACTCCTACGCGGAGATCGCCGAGCTGCTCGAATGTCCGCTCGGCACCGTCATGTCGCGGCTGTATTACGCCCGGAAAAACTTGAAAGATTTGCTGGAGGACCTGTCATGACGGATATGGAACGCGACCGCTTCCGCATGCTGATGATGAAGGCACTGGACGGGGAACTTGCCGGAAGCGAACACTCTGAATACGAAAATTTTCTGCGAAACAAGGACTGTGCCGAAGAATGGGCACAGTTTCGAAAAGTGAAGGAGGCAACGATGTCACTCAAATTCGCATCACCCGCACCGGAAGTGTGGGATACATACTGGACGAGCGTCTACAACCGGCTCGAACGCGGTCTCGCATGGCTGCTGCTCTCGCTCGGCGCCGTAACCATTTTTGCCTGGGGTTCACTGCTCGCTGCCGAAGCCCTTTGGGCAGAGAGCGAAGTGCCGATCCTGATGAAAATCGCTATTTTCTCCGTGGCGGGAGGAATTCTCCTCCTGCTCTTTTCCGTCATCCGCGAGCGGTGGTTCACATCGCGCCACGACAAATACAACGAGGTCATTCGATGATCGTCACCACATCCTCTTTCGTCGTAGGGAAAAAAGTCGTCAAAACATTCGGGATTGTCCGCGGCAACACTGTGCGGGCCCGGCACATCGGCAAGGACATCCTTGCCCTGTTCAAGACCATCGTCGGTGGAGAAATCGAAGAATACACCAAGCTCATGGCCGAATCGCGCGACCAGAGCATCGACCGCATGATCGACGACGCCTCGCAGCTCGGCGCCAACGGCATTATCGATGCGCGCTTCTCCACCAGCTTCATCATGCAAAGTGCCGCCGAGATTCTCGTTTACGGCACCGCGGTCTTGCTCGAGGACGAATAACCCCCTCTGGGAACGGCTGTTCTGGGAACGGCGCGCACCAGCGCGCCCGCTGAAATCGTGTCCTGATTGAATCCGTCGATTGTGGCTCGGGCGAACCGACGAGAAAGTCGAACGTTCATCTCAGTTGAGTTATTCATCCGTAACGAATGACCATCGTGATATGGAAGGTGGTTCGCCCCTACGGTATGTGCGGAAATTTCTTGTACATTTGGGGATATGGTTTTACGATCAACACGGTGATTCTTGATGAAACGTCCCCTGATTCTGGTTTCGAACGACGACGGTTATGATTCCCCCGGTATTTATGCGCTGGTAATGTCGCTGCGGCGCATCGCAGATGTGGTTGTGGTCGCACCTGCGACACAGCAAAGCGCGGTCGGACACGCCATCACGGTGCAGACGCCCCTGCGTGCGCGTCCCATCGAGCGCGGTGCGAATTTCACCGGCTGGGCTGTCGAGGGTACTCCGGCGGACAGCGTCAAGCTCGGGGTTTCCACGCTGCTGAAGCGGAAGCCCGACCTGGTAGTCTCGGGCATCAACCACGGCATGAACACTTCGATCAACGTCATTTATTCCGGCACAGTCTCCGCTGCGACCGAAGGCGCCGTGCTGGGCATTCCCGCAATCGCCATGTCGCTGGCTTCGCATTCGCTGAAAGCGGACATGAGCGTCGCCGCTGCATTCGCAAGAAAAATTGCCACAGAAGTACTAAAGCGCGGACTTCCGAAAGGGACTCTTCTCAACGTGAACGTACCGGATGTGCCGGCCGCCAAGCTCGCGGGAGTTGCAGTGACGAAACAAGGTCGTTCTTCATGGGACGATGGCTTCGAAACGCGTCAGGATCCGGTGGGACGCGAGTACTACTGGCTTGTCGGGAAGTATGTATCGGACAACAATCCCCTCGTAGATGACGCCGCCCTGCAGAAGAACATGATTTCCGTCACTCCCCTGCATTACAATCTCACGGACGATCAGCTGTTTGCGGATATGCAGAGCTGGAATGTCGGGAAGATGTATTCGCCGAAACGCTAGGAAACAGAATTCGCCAGAAAGTTGCGCAGCTCGCGGGCACATTGCTCGGGCGGGGCGGGATTGATGTAGATGCCGCTGCCCATCTCGAAGCCGGCAGGTGTGGAGAGACGCGGAACTATCACCATATACCAGTGCAGGTATCGAACGTCTTCGTCGCCCACAGGTGATGTGCGCACGATCAGGTTATAGCTCGGATTGCCCAGCAGTCCATGCATGGAACGCAGACAGAGCTGCAGCGCCTCGGCCATGTCGCCGAATTCTTCTTTCGGACTCCAGAAAAAACTCGCGTTGTGTACGCGGGGATAGATGCGCAGTTCATAAGGCGTGCGCGAGGCGAAGGGACAAAACACCACATAATGTTCATTCTCAAACACCATGCGTTCCTGCTGCCGAATTTCCTCATGCATGAGATCGCAATAGACACAGCTGCCGTAGCTGTCGTAATGCAGCGCGGCTTTCTGAAAAGGATCCCGGATATTCGGCGGGATGATTGGCGATGCTATAATCTGCGAATGCGGATGCTCGAGAGAGGTACCTGCATGGGGTCCCCAATTCCGGAACAGCATGACAATCGCGATGTTCGACATCATGCTGATTTCCGCCATCCGTCTGCGGTACATTCGAAGAAGTTCGTGCAGGTGTTCAAATTCCATCGTTGCGAGCGTGTCGTTGTGGCGGGGTGATTCGATTATGACTTCCGCATGTCCATAGCTGCCGCTTTTCAGGAAGAGTCCGTGCTGCTCGCGCTGCACTGAGGCATCGCTGCTCAATGCACTGTATTTGTTCTGCACCACGCGCATGAGCCAGCGGCCATCGCGACTCCGCCGCAGCAGTTCGCTTCCTGTGAGAGCTTCATTGCCTAAACAAAAAGGACAATCTCCCCGAAATATCGGAGGGACAGGTCTCGCTTCCTCCCGGTTTGAAAAATCATAAGGGCGCTGATCGCGTCCGGGCGCGATAATCACCCATTCCTTCGTCGCGAGATTCTGTCTGAATTCCGACATGACGCTTTCCTCGATGTGCGGGATTTCGTACTCGGAAATCTAGAATTTCCTATATTCGTTCACAACTGTTCAATTATAATTTTCGGGTCCCATGCTTGATCAGTTTGCCGACCTGCTGAAAGACGTTATTTCCGGACAGCACATTTTCCGCGACAGCTGGCCGCCCTTCTCCGATGATCCTTCCCTGCGCATCGACGATGACCGGCTGCGGACGGCGCTGCACGGATTACAGGAACGGCTGGAGGACAACTATCCTTTCTTTCATCCGATGTATGCGGGACAGATGCTCAAGCCGCCGCACCCGGCTGCTGTGCTGGGCTACCTCGCCGCGATGCTCATCAATCCGAATAATCACGCGCTGGATGGGGGGCCGGCCACGGGACAGATCGAGAAGGAACTGGTCGTGGACCTCGCAAAGATGTTCGGCTTCACCGATCACCTCGGACATCTGACCAGCAGCGGCACTATCGCGAATCTCGAAGCGCTGTGGGTTGCCCGGCAGCTGCATCCCGACCGCGCGGTCGCGTATTCCGCTCAGGCGCATTACACTCATCCGCGCATGAGTGAAGTGCTGGGACTTCGCGCCGTTGAAGTGCCGACCGACCAAAATGGACGCATGGATCTCGATGCACTGAACAAGCTCTGTCTCTCCGAAAGCATCGGCACTGTGGTGGCTACGCTCGGAACGACCGCGCTCGGAGCGATCGATCCCTTGCAGGGAATACTTGAGCTCGGTGCGCGGCATGGCTTCCGCGTGCATGTGGATGCCGCCTACGGCGGATTTTTCCGTCTGATCGCTGACGGCAGCACCGACGGAATTCATGCCGGCGCGTTCGGCGCAATGGGCGGAGCCGACAGCATTGTCGTTGATCCGCACAAACACGGACTGCAGCCCTACGGCTGCGGCTGCGTACTGTTTCGCGATCCCTCTGTCGGCAGATTCTACAAACACGATTCCCCATACACGTATTTCACTTCCACAGATCTACATCTCGGAGAAATCAGTCTTGAATGTTCCCGCGCCGGCGCTTCGGCAGCAGGGCTTTGGATGACTCTGCAGGTACTGCCGCTCGACGCGCATGACGGGCTGGGCGCCGTGCTCCGCCGCTGCCGACTCGCCGCGCTGAACTTCGCCGATCTTCTGCGGACGTCGTCGCAGCTTTCCCTTCTTCTCGAACCTGAACTGGACATCGTGGTCTTTTTCCCGGACGCTGAAGAGCGCTCGGCCTCGGCCATCTCCCGCCGAAGCGATGCGCTGTTCGAGCGGGCAATGAACGACAGAGAAAACCCCGTTTATCTGAGCAAGCTGCGGGTGAAGACGTCCATGCTGCGTGCACGGTATCCCGACGTGCGCGACGATGCTGAGTGGACCACCGTTCTCCGCAGTGTCTTGATGAAGCCCGAGCACGCGGACTGGGTGGAACAGATTCACGCGACGATTGAAGAATATCTCGAAAACTGTCCTGACGAATAATCGGTTTCTCTGCTGCTGGAAAGCGCAGCAGCACGAATCCATGCCCTCGCCTGAAGGGCTCATAAGAGGCTCGATTTCCCAACCAGGGAGCCGTCATTTTTTCTGCACGCGGGAACCTATCGTTCCGCCGGAATCGTTGTGCAATTTCCGGCGATTGAGCGTTTTTTCGCGAAACGCATGCGTCACCCGAAGCACGGGGCCCGGATTATCACTTATTGTGTGAGCATCCATGTACACTCTGCGCAGAGATTTAACGATACGCACTTCGCTTTCGGATGCCTGGAATTTTATCAGTCGTCCGGAAAACCTCAACCTGATCACTCCGGACAATCTGAAATTCCGGATTCTTTCTGACGTCCCGGATCTCATGTATAATGGCCTGCTGATCCGCTACTCCGTCGGCATTCCCTTTCTCGGATCGCAGAACTGGCTGACTGAAATCCGGCACATCCGAGATCACCACTCCTTCGTTGATGAGCAGCGCATCGGACCGTATCGCTTCTGGCATCATCGGCATGTCATCGAAGAAACCGACAACGGCATCCGTTTTACGGACGAGGTCACATACGAACTTCCCTTCTCTTTCCTTGGCCGCATTGTACACGTCTTATTCGTGCGCGGCATGCTCACACGCATCTTCGATTTTCGCGCACAGGCGATGAAGAAGTATTTCGAATCAAAAACTGAGACCTTCAACCCTGTCCCGGGAGCACAATCATGATTCGTCACCACTGCACCTATTTTGCATTCCTCCTTCTTGCCGGGACCCTTCTTCTCGGCACCCCTTCCCTGCAGGCACAGAGTGAACGTTCTGGAAATCCGCAGAGTGCTGCAGCCAAGTCGACTGCAAAAACGGAAAAGCTTGGAAGCCTCACTGTGCGCATCGGCGGTATTGAAGATTTCAAAGGAAAGCTGATGATCGGTCTATATGACGATCCGGCGAAATTCCCCAACGACAACGGGGAGGCACGCGGCGGCTCGGTTCGCGTCACTGGTCCGGAACATTCCTTCACGTTCAAGGACGTCCCTTACGGCAGCTATGCGATTGCCGTCCTCCACGACGCAAATGAAAACGGTGAGATGGATGTCAACTGGCTGGGAATGCCGAAAGAAGGATATGCATTCTCCAATAATGCGACAGCGATGTTCAGCGCGCCTGATTTCAAAGACGCCCGTTTTGTGGTGAATGGCGACGTGACGATAAAAATCACGATGACGTACTGACGACGGATTGATCTTACTTCACAGAAGAATACAGGCATGAACATGAGCGGACAGCAGAAAAAAATCATTGTGATCGGCGCTGGACTGGGCGGAATGTCGGCAGCGATTTCGCTGGCTGCAGAAGGATACGACGTCGAGATCTTCGAAAAGAACGACAAGGTGGGAGGCAAGCTCAACATACTCCACCGCGACGGATTCACGTTTGATATGGGTCCCTCGATTCTCACACTGCCGCAGATTTTCGAGGACCTCTTCGCCCGGGCCGGAGAATCCTTCGCAGACTCCCTCCCGCTGCGGGATCTCGATCCGCAGTGGCGGAATTTCTTTGAAGACGGCAGGACCTTCGATCTGTTTTTCGACCAGGATAAAATGCGCGCGGAAGTACGCCGCTTCGATCCATCGATAGAGAAAGGATTTTTCGATTTCATCGAGTATTCCGGTCGCCAGTACGATTTCATCGAGAAGGGATATTTCAAGCACGGGCTCGACACCATCCGGGATTTTGCGCGTTTCTATCCGCTCAGCGATATGAAGGATTTCGATCTGCTGCGCACGATGCATCAGTCGACGAAGCGTTTTATCAAAAACGATCAGGTCGTCGATGTGATGGATTATTTCATCAAGTACGTCGGCTCCTCCGCCCTTGTCTCCCCCGGCTTCATGAATCTGATGCCCACCATCCAGTTCCGCTTCAAGCTCTGGTACATCGATGGCGGCATGTATCTTCTCGCCAACGCGATGAAGAAGCTCCTCGACAAACTCGGTGTGCGTGTGCATCTCGGTGCGGAAGTGGCGCGCATGACAAAGCAGGGGCGCACGATTTCAGGCATCGAACTCAAGAGCGGCGAACAGGTACCGGCGGATTACGTTGTCTCCAACATGGAGACCCTCCCCGCCTACGAAAAACTTCTGGGCGAAGATGCGCAGTTCATGAATACGATTAAGCGCTTCGAGCCTGCGTGTTCCGGATTGATTCTCGACCTCGGTGTCAGCAAACGTTATCCCCAACTCGCGCATCACAACTTTTTCTTTTCAAAAGATCAGCGGAAGCATTTCAACACCGTGTTCAAGAAACACGAACTTCCGGAAGATCCGACGATCTATCTCGTGGCTGCTTCTCGCACCGATCCGACCGTCGCTCCGGAGGGCTGCGAGAACATCAAGATCCTTCCGCATATCCCGTATATCAACGAAGAAAATCCACTGACTGAGAACGACTACCTCGCCTTCAAGGAGCGCGTGGTGGACAAGCTCGAGCGCATGGGACTCACGGATCTGCGCAAGAATACCATCACGGAGCACGTGTGGACACCGCTGGACATTCAGAAAAACTACTATTCCAACAAGGGTTCGATTTACGGCGTCGCCTGCGACCGCTTCAAGAATTTCGCACTCAAGACTCCGAAACGCAGCGGCAAATACGACAACCTGTTTTTCGTCGGCGGTTCGGTCAATCCCGGCGGCGGCATGCCCATGGTCACGCTCTGCGGCCAACTGGTCGCGGACAAACTGATTGAAGTCGACCGGGCAGCGGACTAGCAGATGGATATTGTGCTGATTGCGGCTGCGGCCATCTTCTATCTTGCCGGTTATATTTTCCTTTTCCGGATTCCACTCTGTCAGTCAAAGTCGGATGGGAAGGGTGCGTCGTATTCCATCAGCGTGATTATTCCAGCGAGGAATGAGGCAGGGAATCTCCCGCGGCTCATCGCATCGCTCATCGCGCAGCCGTTAAAACCGTTGGAAATCATTGTCGTAGACGATCAGTCCACCGACGGCACTGCCGCCATTGCCTCGGCACACGGAGCTTCAGTGCTGCCTTCTCAACCGATACCCGCCGGCTGGGTCGGCAAGGCCTGGGCCTGCTGGCAGGGCGCGCAGGCGGCGCGGGGCGATCTGTTCATTTTTCTCGATGCAGACGTGTGGCTCCTGTCCGACGGACTTCAGAGGATTGTCGCTACATATTCCCGCCGTCCGGGCGCGATGTCCATCGCTCCGTTTCATGACACGAAGAAGCCCTACGAGCAAATGTCCGCTTTCTTCAACATCATCATGATGGGTTCGATGAATGCCTTCGGTTTGCCCGGCATTTCAGCTGAACCCACAGGACTGTTCGGCCCGAGCCTCATCGTTTCGCGGGAGCAGTATTTCGCAGTTGGAGGTCATGAAGCGGTCCGGCAGCACATCCTGGAGAATTTCTTTCTCTCCCGCGAGTTCTCAGCAAAAGGAATTCCGCTCCGCTGCTACGGCGGGAAAGAAGCACTCTCCTTCCGCATGTATCCACAAGGAATCGCGGAACTGTATCACGGCTGGAGCAAGGCCTTCGCCACCGGCGCGGGCAGCACACCGCCAGTTTCACTCGCCATTATTATCGTCTGGCTCACAGGTGCTATCATCGCCACGATAAATGTCGCAGCCGGTTACGCGGTGTTCGGACTGAACTTTCTGCTCGCCTCGATGGTCCTCTACCTTGCCTATGCCGCACAACTGCACTGGATGCTCAGGCGCATAGGCAGCTTCGCCTGGTACACGCCGCTCCTGTTTCCGCTGCAATTGCTTTTTTTCATTGTCGTATTCACCCGCTCGGCCATCATCACCAAACGGGGCGGCGTTCAGTGGAAAGACCGTACCGTAGAATCGCAGACAGGCGCATGATGCTTTTCGAACTTCCCATAGCATGGATTATCGCTTTGGATATCGCAGCCTGGCTGTGCATCCACATGGGAACCTCCTGGGGCGTGACGCAGCTCGATGCCGGACGCTTCGATCCGGATCACCCGCTGTTCCGTCCCAGACCATGGGAGGGCGACGGCAATGTGTACGATCGCCTCTTCCACATAAGGAGCTGGAAGAAATGGCTGCCCGACGGCGCGGCGATCTTCGCGAAAGGCTTTCCGAAGAAGCGGCTCGCGCAGGCGGATCCCGTCTACGTCACGCGCTTCATACGCGAAACCTGCCGGGGAGAGTTTGCACACTGGCTGGTCATTGCAATTGCGCCGGTCTTCTTTCTGTGGAATTACTGGTATGCCGGAATCATCATGATCGTCTACGCGCTTGCTTTCAATCTTCCGCTCATCATCGCTCAGCGCTTCAACCGCATCCGTTTGGGATTGCTGCTTGCTGCGCTCGCGCGGAAGACACCCTCGATAGCAGCGGCTTCAGGCGACCAAAACAATGCAGCGGAAGCTGGCGCGAATAACGGCACCGAGGCAGGCACATGACAGCCGCAGAAATCCGTCAGCGATTTGATGCGCAGAAGCGTTTTTTTGCGAGCGGCGCGACCCGCAGCCATGAATTCCGCCGTTCCCAACTGAGTCAGCTCGAGCGCATGTTAACCGAGCATGAAGCCGACATCGTCGAGGCGCTGAAGGCGGATCTGGGTAAATCGGCGACCGAAGCCTATGCAAGCGAAATCGGTTTTCTCCTTGCAGAGATCCACCACGTGCAGAAGCATCTGCCCAAGTGGATGAAGCCGCATCGAGTTAAAACCATGTTCATGCATGCTCCCGCGAGCAGCCGCATCATCAGCGAACCTCTAGGAGTGGCGGCGATTTTCGGTACCTGGAATTATCCGTTTCAGATTATGCTCTCGCCGCTCATCGGCGCACTGGCGGCGGGCAATTGCGCATTGCTGAAGCCTTCTGAAATTTCCGAACACAGCGCCGAACTACTGGAACGGCTGGTCGCGGAGTATTTCAATCCTGACGTTGTCACTGTGATTTCCGGCGGACCCGAGGTCGCACAACTGATTCTGGCGCTGCCGACAAATTCCATTTTCTTCACGGGCGGTGCACAGGTTGGACGTTTGGTCATGCAGGCCTCGGCGCAGCATCTGATTCCCTGCACGCTTGAACTCGGTGGGAAGAATCCCTGTATCGTGGATCAGGATACCGACATCCGGATTACCGCTAAGCGCATCGCATTTGCGAAATTCTTCAACTCCGGACAGACCTGCATTGCGCCCGACTACATCCTTGTCCATGAGAGCGTCAGGTCTGAGCTGATTGCTGAACTCTGCAAGGCGCTGCTGGAGTTCTATGGCGCGGATCCTGCAGCCAGTCCGGACTACGGCCGCATCGTCAGCGACAGACATTTCCAGCGCCTGGTCGCTCTGCTGGATCGCGGCCGCATTGTACACGGCGGCGAGCATGATGCAGCGGTCCGCTTCATCGCTCCGACGATCGTCGATGAAGTAACGTGGGATGATCCGATCATGCAGGAAGAAATCTTCGGTCCCCTGCTGCCTGTGCGTTCGTACCGCTCGATCGACGACGCGGTCGCACAGATGAAGCGCCATCCCACTCCTCTGGCACTGTACTGTTTCTCCCGCAACCGGCGCGTTGCCGACGAATTTATTTCCCGCATTTCTTCCGGAACCGTGTGCATCAATGGAGCGCTTTCGCAGGTCGCCTCGTTCACTCTGCCATTCGGCGGCGTCGGCAGCAGCGGCATGGGTCGCTACCACGGCCGCCACGGCTTCGATACGTTTTCTCACAGCCGGGCAGTACTGCGCCGGAGTTTTCGATTTGACAGCGGAAAAATGTATCCTCCGTACGAGACATCAATGCCTTTTTTCAAACGCATGCTATCCCTTCTTTTTCGACACTATTGATACGGAATATTTCTCCCCTACAATAAAGCAGGAGAGCACAGAACCATGAGCAGAAAAAAAGTCATCATCATTGGAGCGGGTCCGGGCGGACTCAGCGCAGGCATGCTCCTCGCGCATCACGACATTGATGTGCATATCTACGAAAAAAATCCCACCATCGGTGGACGCAATGCTTCGATGCACCTCGGCGACTTCGTGTTCGATCTCGGACCCACATTCTTTCTCATGAAGGAAGTGCTCGAGGATCTGTTCCACCGCACCGGCCGTTCGCTCGCTGACTATGCCGAGCTGCATGAGATCGATCCGATGTATCGCCTGCACTTTTCCGACGAAATGGTGTTTTATCCTTCGCGCAATCCAGCGAGGATGAAAGCTGAGCTGGAGCGGGTGTTCCCCGGCAGCCACGACGGCTATCTGCGGTATCTGAAGCGGGAGAAAAAGAAATACGAGAAACTGATTCCCTGTCTTGCGATGCCCTATTCATCGCTGAAGGATATGCTCAGCTGGCAGTTCATTTCTTCCATTCCATACCTCGATCTGCACCAGAGTGTCTTCGGCGTGCTGGGTCGCTATTTCGATGACATCCACCTCAAAAGTTCTTTCTCCTTCCAGGCAAAATATCTCGGGATGTCCCCGTGGGAAGCGCCCGGGCTCTTCAGCATCCTCTCCTTCATCGAGCATGGCGGTGGCATTTATCATGTGACGGGCGGACTTTCACAGCTATCCGTTGCAATGTCGAGAGTGTTTGAGGAGGAAGGCGGCACAATCCATCTTTCTTCTCCTGTGCGTGAAGTGATTATCGAAAACGGCAGCGCCGTCGGCGTGCGCCTGCAGGACGGCAGCGAGCAGCGTGCGGATGACGTTGTCATCAACGCCGATTTCGCGCATGCGATGACGAATCTCGTCGACAAGCGGCATCGGCGGAAGTACACAAACGACACGCTGGCGAAGAAGGAATATTCCTGCTCCACATTCATGCTGTATCTGGGCATCGACAAGGTGTACGACGATATGGAGCATCACAGCATCATTTTCGCGGACGATTACCGGGCCAACATTGCGGATATCACACGCAACGGTGTGCTCTCCGAGCAGCCTTCGTTTTATGTGCAGAATGCATCTGTGACCGATCCGACTCTCGCGCCTGCCGGGAAGTCGACGCTGTATGTGCTGGTTCCAGTTCCCAACAACACGAGCGGCCTCGACTGGAGCAAAGAGGCGGGGCCTTTGCGCGACAAGATCATCGGGCTCATGGAAACGCGAGGCGGCTATACCGATCTGCGTTCGCATATCGAAGTCGAACGCGTGATCACGCCGGCGGATTGGCAGAACAAAGCGGACGTCTACAACGGCGCCGTGTTCAACCTTGGACATCAGCTCAAGCAGATGCTGATGTTTCGTCCCCACAACGAATTCGAGGAATTCGAAAACTGCTACCTCGTCGGTGGCGGCACGCACCCGGGCAGCGGACTGCCTACGATTTATCAGTCAGCACTCATCTCTTCCTCGCTGCTGCTGAAGAAATATGGGATGGAGCTGGAGATAATGTAGGGGAGGAGGCGTGGAGCTGGCGCTCCACGGTCCCATAGGCGTGGAGCTGGCGCTCCTCGGTCCCATAGGCGTGGAGCTGGCGCTTCACGGTCCCATAGGCGTGGAGCTGGTGCTCCACGGTCCCATAGGCGTGGAGCTGGTGCTCCTCGGTCCCATAGGCGTGGAGCTGGCGCTCCACGGTCCGAGAGAGGGACGATGGTTGCTATCTTACGA
>JBATDG010000054.1:0-5819 GCA_049663345.1 Bacteroidota bacterium
GCACGCACCAGCGCGCTATAATGCTACCGTCTGGGTCCGAGCCGTTGGCTCGGCCCTACGTCAATGTTATCGAGCTCCGTACCGGTTTGTGCGAGCGAGCCGTTGGCTCGGTCGCGCATGAGCGCCATGGCATGGGATCGGCGCGCACCAGCGCCACGGCATGGGATCGGCGCGCACCAGCGCGCTATAATGCTACCGTCTGGGTCCGAGCCGTTGGCTCGGCCCTACGTCAATGTTATCGAGCTCCGTTCCGGTTTGTGCGAGCGAGCCGTTGGCTCGGTCGCTAGCTGACGGCAGCCTCACCTATTCAGGGCCTCACGTCCTAACGTCCTAACGATCCTAACGTCCTAACGTCCTAACGATCCTAACGTCCTAACGATCCTGACGTCCTCACGATCCTGACGTCCTCACGATCTTCCCGCCTTTCCGCATAACAAAATCTGTATCTCGCCATATTAACAAACTTTCCGCCATGCAGCAAGGTCAAATTCCTCCACCCGGGAATCCGCATTGCGCACGCCGGTTGTGTTGTACTGAGACGCGCACTGCCGTAATTTCTTCCATAATGGATGCTTTCTCACATACCTCCCTACTCGACGAGCGCATGCTGGCGATGCATCTGCGTCCCTATCAGCAGGAAGCCGTACAGCGGCTGCAGGAAAAATTCAGGGCGGGCGCCAGGCAATTCCACGTCGTGGCGCCGCCGGGCTCGGGGAAAACCATCATCGGCATCGCCTTCCTCCAGAGTCTGCGCCTCAAGACGGTCATCCTTTCTCCCAACGCAGCGATACAGGCGCAGTGGATCGACAAATACGGACGCGCCACCGCCGATATCGTCGACACCTTCGGCACCGTCTGGGGCGACGACGTGAGGCATCTCGTCAGCCATGATCCCGCCGCCGCCACGCCCATCCTTTCGCTCACGTATCAGCGCATCGCGGTGCGGGAGGGAGAGGACGGCAGCATGCATGAAAATGTACAGCAGCTCGTCGAGCTCTTTCGCGAACAGCGCTACGAATTGCTGATACTCGACGAATGCCATCACCTCCTGGCGTTCTGGGCGGAGGTGCTGAAGGAAGTGCTGGCAGCCCATCCGATGCTGGTGCTCGGACTCACCGCCACCCCTCCGATAGACCGCGCCGCGAGGGAACAGTCGATGTACCTCGATCTGGTGGGTCCCGTGGACTATCAGATTCCCCTGCCCGCGGTGGTGAAGGACGGCAGCCTCGCTCCGTTTCAGGATCTCGTTTTTCTCGTGCATCCCGGCGAAAGGGAGCTGGCCTTCATCCGCGACCGGCATGAGCAATTCCACTCACTGCTCGAGGAGCTCAACCAGACGCATCCCGCGCTGCCGCCGCTCGACATTTACGTGCAGGAGGTGTTCGATCGCCTGCACTACCGGGGAAGGAATTTCCCGAACTGGAGCCTTCTGCTCGAAGCGCATACATCGGCCGGAATAGCGTTCGGACGCTATGCGCTCTCGCATGGCATTCCCCTTCCCGCCACTGTGCCGGCATTGGATGAAATGGAAGAAAGCCTGTCCCTCGACGATGTCGTGCTGGTGCTGCAGGGTTATCTGGAGGACGAATGCAGCAGCAATGAACATCCTTCCGCTCGCAAACGCGTCGACGCGATGGTGCTGGCGCTGAGGCATCTTGGCTATGAACTTCGCGGCGGAGTCTTCCACCGGCGGCAAAGCGACATCGATCGCGTGCTCGCACTCTCCTCTGCGAAGCTCGGCGTGCTCCGGCGCATTCTCACGAAGGAAATCGAGAATCTCGGCGATGCTGTGCGCGCTCTGGTGCTCACGGATTTTGAAACCGCGCAGGCCGGGGGACCCAAAGCCCTCGAAGGCGTGCTCGATCCGGAAGCCGGAGGCGCGGTGGCTGCCATGCGCACCATCACTTCCGATCCAGCGACGGACGTGCTCGATCCCGTCATGCTCACCGGTTCGACGCTGCTCTGCGACGATGATCTGACCGAACGCTTTCTCGCCGAACTACGCGCCATCGCAGAACGCGAGGAATGGGATATCCATCTCGACGCCCGCTTCATCGGCGAAGGCGATTTCACTCCCTCCGAGCTTTCGCAGCACGCCGACGGCACACATGGCATGTTTGAAATCACGGGCACGGGACGGGATTGGAATACGCGCACTTACGTACTGATGATCACGGCGCTTTTCGACAGCGGCGTCACCCGCTGTCTGATCGGGACGCGCGGACTTCTCGGCGAGGGCTGGGACAGCGCCGCAGCGAATGTGCTCGTCGATCTCACGGCCGTCGCCAGCTACGTCAGCGTGAACCAGATGCACGGCCGCAGTCTGCGACTCGATCCCGCACAGCCCGGAAAAGTCGCCAACAACTGGGACGTCGTCGCCGTGCTGCCGGAGTATGAGCGCGGCTTCGCCGACTGGCAGCGATTCATCCGCAAGCATGAACATTTTTTCGGCCTCAGCGACGACGGCGAACTTGAACGGGGTATCGGACACGTACATCCACTGCTTACGCATCTGCGTCCCGATGAACTCGCGGCCGCCATCCCCATGATCAACGACGACATGCTCGCGCGCAGCGCCCGCCGCGACACTGTTTTTCACGCCTGGCGCATCGGCCTGGAATATCGAGGCGTAGAACTTCCGTGTCTCGAATACCGTCCCGACCCCGGCTCTCCGCGCAGCACTCCCAGCACGGCTCGCAGCACTGCCCAACTCACCCGGATGCAGGAGGAATTCCGCCTCGAAGCGCGGCGCCTCTCCCGGCTCGCCGTAGCGCTTTCCTTTATCGCCGGCATGACCGGACTCGCCGCCGCTGCCAACCTGGCTCCCTCGCTCCTGCTGCCGATCACCGGCGGCAGCGGTTTGCTTGCGGCCTCGCTGGCCTGGCTCTACCGGCGCCTGAAGCTGGGGAAATTCATCACCGGCGAGGAAGAATGGACGGTCGAGGAACAGGTCATGGCCTTCGCCCGGGCCGTTCGCGACAGTCTCGTGGCGCTGCGCGAAAACGGCGACGCCGCCGTGCCGGAAATTTTCCGCAGTGAGCGCGACGACCGCTGCATCCGTGTGTGGATAGAATCCGCGAGCGAAGAGGAAAACCTGCAGTTCACAGCCGCGATGAATGAGCTGTTCCGTCCCGTGCAGGACCAGCGCTACATTCTCCGCATGTGGCGCGTCGCTCCAGGCCGCCGCTTTCTCGATGCCATGAAGGAAAAGGATGCGCAGGACTGGTATGTGCCCGGCGGCATAGTTCCCGTGCCCCTCGATTTCGCGCGGAAGCGCGAACGCGCCGACATCTTCCTCCGCTTCTGGCAGCAGCATGTCGGCAAGGCCGACCTCATCTACACCCGCCGCGGCGAAGGCGCGGACCTTCTGCGCACTCACCTGCGCGAGCGCTTCATCACCGGCCGCCGCTTCGTCAAAATCCTATGGAAATAGCTCCCCATCAGCCATCAGCTATCAGCCATTAGCCATCAGCCATCCGGTGCAAGCCGCCCCGGCGGCGGCGCCACAACAGACATCATTTCGCCGGAACCCGGATCGGGAAATCGAATCTGCCAGGAGTGGAGAAAGTAGCCGCAGTCGCCGGGAACGGCATCTGAGTTGATGGGGAGTCCGCCAGCGCGGTAGAGCGGATCGCCGACGAGCGGGTGTCCCGCCACCGCGCAATGAATGCGGATCTGATGGGGACGACCGGTAGGAATATCGACCTCCAGCAGCGATTGCCCGGCTTCCGCATCCCGCTGCAGCACATGGCAATGACTGAGCGATGGCTTGCCATTCGGCGAAGCCGCATGCAGCATTCCGAGCGGTGCGTAGGGAACGGGACCAATCGGCATATCGACAGTGAAGCGGTCCTCATGCGGCACGCCCTGCACTAGAGCGAGATAGGTTTTGTGAATTTCCCCTTCGCGCATTGCGCGGGCGAGTTCGCGGGCGGCGTCGGCATTGCGGGAAAAAAGGATCGCGCCGCTGGTGCCGCGTCCCAGCCGGTGCACCGGAGCCAGCACTCCCCCATACCGTTCGCGCACGATCCACAACATGGTATTTTGGAGAAAGCCGCCGCCCGGCAGCACCGGAATGCCCGAAGGTTTGTGCAGCACCATCCAGCCAGCGGATTCCGCAAGCACGGGGATGTTGGTGGGGACGTCCTCCTCCTCCCATGGCGGACGATGCCAGGCCAGACGGTCTCCCGCGCGCAGCTGCGTCTCGGGATTCGTCTCCACCACTCCGTTGCGTGCGATCAATCCGGCGGCAATTGAGGCGGCCCATTCCTCCGGCGAAGAATGCCCATAGCGCGACGAATAGAACCCCAGCAGGCTTTCACCCGCATCGGCGGAGGTAATTCGATCTCGATAGGTATAGCCGTCATTGCGCATGGAGAATGTCCAATTTGCCGATACCGTTCAATGCCTGTAAAAACCGGCTTCTGAGAGGTGCATGAAAAATAATGTTGCACCGAGTTCCGAACTTTATCTAATTTACATCTCTTGAACCGGAAACTCCCGACAAATTGCCGTCCGCAACAGGACTGGGACATGATTCGGAATTGCACCGGACATCGGATCTTACCGACAACACACTCATACAGGAGCAAGAACTCAATGCGTTTTCTCTCGATTCTCACTCTCGCCATGCTGTTGATCTCATGCCAGAACAACGCACAGGAGAATGTCGATCTCAAAACCCGCAAGGACAGTGTCAGCTACGCCATCGGCGTCAACATCGGCCAAAGCTTCAAGACCCAGAAAATCGACGCGGATCCGGCAATCATGGCCGCAGCAATGAACGACGTACTCAGCGGCAAGGAAACCAAACTCACCGAAGAGAATTGCCAGACTGTCTGGATGTCGTATCAGCAGGAAATGATGGCCGCGCAGGAGAAAGACCGTCAGGCCGAAGGCGTGAAGAACAAGGAAGCGGGCGATAAATTCCTCGCCGCCAACAAAACGAAGGAAGGCGTCATCACCACCGCGAGCGGCCTGCAGTATAAGGTCATCAAGATGGGCGACGGCCCCAAGCCGACAACTGCCGACAAGGTCAAAGTGCATTACAAGGGCACTCTCATCGACGGCAAGCAGTTCGATTCCTCCTACGATCGCGGCGAACCCGCAGTCTTCCCCGTGACCGGCGTCATCCCCGGCTGGACAGAAGCACTGCTTCTCATGCCCGTCGGCTCTAAATGGGAAGTCTACCTCCCGTCGAATATCGCCTATGCCGAACGCGGCGCAGGACAGGACATCGGCGCCAACGCCGCTCTGATCTTCACAGTGGAACTGCTCGGCATCGAGAAATAATTCAGCGATAGCCGACAGCGTGTACTAATGACCGCTGTCCGGCTGATCAACGAACTCAACCCGCTCGCCAGGGCGCTATGCCACCCAAGCGAGTGTACGATTTCAAACCCCCTCCCTGAAAAGGAAGGGGGTTTTGTTTTTCTTTCATTCAAACACAAGGCACCCTGGAATGGGAGCGCCTTCTGCGTTATAAAAAAATAATCGCTGTGAGTTTTCGGGAGGTTCTCCTCATCGCATCAGCAGCATCTTCCGTTGTATCACTCCGGCATCGGTGATGAGACGGTAGAAATAGAGTCCGTTCGGCAGATCGCCACTGTGCAGCACTGCCGAATGCACACCACGTTCGTAATCCGCATCGGTGATAACCGCCACCTCGCGGCCCATGGCATCAAACACCCCAAGACGCACATGCGTCGCTTCACCGAGTTTGAATGTGAAGGAGGTGATGTCGGCGAAGGGGTTCGGATAGTTGGGCCAAACCTCAATGCCTGTGGGGAGCACGCGGTCGATCAGGTGCTGCCCGGCAC
>JBATDG010000055.1:0-4622 GCA_049663345.1 Bacteroidota bacterium
TCCACGAACAGGCCAAACATTCCGCTCTGAAGGGTCCCATTGAGGAGTGACATTCCAGGAACCGATCCAAAAATCGGGATCCTGTGCGTGTGCGGTAAAACAGCACAGCGTAAGAAGTAGAAAAAGGTGTTTCATAAAACCTCTTGTCATGCTTTTATAAGATCGTAAGCATTGTCCGCGCCAAGGAGTTTTCCTGGCGCAGGTAAACGAAATAGTTACCCGGACGGAGTCCGGAAAGCGGGACAGAGACATCCGCAGCTGCTGCGAGCGTGTCTTTCTCCTCCCGGAATACGATGCGGCCGAGGAGGTCCACGATCTCCACGAAGGCAGGTCCGGCTTCGAGTCCGCGAAGACGCAGCGTCACCGAGGAGGTACTGTACAATGCGGGATTCGGGTATGCCTCCAACGAGAGTGATGGAGTCACTGCGAGTGGTTGCACAGCCGTACGCAGATTGCTGGCACCAAGGCATATGATGAATCGTCGCGTGAACCACCAGCCAACGGTCGGCGGCTCGGCACCGCCTCGGCCACAGACCGCGAAATCATCGAAGCCGTCGCCGTTGACATCCCCGACGTCGTATGCCCCGTTGATCACCCAATCCTCCTCCGGAATCATACCGATATGCCCGGTCTGCTCTCGTACGAGACCACCTGGTCGCATCGGATACAGGTAATACAGGCTGCCGTCCCGGATGAAAAAGGTGGCCCAGCTTATCAACAGGTCGCGCGTTCCGTCGCCGTTCATGTCGCCGACCGGATGGATACTCCTGGCACCGACGATGCCACCAAAGACTGGCCAAGGATTCGGAATGGAATCGTTCGGCTCGATGTTCATGGGTAATTCCCTCGAACCGAGAAATACAGGCAAATCACCGTACGACCTCCGAACCATCGCGTCGACAATGTCATCAATGCCATCACCATTGACATCGAAAACCGCAGCGACGCCGTCTTTTTCGGGACTCCACCCTCTATCCGATCGCAACATACGGTATGGAGGCGAGGCTGTTCCCTCCCGGTTGCCAAGAAATAGGTCCCAGTAATTTACACGCCGACTCGACTCGAGATAGCTTCCGTGCAAGAGTACATCGTCGCAACCGTCACCATTCAGGTCGCCAATGAGGATATCCAACGGGTATGTGTTCGTGTTGCCACGATCACGTCCGAGAATCTCTACATCGGGGATCGTGTCGAATCCCGGGCCGCCGAAAAAGATGATGGGCTGGTACATCACCGGAAGTCGGCCTGTGCGGGTCTGTGTAAGGAGGTCG
The DNA here is from genome assembly GCA_049663345.1 of Bacteroidota bacterium. Classification (GTDB taxonomy): domain Bacteria; phylum Bacteroidota; class Ignavibacteria; order SZUA-365; family SZUA-365; genus SZUA-365. The sequence goes on from JBATDG010000055.1 coordinate 1,272, forward strand.
TCGTACCCATCTCCGTTGAAATCGAGCACCTGCAGACCACTGCGATGATCACCATCAGGCCCCGGAAAACTCGCCGATCCCCAGTACTGCATGGAGTCACCTCGAATCACCAGGTCGGGCTCGGGACCAAGAAACGGGGCAGTCTCCTTCCCGAAATAGACAGAAATGCGGCCGCGTTTTTCCGGATCGAGGTCGCGGTTCTTCATCGCCACCCCGGTGACCAGGTCCAGTCTGCCATCACCATTGAAATCAGCGCAGGCAAGTCCGGTTGCTCCCCCGGAAAGAAAGAACGCCGGTTCGTGATCGAACGGATCACCTCCGAAAAATATGAAGGTGGTGTCATACCCCGAGCCGATTGCAAAATCGTCGAAACCGTCGGCGTTGATGTCCCCGAGGGCCATGGGCCACTTCGCGAATCCCGGATGCTCGTAATGCGTGACGACCTGCCACTCGAGGATTTCGTGATCATCGCTGGATCGGGCCGTTTCCGGCAACCAACTGTGCGTGTCCTGCGCATATGCAGTGCCGGTCAGCAACAACAGGAAAACCATCCACAGGCCAACGCAACATACACCCCAATACTTCGCCCTCGTCGGCTGCTTCCGCCGACCGGGCGGCAGAAAGACGAAAAATCGGTTCTTCATTCTGAACCTCCAATGATGTTAAACAGATGGCAAGCACCGGCAACATGTCGGTGGACAAGAACTCAGGCAATCAGCAATCTGTGTGGGTCAGGTGCGTCCTCCTCCGGCCCCGATAGATTGTTCCCGCAATCATACACATTTCCGATTGTATTGTCAAGAATACGGCAGTGGTTCTGGAAGATTCATTTTGAATACCGTGAGCACTGACTGCTGCCTAGCGTCGCACACGCTCCTGCCGCACGGCTGCGCGAGCTTCCCTTCATCCGGCCCAATCTGCACTCCATCTCACGTGACGCATCAGCCCATGCGCCGAAGTGCAATGCGCAGGGACGCGTTAGCGAGGCGACTTCACGGACAGCGGCATGAAGACCGTAGTTGCATGTTCATTTTCAGATAGTTACATTCACTTTGTTGCGCCACAAACACCCGGTGCGTCATGAAGGATTTTTCGATCAAAAAGCTTTACTACTCCATCAGCGAGGTCAGCAAGATCACGAACCTGGAGCAGTATGTCCTCCGCTACTGGGAATCGGAGTTCGACGAACTCAAGCCCGCCAAAAACCGGGCCGGCAACCGCATTTATACGAACAAAGACATTCAGCTCATCCTCTTTATCAAGAAGCTGCTCCGTGACGAACGGTATACAATCGAAGGCGCCAAGCAGGTGCTGAAAACGTACACTCCCGGACAGGAACATGATTTCGGAAAAGACGAGGAAGAGGATGTCACTGCTGAAGACGCTTCGCAGACGGCCCTCATTTTCGAACCCGAAGGCAAGCTGCGCGAAGATCTGCTGAAGATCAAACAATTCCTCGAAGAATTGCGCGAACGCGTCCGCGAATAGCCGCGTTGCCTGCGTGGCATATCTGCCTCCCGGCACTCCCTCATTAAACTCACTGTCTCCCCTGCACGAGAAAATTAGGTTTTTCCCGTGCTTCCGTTGTATATTTGTTTCTCGCCCTTCGGGGCACAGGTCCGGAACGTAGCGCAGCCCGGTAGCGCACTACCTTGGGGTGGTAGGGGTCGCGGGTTCAAATCCCGCCGTTCCGACCAGGATACACGAGCATCGATGCAAATCGGTGCTCGTTTTCTTTATAGGCACAAAGGCACATGGGCACAAAGGCACAAAGCAGAAAATCGGGGACATGTTCTTCAGCTATGTGCCTATGTGCCTTTGTGCCTTTGTGCCTTTGTGCCTCTCTCCTAAAACATCGACTGCGTCCCCAGCTTTCCCCGCATCTTATCGGTCGTCTTGAAATGCAGCTTGGCGTACTTTTTCATTGCGGCGTGGCCGGCGGTGCGGACAATATGCTGTGAGGATTGCAGGATGCCGCGTTCGTCGGAAGCGCCGAGGGGGAGACGGCAGCCGGCTGCGGCTTCGAGCTGGGCGATGCGGCGGGTGAATTCCCAGCGTGCGAGGATGGACGCGGCGGCAACGGCGGGATCGGCTTCCGCCCGCACATGCTGATGCACGGTGATGCCGCGTCCGCGTGTCTGCAGTGCGCGCTTGATTACGCTTTCGTCGGCGAACTTGTCACAGATGGCGTGCTTCACGTCATTGTGCTTTTCAAGAATGTCTTCGATGCAGCGTGCATGCATCCAGGCCAGAATGCGCTGGCTGTTTTTTCCGAAGGACGTCCCTGCCATGAATTCGTTGTAGCGCTCGGGCATTACAGTGACGATGGCATAGCTGCCCTCGCAGATACGGCGGATTTCCGCAGCGGCGCTGTTGATGCGCGCGGCTGCGAGTTCCTTGCTGTCGCGCAGCACAACGGGACGCAGCAGCTCAAGCGTTTCGGCGGTAACCATCACACCCGCCGCAGTGATGGGACCGAAATAATCGCCCTTGCCCGATTCGTCCACACCAATCCAACTGCGCACCTCCGCGTGAAGGAAGGCGCTTTTGATCGGCTCGCTGCCGTGCAGCTGCATTTCCACCAATTCGCGCAGCGGCGACGCCTTTCCCTGAATCTTTGGCGTGAGATTTCCCTTCGCGTTGAAGTACACGACCACTTTCACTTTGGCCGGACCCTCACCCACCGCCGCTTCCACATTCCATTGCTTTTGCTCGGTCGGGCCGACGGGGAGTCCCGCCCCGGTGCAGCGCATCGTAATTTCATCGAGCAAAGCTTCCGCTTTCTGCAGTGCCGTCACGGCATTCTCCTTGTTTCTTCAGTACGTCGCAGGACAAGATACGCCTGCGGGTCGGGAGATGCACATTCCGTCTCTCGAGGTCTCACGCGATACAAGGAAAGCCAGCGTAGCGCGTCGCGATGTAGGACGTAGGATGTGGGATGAAGAACTGAAGAGGTTGGTTACGGTGGTTTGATACTGTATGTCGCTTCGAAAATAATTGGCCCGATCCTCGTCATGAGAATCGGGCCGTTTTTCGTGGAATAAAATTGATGTTACCGCAGCAACATCATCTTCCGTTGTATCACTCCGGCATTGGTAATGAGCCGGTAGAAATAGAGTCCGTTCGGCAATGAGCCCGAGCGCAGCACTGCCGAATGCACGCCGCGTTCGTAGTCCGCATCGGCTACGACCGCCACTTCCCTTCCCATGGCATCATACACCGCGAGACGCACATGCGTCGCTTCACCGAGTTTGAATGTGAAGGAGGTGATGTCGGCGAAGGGGTTCGGATAGTTGGGCCAAACCTCAATGCCTGTGGGGAGCACGCGGTCGATCAGGTGCTGCCCGGCAC
>JBATDG010000056.1:0-7154 GCA_049663345.1 Bacteroidota bacterium
TCCAGCTGAGTGACTAGTGATATCACTAGATACACAAAACGCACACCAAATGCAAGCCCCGCAACAGGTTATCCGATTGCGGGGCTTGTCGAATTGACGTTCTATCTAGTTAAGGGCCAAACATCAGAGGCCGAGTCGAATGACTCGGCCCTACGTCATCGCTCCGAATTGCGGCAGTTGGGTTGCCGTACGAGCCGAATGGCTCGTACGCGGTGTATGCGAATGATTCCGCGCTTGGACAAGCACACACGCTTCACTTTGTCAATCTCCTCAGAACGCGACGATGTGTTCGTCCCGGGTGCGGGGGTCGTCGGGATGCAGGCCGTACATGTGGCGGTGGAGGAAGGCGCGGATGTCGCGGGTTTCGTCGCTGCTGACGCGGTGGGCGGTGTCGTATTCGTGATATTCGACACCGTAGCCGAGGTCGGTGAGAACGCGGTTGTTTTCGCGCCCAACTTCAATACCGAGAATCTGGTCGCGGGTGCCGTGGGCAACGTAGATCGGGATCTGCCGGTTCGCAGGGTTCTGTTCTTCGAGGAGACGATCCGGATCGAGCACATAACCGGAGAGCGCAACGATCCCACCGAGCCGCACGGGATAGCGCAACACGGTATCAAGACTCATCACCGCGCCTTGAGAAAATCCTACGACGAAAATATTTTCCGGAGCGATGCCGTCGTCAAGCTGAGCGGAAATCAGATCGCTGATCAGGTCGCGGCTCTCCTGCACTTCCGCCGGGTCGCGCAAGTTGTTGTCGTACCACCAGCGTACGTCCGGCGCCGCGTCGTCGAAGTAGGTGGCGGAGGGAAGTACCCACCGCGTGTGCAGAAATCCCATCTGCCGCACGAAGGGAAAGAATGCGTATTTGTTGGCGTTGCGTCCGTGGAGTCCGATCATCGCATAATCGGCTCGGTCGAGTCCGTCAGGAAATGTCAGATAGTCGAGTTTCATGTGCTGCGGTTTTCCTTATCAACCATGCCGCCGGTAAAACCATGCCCGGAAGTTGTCGATGACGTCAGGCGTCCCAGCCTTTGAATCGCGCCCAGGCGCGGAATTCACTTTCGAGCTGTTCGAAGCTTTCGATCGCGAACAGGATCGGCTGCAGATGCCACACTTCGTAGTCCTGCGATCCGAGGCGCTCGGGCGCGAAGTCAATCACCTCCACTTCATCGGAAAGCGAATACAGCACTTCCTTCGGGGATGAAAGGATGCCTGCGCCGTAGATACGGCGTCCCGCTTCAGTGTTGATGAGACCGAATTCAACGGTGAACCAGTAAAAACGCTCGAGCTGGCGAATTTCCATCGGATCGCTGACACGCAAAAAGGTCTGCGCGAAATACTGAAAGAATTTCGAGAAGAATGGATTCGTCAGCGTGGGCATGTGCCCGAAGATGTCGTGGAAGCAATCGGGAGCGGGAGTATATTCAAGTTCATGAGGCTGACGAATGTAGTCGGTGGACGGAAAATGCGCCCGCGCCATGAAGCTGAAAAAATCGTTGGTATCGAGAAGACCTGGAATCCGCGCAACCCGCCAGCCTACCATTTCATCCAGCGTCAGGCTGATGTCGCGAAGGGAGGGCAAGCGGTCCGGCCGCAATTTCAGGAGGCGCATGCCCTCGAGATATTCCGCGCAAGCGCGTTCAGGCAGCTGCATGGACTGCCGTGAATACAGCGTTTGCCAGGTTTCGTGATCATGCGGTGGATAGTCCGGATACTCAATGGCGTCGTGTTCGGGCACGGGTCCTTCGAGTTTTATCGGAATGCAGCGGGGGTCGACGCCCTCCTGCTCAGCGTATTTGTCATAGGCGGACTTGGAAAAATCCTCGGATTCGCCCTGCATCTGTATATCATCTGCCATGATTTTGTCCTTCCATCTAGAGTAGCTTGGCCGCTGCGTTCGTCCGTTTTTTCAACGCCGCTTGGCCCGTCTGGAACAAGGAATTTGAATATCGTTTGTATCGAACGAAATATAATAAAATATTGGTGGAAGGGAAGGACGGAAGAACGTTAGAACGTTAGGGCGTGAGGGCGTGAGGGCGTGAGGACGGAAGAACGTGAGGATGTGAGGGCGTTAGGGCGTTAGGGCGTTAGGGCGTTAGGACGTGAGGTCGGAAGGACGGAAGAACGGAAGAACGGAAGGATTAAGACATGGAAGAACGGAACGAAGGAAAACATGATGAGCAGCATTAGCATCGATTCGGAAATCGGACGCATCCGAAAGGTCGTTCTGCATCAGCCCGGACAGGAAATCGAACGCATGACGCCTTCGAATGCTGCGGAAGTGCTTTACGACGACATTCTCCACCTGCCCCGCGCGCTGCGTGAGCATAACCAGCTTGAGTTCGTGCTCAACCAGGTGTGTCAGACCTACGAACTGGTGGATCTGCTGCGCGAAACTCTGGCGATTCCGGAGGCCCGTTCCCTGCTGATAAATACTTCCTGCACCTCGGCCGGGTATCCTGAACTGAGTGAGGAACTGCAGGATCTGAATGACTCGGATCTGGCTTTCCGGCTCATTCACGGGACGCTGAAAAAAAGCGATACGCTCGAGCGCTATTTGAGCAGCAGTCTGTATTCGCTGCCTCCCCTGCCGAATTTCTTTTTCATGCGCGATGCCGCCATGTGCGTGCACGACCGCGTCATTACCGGATCGATGGCCAACCAGGTGCGCGTCGCCGAAGCCATCATCATGGAAAACATTTTCAAATACCATCCGGAATTCACCGCCGAGGGATTTTATTTCGACGGCACAGTGCAGGAAGCGGCCGGACTCACAATTGAAGGCGGCGATGTGCTCATCCTCCGCGAGGATGTTGTGTGCATCGGCAACAGCGAGCGCACGTCGATCAAGGGCATCGATACGCTGATCCAGTCCTTCGCAGCAGGCGGACGCATCAAGCATGTGATCGTGGTGGAGATGCCCAAGGCCCGCGCGACTATTCATCTCGATATGATTTTCACCATGGTCGACCGGGACAAATGCGTGGTCTTTCCTCCGCTGATCAATGGTCCCAGAGCCTGCCGCGTCCTGCATGTCGCTATCGAGGGACGCAAAGTGCGATCCATCCAGGACCGCAAGGACCTGCTTTCCGCACTCCGGCAGATAGGACTCAACCTCGATCCGATTCCCTGCGGCGGCACCGATGTCGTCTACCAGGAACGGGAGCAATGGACTTCCGGAGCGAACTTCTTCACCATCGCGCCGGGGCAGATCATAGGCTACGGCCGCAACAAATACACTTTCGACGAGCTCGGAAAGCGTGGATTTCGCATCGTACGGTTTGCCGAGCTGCGCGACGGCACGGCACGATTGGGAGAAAGCGAGTCCTACGCGATTTCCATCGAAGGTTCGGAGCTTTCACGCGGTGGAGGCGGCTGCCGCTGCATGACTCTGCCCGTGCTTCGCGATTCCGTATCCTGGTAAATCGAACGACAGGCGCTCCTTTCATGCAGGGATAAAATTCGCCGCAGCGTTGCTTTCTCCCAACCGGGATCGGAGTAGGGCTTCGCTCTCCGGCTGCAATTTCATGTCCGGAAATTGGGATTGTATCACTGGAATCCCCTTCGTAATATTCAGAGATATATCCGCATGCCCGTTGAATCTCCCGATGGGAGCTGATCATCCAACAGCAATGACGACAAATTATTCTCATCTCAGGAAGGATTCCGCATGAACAGGTTCACGCACTGGCTTTCGCGCCTTGGCGCGCTCACGCTGACGCTTCTTCTCTTCAATGCCTGCAATTCCAGCGGACAGGATAAGAGCCGCCTCAATACGCCGGAGTGGAAGGATTTCAGCACTCTCGCGGCGCGCTACGATTCGATGACGGCGGCTTTTGAAAAAATGGAGAAAGAGAATCCCGAGTTCGCGAAAGATCCGCAGAAGTTTCTCGGCGAGGATCTGCAGAAATACTATGCTCTCGTGCAGACATTGGGTGAAAAAGTGCCTCAGGGTCTCGACAAGATGACCGATTTCACCGGGTACACTTCCAGCGATCTCCGCACTATGAAGCTCGCTGCGATGGTTGCTCAGCAATCAGGTACGCTCCGGCGAATTGATGAAGAACTGCTCGCGTTCGTTGCGGACAAGGACTCGCTACGGGACATCAAGCTCGAGATCGCACAGCTTTCGCTGCTGGACGGTGATCTCGCCACGGGCGAAAAATATGCGACTGAGGATGTAATCTCCGGCATCGAGCCATTACAGCGCGGGATGATTCTGAGCAGTTTGTTCGACGCCTACTACGATAAGGGCGAGACTGAGAAAGCGAAGGGGTTCGCATTCCGTGCCGTGAAAGCGTACGGAGAGGCGCAGGTCAAAATGGCCGCCGAAGCACCCGATGCCGAAACCGCCATGCAGCAGGAGAAATGGATTCTTACCCGCTACGCCGCTGTACTCGCTCCGCTGATGTACGATGCCAAGGAAAGCGGCGACGCACAAATTCTGGATGCATTTACCGCAAAGGCAAGGAAGCAGCTGCCTTCCGAAGTCAAATGGGAAAAAATTCAGGCTTCAGTAAATGATGCGATGACGGAGCTCGCCGAGAAGCGCGAAGCCCTCAACAAGCCCGCGACGAAATGGAAGGAGCACGACTGGCTGGGCAGCAATGATTTGTCGCTTGACGCCCTGAAGGGCAAGGTGGTGCTTGTCGATTTCTTCGCCACCTGGTGCAAACCCTGCATCATGGCCTTTCCCCATATGAAAGAATGGCAGGAAAAATATGCTGACAAGGGGCTGGTCATCGTTGGTCTGACCACCTATCAGGGACGCTATGACGGCGGCACCGTCACGCCCGCGGAAGAGCTTAAAAAACTAAAGGACGAGTTTATTCCGAAGCACAAGCTCAGCTGGGCAGTCGGCATCGAGAAGAGCGGTCGTCAGACGATGATGGATTATGGCGTGAGCGGTATTCCCCATGTCGTGTTGATTGACCGCGCCGGGAAGGTGCAATATGTGAAAGTGGGCGCCACGGACTTTGACAAGACGGAAAAGAAAATAAAGCAACTGTTGGCTGATTAGGGCAATGTATCGTTTCCTGCTTTTTGTTTCGCTGATTGTTTTTCCGGTGGGCGCTTCCCGCGCTCTACCGGAAGCAATCGCGGAATCTTCCCTCCCCGATTCCTTGAGAATTGTCGTGATCGGCTCCTCCACCGCAGCCGGATACAGAGCCAGTGTGCAGGACAGCGCCTGGGTGTGGCGCTACCGCAGCGAACTTGAAGCCATAAATTCTGCCTATGAAGTTGTGAACCTCTCCGTGAAAGGATACTCCAGCTACCAGCTGCAGCCGAGCGATTTCGTAGCGCCGTCTGGACGTCCCCACGTCGACACCGGGCACAACATCACGCGCGCCCTTGCGCTGCATCCTTCTGCAGTAATTCTCAATCTTCCCTCCAACGATGCATCCTCAAACTATTCCATTCTTGAGCAGAGCGATAATTTCGAGCGCATCGCCGAGGCGGCGACAAATGCCCGCGTTCCTTTATGGGTATGCACAACGCAGCCGCGTGATCTTTCCGGAGCCAAGCGCCAGAATCTGATCACCATGCGCGACTGGATCCGAAACCGCTTCGCTGGCTTCACACTGGACTTCTGGACGGGCATTGCACTCGAGGACGGGAGTCTGGACCCTCTGCTCGATTCAGGTGACGGCATTCATCCTAACGACCAGGGACATGCTATTCTGTTTGCCAGGGTTCGGGACGCCGCCATTCCCGAGCGCCTGGAGCAGATCAACTGGGTTGCCGCCGTTCCGCCATCGACATTTGAGATCGCCGTATTTCCGAATCCTTCGCATGACGCTGCGACATTGCGGCTTCGCCTGGAGTCCGCAGGAACGCTGCACATCTCTGTAAATGACATGCTCGGCCGCACAGTGCTTCGCGAGACGGACCGCTTTGCTCCCGCCGGAGTGGTGTTCGCACGTCTCGATCTCGCGGCGCTTCCCGCCGGAATGTACGTCTGCGTGGCAGAGTCCCCCACCGGAACCGCTATGCAGCGATTGCTGATTACCCGTTGAAATAACCCGCCGGAATGTGTACCCGGGCGAGCCGATTGGCACGTTTATACGGGCGAGCTTACACGGGCGAGCCGACGATGAAGTCGGACATTCATCCGAATTGAATTCTCCCTCGGTCAAGAACCTTCTCCCCGATCTGGAAGGCGGCTAGCCCCTACGGGTGTTTGCTCCGGCAGGCGGCGTGCCCTACGCTTGTTGTTTTACACGCGTGCCCGTGAACGCCATTGATGATATTTCCATCCGATAAGCCAGCATGCACTTGCCCAGGCCAGGCCGAGCAGCCATCCCGCTACGACATCGCTGGGATAGTGAACGCCGAGGTACATTCGGCTGAGTCCGATTATCAGGCTCAACATGACTGCGCTGATTCTCAATAGGTTGCGGATGCGTTTACTCCTGATGCTCCGTCCGATCAGCACGGCGAGACACAGGAATATCGCCATCGTCATCATGGCATGTCCACTGGGGAAACTCCAGGGATCTATCTCGGACAGCAGCGGCACAATGCTGGGGCGAGGACGGTTCATGCCGATTTTCAGCAGGATGTTGAGCACGAATCCCCCCACGCTCGCGATTGTGAACATTGCGATAGAGAATCGATCCCCGCGGAAGAATAACCAGGCGAGGCCGAGCAGCACTATCGCGGTGAGCGAGAGTCCGGTACCAATTGCAGTGAACGTGCGCATCACTTCCAGCATCCAGGCAGGACCGATCGGTTGCGCCATATCCGAAGCATCCCGCAGTGCGAGAAGAACGTTCTGATCGAAGCTCTGCGTCTTATCCAGCGTCACCGAAATGGCTAGAGCGAAAAAGAGGGCCAGCGTTGTCAGGAGGTAGAGCTGCGCGACCAGCACCGGGGGCGGGGCCGTTGATGTCGTATGTGGGATTTCGGGATGAAAATCATTCATGTGTTGTTGGCCCGGGCTGCTCTCGCCACGGCGAGTCTTCGACTTTCATGGCGGGGGGGATGGTGTTTTGGCGAAGCGTTCCCAGGGCTGACCCGTCTTCGCCCCGCTTCGCGGTGCTTCGCCGGGTACGCGCCCTGGGCTGCAATAGATCGCGCTTTCAGCGCGAAGAGCGCAGGCCCCGAGTCCCGCAGGGACGACATTCGCAGAACCCGGGACGCGAGTCCCGGGT
>JBATDG010000057.1:0-5166 GCA_049663345.1 Bacteroidota bacterium
CCTCCGACAGGACCGCAGAGCAGCTGCTCCGCGACAGAACTGGATCACAGGACCGCGGAGCGCCAGCTCCGCGACAGAACTTGATCGATTACCCACAGGAGCGCGGAGCGCCAGCTCCGCGACAGAACTTGCCCACAGGACCGCGGAGCGCCAGCTCCGCGACAGAACTTGATCACAGGACCGCGGAGCGCCTGCTCCGCGCAACAGGAGCGCGGAGCGCCAGCTCCGCGACCGGATTTGATCGATTACCTTCGAAGCTCAGAGCGTTACTTCCGCCCTGAGCTTCTTTTTTTTCGCACCGCCCTTCATTTTTTTCACGCCGCCCTCACCCATTCTCACTCCTCCCCCCCCATTCCCGAACTTCCATCCAACTTTGTTTGTTCTGAATTGAGATTAGACACGATCAACCAGGAGAACAAATAACATGAAATCCGGCAATCCTCTTCTCGGCGAGAAGCGCTTCCGCGCAATCGCAGAAACCCGCGGCGCCAGCGAGGCAATGACCTTCAACGGCGCGCTGAATAAAACCGCCATGCTCTTCCTGATTCTGCTGCTCGGCGCGGCGTGGACCTGGGCGGACATCTCCACCAGCACCGGCAGCGGCTTCTCGGCGAAAATGATGATCGGTCTGGTGGGCGGATTAGTGCTCGCGATCGTTACCATCTTCAAAATGGATTGGGCCCGCTACACGGCACCGGCGTACGCCTTCCTCGAGGGCATGTTTCTTGGCGGACTCTCCGCCTACTTCGAAGCAATGTATCCCGGCATCGTCATTCCCGCTATCGTGCTGACCTTCGGAATCCTGGTCGGTATGCTGGTCACCTATCGCGCCGGACTGATTCCCGTAACCCAGAAATTCCGCATCGGTGTGGTCGCGGCCACAGGAGGCATCGCCGTCTTCTATATGATCGCGATGGGGCTGGGCTTTTTCGGCATCCACATTCCCTTCCTTTTCGAAGGCGGCCTGCTGGGCGTTGGCTTCTCCCTCTTCGTCATCGTCATTGCCACGCTTAATCTCGTGCTCGATTTCGATATGATCGACCGCATGAGCGAAGCCGGTATGCCCCAGCACATGGAATGGTACGGCGCCTTCGCCCTCATGGTCACACTCGTTTGGCTGTACCTGGAAATCCTCCGCCTCCTCGCAAAAATGCGCGAGTAGGAACAGGAACAACGTTGTGAAATCCATATCCAGCCGATAAATTATCGACACGTATGCAGGGGCGCACAATGCTGCGCCTCTGCAATTTTCCCCGCAGCAATAACCAACCCGCCATGACATTCAAATCCCGATATCTCCGCCAGGCCATTTTCATTCTCCTTGCCGCCTGTCCTTCGCTGGCAACTGCCCAGCAGGGATGGCTCACGGATTACGAGCGCTCGGGGGACGTCGCCACGCCGGACTACGCCCACACGCTCGCGTATCTGCAGCGGCTGGACAGCGCCTCGACATGGGTCGAGCTGCAGTACTTCGGCGTCACTCCCGAAGGACGCCGCCTGCCGCTGGTCGTGCTTTCGAAGGAAGGCCACTTCACTCCCGAAGCAGCGCGCCGGAGCGGACAGGAAGTAATTCTGATTCAGAGCGGAATTCATGCGGGAGAAATCGACGGCAAGGACGCCTCGCTCATGCTGCTTCGCGAAATCGCGATCACGCGATCCCTCGAAGATCTCGCGGATGAGGTCGTCATTCTCTTCATGCCGATTTTCAACCTCGACGGTCATGAACGCATCAGTCCATTCAATCGCATAAATCAGAACGGTCCTGAAGAAATGGGCTGGCGCACCACCGCACAGAATCTGAACCTGAACCGCGACTACATGAAAGCAGATGCGCCGGAGATGCGCGCATGGCTGCGGGCGTTCACCGCCTGGGGAGTGGATATGCTCATCGACTGCCATGTCACCGACGGCATCGATTTCCAGTACAACGCCTCCTACGCGATGGAAACCCACGGCAACATGGCGGCGCCTGTTGCGTCCTGGCAAAAAAAGCTCGCCAAGTCTTTTCTCAGGGGAATGGAGCAGGCGGGCGATCCGCTTGTGCCTTATGTGTTCCAGCGCGAGGACAAGGATCTGAGTAAAGGACTGGTTGATTGGGCGTCCCAGCCGCGGCTGAGTACCGGCTACGCCGCCGTGCGCAACCGTGCAAATCTGCTGATCGAAACACACATGCTCAAGCCCTACAAGGATCGCGTCACCGCCACGTACCGTCTGCTGATCGAAGTGCTGCGCTTCATCAACGACAACGACGGCGACCTGCGCGACGCTATCGAGGAAGCGGAAGAGGAGGATGTGCGCCGCATTCAGGAGAGCGACACGACCGCCTTTCCTCTCACGTTCCGCAGCGTGGGACAAACCGGCAGCATCAAATTTCGGGGCTACGAATCCGAATTTCGGAAAAGCGCCATCTCAGGCGGCGAGTACCAGGTGTGGGATCACAGCAAACCCTTCACGGTCGAGCTGCCGTTTTACGGTGACGTCCAGCCGGTTGCGAGCGTGCATCTCCCCCGCTACTACCTGATTCCACAGGAGTGGAAGGATGTCACCGACATTCTCAATCTCCACGGAGTGCAGCTTCGGCAGTTGAGCGAATCCACTGCCATGCCAGTCGAAACCTACGTGTTCTCGGATGCCAAGTGGCGTGATCGTCCGTATGAAGGAAGATTTCCCGTGCAGTTCTCCACCCGCACCCGTCTCGACACGGTGCGGTATCCAGCCGGAACCTGGGTCGTAGATCTCGCGCAGCCCGCCATGCGCGTGGCCGTGAACCTGCTCGAGCCAGCGGCGCCGGACGCCCTCGTGTACTGGGGTTTCTTCACTGCGGTTTTTGAGCAGAAAGAATATTTTGAGAATTATGTGATGGAAGTCGTGGCGAAGGACATGCTCGACAGAGATCCGACACTGCGCACGGAATTCGAGTCGAAGCTTTCCAGCGACAGCACTTTCGCCGCGAATCCCCGCGCACGCCTGCAATTCTTCTACGAACGCTCTCCCTGGTTCGACAAGGAAATGAACGTCTATCCCGTCGGCCGCTGCATGACCTCCGCAGCGCTGCCTTTGACCTTTTAACCTTTTGTCCTTTTGTCCCTCTTCCCCCAGGCTACCATGAAAAACCTATCCGCCCTTCTCATAATCCTCCTGCTCCCGTTCATCGCCGCCGCACAGCTGCGTCCGCTGACGCCGGCCGACAAGGCGATGCTTCGCACGCCCTCCTCGCCGCGGCTGTCGCCGGATGGCGAACGCGTGGCGTTCACGATCAGGGAGGCCGACACGACGGCCAACCGCTGGCGTACGCAAGTGTACGTAGTGGATGCGAAGACGCGGAAAGTGACGCAGGTCACGCAGTCCGATGCATCCTGCAGCGACGCGGCGTGGTCGCCCGACGGCAGCCGGCTGTGCTTCCTCTCTTCGCGTCCCTTCATCGACGCCTCCGGTGAACGCCAGGAAGGCACAACCGCATTGTTCGCTCTGCCCGCGAATGGCGGCGAAGCGGTGCTGCTCTGCTCGCTCGAGCGGGACATAAATTCCTACACCTGGTCGCCGGACGGCAAAAGCATCGCTCTCGTCACCGAAGGCGATGCCCCTGCCGCATTCCGCGACGAGGAGCAGCGCCGTGAAAAAAGGAAATTGAACATCACGGTGAATACCGACCCCAAACCGAATCTGCAGCTATGGCTCTGGAATGTCGCCCGCGGTGATGCAAGAAAAGTATGCGACCTCGATCCCGGCGCAGCGGAATTCAGTTGGTTCCCCGACGGAAAACGGCTGCTCTATCAGACCAACTACACGGGAGAATACAACGACGAGCAGAAATGGGATCTGTGGGCGGTGTCGCTCGACGGTAGCCGCGAACAGCTGACGAACATGGCGGGTCCTGAAAGCAAGGCTCTGGTTTCACCCGACGGACGCCTCGTGGCCTGCATCACTCAGACAGTGCCGGACATTGAATTCGCCAAAACGGAGATTTCCATCCTGAATATCGAATCCCGCGTCTTCTCCCGCCTCACCGCGAATGCGGAATACAGCGTGGAGGATTTTCGCTGGACACCGGACGGCAGCGCCATCATCGCGCGCTTCAATGAACGCAGTTCCGCAATACTTTACCGTGTGGATCCCGCTTCCGGAGCGATGCAGCGGCTGAGCGATCCCGCACAGGTCATCAGCGCCTTTGACGTCAACGCGCAGGGTGCGGTCGCTTTTGCTGCCTCGGGTCCCGGCAAGCTCGACGACGTCTACCTCCTCGACCGCCGCGGCGCACAGCCGCTCACCGATTATTCCTCCCAACTCGCGCCGTTCATTCTTGGCGAGCAGAAAGTCATCCGTGTGCGCAGCCGGGACGGCCTGTACGAGATCGAGGCTGTGCTTGTGCTGCCGCCGGGCCACAAGGCCGGGAAGAAGCTGCCGCTGCTGCTGGCATATCACGGCGGACCCTTCGGCGACTTCGACAATCGCTTCTTCCAATACTATCCCGCCCATATTCTCGCAGCGAAAGGCTGGGCGACGGTCATGCCCAACGTGCGCGGAAGCTCCGGCTACAGCGACGCGTTCGGACAGGCCAACCGCAACGATATTGGCGGCGGCGATTACCGCGATGCGATGGACGTCGTTGACTGGCTGATCGCGCAGGGCATCGCCGACAGCAGCCGGATGTCCGTCACCGGCGGAAGCTACGGCGGCTACATGACCAACTGGACCATCTCGCAGACCGCGCGCTTCAAATCCGCCGTCTCGATGTTCGGCATATTCAGCTGGTTCACCGACTGGAGCAACAGCTGGCAGCCCGCTTTCGAAGTGATGTTCCTTGGACACAATTACTGGGAAAAGCCGCTCGACATGAACAATCCCTGGATCAGCCGCGCTCCGCAGACCTTCGTAAAAAACATCGTGACACCAACGCTGATCCTCCAGGGCGACCGCGACCAGTACACAAACATTTCCAACTCCCGCGAAATGTACCAAGCCCTCAAAGAGCTCGGCCGCGACGTCGAATTCGTGGTCTATCACGGCGCGAACCACGGCCTTCGCACCTTCCCGAATCAGTGGATTGATTCGATGGAACGGAGTGTAAGGTGGATCGGAGGAAATTAGGAATTACGAATTACGAATGAGCGCCTGCGGCGCGGTTGAGCGCCTGCGGCGCGGTTGAGCGCCTGCGGCGCGGTTGAG
>JBATDG010000058.1:0-3649 GCA_049663345.1 Bacteroidota bacterium
CTGTAATGGCGGCGGAGAAAAAACGAAATGCCGTCGAGCGCGGAGTAGAACATCTCCTCAGTCATTTCTTCCAGATGCGTCATGCGGATGAGAGAAAAGCAGACCGGGCGCTTTTCATCCAAATAGACGCGGCTGCTGCCTGCATCCGCTTCCTCAAGCATGTCACGGAGTGACAGGTGAAGACGCGCGATATCGCTGCTTTTGCAGGACGCCGCGGGATGCTCGCCATCCAGCGATGCACGATGAAACAGCTCCTGCGCGAATCTACCGCTGAGCCAGGGATGCAGCTTCCTGAGGGCGGCGGCGAGAGTGGTGTCCGGAATTGAAAGCGAAGTGGAGAGCGTGCTTTCGTCAGGAGGCGCAGTGGCGGCATCGTAGTCCCGTCCGATCGCATCGACACTGAATTCGTATTGCTTGTAGCTGTCTACCAGCTCGCTTCCATCGAAAAGAAGAATGTTCGCGCGCACAGGGAAGAGCAAGGCATACACTGCGCGGCCGGACGCGAGTGCCAGGCGGATGATGCGGTCGTCACCGGCAATGGCAGCGCCGGTGATCGTGTCGCCTGCGAGGTCCGGCAGAAGGTCGAGTGAGTTTTTACGAGCCCGCGCGAACTCATCCTTGAGCTGCAATGACGCAAGGCGGGGAAGGGTCGAGAACACAAGATATCGCGGACCTTCACCGCCGTCGACTTCGATGACGATTTCATTTTTCTGCTGCGTGTACACCGCCGCGATGCGCGCGCCGCGAAGACGCGTGTCGAGTTCCTCGGCGACCCGGCAATATGTCAGCCAGCTGGTGAACACTCGCGACCTGCCCGTTTACTGCTTCAGCGTGATGAGCGATGGCTCGTAATCTGCTGGCTTTTCGAAGCCCAGCAAATTCAGCAGCGTTGCGGCGACGTTGGCGAGTCCCGGCTTCGCGATCGGTGCAAGTTCCCATTGCCGCTCATCCTGCGCATCGAGGATGCAGAAGGGGACAGGATTCAGAGTATGGCTGGTTTTGGGAGTGCGGACTCCGTTTTTCTCGGTGAACATTTCATCGGAGTTACCGTGATCAGCGGTGATGACGACGGTGCCACCCAGCGACAGCACTTTTTCGACCAGCTGTCCCACGCAGGTATCGACGGTTTCCACGGCAACTATGGCGGGGTCCAGGCGTCCGCTGTGACCGACCATATCGCCATTGGCGAAATTGATGCGTCCGAAGCGATAGCCCTCATCCAGAAGCGCAAGAGAGGCTTCCGCAATTTCATGCGCCTTCATTTTGGGGGCCTTGTCGAATTCGATGCGGTCGGAGGGAATCTCAACATACTTTTCCAGTTTCTCATCGATGTAGCCGGAATTGTTGCCGTTCCAGAAATACGTCACATGTCCGAACTTTTGCGTTTCCGAAATCGCGAAGCTCGTCACACCTGCGGCGCAGAGATATTCGCCGATCGTATGGTCGATGCTCGGGGGATTGACCAGATAATGCTCGGGGATGTGCAGATCGCCATCGTATTCCATAATGCCGGCGAAGGTGATGTCGGGCAGCGGACCCCGTTCGAATTCGCTGAATTCCTTTTCCGTCAGCGCGCGGGAAATCTCGATGGCGCGGTCACCGCGGAAGTTGAAAAAGATTACCGAGTCTCCGTCTGCAATGCGTCCCACGGGACCCTGTTCATCCGCAACGACGAAGGCGTCGAAATACTGGTCCGTCATTGCAGGATCCTCATCGTAGAAAGTCTGCACCGCTCCACTTGCGCTGGCGAAAGCGCGGCCGATGCCTTTGACATGGGCCTCGTAGCCGCGTTTGACGATTTCCCAATCCGCGTTGTAGCGATCCATCGTCACATTCATTCTTCCACCACCCGAGGCAATGCGATAATCAAAACCATGTTCGGTGGAAATCGCGGCGAGCTTTGCTTCCAGCGGTTCGATATAGCGCAGAGCGGATTTTTCATCGACATCGCGTCCGTCCAACAGCGCATGCACACGCAGGCTCTTCACGCCTTCGGCGGCTGCGCGTTCGATCATGGCATAAAGATGCTTGATGTGAGAATGGACGTTCCCGTCGGAAAGCAGACCGATGAAATGCAGTGTCCCGGCTTTCGCATGCCGCGCGCTTATGCTGCGCCATAGTTCTGTTTCGAAAATGCTGCCGTCGGCGATAGCGCGGCCGACCAGCTTGGCGCCCTGCGCGAAAATGCGTCCCGAACCGAGGGCGTTATGTCCGACTTCGCTGTTCCCCATGTCGTCGTCGCTGGGGAGTCCGACTGCCGGTCCATGAGCGTTGAGCTGCGTGTAGATCCCTTGCGCGAAATACCGGTCAAGGTTCGGCTTCCGCGCTTTAAAAATCGCATTGCCCTCGTATTCCCTGCCGATTCCGTAGCCATCCATGATGATCAATAGAAGTGGACCATCCGGTTGTTTATATCCGTCGAGCGGATTGAGAGTAAGTTCCATAGGGTTTCTCATGTATCTGTTCTTGTGCAACATCCAATGTACGCAATATCCTGCAGGGATCGGAGCTGGCATTCTTTCCTGGTTCCCAATCTCTGCCTATCTTTCCAAAACGAATTATTTGAAGGAAGCGTTCGATGAAGATCTGCCTGAGTGTGATATTGACTGCGGTGCTGCTTGCATTGTTCGGGAGTGCAGGAATGCACGCTCAGCAGCAGCGGGCCGATGATAAGTTCGTTCCTGTCGTAAATGAACCGGCTTTTCCGGGAGGGACGGGGCCTGTCGTCATCATTGACGAGGCGCACAACAACTACCACACGATGGACGGCCGCTACCGCGTCTTCGCGGAGTTCCTCCGCGCTCATGGATGCACGGTGCTTCCCGGAACGCAGCCCTGCAGCAGGCCTACGCTTGCGGCGGGGGATATCTACGTCATCGCGAATGCGCTCGCAGAACGCAACGTCGACGACTGGTCTCTTCCCGTGGACAATGCATTTGACGCTGAAGAGATTGATGCAATTGCACGCTGGGTAAAAGAGGGCGGATCACTTTTTCTCATCGCCGATCACATGCCGTTCCCCGGCGCAATCGACAGCCTCGCTCTGCGTTTCGGAATTCACTTCAGCAATGGCTTCGCATTCTATGAGGGGAAACCAGGCAGGGGACTCATGTTCACTCGCGGCAACGACAATTTGCGTCCCCACTGGATCACAGACCAGCTGACCAGCGGTTCACGGGTCGATTCGGTCGTGACCTTCACCGGTTCCGCCTTCAAGATCGAAAGCGCCAACGAACCGCTGCTGGTTTTCGGGGCAGGAATGCTCTCGCTCGAACCAAAGGTGGCCTGGGAATTTGGTGAGAATACGCGGAAGGTACGCATCGAAGGCTGGCGTCAGGGAGCGGCGCTCGCCTACGGAAAAGGACGCCTCGTTGTATTCGGCGAAGCCGCCATGTTTACTGCGCAGAAAACAGAGCAGGGACTCCCGATGGGCCTCAATTCTCCCGAAGGCGCCCGCAATGCTCCGCTGCTTATCAACATCATCCGCTGGCTCGCGGGAGGCGGGACATAGGATGTAGGATATAGGATATAGGATATAGGATATAGGATATAGGATGTAGGAACACCGCAGCACTCTTGATCCTATATCCTACGTCCTACGTCCAACGTCGCGAGCGGAACAAAACGGCACCCGCAGGGGCCGTTTTGT
>JBATDG010000059.1:0-162869 GCA_049663345.1 Bacteroidota bacterium
CCATAAGACTGTCGGTAACGCCGAGCATGACGTGTCCGAGCTGTCCGATTGCGACAGGAATGGCAAGAATCGTGGTCTCGCGAAGATGATCCTTGATGCTTTTTCGCACTCTCAGTCCAGGGGAATCGGATGCCGCACTGACTGTTGGGGACAAAGGGCCTCCGGGTTTTGTTTCAGTCAATCCCAATGGCGCTTTGTGAGCCAGCGGTCGAATGAAATACTTCCGCTGCCGCCAAGCACGATAATGAGTCCCAGACCGATTGCCAGGAGATGGTATTCGAAGCCTTCACCCGCCTGCATTCCGGACCAGTTCATGAAAAAACCGTTTTCAGCATGTCGGAGGAAAATTGCTCCGGCCATGACGATCATTATGGCTGAGGACATAAATCGTCCGAATACACCAAGCACTAGGCAAATCGCACCTAAAGTCTCCACAGCGATAATCGCAACGCCGGCGGCATAGGGGATGCCTTGTCCGTCGAAGGCCTCGAGCGTCGGCATGAAGCCGTGTCCGCCGAACAGTCCGAGTGCTTTCTGTAATCCATGCGGCAAAATTATGAGCCCGAGAAAAAGTCTTGCGATGAGACCGGTGGGGCGGTCTTCTGTATAGATGAATTGTGACATGATTTCACCAGTCTGATAAGGAATAAAGGGAAATTACCTGATGGAGCTGAATTGCACAAGTCAGGAGATTTCTCATCAGCTATGGCGAAATGTACTTGTAGTGTTGTATTTTTAAAAGCCCGCCATTTGAACTTCAGGATGCAACATGAAGAAAGACACTTACCGTCATTCCCTGATTCACACTACTATCCCGGTTCACACAATTTCATCACTCGCGAGAAGCAGTACGATACTTGTTCTGCTCCTAATTCTTTTCTCGGCAAGCGAATCGCACGGCGGTTCATGGCCTTCAGAACGGAAAGCGACGTACCTGTCCATCGGCTATCATGGATTCAGCGGACAGTCCTATTACGGACAGCACGGTGAGAAACTCGGGATACAGAGGCTGGAGGAGCAAACGCTTTCTCTCTACAGCGAATACGGGTATTCGAAGTATGTGACCGGCATTGTGAATATGCCGGCGTTCAGAAAACTATTCGCTCAAGTCTCACCGGATTCTCCGACCATCAGCGTGCAATCTCCGGGCGACGTGGATCTCGGTTTGCGTGCGGCGTTTTGGCCGGGGGATAATGACGTTCTCACGGTGACGGGACTATTCGGGATTCCACTTGGTGAAGCGACGCAGAGAGAAGGCGTTTGGGCAGGGGACGATGAATATAATCAGCTGCTGAAGTTTGGCTACGGCCACTCGTTCACGGGCATTCCGATGTATGTTCATCTTGAGAGCGGATACAACTTCCGAAGCGGGGGCTACGCTGATGAATTCGTGATGGGTGCGGAAGTGGGCGTTCGACTGATAGATCCGCTGCAGCTTATTCTGCGTGTCCGTTCAGTGAACAGCCAGGGAAACGGAGACGCCGATTTTCTGGGAGGCAACTTCGGGTTCGCGAGCAACAACCAGCGCTACCTGATGTATGGCCCGGAACTCGCATTCTGGATTTCAGAAGGCTTCGGCCTCAATCTTGGAATGTACTCCGTCACCCAGGCTCGCAACATGCCCGCTTCGACTGCTGTTACCTCCGGAGTGTTTTTTGTTATTCCGGCTCCTTCCGACGAATAATGGCATGATTCGATAGCCGCGGGCGCTGATTTTCTCTGAAGTATCGAGGCTCTCATGGGACAACCCTTTACCGTTCCGTTCGACCGATGTTATTACATCGATGAACAGTTGTTGGCGGGACTATACCCCGGCGATCTTTCTGTTGCGTCGGCTGATACCAAGCTTCGCGCTCTGCTGGATGCCGGTATCGATTACTTCATCGATTTGACCGAAGAGAACGAAGGAAGGATGTTTGGCCGTCCTCTTGTTCCATACAAAAACCACCTGGAAGAGCTCGCCTCCGAACGTGGAATCGACGTGATCCATCAGCGGTGGCCGATCGTCGATATGGGAATTCCGGAGAAAGCGCAGATGTCTGCTATCCTCGATGATATCGACAGAGCGCGGGCGCAGGGGCGGCGCGTGTACGTGCATTGCCTCGGGGGTGTTGGAAGAACAGGCACCGTGATTGGCTGCTGGCTCGCACGGCATGATGTCGCTGTTGGTCAGATGGCCCTGGAGGCAATTGCATTGCTGCGAAAGCATAGGCCGGGTAGAGATATGGACTCTCCACAGACGCGGCAGCAGTGCAGCATGGTGCGTGAATGGGAAGTGGGGAAATGATTCCGCCACTCGCCCGCCTGGGTGGATCCACAGTCGTTGAAGCGATAGATCGGGGCGCGACAATCTGTGTCGCCACACAGAGACTGGCCAGGGCACTGCATCAGGCCTGGAATGATCTGATGCTGGAAGGGAAGCATCGTGTATGGCGAACCCCCGACATAATTCCCCTCTCTGCATGGCAGCGACGCATTGCCTCTGAGCTGAATGTCCGCAGCACAGATGCAGCGAGTGAAGCGCTTCCGATACTTGAACAACAGCAGGAATTGCTTACCTGGGAGCAGGCAGCCCTTGCCGCCGGAGTACTGAGTGATGCACTCCAGCCGCTTCAACTATCCGCTGCGATGATGGACGCCCACGCTCTCGCTGTGGCATGGGATATTCAGATCGATGAATCTGATGCTCTCCCCGGCACTGACACTGCGGCTTTCCTTGCGGTGCGGGAACAGGCGGAAGTTCGCTGGCGGCAGCTTGGTGCCGTCCCTGCAGCAATATTGCCCCTGCGCGCGATTGAAGCGATACGCATGCTTCCTCAATTGCTGCCTGAGGAAATAATGTTCATCGGCTTTGACCTTCCGGCGGATGCCGCGCTTCGCTCCACGCTTCAAGCGCTGCGGAATTCAGGCACCCGGGTGACGATGGTGACCAGTCCGCATGCTCCGGCTGATGGAAAATTGCTGCAGTTCCCATGCTTTGAAGACGAACTGCATGATGCGGCCCAATGGTGCGGCGAGCTGCTTGAAAGAGGAGAAGGGGATATCGGCATCATCATACCTCATCTCGATAGTGTCCGCACGCTGGCGCAGCGCGTGTTTGGCGATGTGCTGCAGCCATCAACGGCTACGCAGCAGCTTGACGGCAAAGCTGCACTCTTTGAATTGTCTCTCGGTCCGCGAGCCATCGACGAGCCGCTGATCGACGCAGCTTTTCTCGTGCTTGATCTGCAGCGCAGTGGCATTGCGATAGAGCAATGGACGCGGATACTGCACTCGCCATTCATCCGGGGCGCAGATCGCTGGGGCGACAAGCGGGCGCTGCTCGATGTGGAATTGCGTCGGCGGGGATTGCGTGAGGCAAGTGCAGCCGATGTCACGCGTGCAGCTGCAAGGATCGAACACGAGAATGACGATCCGTTGATTGCGGTACTCAGCAGCGTCGCATTCGACAATGTTCGGCGCTCAGCCGCGGACTGGACCGCAGCGTTTCTGCGGGTGCTGGAGGCATGCGGATGGCCGGGCGATCGGGGACTCAACAGCCGTGAGTATCAGGCGAGGGAACGCTTTCGCGATCTGCTGGAGGAATTCGCCGGACTCGATGTTGTAATGGCGCCGGTGCAGCTTGTCGAAGCGCTCGCTCGCTTCCGCCGCCTCGCCTCGGAGCGCGTGTTTCAAGTGAAGTCCGTCCGCGCCCCGGTGCAGATCATGGGTGTGCGCGAAAGCGCCGGATTACGTTTTTCGCATTGCCGGGTTCTCGGCATGAATGACGACATCTGGCCGCCGTCGCCTCATCCGATTGCCTTCGTTCCAATACGTCTGCAGCGCAGCGCGGGAATCCCGGCCGCTGTTCCCGAACGCTTCCTCGAACAGGTTCGCGAGGAGACTGCATTGCTGTTCCGATGCGCTGAACAGGTGACCTTTACATGCAGCGCTGCAGACGGCGACAGGGAATTGCTTCCGTCCCCTCTGCTTTCCTCTCTCGCAATGGAAAGCCGTCGCGTGCAGCGGCGCGATGCTGTTCATCTCATTGCCGGCAGCGACCGGCTTCAGCTGCAGACGCTGCGCGACGACAAGGCACCGCCGATGGATATCGGCGAGTACGTGCGCGGCGGGACCACAATAATCTCACTGCAATCAGCATGTCCTTTTCGCGCGTTTGTCGACCGGCGCCTCCATGCCGCAAGGCCCGAAGAGGTGGAGCATGGCGTTCGCGCAATCGATCGCGGCAATTTGATCCATCGTTCCCTGGAGGCCTTTTGGCGCAAACTCAAGACCCACAGTCAGCTGACAGCGCTTTCCGATACGGACCTGCGCAAGCTTCTGCAGGAGGTCATCGACCAGTCATTTGAGCAGGAGAAATACCTCGGACCACGCCGCGTAGCAGAACATCTCCTTGAAGCAGAACGTGAATGCCTGCTGCTTCTGCTCTACGATTGGGTCACTATGGAGAAAGCGCGATTGCCCTTCGAGGCGAAAGAGTTGGAGTTGAAGAAAACAATCAATCTCTCGGGTCTGCCTCTGGAAATGAAAATCGACCGCATCGATGAACTCTCAGATGGAAGCCAGTTGGTGATCGACTACAAAAGCGGAAATAAATCCGTTGCGGATTGGATGGCGCTTCGTCCATCGGAGCCGCAGGTCCCGCTTTACCTGCAGGCGAGCGACAACCATGCCAGGGCGGCAGCATTTGCGATAGTGCGGCGCGGAGAGTCCCATTTTGCCGGTCTGAAGGATGATGACGTTCCAATGAACGAGCTTTCCTCTGCATCTGAATATCTGGCGAAAAAGGAAATGGATGAGCGGGATTGGCAGAGTCTGCAGAGGCGCTGGACTTCCATCCTCGAAGGACTCGCCAGTGAATTCCTTTCCGGACACGCAGCGGTTGATCCGCGTGACGGCGCAGACACCTGCGAATATTGCAAGCTGTCTGCCTGCTGCCGCATCGACAGCGTGAATATCGTGGCATCGGGTGAAGAAGATGAATGAGAAAGCACGGATTGATCCAGCTGCAGAGCCTGTTGAAGTCCCTGCACATGGTGAGGTGTCGTCAGTGACTTCGGGAAGAATAGAAGCGCTGCAGCCCGCAGCCGACGTCGTGCATCATGATGCCGACGCCTTGCAGCATGATGCCGACGCTTTGCAGCAGGATATCGCTGCACGCGAAACGGCAATCGACAAAGTGCGGTCCTTTATTGTTCAGGCTCCCGCTGGTTCTGGAAAAACCGAGCTGCTCATCCAGCGCTACTTATCACTTCTCGCTACTGTAGACGCTCCCGAAGAAATCATCGCCATCACATTCACGCGCAAGGCCGCGACGGAAATGCGTGTGCGCATTCTCGAAGCTCTTCGCGCGGCGGGGGAGAAGGACGCAGAGACCGCACATGCGCGCCGCACGCAGCAGCTTGCCCGCGAGGCGCTGGCGAGGGACGCCGCGATGCGATGGTCCTTGCGCGAGCAGCCGGGCCGAATGCGCATTCTCACCATCGATGCGCTCAACGGATGGATCACAAGGCAGATGCCCTGGCTTTCAGGACTCGGACCCATCTCCTCTGTCACAGATGATTCAGCCGGATTCTATCACGAGGCTGTGCGAAGCGTGCTGCTCGGAGAAGCTGGGGGCGCGGCACTGCGATCCGTCGTGCGCAGTCTGTTGGTTCATCTCGACAACCGCTTTACAGCTATCGAGGATCTGCTCGCAGGAATGCTGGCCATCCGCGACCAGTGGATTGCGCTTGTCGAGGGAGGCCTCGACAGTCTCGCGGCTCGTACCGTGCTCGAAACAACACTTCAGCGCATAATCATTTCCCATCTCGAAAAACTCTCGGCCCGGTTCACGGCTGCTCAACTCGGGGAAGGCATGACGCTTGCTGCTCATGCCGCTGAAGTCCTCAATGCAGATCCGGAGCGTTCCGGCGAGGCGATGCAGGCCTGCCTTGGCTTCGAAGGAACGCCGACTGCCCAGGTTGGGGACATCCCGCTCTGGCTCGGCCTTCGGCAAATACTGCTGACTGACAGTGATGATTTTCGAAAGCCGCGCGGCATCACAATACGCCAGGGCTTTGCGGCGAAGGACCCGATGAAGGATAGGCTGATTGCGCTGATTCAGGAAATTTCGGAGGACGATGCGCTGCGCGAATTGCTTGGAGCGCTTCGGCTGCTCCCGGCCGCACAGTTCGACGATGCGCAGTGGGATGTTGTCGGCAGCATGGTCACGATACTTGCTGCCTGTGTCGATGAACTGCGTCCGCTCTTCTCGCGCCGCAGTGCGACCGATCACATCGAAGTCGCTGCATCTGCAAGAAAAGCTATGGGCAGCGAACTCGAGCCCACGGATCTCTCGATGATGCTGGAATACAGGATCCGGCATCTGCTGGTCGACGAATTTCAGGACACTTCGTCAAGTCAGTTTCTCCTTTTGGCTCAGCTCACCGCAGGCTGGAGTGCACCCGATCAGCACACGCTGTTCCTCGTAGGCGATCCGATGCAGTCCATCTACCGGTTTCGCGAAGCGGAAGTAGGACTGTTCCTTCAGGTCTGGCAGGAGCAGCGGCTGGGTTCCGTACCGCTCACCGCCTTGCGGCTTACGCGCAACTTCCGGTCGCAGGCGGGGATTGTCTCCTGGGTCAACGATGTTTTCTCACACATGATGCCTGAAGCGAGCGACCCTGCAGCGGGTGCGGTTGCGTATGCTCCGTCAATCCCGGTGCATGATGCTGAGGGAAAGGCAGCGGAAATCAGGATGGTATTCTCCGGAAACCGTAAAGAGGAGGCGGGGAATATTGCCGCTCTGCTCAGGCAAGTGCTTGACGGCGCGGTTTGCCGTCAGGTCGATTCCGTCGCCGTGCTGGTGCGCGCACGAAGCCATCTCGCAGATATCGTGCCGGCCCTTCGTGCCGAGGGCGTCCGTTTCCGTGCCGTTGAAATCGAAGCGCTCGGAAAGAGCAGCGCCGTGCAGGATATTCTCGCGCTCACTCGGGCGCTGCTGTTTCCCGCAGATCGCATCGCATGGCTGGCGGTGCTGCGCGCTCCGTATTGCGGAATGACCCTGGCCGATCTGCATGCCCTGTGCCGGAACGATGAACACACACCGCTGCGCACACTTCTTCGAAATTCTGAGCGGCTGGAAAAGATGAGTCCGGATGGCCGCGCCCGCGCTGAACGGATTTCCGCAGCGCTTTCGAATGCAGCGGCGCGAAGGGGAAGGACATCGCTCCGAAGCTATGTCGAAGGATGCTGGATAGCCCTCGGCGCACCTGCGCTGATCGATGCCGGAGAGGTCGAAGCGGCGACGGCGTTTCTGTCCCTGCTCGAACAGCATGATGAAGGCGGAGACCTTGACGATGCTGCATTGCTCGAGCAGAGCGCAGGCATGCTCTATGCACCTCCGGATCCGGAAGGGGACGCAAGGCTGCAGCTCATGACGGTGCATAAGGCGAAAGGACTCCAGTTCGATGTTGTGGTGATTCCGCGTCTCGATGGCGTGCCGCGTCCCGAACAGGATCGTCTGCTGCTATGGGATCGGTCGCTCGGCGATGAAGGACTCGCGTTCCTGATCGCGCCTCTCCGGGCTCGCGGCGGAGCTGTTGATTCGATCTACTCATACATCAAGAAATCGCGTGCGAAGAAGGCAGAACACGAATACGTGCGCATGCTGTATGTCGCCGCCACGCGGGCGAAACGCCGGTTGTATCTTTCCGCAACGCTGAAGGAGAGTGAGAAATCAGGAGAGCTGAGTTTGAAAAACCCCGCCTCCCGTTCCTTTCTGTTCTCACTGTGGCCGGTGCTGCAGGAGGAGATTGAGCAGCGGTACGCGGACTGGCGCGGCAAGCAGGATACGGAACCCGCGCGTGAAGCATCAGCTTCGGTCTCGGCTAGTATACTTCAACGCGTGCCTGAAGGATGGCTGCCGCCGGAGCTGCCGCCTGACGCGGTATATCATGGCGGCGAAAAACAGGACGAAGCTCTGCGGTACGAATCTTCGGTGAGCGATCTGGCCTGGCGCGCGGGTCATGGCGCGCGGGCAGCTGGCGTCGTCGTGCACGCCCTGCTGCATCGTGTGGCTGTAGAAGGCAAATTGTTCTGGCGGAATGTTGGGGACGAAGAGCGCCGCGCCATGCTTCGCGCGATGTTTGTGGATGCCGGACTGCTGCAGCCTGAAAAAGACGTTCTCGAGCGTGCTTCTTCCGCCATCGATCGTGTTTTAGCGGATGAAAAGGGAAGGTGGATTCTCGATCGCCATGAACACGCAGAATGTGAACTCGCCTTAACGGGATATGACGGAGAGTCGATACTTGGCGTCAGGATCGACAGGACGTTCGTAACCGCCGACGGAGTGCGCTGGATCGTGGATTACAAAACCTCTTCACACGAAGGTGCGGATCTTGAGGAATTTCTAGCCGGACAGGAGAAACTGTACCGGCCTCAGCTCGAACGCTATGCACGAATGATGAAGGTTTGGGACGGAAGGCCGGTTCGCGCGGCGCTGTATTATCCGTTACTGCAGCGCTGGCGTGAAGTATCGTTGGGGGAATGAAGCGGCCTGAGAGGGCAATAGACTGCGCCTAGCGGGAGAGACGAACAGGGATAGCGTCGAACATCTTGCCTGACTCAATCAGAACGTAATAGGTCCCGGGGGACATGCCTTCTGTCGACTGCAGCGTGGCAATGTGCTTTCCAATCGGAAGATAATCATGCAGAAGTCTTTGAATGGTTTTCCCGTTGCCGTCGACCACGCGTACAAGAGTCTGTCCGGCGGTCGGCAGGAAAAACCGGATTGTCGCATTAGTAGAAAATGGATTGGGAGTGGCACTTTCCAACAACAGAATTGCTTCGCGTTTCGGACCGCAATCAGTGAGAGGAGATTCGGGGAAACCGCTCTGACGTATTCGTTCTGTGTAGTCGTCACCGTCCCACAAAACAAACGAGACTTTTGCGAGCGCGTCGAGCTGTTCCATTCGAATATTTTTGCAGGCGGCCATCAGGAATGCGAGTTCATCTCTCGCCGGCGTTTCCATCGCGTTCGAAATTACGCCCCGATATTTCGTGAACCAGTCAACGAACATTCTCATCGATGATCCCCGCCATTCCTCCACAGTTGAATCAATGCGCGTTTCGAGGTACTTGAACGGCTTTTCATTTTTCTCGGTGAAGCGGGCGACATCCTGATACACTTTCAGCCGCTCATTGAAGCCATTTTGAAGGAGCGGACGCAGCGACGTGAAACCCGCGTAATCGTGCTTTTCCCATACAGACTTCTGCGCACGAAGGTTGTTGTTGAGGTTGGTGCGGATCATGTCATGACGTTCCCGGAGTCCATCAAGCACATTCAGCTCGCGTGCAGGCAGATGAGACTCGAACTGCGCTTTCCACTGCTTCATTACAGGGAATACGCGTGATTCCATAAGAGAGATAACGTCCTGCTGCAGTGACTCTTTCGCCGTCGCCAATTCCTGCGGAGTCTGCGCATTCAGGGTCGGACCCTGGATCGTAGAGACAAGAACAAGCAGCAGCAAATAAAATCGTTTCATTGACACGCACTCCGTATTGGATACTGGATTCCGGTTTTGGGTGGCAGCACTTTCAAAAGCATGATGCAGTGACAAATCTACCTTGTTAGAGTCATGCGATACAATAACTTTCGGCGTCCCTGATGCAGCGATCCCCATCCCGGGTTTTGCACATGCGGCAGCCACGCGGTGGGGTATCGAAGAAAAACTCATGCGCACAATGTGTGAGCAGACTAACACTATTTCAGCTTGAACGTAAAAACTGCCGTGCCTACCTGATCCGCCTGTTTCGCACCGGGCGGGAGGGCATTGAACCTCCAAGTGCGCATCGCATCGAGAGCGGCGCGTTCGTAGAGAGGATCGCCTTTCTGGATGACGGTCATGCCGTACATGGTTCCATCGGGTCGGACGCGGAATCGCATGGACACCTGAACCTCGCGAGTCGCACCAGGAGGGAATGCAGGCAGAGCGCCGGCGATACGATTCCGGGAAAGCCCGCCGTCCCACTCAATGTTTGCAGAAGATCGCGGCGTAGCGCTGAGCGTGCCCGG
Source organism: Bacteroidota bacterium (assembly GCA_049663345.1). Taxonomy (GTDB): domain Bacteria; phylum Bacteroidota; class Ignavibacteria; order SZUA-365; family SZUA-365; genus SZUA-365. The sequence goes on from JBATDG010000059.1 coordinate 10,058, forward strand.
ATCGGAGGTCAGTACGTTTTGCTGTCCTGAACCAGCGCCCGTTACATTGTCGGAGGAATGGGAGGAGGTGGACAGACCCTGTTCGCGGGATTCGCGCCGGTTGATATCACCAGTCGCAGGTGCGCTGCTTCGGGTGGATTTCCCGCCACCCTGATCCATGAAATCGATGGCCTGATCACCTCCGCGAATTTCTCGCGGAGTAACCGGCGTGGAGGGAGCGGATTGAAGCTGTCCGGCATCACGCGAAGTGGATTGCCGTGCTGCAGCAGGACGAGCAGCCGGCTGCGCGACGCTTGTCGTGCTGCGAACCTGCGGCGATGCAGAGCGCTGCTGCACCGTTGTCTGTACGACGCGGGGACGCGCCTCAACAATCGGAGGTTGCTCGAGCTTTTCCGCTGGCATCATAAACTGGAGCTGGATTTCCTGAGGAAACCGGGTGATGCTTGGAAACGCAGCCCAGAAAATCATGATCAGCAGCAGCAGTGCATGGAGGCCGATAGAAATGCCCCAGCTTTTTGTGTCAACGCTATTGAGAGTCATCGGTCGCTTTCCGCGTTGTGGAAATGAAAAATCTGGTTGCGCCCAGGCCTTTCGCCTTGTCCATCACGTACACGGCCCGCTCAAGCGGCACATCGGCATCGCTCGAGAGCACGATCACCTGTTTTTCCGGATTCGTTAAAACTTCCTTCAACGCACCGGGAAACATTCCGGATGGGACCTCAACGTTGTTGAGGAATATTCGTCCATCGTTCAGCAGTGCAACGATAAGCTGCTCCTGCTCCGATGTCGTGGTGTTCTCTGCCTCGGGCAGCGTCACCTTGATGCCTTCAGTGATGATAAAGGAGGAGGTGAGCAGAAAGAACACCAGCAGCAGGAAGACGATATCCGTCAGCGACGAATAGCTGAAATTTGTCAGCGGCTTGTTGTCCTGTGTCAGCTGGATCTTCATGATGACGCCTTCCCCTGCGCGGCTTCACGCGCCATCTGTGCTTTCTTGGCGGCGATCTGTGCTTTGCGCTGTTCGGTAAGAGCGATATCGAGGAAGTCGTTGCAGCTGGCCTCCGTTTCAAATACGAAGCGGCTGACACGTGTGACCAGATAGTTGTAAAGGAAATAGGCGGGGATGCCGACGATCAAACCGAAGGCCGTCGTGAGCAGCGCTTCCCAGATCCCGGAGGCGAGAAGCTGTGGATTTACCACGCCCTCGTTCACTTCAATGACGCGAAATGCGCCGATCATTCCAGTGACGGTTCCGAGAAAGCCAAGCAAAGGAGCGATACCGGCGACAGAGGCCAGGAGTCCTAATCCGCGCTCAAGCTTGTAGACTTCCATACGGGCCGCGCTTTCGATTGCATCCTTGACTTCCTGATGAGTGCCTTTCATTTTGAGCAGTCCGGCGCGCAGAATGCTCGAAAGCGGAGTGCCGGCTTCCGAACACATCGATACCGCCGAAGCGACGTCTCCACGACTAAGCACGGAACGGATCTGCAGAATGAACTTCCCACCGTCGACTTTCACACGTGAAAGCGTGAACAGCTTCTGAATGACCAGGTAGGTCGCGAGAAGGGAGGAGGCAAGTATGAACCACATGACTACGCCGCCCTTGAGGAAGAGATCGAACAATGTCATCGAATGCTCCGGTATAGTGAAAATGTTTTGTTCGCGTTTTAAGGTTACGCCGACATCCTGTCTGCGTCCAAACCAATATATTTTCCGGACAGAATACCTGCACCTGCCGCAATACCTGCACCTGCCGCAACGCCTGTATCGTAGAGAAGTCCGACTGGTGCGCTACCCGGCAGTTGGCGAGGCTCGCTGTGATCGAGCAGCATATACACGATGATAATCACAACGCACAATGTCAATACTGCAGCGGTAATAACGAGAGGCCGACGGCTCGGCTCCTCCGGGGGATGATAGAGCTGATCACGATTCCTATGGAACACATCGTTATCTGAAAGCGGATCGTCTTCTTCTGCCGCGACGGAAGTTTCATTCTCTTCATCCAAAGGCGCATCGGGCTCTGCAGCGTCAGCAAACCGGTGATACTTGTCATCCCGAAGCGGATCCTGTTCTGCTGCCGAGATGAAAGCTTTAGCCTTTTCATCCAAAGGATCAACCTGCTCAGCGACGACAGCGAGCCGTTCATATTCTTCTGTCAGAGGAGCATCGTGCTCTGCAAGGTCAGCCAGGCGTTCATATTCTTCATCCAAAGGCGAAACCGGCTCGGCGATGTCAGCAAGCACTTCATACTCCTCATCCGAATGCGCAAGCTGCCCAGAGAAGGCGGCGGACTCTTCATCCTCTCCGTCGATGTAGTGCACACTTGGATCCGTGTTGAGGCCCTGGATCTCATATCCTTCAGCTTCCATTTCCGCTTCTAGGAGGCGGTCTTCCTCGCTCTCCGGGGGGGGCTGCTCGAGAGACGGCTCCGAAATCTGCGGCCTGCGTATCTCGACCACATTCTCTACCGCGGGCGGGGGTGCGAAAGATCCGCGTACCTCAGCCACGAGCGCGGCGATATCGACAGGTGTGCGCTCCAGCAGCCTTTCACGGTCAAGGATTTCGGCGGGAATGAAATGACGCGCATCTATACTGCTTGACGGTCCGTGCAGCACTTCAGAAGCCAAGACTGCACCGACGGGCACAAGGGCGGAATACCCGACGCTGGTCAGTGCGCCATTGGAATTCCGGCTTGGCGACCAAAGTCCGAGTTCAGGCAGCGCGACTTCTTCGCCGGCGCGAAGCAGCGATTTTACAACGTCGAAAAAAGCATGGAGGAACACCTGTGCATTGTGGGGCGGCACATCGACGCGCGCAGCCAGCGCTTGTATGAGATCGTCGCGCGTCATGATTTTCGCCCCTGCATCATGATGGCTGCTCATTCGATGGAGGAAAGAGTGAAGCATGAGGAAGGAACGCTTCGGTGTCCGACGCAGGACAAAGCGTGCCAAAGGTCATCAATTCCACGCAGTCTCCGCTGTCAAGCGCATCAGAGCAGATCGCGAGCATGGCGTCCATGTATGGCCGAAGCTCCTGAGGGTCAATCCCGAGCCGCGAAGCAGTACGATGCAATATGTCGGAAGCGTTTGCCATGTCTAGAAATGTGCGGTCACACCGCCCATCATGAAAAACGGACGCTCGTGATATCCAGGCCAGCGCTGCCAGCTCTGGTCGAGCAAATTATTCAAGCTCAGAAATACGCCGAAATTCTTGACGACCCTATACTCGAGGTCGATGCCGAGAAGCATCCATGCGGGCATCGCCCCGCCGTCAGCTTCCTGCTCTCCGACAAGCTGAAGAGTCGTCTGCACACTCAGCGGAAAAGGGAAATCATGATGCAGCAGAACGCGGGCTTCGCAGTCCGGAAGATAGGGTACACGGCCCTGATCCTCGCCGAGCGAAGATGTGCGAAGCACGGTTTCGACCTGGATTCGTGTTGAATTGCTGAAGGCATGAGCCACATCGGCATGAATATTGAAGATGCTGGCGCGGCCATCGTAGCGCATTTCCCATTGCTGCATAACAGGGTCGGGAAGCAGGGAAAATCTCGGCCAGCTGAGGGTTGACAGATATTCTACACAAAACCGTGCACTGCTCTGTCCTCTGTTGTCAAATTCGGCTCCGGCCTCGAAGCGCAGCGGCAGGTCGGTATGCCGCACAGCGGAGGCGAGCATGAGATAGGGATTCTGTCTGAGAAATCCGCGTAATGTCTGTTCGCGTACCTCCGGAAGCCAGCCTGCATAGAGGGACCAATCAGCGCTGGTCAAATGGCGGAGCAGGAGGGAGGGGTAGACGCGGAACTGGCTGGCATGATCGCTTCCGCGATATAAGAAGATCGTGGCACCGGTCTGCAGCTGCAGACGCTCGCCCAGAGAAAACACCGACTTCGCTGCAGCGTTCATAAAGAATGGCCGGGTGGGTTCGGCGGAGCTTTTACTCAAATCGTTGACATGCATAAGCAAGCCGAAAAGCACGCTCTGCCCTGCGATGGAAGTCTTCGCATTGCCTTCCAGAGCGAAGCGATTCTCCACTTGCTGGTATTCATCCAGCGGCAGAGTGTCGCGCACGGCAAGTGCTTCGTCGATGGCAAAATGCGAAAACGAAATTCGGAGGTCATGATCGAGCAGCGTATTGCGGCGAGAAATCAGGTCCGCACCCATGGCGAATCCAAATGCGTTTCGCCTGAAATCGAGCGCGGGGTCATACCGGATAAGCTTGTCCGCATAAAGCCCGTATTCCTGTGCCTCGACCTGAACATCGCCCTGGATGCGTGAGGAGGCGAAGATCGGGTGGAGGGTGCGCGGCAGATAGGTACCGCCCGCAAAGTCGAAATTGAATCGCGAATAATCCGCATGAGGGACGTGCCCGTTGCTTCGTTCATACGCCATATGCGCCGCAGCGTCGCCCAGCCGGTAGCGGTCCGCGTACCATGCCTCGAGAAGCGGAGTGGAGAAACTGCCGAGTCCTGCGCGCAGGCGAAGCACTTCCTCGCTCCCTGTCAGATCAGGTTTGCGCAGCGGCATCCTTGTAGGCGATGTGTCGAAAAAACGCTGTTCCCGGTTTCCTCGACCCGCCCTGGATGTAAAATCCTTGCTGTCGGGTTCTCCGGCGCCGCTCTTGCGGTCTTCTGTGAAGCTGATCATGTCGCTGCCTGTTATGACATATTCCGGCAATGTCAAAGCAGGAAGAACGTCGCGGGTATCTTTCGCATCCGGTTTAAAATCACGCGGCGGCGGCAGCGGCTTATCCTGAGCGAACAGCGGTTGAAATAAAAGCGTCAGTATGGCTGCGATCAGGAGATGCTTCATTTCATCATCTCCAGCCGGGTCTGCGCATCGTTGGACTCGTCGGACCCGGCATAATCCTGAATCACATGACGGTAATGTGCTCGCGCTGCATCATTTTTGCCCTGTGCCTCATCGACCCGACCCAACAGCAGGAAAGCGCGTGCATTCCAGATGGAGGCATCCGCATAAACATAGCCGACGCGCAGCAGCGCTTCCTCAGCTTCGGCGTAGCGGCGGGCGTTCCATAATTCCTCTCCCATCCGGTATTGTGCTTCCGCGCCGATTGCGTCGACCCGGCTGCTTGCGATGGAAGAAAGTGAGGCAACAGCTTCATCTACTTTTGCGTCTTGCGCCTCTATCAAGGCATGTTCAATGGCGGATCGCACTGAATAGGGATCAAGTGGCTGAGCCGCCTGTGCCTCTTCAAAATCCTTACTGGCCGCGGCTGTGTTGCCGTCGGCTTTGTAGGTCAGACCGCGTTTGTAATAGACGCGTGCGCGGACAGATCGGGCAGAAGGATCGGCAAGCAGTTCCTGACAGAGTGTGAGGGCCTTTTTGCGGTCCTGCTGAGCGAGCGCTGTCTCAATGAGTTCGAATTTGCACTCTGACACCAGGCTCCCTTTGGGATTGAGTGTGATCGCTGCACGCAATGTTTTTTCTGCGTCGGGAAGGTCGTCGTTCTGGCGGTAAGCACGGCCGAGAAGCAGATAGGCCTCCTGCATTAAGATACTCTGACGATGCGCGGCAATGAAGCGCTGCAGTGCGGGAATGGATCGCGACGGATCATTCTGTGAGGCCAGATCCCGAATTTCTGCGAATACAACTTCATCTGCGGTACTGCTTTTCGGATTTGAGTTCAGCCAGTCCTGCCGGACTTTCTCGGCTTCGGCATTGCGGCCGAGCATCCGCAGGGTCTGCGACAATCCGTCGAGTGCGTCGCTGACTTTCGGGGAATCCGGATGTTGTTCGAGCACGCGGCGATACGCCATTTCCGCATCGCCGTACTTGCCCTGATTGTAGTAGCAATCGGCGATACTGTATTTGGCCTGAGGAGCGAGTGGACTTCCCGGATAGGTGGTGATCAGTTTCTGAAATTCGGTGATCGCCACGTCATAGTCCTTACTCTGGAAGTACATCCATGCGAGGCTGAATTGCGCCTTGTCTGCATATTCCGATGCCGGATAGCGGGAAAGAAGTCCGCGCAAAGTGCTGATCGATGTGGGCGTGTTTCCCAACCGGTGCTCGCAGGAAGAAAGCTGGAGCAGGGCATAGGCTGAAAGAGGATTTGCCGGATACATGCGCGAAGTGTAGCGATAGGTTTTCGCTGCCTCAGAAAATTTTTTCTGTGCGTATTGGGCATCACCAAGCCGGATATTTGCATCAACGTCATTCTTGCCGGCGCGGTAGTCCGTCGTCAGCTTTGTGAACGCGCGTTCTGCGTCGGCGAACTGCTGAGCGCGAAAATGCGTCCATCCCAGACCATAGAGTGCATCCTGCAGCAGCTCCGGGTCTTGTGTCGAAGCCAGCGCCTGATTGTAGACGATGACCGCATCGTCAAATTCCTCGTTCTTGAAATGCGACTCGCCAAGCCAGACCAATGCCTCGGCTTTGCGCGAATCGTTGGGATACCGCTGAAGGAAATTTTTCAGAACCACTACGGCTTCACCATATTGTTCCGCCGCAAAATAACTGAAGCCCTGGCGGAACAGCGCCTTGCTGAGAACATCCGGAGTTCCGTTTTCGATGGAGACAGCCGAGCCGTAGGCTTTTGCCGCATCCGCCGGACGGTGGAGTTTGAGCAGGGTTTCGCCCTGCATGAACCAGGCGTCGGCGAGGACATCGCTGTTCGCGAAACCGGAAGAAACGGCTGAAAAATGTATAAGCGCTTTATCAAATCCGCTTTCGTTGAATGCCGCCATCCCGAGCTCGAAATGCGCATTGTCCGCATAATCCCCTGTGGGTCTGGCTGCAAGCATATCGGCAAATACCGTCCGCGCGGCTTCAAGCGTGCCGTTGAGGCGGAGCGCCATGCCTTTACGGAACAAAGCGGCTTCCGCTAGATCACCCTCGCGCTTCGAAAGCTCGTCAAACGTGGCTATGGCTTCGGAATATTTCTGCTGCTCTATCTGTGTCCATCCCATCGAATACTGTACCTGCGGCGCACGTTTGTTGTCCGGGTACCCGGTAAGGAAATTCCGGTACAGTTCTTCGGCCTGCGCAAAATGCCCCAATTTATAGTGCGACTCGCCGCGGAGGAACATGCGTTCAGCAGAGTTTTCCGTGTCAGGGGAATCTGCCAGCCCTTCGAGCCAGGTCAGCGATTTCTCGTAGTCGCCCATCTGGTAGAGACATGCGCCTTTGCGTGTGTAGACACTGGAAACAAGGCTGCTCTCTGGAAACAGGCGGAGAAACTCGTCATAATTCAGCAGTGCTTCGTCGTATTTCTCCTGTTTTTCGAGGACGAAGCCAATCGAGAAATATGCGTAATCCCGGATGCGTCCTTCGGGATAATGTTCAAAGGCGATGCGATAATAGCGCATTGCGAGCGGGTAGTTGCCGTCCTTGAACGCGGCCTCTCCAGCCCAATAGGCCGCCTCATGCGCGAGGTTTCCTTCCGGCCAGCGCTTGACGACGTTGGCAAGCTGTTCATGCGCCTTGCGGAAATCTCCCTGCCTAAAGTACACTTCGCCTTCGCGGAATCCGGCATCGTCAGCCAGCTTGCTGTCGGGATACTTTTCCTGAAATCCTGCGAAAGAAATAGCGGCATCATCGAGATTGGCATTCTGATATTGCGATTCCGCCTGATAATACACGGCGTCGGGAAACAACTGGCTCTCGGGATAGTCAGACGTAAACTTCTGGAATTTCTCAAGAGAGAGCTGGTAATTCTTATCCTTGAACAGGCCAAGGGCGAACGCATAGTCCTGTTGTTCTTTGAGATTTTTGACCTGCGCACTTCCCTCGACGCTCAGCAGCAAGGCCAGTAACAGGAGCAGGACGGTGGATCGTACCATGCGATGCTCTTTATATGATGAAAAACGGGGACTTAAAGTGATACTCTAGATGGTTCACTTAACTTCGACAAATTACGGTTATCGGACTAGAGTGTCAAGGAAAGATGGCGGAAACGCGAAGAGATGTTTTTAAATGGAAATTCAGGCAATTCCGCATATACGGGAATATTTACGCGGGAGTTCCCGAGGGAGTGAAGTTTGACCTTTCTCAGCAATCACGTACTTTTTCTGATCCTGCAATTTCATCACCTCATTTGAGCACCATGGCAGAACAGAAAATCCCGTTTAATCCGGATCAGGTCATCGAGCAATTTCGCAGCGCAATCACACTGGTGAATCGGCGCATCATCAATCGCACTGAAGTGATCGACCAGATCTTTTCCGCGATGCTCATGCGCGAACATGCGCTTATCCAGAGCAGAACGGGGGCGGCGAAATCCCTGCTGGCCCAGCAGATCTTCCGCATGTTCGAAGGGGCGAAGGTCTTTCAGGTGCAGGCGTCGAAGGAGCAGCAGCCCGACACCTACTTCGGAGGACTCGACATCGACGAGCTGAAGAAAGGACGCATCATACACAACACCGAGAATTCCCTCGTGGAAAGTGAGTTCGGATTCATCGATGAAATTTTCGATGCGAATGACTACACCCTCAGGGCGCTGCTGACAACGCTCAACGAACGCGCGCTGATTCTCGGCGTTCAGAATGTCCCCGCGAGAGTGCACAGCGTCATAGCAGCCACGAACTATCTCCGCGTGAGCGAAATCACCGAGGCGCTGCTTGACCGCTTTGTGTTCAAGGCGTTGTTCATTCCTGCAAAAGAACCCTATACGCAGTATCAAATTGCTCAGAGATATCTATCGAATCAAGGACAGCCGACCCTGCCGGAGCAAAAGATTCCCTACAGCATGCTGAAGCGGACTTCGGATGTTATCCGTGGAGTGGATGAGGAATACAGCATCCATATTCCGCTGCATGTCATCTTTTTTGCCAACTCTGTCGTGCGGTATTATGAAGTGCAGCGTAACAGGCTGATTAAGGAGCGTCCCCACGAGTACCCGCATCTCAAGGATTTCTACATTTCGCCGCGTACATACTCCCGCGCAATGGACATGCTGCGAGTCATCGCCTTCCTGCACGGGCGCATGGAAGTTATTCCCGAAGACGCTCAGAATCTCTGGTATCTTTATACTGTCGTTGGCATTCGCGATCAAAAAGAGCTTTTTCTGAAATCGTACAACACCATCTACAAGCAGCTCACTTCCGCCAAGGCTTTCGACCAGATCCAGCGCATGCTGGAGTTCCAGGAATTCGTCGAGCATCTGAAGCACAATCCTGAGCTGATGAAGCGGCCCATCTCGGAAATCGAGGGGCAGCCGCTGAAGCGTACTCTGGCAGAATGGGCGAAGGAAACTCTCGGCATTACCAATGCCACACAGGAACAAAACCGACGTCTGCTTGAAGGTTACTTCAAATCCTTCGAACCGCTCACCGAGGAAATAGCGGATTTCCTGAGCCACACCGAGCGCGATATCCAGGAATTGTTCCACTCCGCGGAACACATCTGGACCTGATATGCCAGGCGCATACGAACATTTCTTCGACGTGATGGAGGACCTTGGATTCTTCGAGCATATCTATGAAGATCTGCCCGAGGATTTCACTGCCGTGTTCGAAATTGCCCGCGTACTCGAAGACGAGACCAACGAGCTTGCACAGAAGCTCAGGCCTGTCATGCAGATGACATCTCCCCGCAGAACCGAGCCTCCCCCGGAAGACAAGCCCGACCTGGAAATCATCATCAACGATCAGGAAGAATACGAGGCGGGGCTGATACGCACTCCGCAGCATCTCCCGCGGATCTACAACCACCAATGGCTGCTGCCGGAGGAAGTATTTTTCAGCCGCCTGGCCAAAAAGGAGCTATGGGTCCCGTATCCGCGAGAGCCTCAGTACTATTCCGTCGATCCGGACTCCGACAATTACCAGCCCGATCACCGCAAGCAGAAGCTGTACCTGCTGCTTGACACATCGAGTTCCATGGCTTTGAAAAATCGCATCAGCCTTGCCAAAGCCGTGGTCTACTATTTTCTCAAGCACAATCTGAAGGAACTGGGCTTTATCAGCCTGCGCACCTTCGACACAAAAATCGGGGAGCTGCACGAAGCCCGGGATATGGCGAGTTTCCATGCGTTGATAAGCTATGTCATGCGCCTCCATACTCTCGGAAACGGCACGGCGATGGCCAAAGCCATCCGTCAGGCAGTGGACGATATCAACGCGCTTCCTCAGCTTTCAGGCACGGAAATTCTCGTCATCACAGATGGAGCCTGCGCACTCAACGAGAGTGAAATCCGCTCCATGTTGGGTGAAAGGATTGTGATCAACACAATTAAAATCGGCCGTTCCCAGATCATTGCGTCGAAGAGTTATATCCGCGACAAGATTTTCGAAGAAGACACCGCGCAGCACAAGGTCATAGAGCGCCTGCAGAAGAAGGAAGGGGAGATGAAGCATCAGCGCGATACTGCGCAGAGTCCCCATCTGCAGCGCCGGTATGAGGACTCCCTTCGCGCTGTGCAGCAGGAGATCGAAAGGCAGGTGAATGCCATGACCGAGGAAATTATCGTAGGCTACGGTCATGAACTCGAGCGCCTTTCGCATTTGTATTTGCTGGTGGAGGACGTTGATCTTCCGGGGCTTTTCGATTTCAGGGAGGAGCAATTCGAGGAGGTGCGCGACATCTTTCAGCAGATCGCCAGGGAACTGGATCTCCACTGTTCTCTCGAACAATTGAGAAAACTGGCTTTGCTGATCGACCATCTCGGCGTGCTTATAAAGAATACCGCTGATCCAGTGCTGCGCAAGCGCTTCGAAGAGCTTCGCGAAGAGGTGACGAATCGCCTCACATCATGTATTGAAAAGCAGATGGAGAAGGGAGGGGGCTCCCTGCTTAATTCACTGTCGAATGCGGATCGACACGATCTGGACTATCTTCTCGCCTCGTCGTCATCAATGCACATCAATCTGTGGCGCGCCTTCATCTGGAAGCTTCTCGCCGGGTTCCGCCGCGTTGTAGGCAGCAAGCACTGAAAACCCGCCGCCATTACGACATTTCCTGAGTACACCGGCTCCGAGCGGCATGGAGCACGGGTTCAGACGTCAAGGCTTACCCGGTGCCGGACCGTTGGCTCGCACGCGATGGGGGAGAACGGATGTTCAGTCTATGCAAAAAAAATCACGAATGGGGAATCACGGACAAAGCAAATGTGTTATGTCGTGAGAGATGCGGCGAGCTTCCATGGTAGCGAAGATGAACCATTTGATAATTAGAAGGAAAATGATATCTTTAAGGCTGTACATATTTGACTAATTACAGGCCGTGAGCCTGACGATGAAAACAAGAAAATCTACCGCTCAATCCGTATCCGAGACACTGCGAGAACTGCTTCCGTACACGAATCTCGGTTGGCAGCTCGCAGCATCCATCCTCCTCTTTTTTGGGGTCGGATATGGAGCGGACATAATTCTCGGATCAAGCCCCTGGCTCACCGTAATACTTGCTTTCATCGGAGTGGTTTACGGTCTTGTTTCGGTGATAAAAACGGCAAACAATCTTCAAAAAAGGAATACAAAAGAAAAGTCATGATGACGTACATGCGGAAACAAATTCTGAAAGTCAAGATCGAATTCGCTCTTCTTGGCCTGCTTTCCACTCTTTTCATCATTTTTTCAGTTTTGAGGAACGGAGAATATAACTTCGGTCCAGACCTCGTCGCGGGTTGTATTTTAAGTGTGACGAATGCATTTTTGGGTTATGTCTTTATTGAGCGTTCATTTCGCCTTAACAACAATTTGTTCATGTTGTTTTCCATGGCAGCGATGACCGTTCGATTTTTCCTGATGATCGCTGCGGTCGCGGTATTTCTTCTCACCGTTACAGGAAATGTGATGGAATTTGTAGGTTCCTTTATGGCGACCTACTCAATCTTCCTCCTCCTGGAGGTCTATCACATCAACAGGAAAACAGACATGCTCAAGCCCCGTCGTGCACGGGCTTAACTAAATCTGAGTCTCAGGACATCCATCAATAGCATGACAATACTTCGCAGTCTTCAGGGAATGCTTTTCGCGGTGGTCGCAGCCATGGTTCTTACCGTGTCAATCTCCGCCCAGCAGCATTCGGTGCAACAAGGAACGCAGCAAGTCGAGCAGTCGGGTAACGCAACCCATGGTTCCGACGCTGCCTCACATGAAGCCGGAAAAGTTGAAGGCCAGCACGAAGCAGGCGAGCACGCCAAGGGTGGACATGAGCAGGGCGGACACGGAACAGCAAATCTCACTCCTGCAGAAGAAATGATGCGCGTTCTTGAGCACAAGGTCGAGAACACTACATATATCCACGAATATCCCTTTCCCCAGATAAATCTTCCGCAGAACTGGACAGTCAACATCGCTGGCTTCACATTGAACATGTCGCCGAACCGGCACCTCGTTTATATGTGGATCTCAATGCTGCTGACGATCGGTCTGCTGTGGATGGCAGCCCGACAGAACCGCACCGGCATCGTGCCTCGCGGTTTCGGCAACATGATTGAATCCGTGGTTGTTTTCGTACGCGACGAGATCGCCAATCCATTGCTTGGCCGCGACGCTACAAGATATCTGCCGCTGCTTCTGACCTTTTTCTTCTTTATCAGCGTGATGAATCTGGTTGGACTCATGCCCTTCGGTGCAGCTTCTTCCGGCAACATCAACATCACTGCCGGCCTGGCGCTGATCACTTTCGCATTCATGATTTTTGGAGGCATGCGGGCCAATGGCGCTTTCGGCTTCTGGAAAGGACTGATTCCCCATGGAATTCCATGGCCGATCGGCATTCTGATGTTTGTGATTGAAATTCTTGGACTCGTAATCAAGCCTTTTGCTCTTGCCATTCGTTTGTTCGCAAACATGCTGTCGGGAGCTCTTGTTATCGGTGCGTTCTATGCACTCATTTTCGGCATGGATACGCTGCTCGTCGCTCCGATGTCCATCGCATTTCTATTGTTCATGTCGCTGCTGAAAATCTTCATCAGTTTTCTGCAGGCATACATTTTTACGATGCTTTCGTCGTTTTTTATCGGGATGTCCATTCATCAGGAACATTGACCCGGCGACTCAAAGCAGAATTAAACTGAACTCGAAAACTACTTTCACATTACTATTCAACTTGGAGGACACTCAATGGAACTTGCATGGTTATCCGCTGGTATCGGTGCCGCTCTCACAGTTATTGGCGCTGGCTTGGGTATTGGTAAGCTTGCAGCTGCAGCTCTCGAAGCTATCGGTCGTCAGCCCGAAGCCGCAGGCGATCTTCGCGGAGCAATGATTATCATGGCCGCACTTATCGAAGGTATCGCACTTTTCGCAGTGGTGGTTTGTCTGCTTCTTGCTGTCAAATCCTGACCCGGCGAAGATTTTTTTTGAAACAGCCGACTATGACATTGCGCTGGATTTTTACTGAGGTAGTCAATGGATAAACTTCTCGCTCTTGAACCCGGGATGCTGATCTGGACGTTCATCACGTTCACATTGCTCCTATGGATATTGAAGAAATTCGCCTGGAAACCGCTTCTTGGTGCGCTCGAAAACCGTGAGACGAAAATTCGCGAGGATATTCAACGTGCGGAAGACGCACGCGCGGATGCTGAGCGCATGCTTGCCGAGCATCGTAAGCTGCTTCAGAATTCAGAACTGGATGCCAGGAAAATTCTCGATGAGGCGAAGAGTACCGCTGAAGCTATCAAGCAGGGTATCGTCGAAAGTGCCCATGAACAGGCACGGCTGATGACGGCTCAGGCCAAGGCGGAAATCCAGCGCGAAAAAGATACCGCCCTTTCACAGCTGCGGGAGGAAGTCGCCGACCTGGCCATCCGTGCCGCAGGAAAAATCCTGGGCGAAGAACTCGATGCTGACAAGCACCGCAAACTCGTCGATGATTTCATCGGCAATCTACCCAGAAACTAACCGGCAGACCGACGCACATGAGCATAGCACGCATAGCCCATCGTTTTGCAAAGGCCATTCTCGACGCGGTTCCTGAAAAAACAGATTCCTCTGACTTTTTCAAAGACCTTCAGGACGTCCAATCGTCAATTCATCAATCACATGAATTGCTTTTGTTTTTTCAATCGCCTGTGATTTCCCAGATACAGAAACGCAAGGCGGTGGATGCGCTTTTCTCGGATCGCGTCAGTGCCTACACCCTCGAGGTTCTCCGCTTTCTGGTGGAGAAAGAACGTGAAGCATATGTGGTCGAAATCATTGAAGCAGTATTCGAACTGTATCGAGAGCGCGAAGGCATCGTCACAACAACCATAAACAGTGCTGTTGCGATGACCACTGATCAGCAGACCACGCTGAATTCCGCTCTGGAACGAATGTCGGGTAAACGCGTCGAAGCCAAATACGGCGTCGATGATGCCCTGCTCGGTGGACTTACAGTAAGGCTGGGCGATACGATCTATGACGGCAGCGTCCGTCACCAGCTCAAACGGCTGCGCGACCGTTTCGTCAGCGGAGCGTAAGCAACTCTCACGGCTTCGCGACATTTTCGTCGGCGGGTCGTAACCAACTCAAGTGGCTTCGCGGCTGTTGCGTCAGCGGAGCGTAAGCAGATCTGAACACTCACAGTTTAGCATAAGGCGATAGAGACATGGCAGAAGTTCGACCCGATGAAGTATCGGCGATACTGAGAAAGCAGCTAAGCGGATTCGACAGCGACATTGATGTCTACGAGGTAGGCACAGTTCTCCAGGTGGGCGATAACGTTGCCCGCATCTACGGACTGAAAAACTGCCTCGCTGGAGAGCTTATCGAATTTCCGAACGACAGCTTTGGCATGGCACTGAATCTCGAAGAGGATAATGTCGGCTGCGTACTTTTCGGCGAAGCCAGCGGAGTTAAGGAAGGCGATACCGTCAGACGTACGGGGAAAGTTGCCTCCATGCCCGTAGGCGAGGCGATGCTTGGACGCGTCATTGATCCCCTCGGCCGCCCCCTTGATGGACGCGGTGTGATTCACACCGAAAAGGTTATGCCGATCGAACGCAAGGCACTCGGCGTCATTGAGCGTCAACCGGTGAAGGAGCCTTTGCAGACCGGTCTCAAGTCTATCGATTCGATGATTCCTATCGGTCGCGGGCAGCGTGAGTTGATCATCGGTGACCGTCAGACTGGAAAAACCGCTATTGCGCTTGACGCCATCATCAACCAGAAATTCACACACACCGAAGATTCCAAGCGGCGTGGTGTTCAGCCCGTGTATTGCATCTATGTTGCGATCGGTCAGAAGGCCTCGACCGTTGCGCAGGTGCATGCAAAGCTTGAGGAATCAGGCGCGATGGCGTACACAACCATCATCATGGCCGACGCGAACACGCCTGCACCAATGCAGTATATCGCTCCGTATTCGGGCGCCACACTCGGAGAGTTTTTCCGCGACAGCGGCCGCCACGCACTCGTCATTTATGATGATCTGTCGAAGCAGGCGGTGGCATATCGCGAAGTATCTCTGCTCCTGCGCCGTCCTCCCGGCCGCGAAGCATATCCCGGCGACGTGTTTTATCTGCATTCACGCTTGCTCGAACGTTCCTCCAAATTGAGCGATGAGCTCGGCGGCGGCAGCCTCACGGCGCTCCCCATCATCGAAACTCAGGCAGGCGACGTTTCCGCATACATTCCGACAAACGTGATTTCGATTACGGACGGTCAGATCTATCTCGAATCGAGTCTCTTTAATGCCGGACAGCGTCCAGCCGTTAACGTCGGCATTTCTGTTTCACGCGTGGGCGGCAATGCTCAGATTAAGGCCATGAAGCAGATCGCGGGTCCGCTTCGTCTGGATCTCGCACAGTATCGTGAGCTCGAAGCATTCGCAAAGTTCGGTTCGGATCTCGATAAGAGTACCCAGCAGCTCCTGCGTCGCGGTTCGCGCATGCTCACGTTGCTGAAGCAGGGACAGTACAGCCCCATGCCGATCGAGGAGCAGGTTGCAAGCATTTTTGCAGGCGTCAAGGGCTATCTCGATGAGCTCCCTGAGGTTGAAATTGCACGTTTTGAGTCGGAATACCTCGAGTTTCTGCGTACGCGGCGTCCGGAAGTGCTCGCTGAAATCGCGGATGAAAAGAAGCTCAGCGATGAACTCATGGACAAGATGCACGCTCTGCTGAAGGACTTTCTTGCATCCTTCCAGCTTTCCCTGAAAAAAGACCAGGCATAATCGATGGCGAACCTCCGCGACATACGCAACCGCATCAATGGCGTCCGCAGCACCAGCAAAATCACGCAGGCCATGAAAATGGTAGCAGCGGCGAAATTGCGTCGCGCGCAGGATGCGATGATTTCCGCTCGTCCCTACGCCGCAAGCATCAACGGTCTCGTGCGCCACTTGCTGGCGCGCGTGGATCGGAATACGCTGCCGGTCATGGAGCGAAGAGAGGAAATGGAGCGTGTGCTGATCGTGGTAGTGACAGCCGATCGAGGTCTTTGCGGTGCGTTCAACACCAATATCATTCGCCATGCCACGCAGCGCATTCATGATACCTACGGAAAGCAGTTCGAGAAGGGCAATGTCTCTCTCCTCTGCATTGGTCGCCGGGGCTACAACTTTTTCAGTAAGCGCGACTACAAGATCTACAATCACCATATCGGACTGATCAACTCAGCAACGCATACCGATGCGTCTTCAATAATGGCTGATGTTCTCGAACAGTACCTGAACGGTGATATCGATCACGTGGAAATCATCTACAATGAGTTCAAATCGGTTATTCAGCAGAGGATTCGGGCTGATCAGCTGCTGCCTCTTCCTGAAGAGGAGCCCGAGGAGACGCAGGGGAAGTATCATCAGTTCGTGGATTACATCTACGAGCCTTCTGAAATTGAGCTTATGGAATATTTGATTCCGAAACATCTCAATTTCCAGCTTTTCCGCGTGCTCATGGAATCGAACGCCGCCGAACAAGGTGCACGCATGACAGCAATGGATGCTGCGACCACCAACGCGAAAGACCTCATACACACGCTGAAGCTGCAGTACAACAGCGTGCGCCAGGCAAACATTACGACCGAGATTCTGGAGATCGTCAGCGGAGCGAATGCTCTGAAACAAGACTGATGATCCTTATTACCGGCTCCACCGATGGCATCGGGAAAGAAACCGCGATGGGACTCGCCCGAAAGGGCGCGCGTGTAATTCTTCACGGGCGAAATGCCGAACGCCTTGAAATCACACTCCAGGAATTCGCTGCTGAGAATCTGGCTGTCGAAGGCGCCGTTACCGGCGATTTCAGCAGCTTTGCTTCCGTACGCAAGATGAGTGCTGAAATTCGGGAGCGTTATCCGGAACTCAACGTGCTCGTGAACAACGCTGGCGTGTATATGAAATCCAGGGCACACACTTCAGACGGTATGGAAATGACCTGGCAGGTTAACTACCTCTCACCGTCGCTTCTCACGATGGAATTGCTGCCTTTGCTTGAGAAAAACGCACCCTCGCGCATCGTCAATGTCAGCTCGGTTGCACACACACGTGGAAGCATTGATTTTCTCAACCTCGATGGACGGCAGTCCTTCGACAGCTACGCTCTGTATGCGCAGTCGAAGCTGGCAAATGTGCTGTTCACCTACGAACTCGCTGCAATGCTTGAAGGGAAGGGCATAGATGTAAATTGCCTGCATCCGGGCGTCATCGGAACCAAGCTGCTGATGGACGGATTCGGAATAGACGGTGCCCCGATCGAGGAAGGAGCCAGGACAAGCATACACCTCGCAATGTCCGAGGACCTGACTGGCGTCAGCGGAAAATACTTCGTAAAGGGACAGCCAACACCTTCTTCTCCAACGAGTTACGACGTTGAGTTAAGGAAAAAACTCTGGGATGAAACGATGAAAGTTCTCACCTGACCTGCACGCGTTCTACTTCTTCGCCTCCAGTTTGCCCTTCCATTTCTCCCATTTCTCATCCACATAGTCTGAAATTTTATTTCTGTAAACTTCGCGGTCGAAGAGCTCTGCATGTGCCCGGATGTCTGCTGCATCGAAATGGGAGCGTTCGAATCGCTGGAGTGCAGCCAGAAGAGCTTCCGTGCTCTGCTCCTGAAAATGGATGCCGCTAAGACCTTCGATTACCGTTTCCAGCGCACCGCCGCGTCCGTAGGCGATGACGGGCTTCCCGCAGGACATTGCTTCAACCGGTACGATCCCGAAATCCTCCTCACCCGGAAACAGAAGGGCACGGCAGTTTGCATACGCCAATTCGATCTCCGCATCCGTCAGCCAGCCTTCAAAGCGCACGGTTGGCCCTGCAAGCGCTTCCAACCGGCTGCGTTCGGGTCCGTCGCCGATGACGCGGAGAGGAAGCCCCGTTCGCGTAGCCGCCATGACAGCGAGGTCCACGCGCTTGTAGGGCACGAGAGCGGAAACTACGAGGAAGCTGCCATCGTCAGTAGTGGAGACGGAAAATCGGGACGTCTCCACCGGAGGATAGATGACGTCGGCATCACGGCCGTAAATGCGCTTGATGCGTTCGGCGATATAGTTCGAGTTGGCGATGAAATGATCGACGCGTGTGGACGAGCGAACGTCCCACCGGCGAGTGCGTGCCGCTACAAGCCGGATAAGTGCCAGCTGCACGCTGCCGACAGTGTCGCGGTTGAAATACTGATCGAACATATCCCACACATAGCGCATCGGGGTGTGGACATAACTGATATGCATCGTGCCGGAAGGAACCCTTACACCTTTTGCCACAGCGTGTGAAGATGAGAGCACCATGTCGTAGCCAGTGAAATCGAATCGCTCAATGGCCGATGGGAAGAACGGAAGATAATGCCGATAGCGTTTTTCCACCGCAGGAAAATGCTGGAGAAAACTTGTGTGTATCGAATGCCGGCGAATGGTCTCGCTGACTTTTTCCGGAAAGGCCACGAGTGTGTGAATGGGAGCATCGGGATATAATTCACAAAATACTTCGAGACATTTTTCGCCGCCGCGCATGCCGGTCAGCCAATCATGGACAAGTGCGATATTATGCGGGGGGGGTGCGGGCATTTTGTACTTCGGGAGATTTCACAATACCTTAGAGAACAAAATAGATAAGCTAACACAGAATTCGCAATCCAATGAGCAAACCGTTCAGCATTCTCAATCGACACAGCGACTTGATTCGCGGAGATATTCACCTGCCCGCGGATTTCAATGGCGCTCCTGTCGTTATTATTTGCCACGGCTTCAAAGGATTCAAGGATTGGGGCGGGTTTCCCCATGCCGCTGAATATTTCGCATCGAAGGGATTCGCAGCTATCCGCTTTAATTTTTCTCTGAACGGCGTCGAAGACGATTTCATGGAATTCACTGCACTGGAGCGCTTCTCCCGCAATACCATCAGCCGGGAACTCGATGACCTCCGGGATTTGGTGGATGCGATCGCTGCAGGGGATATCCTTCCGGAGGAATGCGACAAGACCCGGATCGCACTCGTCGGTCACTCGCTCGGCGGCGGTGTCGTCATCGTGCATGCGAGCGAGGATGACCGCATCGGTGCGGTCGCGAGCTGGGCTGGTGTTGCGGACTTTCGCCGCTGGGGAAAAAAAACCTGTGCGCTTTGGAGAAAGACGGGAAGGCTGGAAATTCAGAATGCCAGGACGGGGCAGATGATGCCCGTGGATGTCTCCATGCTCGAAGATATCGAGTCGAATACGGAACGCTTCAACATCCTTTCCGCCGCAGCTCGCATGAAGCAGCCGCTTCTGATTTTACATGGGGAACAGGATGTTTCCGTCGCCTTGGCGGAAGGGGAGAGCATTGCTGCAGCTGCAGGACCATCGCACAGTGCGCTTACCTCGATCCCGAATACGGATCACACCTTCGGTGTGCGGCACCCGTTCGAAGGCGCCACACCTGAATTCACAACGGTGTTGGAGAAAACTGTGGAATCTTTTCGAAGCGCTTTTGATTAGTCCACGATGGTGAATTTTCGTACCTGCACCGAGCCATGCTGTTCAAGGTGGTAGAGGTACACGCCCTTCTGAAGGGAGGAGCTATCCCAGCTGATAGTGAATGTCCCGGCATCCATGCTGCTGGATACTACGCTCTTGCGTTCGCGTCCGAGAAGATCGTACACGCGCAGCTGCACATCGCCGCCGCGTGGCAGTGCGATGTTCACATTCGCCTGTGAGTTCCGACTGAGCGGATTCGGCCATGATTCCCCTATGCCTACCCGTTCGGGAGCTGCACCCGCAAGCCGTTTGACGGCCAGCGTTCCGCCGGAATTAGTGCGTATGATGGTTCCGTTCCAGCCAGCAGCCACTCCTACCTTGCTGTCGATGAATTCGAGAGCTTCGAGGTTTTCCTGAGTGTTGCTTTCCTGCGAATACCAGCTGAGGCCTGTGTCAGTAGACCAGAGGATCAGACCGCCATTTCCACAGAGAACCAGGTTCTCCTTAGTCAGGTGCCGAACACCTGTCAGACGAAATGAACTGATGGGCACAGACGCAGAAATCCTGGTCCATGAATCTCCCTTGTCGTCGCTGCGAATAATGGTGCCATTGCTTCCCACCGCAACAGCGATGCTGTCGTCGCTGATGGACACGCTGGTCAATTCTAGCCCGGTGATTCCGCTGCGGTCGCGCCAGCGCTGTCCGCCGTTTGTAGTCGTATGAATCGTTCCTTTATTTCCGACAATGATGCCGATATTTCCGATAAACGCAATCTCATTGAGGTTATTCGTTCCGGAACCCTGATCCTCCCAGCTCGCACCGGCATCCGAGGTGGTCAGTACTTGTTCTGCCTGTCCGATGACCATCCAATTGTTGGTATCAAAAAAATGAATGTCCAGCAGCACTTTGGTGCTGCCGGTGTTCATGGGCTGCCACGAGGCGCCGCCGTCGACGGACTTCAGTGCGAGTCCCGCATTGCCCAAAATGACGCCAAGCGTCGGTGAATACCAGCGGATACGGCGAAGATTATCTGTCGCTCCGGAGGGTTTGCTCTGCCAATTGACACCTGCATCATTGCTTTGAAGTATCACTCCGTCGGATCCAACCGCGGTAACATGGTCTCTGTCGTACATATCGATCGAGTAGAGAATGGTTTCGCCTTCCTGGCGCTGGTTGAACCAGCCAAGCTGGGCAGACAGAGAAGATGACAGAATGAGGACGGAGGAGATGAAGAGTATGAGAGTGCGCATAAAACCTCTATGGGCGAATTCAAGTGGCAACTGGAATAAAGCTAAAGACATATGCGATAAAGGACAAGTTACATTTCTGAAAGGGAAGCGGCGGCTGAGGGTTAATCTAACGCAGGAAGCTTGCTAAACCGAAGCTGATGGTGAGTCACACACAGGAGGCTTGCCAAACCGAGCTGAGGGTTAGCCTCACGCAGGAGGCTTGCTAAGCCGAAGCTGATGGTGAGTCACACGCAGGAGGCTGCCAAGCAGAGCTGAGGGTTAGCCTCACGCAGGAAGCTTGCTAAACCGAAGCTGATGGTGAGTCACACACAGGAGGCTTGCCAAACCGAGCTGAGGGTTAGCCTTGCACAGCTGTCTGGAAATGCGAGCATCGCGATTCGGGACAAAAAAATCGGACATCCAGTGAATACTGAATGTCCGAAACAAATGTCGACAGAGAATTACGCGGCCATGGCCTCAGTGACTTTTTTCGCAGCTTCCTGGAAATCGTGTGCGACCAGGAAGTTGATGCCGCTCTTCTCGAGAATCTCGGCAGCTTCTTCAGCATTCGTTCCTGCGAGCCGTACGACGATCGGCACCTTGATATTGATTTTGCGAGCTGCCTGAACCACACCGTTGGCAATGCGGTCGCAGCGGACGATGCCGCCAAAAATGTTGATCAGGATCGCCTTGACATTCGGGTCGCTGAGGATGATGCGGAAACCCTGTTCCGTCGTTTCGGCACTGGCACCACCACCCACATCGAGGAAGTTTGCCGGTTCGCCGCCAGCAAGTTTGATGATATCCATCGTCGCCATCGCGAGTCCGGCGCCGTTGACCATGCATCCGACATTTCCATCGAGCTTGATGTAGTTCAGATTGAATTTCGATGCCTTCACTTCGAGGGGATCCTCTTCGGAAGTATCGCGGAGCGCAATGAAATCGGGATGACGGAACAGTCCGTTGTCGTCCAGAGTGACCTTGGCATCCAGTGCGAGCATCTCGCCTTCCTTCGTAAGCACGAGAGGATTGATTTCAAACATGCTGGAGTCTACTGCTTCGTAGGCATGCGCAAGAACCATGAGGAACTTCACACAATTTTTGAAGGCCACACCGGTCAGGCCAAGACCGAATGCAAGTTCGCGAGCCTGAAATGGCTGGAAGCCGATCGTGGGATCGATGGTAACCTTGAGAATCTTTTCCGGCGTTTCGGCAGCGACCTTCTCGATTTCCATTCCGCCTTCCGTAGACACCATCATCACATTGCGGGACTGCGCGCGGTCCAGCAGCATGCCTGCATAGAATTCCTTGTCGATGTTGACGCCCTGCTCGATAAGCACGCGGTTGACAATCTTGCCCTCATCACCGGTCTGGATTGTGACGAGAAGATTCTTGAGCATAAGCTTGGTGTACTTCTCGACTTCCTTGAGAGACTTGGCAACTTTGACTCCGCCATCAAGGACGAGCTTGCGCGTTGCAGGATCAAGAATCTGTCCTTTGCCGCGTCCGCCTGCATGAATCTGTGATTTCACGACCCATACCTTGCCACCGAGTTTCTCTGCAATCTTGATAGCCTGCTCGGGGGATGTCGCCACGCCGCCTTGCGGTGTTGGAACATTGAATTTTCGCAGGATCGCCTTTCCCTGGAATTCATGAATTTTCATGCGTGATTCCTTGTGCTGATTATTTTATTTCGAACAAATGTCATGTATCGAAAAATATGGATCTCTCAAAATCGTGATAATCGAGCAAAACAGCAACTCGAAGAAATTCACGAACGCCGGAGCTCTACTGCTTTACTGTTCTATGCCACAAGCGGAGAAAATTGCCGCCCAGAATGCCGCGGATCTGTGCCTCGGAATATCCTTTTTGGAGGAGGATCCGCGTGATCATCGGAAGGTCCGTGACGTCATTGAGTCCAATGGGTGTGAGGTTGATGCCGTCGAAATCGGATCCGAGTCCGACATGCTCTGAACCCGCGATTTTAACCGCATGATCTATATGTGCGATGACGTCGTAGATGGTGCAGAGGTTTTCCTTTTTCGCCGTGGCCACGAGCTTATCATATTCCTTCAAATATGCTGGCCCGCGTTTCGCATGTTTTTGCTTCAGCGCGGCGGCCCGTTTCTCATACACGCGCTGACGTTCGATGAACTTGCCATTCATATTGGAAACGATAAAGCCCGGGAAATAATTAATCATCACCACGCCGTTGCTTTTGGCGACAGCACGAAGCTGATCGTCTGTGAGATTGCGATTGTGATCGCGAAGTACCTTGCAGGATGAATGCGACGCATACAGCGGATGCACTGAGATCGCAGCGACATCCCAGAAGGAGCGTTCACCCAGATGCGATAGGTCGATGATCACTCCGAGAGAATCCAGCAGACGCACAAAGGATTTTCCTTTATCCGAAAGCCCGCCTTTGACCTTGCCTTCGCTTTCGTCCTTCGAGCATGTTGCCCAGTCAGAACTGAAATTCCAGGTGAGTCCAAAGCAGCGCATTCCGCGCTGGTACAGCTCCAGAATGCGGTCGCGTTTACCATCGATGCAACGCCCACCCTCAAGAGCTACGACTGCTGCCAGCTTCCCGTGAGAGACCGCTGTTTCGATATCTTCGGCACGCAAGGCCAGCAGCATAGATGCTGGATTACGTGCGGCAATTGCCTTGAGCGAATCGATTTCATCGAGTGCGAATCGCCAGGCATCGTCGCCGGTTTTATTGGAAGGAACCCAAATTGAGAAGAGTTGTATATCCATGCCGCCTTCGCGGAAGCGGGGAAGGTCGGAATGTCCTTTCTCCGCCCGGGATTCCATTTCTCCTCCTGACATCACACGGTAGAGAATATCGTTATGTCCATCGGCTACGACGGCGGATTGATGCAGTGCAAGATACTGTTGGGAATAAAGGGGAGAGATTGCAGAAATGATCAGCAATGCTGTGAGGAATCGAAGCATGAGCAGCATCTATGTTAATTTGAGAATAATGTCAGAAGGGGAATTTAAGGGAGTACCACTTGCGGGTTACGTCGAGCCACATCACAAGCCCTTTCCATTCTTCGAAGCGGGCGTAATAGCGCTCGATTTCGGAATCGTCCACGGTTGTTCCGCCGTTGTGAAGTTCCGCATACCTGGAGCGGCACCAGGAATCGAGACCGAGGTATTCAAATCGTCCGAGCAGCTTGAGCAGATTGCTGGCGGCGTATTCGCCAACGCCCTTAATGCCGCGCAAGGCCCGATGGAGATCCTGAGCCGAACCTTTTGCGTTTCGGAAGGATTCGACATCCAGGGTACCGGATGCGACCCGGCGGGCGAATTCAAGCACGTAGGGAGCACGGTAGCCGAGACGGACTTCCTGACGAAGAAACTTCTCGCTGCTGTCAGCGATTGCTGCCGGCTCCGGAAAACACCGCGTGCCGTCGATGGAGACAGCGCCTAAATGTTCAGTGAGCCGCTCATTCATTGTTTCAGTGAGCGACCACGAACAATTCGTCGTGAGGATCATCTTGAGAATGTCTTCGAAAAAAGTAGGGGCTCGGAGCATTCTTCCCGTGCGTTTTTCTGCGATCCATGAGAATTCCTTTTCGTCCTTTACTCTCTGGTAGAAAGGACGCAGATCGAGATCCAGATTCAGAAAGAGCACACCATCCATGAGAATAGACGGTGTGCTCAAAATGAAAGACCGCAGGAAAGCGGAGCTGAATCGCCGTAAGCATCAGGCGGCCGCTTACTCTCCGTCAGTTTTCTTTATCGACTGCACTTCCATGCGCACGTCCTGAGCGAACTTCTTCAGTTCATTCATGTGCTTGCGCAGACGAGTGCCTGCCGACTTGTTGTTCTTGACATAGAACTTCTCGAAATCCGGTTCGAATGATTTCACCAGATCAAGCAATTCCTGGTATTTGGTCATGAGGCCTCCTTCTATGACTGATCAATATCGTGTGTGCGGGTAACTCCCGTAATATACGACTTCAAACAAAGAAGCAAAACGAAGAGACAGCTTCTGAGACGATTTTTTGTACATTTGTTTGAAGAAGGCACAGAGGCACATAGGCACAGAGGCACATAGGCGCAACAGCGTGAATGGACCGCGGAGCGCCAGCTCCGCGCAGCACAGGACCGCGCAGCACAGGACCGCGCAGCACCCGTCTCCGTCCCGCAAGCGGGACTACGCCGCGGCGAGCACAGGACCGCGGAGCGCCAGCTCCGCGTCTTCGGAAATATTGAAGCAAAGGCATAGACATGAAATTCAAGATCGAACGTGAACAGGTGGTACAATATCTTAGGCGGATTAGCGCAGCGCGGCTGACTACCGGCGCTGGCGGGAATATCAGTCTGCGTATTCCGGGAACGGAATATTTCTGCATGAGTCCCACCGGGATCAGCTACGATTACATGTGCGCGAAAGATGTGGTAGTGATGGATATGCAGGGACTGATCATCGCCGGAAAACGGACACCATCGTCCGAATGGCGCATGCATGCGGCGGCATACGCGGTGCGCAGCGATGTCCGCGCGGTAGTGCACACGCATTCCGTGTATGCGACAACATTCGCCTGCCTGCGCGAAGAAATTCCCGCTATACACTATTTGATCGGCTTCGCGGGAAATCGCGTTCCGGTCACACCGTATTTCACCTACGGCAGCGATGAACTTGCACGCGCAGCCGCCGATACGCTCGGGACGGAATTCAACGCTGTACTTCTCGCCACACACGGACTTCTCGCCGTTGGATCCTCACTCTCAGCCGCTTTCAACGTAGCGGAGGAAATTGAGTTCGTGGCGCAGATCGCCTGGCAGGCGCGCGCCATCGGCAGCCCTGTACTGCTGCCGGAGGATGAAATGGAAAGAATCATCGAGAAATTCCGGAGCTACGGCAAACAGGAAAGCGGGCGCTGAGCGGCTATGTATTTACCGATGAGCAAGTCCGAAATGCGCTCCCTGGGCTGGGAAGCGCTTGACGTGATTCTCGTCAGCGGCGATGCATATATCGATGCACCGCAAATCGGTGTCGCCGTAATCGGACACGTACTCGTTTCCGCTGGGTTCCGCGTGGGCATAATCGCGCAGCCGGACCTGCACTCCGACAGCGATATAACGCGTTTGGGCGAGCCGCTTCTTTTCTGGGGAATCTCCGCAGGGAGTGTCGATTCCATGGTCGCCAACTACACTGCGCTGAAGAAAAAACGCCGAACCGATGACTATACTCCCGGTGGTGAGAATACCCGCAGGCCCGACAGGGCCAGCATCGTGTACAGCACGCTTATCCGGCAGTATTTCAAGAACACGGCACCGATCGTGCTGGGGGGACTCGAAGCGAGTCTTCGGCGTATCGCGCATTATGATTACTGGGGCGATACCGTCAGGCGATCCATGCTCTTCGATGCGAAAGCCAATCTTCTGATCTATGGCATGGCCGAACGAACCGTGCGGATTCTTGCCGAAAGGCTGCGTGACGGAGCTGAGATCAGCGGCATCCCGGGCACCTGTGAGATTGGACGCGATGTGCCTGAGGACTATCTGCTGCTGCCATCGTTCGAGGAGGCGCGTGACGACACGGAGGCGTTTACACGCATGTATCGCAGCTTCTATGACAATACTGACCCTGTAACCGCCCGGGGACTCGCACAAAAGCACGGAGACCGCTGGCTGCTGCAGCATCCTCCGCCGGTCTACGAAAGCCAGAATGAACTCGATGCGATCGCGGCGCTGCCGTTTGAACGCGATGCCCATCCATCCTACAAAAAGGAGGGGAAGCTCATCGCGCTCGACACGATTCGCTTTTCGCTGCAGACCCATCGCGGCTGCTACGGCGAGTGCAATTTCTGCGCGATTGCGGTGCATGAAGGTCGGAGGGTTCGCTGGCGTAGTGAGAAGTCCATTCTCGATGAGGCCGCCGGGCTGACGCAGCACCCGCGCTTCAAAGGAATCATTCCTGATGTGGGTGGCCCGACCGCGAACATGTATGGCTTCGAGTGCACAAAGAAAATCGAGAAAGGGGCGTGTACGGAAAAACGCTGCGTGTATCCGCAGCTTTGCAAGCAAATGCCGGTGGATCATTCGCGATACACTCGTCTGCTTCAAAAACTCCGCCGCATCGAGGGTGTGCGCAAGGTGTTCGTCGCCAGCGGCATTCGCTACGACATGGTGATGGACGACAAGCGATGCGGAATGGAATTCATGGAAGAACTCGTGCAGCACCATGTATCTGGGCAACTCAAGCTCGCTCCTGAACACAGTGATCCAGGCATCCTGCATCTGATGGGGAAGGGCGGCACGGAAGATCTGCTGGATTTCCGCGAAAGGTTTTTCACGCTTTCGCGCAAGGCCGGGAAGAAGCAGTTTCTCACCTATTATTTCATCGCGGCATATCCGGGTTCCGAGGAAAAGGATATGCGGAATCTGCAGAGATTTGCAGCAAATGAGCTGCAGATCGCACCCGAACAAGTGCAGGTGTTCACACCCACGCCCGGCACCTGGGCCAGCGTGATGTATCATACAGGGATGGATCCGTTTACCGGGGAAAAACTGTTTGTCGAGCGCGGGCTGCAGGGTAAGCGCCGGCAGAAGGACCTGCTGACAGGGAGTTAAAAATATTTTCACGATCCCTGAATCCTTCCGTCTGCTCCATGCATCAAATATCATAGAATTATAGGACTGTTCTGTCTGAAAACAATTCGGTCCGAAATCATGATAACCTGCATCCATGGAGCAGCAATGACCCAAAAATCTCGCACCTTCGTTTTTTCCCTACTCGCGATTATTCCTCTTCTCGCGATTATGGGATGGGCGTTCAAATCGGACATCATCAACTGGATGCTGCCTGAAGACAGCCG
Source organism: Bacteroidota bacterium (assembly GCA_049663345.1). Classification (GTDB taxonomy): domain Bacteria; phylum Bacteroidota; class Ignavibacteria; order SZUA-365; family SZUA-365; genus SZUA-365. The sequence continues at coordinate 37,905 of JBATDG010000059.1, forward strand.
TCCCGGCGACATCGAGTTCACAGTCGAGCGTGTGAGCGCCGATGAGTATGACCGCATCGCAGCTGATCTTGAAGTCAGCTTTGATATGGATTTCAAGCACATCAAGATTTTCAAAGAAGCCGGCATCACGGCGTACGAGGGTCCGAAAACCTGTCTGACCTGCCACGAAAACATAACTGTGAAGGACGCGAAATCGGGGAAGGACAAGAAACTCGACCTCATGGAGAATCTCCTTACTTCGACGCACTACCGTTTCTTCACCGAAAAACACGACAATGTGTATGGCTTCAACGGTGAGCTTGCGGATGATTTCCCTATGGGTAAAATCGATCGTCCCTGCCCCAAACCCGGTTCCTTCGCGATGAGCGCCTGGGCGGAAATTGTAATCACCGCAAAGGGCGATACAATGTCGGAGGGCTGCGGCCAGTGCCATATCGGCGGACAGTACCAGGCTCCTCTTGGCGAAATCATGCCAGGGTACGAGACGAAACAGAACGAAAAGGATGCCATAGACTGCCTGATCTGCCACTCGCAGGCTTACGACATGAACAAGAAGCAGGTCGCGGTTGATAAAAACGGACTCAAGCGCTGGGAACAGGACCGCAACATGCGTGCCGCGATGTCCGTGACGAAAACCACCTCGCAAAGCTGTCTCCGCTGCCATCAGCATAATTTCGGAGGAGATATTTATATCGATTCCACCGACACCAGCTATTTCCAGAGCATTATAAATACCGGGCACGAGCGTCCCCGAGTGCTGCATCCGGGATCCAAGCGTGGAACACCGTTTTCGCCGACATGGGACGTGCACGCAGCTGCCGGACTCAATTGCACTGACTGCCATATCACCGAAGGACATTTGATCGCGAAGGGAAAGCACACCACGACGATGATGACCAATGACCTGCCCGGTGTGGAAGTCGCTTGTGAAAATTGTCATACTGCTGAGCCGCATAGTGAGAATGCCGAGATCGCGGATTTCCTGAACGCACACACGGAGAAAGTGGCCTGTGTTACCTGCCATATCCCTTCACTGCAGGCTGACAATGCCACGATGCGCGATTTCGCCACTCCGATGTTCGAAGAGAATCCCGGAGTTTACGTCTATACCGACTCGAAGGAGACTCAGCCGAAGAAAGCCATCACCTACCAGTGGTGGAACGGCGATGCGACTTTCCTCGGCAACGCAATCGGAGACAATCCGAACGGAAAGAATCTCTACCGTTTCTATAATCCAACTCATGTTTGGCCGGAATTCAAGGATTACGACTATGCCGGCTGGTACGAAAAAGTGATGCGTCCCATCGCCAAGAAAAAGCCGTCAAAACTGTACGCGATGAAAATCTTCAACGGACGCCAGCACATCGATCTGCAGAATATCGGCCCCTTCGGCGGCATGTACATTCCGTACAATCTGCCCACATACTATAAAACCGGCGATCCTGCGAAAGCAGCCGCAGCTGAAATGCAGAAGAGCATGATGGAAATGATGTATGGAACGATGTTCAAGATTTATCTCATGGACCAGTTCATGCGCTATATGGATGACGGTTCCGGCAAATACGTCACGGAGTGGCATGGCGACGCGTATGAAGATGTGCTCAAGATGAAAAAGGGTAAAGTGGAAGCACGCTGGATTCCGAACGACGCTTCAATGGAAATCAGCCACGCTGTCCGCCGCAACGGCGCGCTGACCTGCACGAATTGCCATTCGAAGGATGGCGTTCTTGACTGGAAGGCGCTCGGCTACGAAGACGATGAAGTGGAAGCATACTCGATGAATCCGCTAGAGTAGAAGCAGCCGCCCCGAAAACCAGGCTGCTGAATTCCATGTTCTCGAGCAGAAGTTTCAGCCGCGGTTTTCTGATTAATCATGACGCGATAAACGATGACGCGGGCCGCTATGCCCGCGTTTTCGTTGTGTGCCATAAGACAATTTCTTCCGTTCAGGCGAGCCGTGTTGCTGATTTATTTCACGATTTTCTCGTATCTTTTGTAATGTTCTTACGTAAAAAAAACGATGACCCTTTTTGTGATCACATATTGGAGTTACTGATGAGTTTGCTGTCTCGGCTTTGCATCATCATGCTGCTTATCTGCGCAGTCCCTGCGCTAGTGCTTGCGCAGGAAAATGAAATCAACGCGTCTTCTCTCGGACTCGGCAGTCCTCTTCCGATCAATCCGAAAATCCGTATGGGGAAACTTGCAAACGGCATGAACTACTACATCATGCAGAACAAGAAACCCGAAAACAGGGCAGCGCTTCGACTGGCTGTAAATGCAGGATCGGTGATGGAGACTGACGAACAACAGGGACTCGCGCATTTCTGCGAGCATATGGCGTTCAACGGGACAAAGAATTTTGAGAAGAATGAACTCGTACAGTATCTCGAGTCCATAGGAATGCGCTTTGGCGGCGATTTGAATGCCTACACCAGTTTCGATGAAACCGTGTACATGCTGGAACTGCCTATGGAAGACGAAACGAAGGTCACAAAGGGCATGCAGGTGCTGGTCGATTGGGCGAGCAATGTCAGCTTCGACGACGAGGAAATCGACAAGGAACGCGGCGTGATAATCGAGGAATGGCGCTCACGCAATGGCGCCGGAGCCCGAATCCGCGACAAGCAGTTTCCCATTCTGCTCAAGGGTTCTATGTACGCCGACCGTCTTCCGATCGGCAAGCCGGAGATTCTGAGGACCTTCAAATACGAGACGATCAAGAGTTTTTATAGAGACTGGTATCGTCCGGACCTCATGAGCATCATCGCCGTTGGCGATTTCGATGTGAGCAAGATGGAAGAGAAGATCAAGAGCATGTTCGGTGCCATTCCGGCCAGCAAGAATCCGAAACCTCGTCCCGCATTCGAAGTCCCGGATCATGACGAACTGCTCTTTGCCATCGCTACGGATAAGGAAGCGACTGGAACATCGCTTTCGCTCTATCACAAGATGGCGCCCAGCGTCGATAGAAAAGTCTCTGACTACAGAAAATCGATGATCGAGCAGCTCTACAGCCAGATGCTCAATGACCGATACAGTGAATTGCTGCAGAAGAAGAATCCGCCGTATCTCAACGCTTATTCCGGCCAGGGCGGATTCGTGCGTACGAAGGACGTGTACATGCTGGGCATGTCATCCAAGGAAGAAGGCGTCCTCCGCGGCTTTGAGGCACTGCTCATCGAGGCCAAGCGGGTAAAGGATCACGGCTTCACCGCCTCGGAACTTGAGCGCGCAAAGACCAACATACTTCGCGGAATGGAGCAGTCTTACAATGAACGCGATAAAACGCGATCCGAGTCTCATGCATCCGAGTTCGTGCGCAATTTCCTTACCGAGGAACCTATCCCCGGGATCGAAGTCGAATATGAACTCTACAAGAAATATATGCCGACAATTTCGGTTCGCGAAGTTAACAAGCTGACGGCAGGCCTGATGCCTGAGAAGAACCGCGTCGTATCACTGAGCATGCCGGAGAAAGAGGGCGTCGTTGTTCCCACCGAAGCGGAATTGCGTGCGGTGATGGATAAAGTAGACAACATGGTGGTCGAGGCGTATGTGGATGAAGTGGCCAACAAGCCGCTTGCAGAAGTGCCTGCGACGAAGGTGAAGATCACATCGGAGAAGAATCTGGATGATCTTGGCGTAACGGATTTTATGTTGAGCAATGGCATTCGTGTACTGCTCAAGACAACCGACTTCAAGGCGGACGAAGTGCAATTTGCCGCGGTGAGTCCCGGCGGCAACGGGTTCATCAGCGACGAGGATATCGCCAGTGGAACACTGGCAGCCACGATCGTCGATCGCGGAGGCGTCGGTGAATTTGATGCCATACAGTTGAAGAAGCTTCTGGCTGGCAAGATGGTCGGTGTAAGTCCATTTATCAGCGGCGAAAACGAAGGTTTCTCAGGCAGCGCAGCACCGAAGGATCTGGAAACTGCGCTGCAGCTTGTGTATCTGTATTTCACGCAGCCAAGAAAAGACACCACGGCGTACGAATCTTTCAAGGCACAACTCGCCGGATACTTTGAGAATGCAGGGAACAGGCCGGAGAAGGTGTTTTCAGACACCCTGCAGGTAACGCTTGCGAACTACCACCCGCGTGTACGCCCCGTTACAAAAGAGTGGCTCGAGACCGTCGATCTTGAAAAAGCTTTTGATTTCTACCGCGACCGTTTTGCGGATGCCGGCGATTTTACATTCATTTTTGTCGGAAATGTAAAGGCCGAGGAATTAAAGCCCCTGCTCGAGAAATACATCGGCGCTCTGCCCATTACGGGCCGAAAGGAGACATGGAAGAATCCCGGTATTCATCCGCCGAAAGGCGTGATCAAGAAAGCCGTTTACAAAGGCATGGATCAAAAATCGACGGTGGCAGTTGTGTTCACCGGTCCATTTGAATGGACGTATCAGAACCGCTATAACCTTTCTTCTTTGCAGGAACTGCTTACGATCAAGCTCCGTGAGGCCATCCGCGAAGACAAAGGCGGCACATACGGCGTCGGAGTGCGTGCGAGCGCCGACCGCTATCCTGAACAGGATTATTCACTGCTCGTGAATTTCGGTACAGATCCGGAGCGCGTGGACGAACTGCTCGGGACTCTCAACGACGTTCTCAAAGACACGCGAGACAATCTCACTACAGAAGAGAATCTGAAAAAAATCCAGGAACTGCAGCGCCGCGAGCGCGAGACCAGTCTGAAGGAAAACGGGTTCTGGCTGAGCCGCATTCAGGCGTCGCTTACCAACAACGATCCGCTGAATGAATGGCTCGACTACGATTCGAAAATTGATGGACTGACGCTCGAATCGCTGCGCGCGAGTGCACAGAAATACATCAATCTCGATAATTTCGTGCAGGTCGTGCTGTATCCCGAAGCCAAGCCCGAGGCAAAACCCGAGGGTGAAAAAGAGGACTGACGCCTCATCCAATCAGGTGGATGCAGCGAGCGATAGCCGCTGACCATTCCGCCGGAACGCTCTTCATTTCAGAAAAGCCGGTCATCATCTGATTACCGGCTTTTCTTTTCTGCTGTATTTCCCGTAATTTTACGCATTCCATTCGTCCTCATCACGCCGGGAAGTCTATGGCAGCTACCACCGCTCGCAGACCCGCCGTCATCATTATGTCGCACATGCCCTCCCCATTGGGGAACCTGCATATAGCAACCTGTGATGGTGCTTTATGTTATCTGGGGTTTGAATACAAAGGATATCGCGAGGAAATGTATGAATGGCTCGCCCGGTATCTGAAAATATTCGAGGTGAAACCCGAGCATGGTGAGCACTCTTCAGTGCAGCTGCAGCTCGAGAAATACTTTCAGGGGAAACTCAAGAAATTTCGTGTGAAGACGCATCTGTTCGGAACGGATTTTCAATTGCAGGCATGGACCGCGCTGCGCGTGATTCCCTATGGAAGTACTGTTTCGTATCGGTCAATCGCCGAAGCTATCGGAAATCCTGACGCCTCCCGCGCCGCAGGAGGGGCGATCGGAAAAAACCCGATATCCATTATTATTCCCTGTCATCGCGTCATTGGGGAGGATGGTTCACTCACCGGTTATGCAGGCGGCATTGAACGAAAGAAAAAGCTGCTGCAGCTTGAAGGGGCAATTCTGATGTAGAGGCAACCGCGATTCCCGTAGGTTCGCGCTTAATCAGTTATCGGCGGTTTCTGGGGATTGTCAGGTTGAATGGGGTTTTCCGCGGCCCTGCGGGATTCGATTATGCGGAGGACGATATACGCCATGAGCGTGAAGATAAAAAAGATCAGCAGCAGCCAGGCTATGCCTTGGAGAGTCTCGATGATGGTGCGGTACACTTCAAGCACCCAGCGTTCGGAGGAAAGATGAAGGATCGTGGCGTCCGGTCCCAGCGACGGTGCCGTGATGTAGCGTTCCAGCTCCCACATGCGCACGCCGCCTGAGATTCCCACGACATACATGGCAAACGTCATATAGCGTGACCAGGCAAACTGCATTTCTTCCGCGACGATCCGGGACAGGATCATCTGTATTGGCTGAGTGAAAATCCTCGTTACGATGAAGGAAACCAGAAGTGCGATGAAAAAAGTCGCGGCCAATAATGAAATGAACATCCATTACCTCACGTAATTTTGCCCTGCGCGCGCTTCGCGGAAACAGGATGGTAGGGGAGTGTAAACTGGAAAGTGCTGCCGACGCCGACTTCGGATTCAACTGTGAGCACACCACCCATCAGTTCGATCAGTCCTTTGGATATCGAGAGACCAAGCCCGGTACCGCCGTATTTACGGGTGCTTGATTCATCAACCTGGCGAAAGCGGTTGAAAATGAATTTCTGCGCGTCCTTGGAAATTCCGATCCCGGTATCCGAGACATAGAAGAGAAGTTCCTTCTCGCTATTAAGTTTGCATCCGAAGGAGATGCTGCCTTCGTGTGTAAATTTGAGTGCGTTGGACAGGAGATTGGTCAATACCTGGCGAAGACGCCCTGTATCCAGTAGGAGTGTGCTGCCGGACGCGGGGAGTTCGATTTCACAGAGCAATTGCACGCTTTGTGCTTTTTCGATTCTGGCAAGCTGGGTGAAGGAAAGGTGGAGGTCCTTGAGTATGGCCTCGATGTTTGCTTCTTCTTCGAAAATTTTCATTTCACCGGCATCGATAAGGGAGATGTTCAGAATGTCATTGATGATGCCAAGCAGATCGTATGAACGCTGTCTGATAATTTCGGTGAACTGGGCCTGATCTTCCTTTGTCAGTCCTTCGTTGGTGAGAAGGTTGGAAAATCCGATGATGGCATTCATCGGTGTGCGAACCTCGTGGCTCATATTGGCAAGGAAGGTAGACTTCAGCCTGTCGCTTTCCTCCGCCCGTTCCTTTGCGGCAATGAGATCAGCCAGCATTTGCTTTTGTGCTGTGATGTCTGTTTTAATGCCGATGAAATGAGTGATCGAACCGCGCTCGCTGATGACCGGGGAGATAACAGCGCTTTCCCAATAAAGGGAGCCGTCTTTCCGTTTATTATGGAACTCTCCAATCCAGTCTTGTCCGGAGAGTATCGTGCTCCACAGATTGGAGTAATATTCGGTCGACTGTGAACCGGATTTAAGGATGCGGGAATTCAACCCGATTACTTCGTCAAAGTCGAATCCGGTTATTTTAGTGAATTCCGGATTTACATATTCAATGCTGCCGTCGGTATCCGTAATGACAATGCTGACCGGGCTTTGCTCAATTGATCGGCCGAGCAGACGAATCTGTTTTTCAGCTTCCTTTTTTTCTGTTGCATCATGAATGATCGAATGGATGAGATTTTTCCCATGAACATTGACGGTGCTTGAATAAACCTCTACATCGCGCTCAGTGCCATCAGCTCGTCGATGCCGGAATTCAAAAAATGACCTTCCGCTATCAAGGACACTCTCCATAGCCTTCAGCACTTCTTCTCTGGAGAGGGTATTGATATCCCAGATATTCTTGTTTTTCAGCTCCTCTATGCTCCATCCATAGAAGTTCATGGCTGCATCGTTTGCGTCAGAAATCGCTCCTGTCTTCGGGTCGATCAGCAGTTTTACCGCTGCATGCCCCTGAAAAATTGCACGGAACATCTCTTCGCTTTCGCGCAGATTGCGTTCGGCCTGGGCGCGCTCGGTGATGTTGAAGAAGACGCAATGCGTCCGAAGGAAATTACCTTGCACATCTCGTTGAACCCGGCCCTCGAGATAGACATCAATGATGGAACCGTCCTTCTGTCGAAGTTGAAAATCTCCTCGTGAATAGTTATCGCGAAGGAGGTTCGTGAAGGCGGTGGAGAACTCCATCTCTCTCGACGGAGCCCAGAAATCGCCGAATACCTTACCCAGCAATTCACCGCGATCGTAGCCGAGCATTTCGCAGAGTTTATCGTTGAGGTCGATGAATCGTCCCTCATCATCAAGCGATTGATAGGCGAAAGGTGAATGCTCAAGCATGGAGCGAAATCTAGCTTCACTCTCGCGAAGCATTGCCTCAGCGAGTTTCCACTCGGTAATATCGCGGATGATGCCTACAGCATGCCATCTGTTTTTCAGCTTCACCGCGGAGAGAGAGAGAGAAATATCAACCTCCTCACCATCCTTGCGCACTCCGGTTAACTCCAGCGTTTTACCGATAGCTGCACCTTCACCAGTGCTCGAGAAGACTCTAAATGCAGCTTGACTGAATGCTCTGTGATGTTCGGTAGCAAGGAACAGATGAGGATTCTTCCCAATAGCTTCCTCGGAAGAGTGGCCGAAAATGGCTGTCGCAGCCGGGTTCCAATAGGTTATACAGCCAGCGTCATCGACCATGATGATTGCATCTTGAGCGCTCTGTGTGATCGCACGAACGCGTTCTTCGCTTTCGCGGAGAGCTAGCTCTGCCCGTTTCCACTCTGTCACATCTCGGATTACGGCGATACCCGACCATTCGCCATCGAGCGAAACGGCAGTGAGTGAAAAGGCGAGATCGATTTCCTGACCATCTTTCCGTAGGCCGATCAGTTGGAGCGAACGTCGGTTGTCGGCGGTAATACCGGCACTGATGAAATGTTTGAAGATCGCCATTCCACGGTGCCGGTATCTCGGCGGAACGATGAGATCTGGAATGTACTGCCCGAGCACCTCCTCGTTGGAGAAGCCAAAAATCAGTTCGGCGGACGGGTTCCAATAAGTGACTTCAGCATTCGAATCCACCATCAGAATCGCATCTTGAGCAGATTCAATAATGGTACGGAAGCGTTCTTCGCTCTCACGTAGAGCGTTATCCGCAAGCTTTCGCTCCGTGATGTCCGTAAACATGACAGTCCACACGCCCGGGCGCGAGATGAATCCCCAAATCTCAAGATGTTTTCCAATTTCAGAGGAATATTCCTCGAAGTGAAGGGGACGCCCGGCCGCCTCTACTTCATGGTAATGTTTGAACCAGATACTCACGGTTCCAGGAAACACTTCGGTCAATAATCTACCGACAAGTTCAGAGGCCGGTTTGTCGGTCAGGATTTCAAACGCAGGATTAACATCAATATATCTGAAATCTACAGCGTTGCCCCGATCATCGAAGACGACTTCATGCTGCGCAAACCCCTGCGACATATTATTGAACAACAGCCGGTAGCTGCGCTCGCTTTCAAGAATCAGCTTTTGTGAGAGTTTTTGTTCGGTGATGTCGTTGAACAGCACCGCGAACTGTCCGGGATCCGGAGAGAAAGCCCAGAACTCGAAATGCTTTCCGAGTACCTCAGCGAATTGTTCGTAGTGGATAGGTTCTCCGCTCTGCGCAACGCCGCCATAGATCTCGATCCAGTAATCTTCCGCCTCCGGCATTACTTCCCTGATTGTTTTGCCAATAATATCGGCAGTCAATCCTGTCTGTCTTATAAAGGCGGGATTGATATCGAGGAAGCGGTAATCGACAGCTTTCCCTTCGGCATCGAGTATGATTTCGTGATGCGCGAAAGCCTGAGTCATATTCTCAAATAATTGCCGGTATCTTTTCTCGCTTTCACGGAGCAACCGCTCGGACTTTTTGCGTTCGGAAATATCAATGTGCGTCCCCACGACTCGAATCGCCTTGCCTGAACTATCAAACACCGCATCCGCGCGGGAGAGGATGTCGACCCAATGACCATCCTTATGCAGCATTTTGAATTCCATCCTGAATACATCAACTTCGCGGGCGAACATCGCGTTCAGCATCTCCCATGATCGCTTCAGATATTCCGGTGCTATGAGCTGTTCCCAGATGGAGATGTCGCTTCCTAATTCATCTTCAGCATAGCCAAGCATGGAATTCCAGCCTGGTGAATAGTAGATCTCGTTCGTGACTAGATTCCAGTCATAGAGCCCGTCCTTCGTTGCATGCATCACCAGATCGAAACGTTCACGACTCTCTCTCAGCTCCGTTTCATGAAGCTTTCGAAGAGTAATGTCCTGAACAATCCCGGCGAGAGAATAGGGCGCTCCGGCTTCATCGAGCACAATTTCTCCTGCTTCCGCCCATACTGTTCTGATCGTGCCATCAGGGTGGATTATCCGATATTCGAGGGGAACAGGTTTTGCATATTTCACTACCGAAATATTCGACTGCAGCACTTTTTCCCTGTCATCCGGGTGAATCGCTGAGCTTATTACTTCGGAAAGGTCACCGGAAAAGTTATCACGTGAAAGCCCGAAGATGGTATACATTTGATCGGACCATTCCAGTCGATTGCTCTGGGGATACCATATCCAGGATCCTACGTTGGCCACCCGCTGCGCCATCGCGAGATTGCTTTCTGATCGACGAAGCGTTTCCTCAGTCTGGCTTCTGGCATCAGCTTCAGCTTTAATATCTTCGAGCAGGTTCAATGTCGCCCGCTGACTATCTTCCAACCGTTGATTAGACAGGCGGAGAATCTCTTCCTGATCATGATGCGATTTCAGGAGTTCCAGCAAATCGAGTGAACGCTTTGCATCCGCAGCGGTGGATCCTTCAATACCGAATTCTGTCTGCCTGAGTATTCGAGATGTAGCGGTGAGCGTCCGGATCTGCAGGAGGAGATCGATTTCGTCGAAAGGGGAGTTGAGAAAACCGTCAACCCCCGCTTCATAGGCGCAGCGGCGCTGTTCAGGCTTGGTTTCGGCGGAGGTGAGCACGAGAATCGGGAGACCGCCCGTGAGTTTATTCGTCCGAAGTTCAGTGCAGATTTCCTCTCCCTTACAATCAGCCTGGCTCATCCCGACGAGAATGAGATCAGGAGTGTGCACTCTCGACATCTCAATCCCATCCGCTGCTTCAGCAGCCGTTTTAATTGTCGTAAACGGAAGGATTTTGCCGACGCGGGCTGCGAGGGAGGAGGTAATCTCCTGGTCAGCTTCTATAATGAGAATGGAAAGTGTTTCTGTCTCCATTTAGACCATGCGGATTTGGGAGAGTGTTTAAAAACAGGCCGGAACTCAAACGATGCGGTACTTGCCTACTCCACCGCGTTCTTCGAGCAGCGCATTTATTTCTGCCTTCAGTTCGATCATCTGGAGTTCCCGATCGACCGTCAGTCGGTGAAAGCGTTCCAGTTCTGCCATTTTGAGCTGGAGGGCTTCCTCCGCCTTTTTCCTGTTTGTTATGTCGTGGTACACGACTGCGATTCTATGCTTTTCAGGTGAGTACACCGTAATAATACAATGCCTATCGATGCTTTCAATATAAAGATCGGAAATGATCGGGACAGAGCTCGCCAGTACCTTTCTGCAGAGGGGAAGGAGTGTCGTCCGCAGTGAATCAGGGAGGAACTGATTCTTGGGATCAGGGGCGGCTTCCTCTTGAAGCCTGAAAAACACTCCGAACATTCTGTTGCTTTCAACTTGCTGCAAGTCGACCAATTCGGAATTCCCGTCAACAACGACATCGTAGAGTGCGATCGCTTCCGCTGTCGCATCAAAAAGGCTGCGATATTTCCGTTCGCTCTCTTCCAGCAGACGCTGACGCACACGTGCCTCCGTCTGGTCGCGCAGCACAAGAACGACCCCGGCAATTCTGCCGGCTTCGGCCAGAAGCACTGAAGCGCTTATCATTACCGGTATTTGACGCCCGTCAGTGTGCTGAACCACGACGCCGTTGGATAATTCCAGGGGTTTGCGTTCACGGAGAGTTTTGGAAACCGGATCTTCGATTTTTTCGCCGGTGGATTCGAGATGCAGCGCAAGAAGAGTATCCAGAGCCATCCCACGTGCGAGGCGTTCTTCGCATCCCATAAGTGCTTCGGCAGAGGTATTGAGATAGCGGATGGCGCCACTCTCGTCAGTAGTAATCACGGCATCCGCTATGCTGTATAATGTGATGCGGAATTCCTCTTCCGCTTTCCAGAGTTCGCGGTAGGTGTTTCGCTGCCGATAGCTGTAGATAAATGCCAGTCCCGAAATAGTGATGCCAATAATGAGCAGGACAAAAATCGCGATCAGCCACACTTCGAATATGAGGTCCTCAAAGGCAGCCGAGCGATCTGTTTTTACAATAATGCACCACGGAGTACCATCGATACCTGCAATGTATGCGACCACCTCGTGCCCAGCCAGGTCTTGCCCTTCGATGATGCCGCGATATCCGTTCATCGCCCGGACCGGGATGAGGGTAGTATCAATGTTGGAAAGCTCACTTAGCCATAGCTTCTGCGACCCATCCGCAAATTCAGATACTATGGAGGCGTCTCCGTCGTGCATGTGCACGAAGGTAGTTGTCAGCACGTGATCGCTGAGAGCCTGCGGCCTGAGAATTTCGACAAGGATGCTCACCGGCTCGACGCGCAATAACAGGGCGAGACCACCGGCTGCATCCAGCGTAGCCATGGGAGCGATGAAATCGATATGAAAAGTTTCATGACCCGGCAGGGACTTGAACCCGGATACAATAACGCTGCTGGTTTGAATGGCCCGGCGGACACATGCAGCTGCCATTGAGTCAGGCGGCGGTTCAGAGAATCCAAGTAGCGGGACTTCCAGGCCATCAGAGGAGGCAAACAGCAGGTCGGAGTATCCATGCTGGCTCTTAATCGATGTGATGGTTCGCTCCAGCCTCTGACAGTCCTCAGCGTTGCCGTCTTTGAGGCAGCCGCGAAAATTCTCATCGTCGATATCATGGGCGATCAGTGCAGCATCCGCTATTTCTTCATGGTACCATCGCGTCAGGAGTGTCGTTTTCATTTCTGCAATAGCGCTGAGTTCGTTCCCGATGTTTTCTTTCAGCGTCGCTTCTTCGTTGAGGTAATAGATATAACCGGCAGTTGCAGATAGCAGGACGACGATGCATGCGAGAATCACGAAATGAACTTCTCGTGGCAAGAAACTGCTTGATATTTTGCTGGCAGGTAAGTTCATTCCACAGTCTGAAGCTTCATAGGGACGGCATTGTATGGCAAACTGAAGCAGAAAGTGCTGCCGGTGTTTTGGTTTGATTCGACCCAGATGCGTCCGCCCATTAATTCGACAAGTTCCTTCGAAATCGAGAGGCCAAGCCCGGTCCCGCCATACAGACGGGAAGAGGAATCATCGGCCTGACGGAAGCGGCCAAAGATAAGAGTCTGAGCTTCTGATGGAACTCCAATCCCGGTGTCCTCTACATAAAATATCAGCTCGTGCTTATTTTGCCGTTTGCAGCCAAAACGTACCGTCCCTTTATGCGTAAACTTGAGGGCATTCGAAATCAAGTTGGTCAGAACCTGACGGATCCGGCCGCTATCGATCATGACATGAATCTCTGACTCATCCAAATCGATGCAGTATTCAATTCCCACGCGCCCTTCCTTGCTGCTGGCTGCAAGCTGATTGAACGTGATATAAAGGTCTGTCAGCAAGACTTTCACGTTGCTGATTTCGGGCGTGATAATTACTTCACCTGCATCGATGAGCGAAATATTCAAAATATCATTTATAATCTGCAATAAATCATAGGAACGCTGCCGGATGATTTCGGTGTATTCCTGCTGAGCGTCCCTGGGCAAATCCGGTTCGTTAAGCAATTCCGAAAAGCCAATGATTGCGTTCATTGGAGTTCGGACTTCATGGCTCATATTGGCGAGGAACGTTGATTTCAGTCGATCGCTCTCCTCCGCGCGTTCCTTCGCTTCGACGAGCTGCCTATTCAGTTTATTCTGTTCCGTTATATTTATCAGCACGCAATGAGTTCGGATGAATGAGCCCGAAGAGTCTCTCTGTACCTGGCCTTCGACATGAACTTCGATGGTATTGCCTGACTTGTGCTGGAGCCTTAAATCTCCCACCATCACATTACTGGAAAGGAAATTGCCAAAGCTTTCAGCGAAGAGCGGTCGATCCTCCGGGATCCAGAAATCGCTGCACTGTTTACCGATTAATTCACTCCGGGAGTGGCCCAGGAGTCTGCAGTATTCATCATTGACATCGATATATTTTCCCTCCTCATCGAGTGCCTGATAGGCAAGAGGCGAGTGTTCGAGCATTGCACGAAAACGCGCTTCGCTCTCACGCAGCAGCTGATCAGCCGTGCGATGCTCTTCAAGTTCCTTTTGAAGGGCCTCTGTCCTGGAGGCCACCAACATGTTTAATCGCTCATTTTCCCTGCGCTGCATAAGGACGAAAGAACGTATCTGCAGCATTGCCTTAACCTGCGCCAACAGTTCGATCTCGTCGAGCGGCTTTGAAAGGAAGCCGTCAGCTCCCGCCTCGAGCGCGGCGATGCGTAAATCCCGTCGAGTTTTTTGGGCAGTGAGAAAAACGACAGGAATATGTTTAAGCTGCTGATCCTTTTTGAAAACACGGCAGACCTCGAAGCCATCCATGTCAGGCATGATGATATCGAGGAGCAACATATCGGGGTCTTCTGATCGGGCAAGGTCGATTCCTGCCTGACCGGTGAGAGCAGTGAGGATGCGGGCATCGGGCTGCAAATCGTTAAGCACAGCCTTGAGGCTCGCCAGATTGTCCGGATTATCATCAATCGCAAGAATTGTGGTTTTGTTATGCATCTCCATGCGGCGTCCCGAATATTTGCTGTTCGAATAATTCGGCATCAATGGGTTTTGAAATGTATCCATCAAAGCCATGCGACAATATTTCTTCCACATCTCCCTGCATCGCACGGGAGGTGAGTGCGATCACAGGGATGTGCTTGATTGCCGAATCCTGCCTGGCATATTCCAAAACGGTAAATCCGTCAATTCCGGGCAAGGAAATATCGAGAAGAATAACGTCAGGTCGTTCATCCCTTGCAATGTGAAGGCCGGACCGCCCGTCACTCGCCTGCAGCACGGTGCAGGAATCCGCTAATAGCGCCGCAGCTGTCGTCATGTTGTCCGGATTATCTTCAATAACCAGAATTCGCGGTTTATCACCGTTTTTCGGTCTTCTCGGTATACGGTTGATAATAGCGGCAGGTGGATGGATGCCAAGCATATTGGTTACCGCAGTCAGCAGCTCCTTGCGGCTGACATCGCCTTTCTGAATCAATTGCTTGACGTTGTTCCCGCGCAGGAAGGCCAATTCATCCTTTGTGATGCGCTTCGCAGTGAGGATGAGCACGGGAAGTGCCGCTGTCGCTGCTTGCTCGCGGACTATCCGCAGCACCTCGAATCCGTCTATTTCCGGCATCATTAAATCGAGGATCATAGCATCCGGGATCTTCTCCGCGATTTTTCGCAGCGCTTCGCTGCCGTTTGAGGCCACGAGGACCTCAAACCCTTCAGCCTGCAATACATCGCGCATCTGAAGAACAGCCGGCTCGCTGTCCTCCACAATGAGGATTGTCTTTCCTTTGAATGAAGCTGCCGGCAACGATGCCTTTGGAGTTGCAGCCGACAGGTAGGTCTCTTTTGACGATGCAGTTGATTCGTCCAACACAAGGGGAAGCCGGAAAATGAAGCGTGAGCCTTTTCCCGGGGTGCTTTCAACAGTGATATCTCCACCGAGCAGTTTCGCATACCTTTTTGAGATTGCGAGACCAAGTCCTGTTCCACCATGTTTGCGTGTAGTGCTGTCATCGACCTGTTTGAATTCCTGGAATACGGCATCAAGATGTTCCGGGGCGATACCAACACCCGAATCAGAAACCACGATTTCAACAAAATCGCCTGCAACAGTAGCAGCTGCGGAAATTTCTATACTGCCCTCGTCTGTAAATTTTACAGCGTTGCCAATCAGATTAATCAACACCTGACGGCATTTTGAAGTATCAGTAGAAATCGTGGGGAATTCGACATCGATTTTGGATGACAATTCGAGACCCTTTTCTCTTGCATGGGGACCCAGCATACCAACCACCTCGCCAACGATGGTCTGTATCTTTGTTTGAGAGAAGGTGATTTCTTCATGCCCGGCTTCAATACGGGAAAGGTCAAGAATGTCATTGATAAGTGAAAGCAAATGACTGCCATTGCGTTCAATGATCTCGAGATACCCATGTTCCTCTTTTGGGATGGAACCATCGAGCCTTCGCTTCAACACATTCGAAAGTGCAATTACGGAATTGAGCGGGGTACGCAGCTCGTGGCTCATGTTCGACAGGAAGCTGCTTTTCATCTTGTTAGCTTCATCCAACTGTCGCTTTTGCTGCGAAAGTTCCATGTTCTGCGAAGTTAATTCATCCGTCTGCCGCGACAGTTCACCGGACAAAGATTCAAGTTCCCGGTTCTGTATCTGTAACGCATCAGAGTAAACCTTAATTTTTTCCGTCGCGAGCAGGCTGCTAAGCCGCGCTGCGATGAAGCTTCGTGTATTGGTCAACACATGAATTGCTTTTGCGGAAAATGGACGGAGGCTGCCGAGCACAATCATTGCAAGCACTGTCCGCCCCGAAACAATCGGAATGACGGCGATCTCGCGAGGCACGATGCCGCCAGCAACTGTTGGATGAAGGAATATTGTATCTGCGGGAATTTCGGTTACACGGTGAATACGCAGGGTTTCGAGTGCGAGAGCGAACGGTCCCTCATGTTTACTGATTGAATATGTGTTCTGGACATCAGCAGAAAGACCGAGCGATGCACTGAGTACGAGAGTGTCTGTGTCGGGTTCGTGCAGGTAAAAAGCAGCAAACAGAGCTTCGGTGGAAGCACTCATCGACATCAGAAGACTATTTACAAAACTCGGAATTGAGTTTTCACTGACTATTGCTTCGGAAATCCGTTGTATGGAATCCCGCTGCTCGATCTCGTTCTGCACCGTATCCGCAAGAATGTTCAGAGAACTGGCGAGGGAACCTAATTCATTTTTGGATTGATAATCTATCCTAGTATCAAAATTTCCATTTGAAAACAAGTTCGCGGCTTTTGTCATTACTATCAATGGGGGGCGTAAGCTGCGGAACAGCGTGACACCAATCAGAACGGAAAGAAGCAGAATAGTGAGAACAACAATGAAAAACCGCTGCAGCAGAGTATCCCTGGCAGCCGTCGCTTCCCGGAAAAAGGAAGCGGCTTTATTCTCCGCGAAATTCGTCAGCGTGCCTAGTGAGTTTATAACATTGATGCCAATTTTTCCGTCGGGACCATCCGGGAGTAACCTTAGCCGGGCTTCTTCTACCCGACCCTCTCGAAGCAGTTGGATGGTTTCATTCCGAACCACTCTCCAGGTTTGCAGATTATGATAGATATTATCGACATCCTCGGCTTTCCCAAGATACCTGTCATAGAGAACTTTAAGCTGTATCTCGACATCCGCATCTGCGATTGCGATAGTGTGGCTGACCTCTGTGCGCTGCTCTTCCGACTTGGACAGGAACATTACTTTTATCCCATTGCGCATCTCCCACATGTCTGATTTAATACGGCCAAGGGCAATCTGCACCGCCAACGGATGCCGCTGTATATTTGCCGTCGTCTCCCAAAGCTTCTGTGCCTGCTCAAATGCAAGGGTTGCAAGCACGAGCACGAGCAGCACTGTGACGATAAGTGCCACACTCAGTTGCGTCCCGATGCGGATGTCTCTGATTCTCATGGTGCTATCTTGCGATAATTGGTGAAAATACTGGCAGAAATGCTGCGGTCTGATCGAAGATGCCGCTGCTTAATATATCTTCGCGTTCGGCTTCATCGGAGATGAAGTATCCTTCAGGTGATAGACAGCGATGGAGTTTTCGTATGACTGCTGCACGAACATCACGTCGGTAATAAAACAGGACATTGCTGCAGAAGGCGAGGTCGAGATCGCCGTAAATGCAGGGAGGTGGACAGACGGATCCCTCGTTGAGCATATCGTAATATGAGAAATCAACGTGCTCTTTAATCCGGCTGCTCACTTCAAAGGCATCACCGCGAGGTTCGAAATAATCGTCTCGCTGTCTCATCCGCAGATTGAGAAACCCATCGTTCTGGTAGCGGCCCAGTCGGGCCGTTTCCAAAGCTGCTGAGGAAACGTCTGTCGCAAATATGCTGTAGGTGCAGGATGAATCCATCCTGCTGATTACCTCATCCAGAATCATTGCGATTGAATAGGCCTCCTGCCCGGTTGCACAGCCTGAGGACCATATTCGTATTGCACTATTTGTATGATTCCGCTGACTGATCATGGCAGGGAAAAGCACCTGTTCCAGATATGCAAAGGTCAGGGGGTTGCGGAAAAATGTGGTATACGTGTTCAAAAGAGACTCGTAAAACGCAAGTACTTCACTTAGGTTCGATTCCAAAAACTCGATGTATGCCGTAGTATCCACAAAACTGTGAAATTCAACACGTTTCGCCAGCATCTTTTGAAGATAAGGGGGATCGAAGACAAGAATATCCTTTCCAACGCTGCGATTCACAATCTCTGCGATAACGTCGATATTGTGCTTCATTCAGAACTCTTGCAGAGGGGTGAGGCTGGATTGCGAATTGCAGTATATTTGCCATTAATAAGGAATAATCGCTATATCGGTCATCAAAGTCAATAGTTTAATCCTGCTCGCCCCGGCGTGCGCGTTTCGTATCCGACCGGCGTTTTTTTGTCTCGAGCCGGCGTTGGTTCGCCGCCCGGGTCGGACGAGTCGGTTTGCGCGGTTTTGGTGGAATCGCAGCGCGCTGGATGAGCTTCACCAGCCGCTCCCGGGCATCGACCCGGTTGCGCTCCCGCGTGCGAAAGCGCCGCGCTTCGATGAGCAGGAAGCCGTCCTCAGTGATGCGCCCCCCCGCCAACTTCAGCAGCCGCTCTCGCACTTCCTCTGGCAGTGAAGGGGAGTGGCCCGCATCAAATCGCAGCTGCACAGCGGTTGCGACCTTGTTGACATTCTGCCCCCCGGGACCGGACGAGCGAACGAATTGTTCCTCGAGTTCTTTCTCGGCGATATGTATGGATCTGGTAATGATCAGCATACACGCAATATATCGATCTTTTCTATTGCACCGTGAATTCGAAGCTCTCCGCACCTCCGGCGCTCATGGTTCCTGACCCGCCTGTTCCGGAAGCGCTGCCGGAGAACTCAATCGAGAAGGTGCCGGCATCGTCGGGTGCAAGGATGCAGGTAAGCGTCGCGGTATAAGTACCCGCTGGCAGATCCAGCATGTAGCGTCGTTGTCCGCCGGCAGGTGTGCTGCCCAGATTTCCGTAACCCGTGACCGAGAGTGTGAAGGAATCATCGGCGAGGCTCCCGCTATCCCAAACGGTGACGACCACTGTTCCGTCTCCTGTGCAATCCTCATCAATGACACCATTTCCGTTGTTGTCAATACCATCACCGCAAATTTCGCGGAGTCCGTTATTGACGGTTTCCGGATCGATGCCGTTTTCTGCGATGTCATCGCCGAGTTTTTCGACTTCTGTCAGGTCACATCCGAACGACCGGAGCTGCTCGGTGCAGGCCATGAATTGTTCGCCCAGCGACGCGGTTCTGTTGAGTTTTTCCGTGAGGATGGATTCAACCATGGGCATTTCCACTGACACAATGCGCTCCAGATCCGATTTCTGCTTTGCCTCGATCTCAGCGGACTGGTCGGCAGGCGGAGGAGGCAAGGTGATTTGGGTGCCGCCGAAAAACTCTGCACGATAACCGAGTCCCTCCAGGGTTTTATCCTTAGTTCCGTAAGGGAAGAGGGAGAGCGCGCACTCAATATTGTGCGGCCCCGGCTGCACGTCATCGAAGTCCAGGTACTGCATTCCTGTCGCCACGAGTTCATCGCCGTCCAGGTACCATTTCAGCAGATACGAAGTATATCCGCCCTCGCCGCAGACCATGCGTGCGTATCCATCCAGTTCGGGTTTCAGCGTTTCAAACGAATTACCCATGAAGACGATCGTGGCTCGCACCGTCTTCCCGGGTTTCGGCGGCTCGTTCTCGTCTTTCGGGGCAGAGATTCCCTTTTTCGCGCTCGCAAGACGCAGCTGCATGCGATATTCTGTTTCAGCCATTCGACTAACTGCACTGCTGTAATACTCAAAATTCAGCTTGGCCATGCGATAGAAATAGGCGACGGACGGATTTTTGCACGGTGACGCGTCCTTCGTGCCGATGGCATTCTGAAAAGCAGAAACATACCGCAGCAACTCGTCGGCATTCTGGTTGGCGTCGTCTGAATACCTCATGAATTCTTCACGCAGATTGTCTAAAATCTCAAAATCGTTGAGACCCTCATCGCGCTTCTCATCCTCTAATGGTTTCGCGCTCACAGTGATCTGCATATTCTCCGCGACGTTCTTGAACTGCAATCCAAAGGTCGCCCTGGCCTGCTGCCAGCCAGGAATTACCGACTGAAGACATTTCGCTTCGTTGATCGCGACAACGTCTGCTTTATCCGAAGAATTGGATGCCCGCCCGCGAATAAAGGTAGCGAGATCGTTTTCTTCACATGCGGCATATTTCAACAGCAGCGTCGCCATGCTGACATCTGCCGCACGCTGTGTGGCGACATAGACGGGATTATCGGGGTAAATGCCCGAGAGCATGTCAAAACACTCCTGCCGCCCGGCGACAAGATTGAAGCCGAATTCCTTGGCGGCCTCCAGCATTTCATTTGTCAGTGCGCCGAGTATGCCGATGGCCATTGGTGAAACAGCCAGACCGAGATCGATGAGCGCTTTGGCATAATTGCCCTTCGAAATGTCCGCTCCCATCTGAATTGCCTGGAAAGTAATGAACACGCCGTTCAGGACCGTGGCCACTTTGTCGAGTGGAATCTTCGAGAGCGCTTCCATGAGCTTTGCCGATGCCTTGCCGCCTTTCTCAAGCAGTTTTTCCGCCAGAGAAAGCTGTCCACCACCTCGTTTGAGCAGTTCACAGCGTAATTTCGCACCCGCGAGGAGGTCCTTGGCTTTGCCGACGTTCCCGGCATTAAGGAGATCGTCAATCTCCGAGATATCGACGTGGACACCGGATTTGTTTTTCAATATCTGGAGTTCGGCCTTCAGCCTCTCAAGGCTTTTTGCTGCTTTTCGAGGATCCCCTGCACGTATATCGTCAAAGATCTTGTCGATCAATTGGCTGGAAATGTTGGCCGACCCCTTTGCGGTGAATGTCTCACCACCCTGGATCAGATGCTCCAGGTCGGTCAGCCGACTGCTCATCGAAGTACCGGTCTTCGGATCCTTGTAGAAAACACGGCCGTTCCCCGGCTTCATGCGGTCCTGCTGTATCCAGCGCCGGGCGTCGGGACCATATACCCCTTCAGTCACTGCGTTGAGCTTCGATTTATCCATTTCACCGACGGTGCTGATTACACCGTTATCGAGATCGTCAAGCCCTCCGAGATTCGGGACAGAATTGTATTTTTTGAATTTGTTGAGTGCCTCCGCGCCGTCCTTGGCATCATCCATGACCTGGCTGGGCGGGTACACGTTCATCTTGTTGAGCATCTCACGCGCCTTTTCCGGCGGATACTGCTTTTTGATCTGCTGAATCAGATCACGCTGCGACTGCTTCCACTGCTCCATCATTTCCCGTTCCCACTGTGCCACTTTGGCCGGGTCAGTGGGTTTGGGTTTATTGATGAAGGATTCCAGGTCCACATCAGAAGTGGTTCCGAATTTTTTCTTCTCGTTGAGCCAGGAACCCTGGCCCAGATACGTATGTCCTTTTTCTCCGACGACGGTGGACACTACTTGCTGGGCACCGTAGGAGATGGTTCGATCCTCCTGCGCGTGGGCGTTTGACGGAAGGAAGCTCCAAAAGCAAAGCGTGAGCAGGATACCGAGTCTGATTACGTGAGTGGATGACATAGTACTGTCTCCGATTATTGCGTCAGAATTATAATTCTTTACTGATCCTTCAGGCGCGTAATTGAAAACACGCCGTTGGAGATTGTGATGATGCTGCCATCGGAAGTCGAGCGAAGTGAGCCCGTGAATGTGCCGTCCACCTGGGCGGTTTCTGCTCCGACAAGTGCTACAACGGTGCTGCCCTGCACTGCCTGATATTCACGAATGACACCGCCCGGCTCCTGGATTTCGAGGAATACGCCGGAGTTCGAGAGGACTGCGCCTTTCGGATCGATCCAATCATACGTGCCAACATGTGATGCCGGTATGGTGAGCGTCAGAAGTACGCGGTTTGTACTCGTTCCGTTAAAAGAAGCAAGTACATCGAGCATACCGATCATTCGATCATCGCTCTGAATCAGCCAGATTCCGCCTGTCTTATCCCGCAGATCGACGCTTGTGTTCGAATAGGGCGACCCATTCAGAATGAATGCTGCTGATGAATTCGTGGCTGTGGATGGTCCCGTCCCGTTATCCGAATCGCATCCGGTGAGGATGAGAAGGATGGTGCAAAACACGAGAGCTATAATATTCCAAAGTCGTTGCATCTATAATCTCAGATATGATAGCGCAGGCCGAGAAGCAGAAGTGTGTCATCGATTTTATCACGGTCGCGGATGCCGGAAGGCAGATTGATTGTTTGGCCTGTGTCGTTGTCAATTGTATAGGATTGGACACGTCCGAACACGCTGAGAGCGCCGATGACGGTCATGTTGGCTTCAGCACCCAGACGCAGCCGCATCGGTTCGCGTTTTCGTCCCACATACGGATCTGCGGTAAAATGGAAAGCGCGTTCGTATTCGAGCCAGGCACGAATGTTTGCCTTGGCTCCCAACGTTGCCAGCGCGTTAATGCTGAGTCCTACGCGGGCGCTGTTGTTGAGATTGTCCTGCGTCGACTGTGTCTTATTATTGAGGAATAGGGTTGTGCCGATGAAGGGACCAACCTGTATACGGACGGGTTCGAATTCCAGTATGGCGCCGGGACCGAAATAAATGTCTGCATAGTGCTGAGAAAGCGAGTCAATATCTTCGGCCAGTACATAACGCGTTACTGCATTAAAGCCGATGTAATACACTTTCTCTGTATGACGGGCGTCAATATTTCCTTGCACGAAGCTGGGATTTCGCAGCCCGTTGTTTTGCTGGAACATCATAAGAGCGTTCCAGTTCGTTCCGATGAAATTCTGCTCGCGATGCCCTGCAAACACTGAGAATTGTCCGTAGGTGAGATTTTCAGCATCGGGATGATACCGGTAGTCGGCTCGCGCGCCATAGTCGGTGATTCCGGTCGCTTTCGTCCAGCGGACCTCCATACCAGGCCTGTGATAGTTCAGAAATGCTCCGCCCGAATCGGCGAGCGTTGTATATCCTTCATAGGCAGGCCGAAGGGAGAAGCCATTTTCATTTCGCCATAATCCGAAAGCATTGATCATATCGAAATTCAATCCCATGTCATCGCTGGTTTGGTAGCGATTGAGGAGATTGACTTCGTATGATTGACCGAGTTCGCCGACGGAACGGACGCCCGTGTTGATGCTGAATGCGGTAAAATCCTGCGGCTGGGTTTCCGAGAACGATTTGCCCTGGTACATTGTCCGGGCAAAAAATGCCGGGCCGGTCTGTGCAAGCTGCTCCCAACCGGCATGGAAGTCAATCAGGCTGAAGGTGTTTGTTGGTACGGCATCGTCATAGCTATACAGATTCATTCGCGCACTCCACTGATGCGTGCCCTTCGGCAGCCGCCAATCGACACCGGTGTTCAGGCGCTTGAATCTCGTCGTGACAATATCGTCGGAGTAATCGAGTCGAGCGCGAAAATTGCCGGTTGAAGGAGTGTTGACCCATGCGGATGACTGCAGAGTCGGCGAAGAAGAGGAATAGTCGTAGATAGTTGTCCGCGTATGGCTTCCCATAGCAAAGGAAAACTGGCCGCCGTAGAGAAGCACGGCACTGGGAGCAGAGGTGCGTGAGCGGGCGAGCGTCTCGCGGAAGCGCTGCAGAGTTTCGCTTCCAGCCGCAGATATATTTGAGGCTGCAATGCGGTCACTCTCAGACCCGGATTCTTCCGAGAGGTCATTCAACCTGCTACAGGCCGAACCAAGACGGGCGGCATCGTCTTCGAGTCCAGTGAGAAAATACTCGCCGACGGAGGAAGTCCCGAGAGAAAAAGCCCCACCGCTTTGAGATCTGGATTCCAGCGCCTCAATGCTTGATCTGAGACGCCGCTCGTTCTCAAAAATCGTTTGCGCGGCTTCCTTCAGTTCGGCGTCCGAGATAGTTTTCACTGCGGCCTCGAGCGTCTCATCCTTCTGCAGCGCCAGCCTGGCGGCATCAGCGGAAAAAACACGCGTGCCGTGCAGCGTAAGTTTGTTCCGCTCGACCCACCCGGTCATTCCTGCGGATTCGCATTTCACCCATAATTCGTTTCGATCGATGACCGTTACCAGCGATCCCTCGGGTAAGGCCAGAAGCACTGTCGCTTGAGAACCCGGGTACGCGCGAAGATCCGCACCGCCAATTGCGACAGCTGCATCTACCAGCACAGCACCTTCCAGTCCCGGGCTATGCGCAACAGGGTCTATCGCATCGAAATCCGGGATGGGCTGATCCTGATAAAGCTGAATCCCTCCACCGTACGCCGGAACGCGATTGCTCTTCACTTCGGAGGCAGTGACCTCAATCGGATCGAGAAGAGAACTCATGATCCAACCGGAATACTTTCCGATGCGAACTGAACTCCAGTCCGCCTTCACTGCGACGATGGAAACCTCATCGCCTTTTTTGAGCGTTGTCACGACCTTCGATTTTGTGTTGGCCTCGGCACGGAGGCGCACACTTTTAGCGTTCACTCGTGCGGGAGTGCCAGCGTCTTGTGCATGGAGGAAAAGGGGAGAGCAGAGAAGGAAAAGCAAAAGCAGGCGAAGTAAACGAGGAAGCATGCGGACCTCCTAACAAATGGCAGGTGTATGCGACCGCTCAGCTGATATTTATCTGAGCAAGCGGGAAGGGAATTACGGTATTAATCAGTCTCGGATGCTAATATATTCGATAGATCAATAGCAGACAAGCTGATAAGACGACTAATTTTCAATTCGCACTTTCAACCGTCTGAGTAAGATCGATATGGAAAACCGTCCCTTTACCTTTGACGCTCTCAAACCAGATGGGTAATCCCAGAAGATCGAGGTACTTTTTCACAAGGGAAAGCCCTAGTCCAATCCCGTCAAACCGGCGGGAATACCCTATATCTTCTTGCGTATATGGGTTAAAAAGCAGGGGTTTGTATTCATCGGATATACCGACGCCTGTATCCGCGATATCAAGCATGACACGATCATTCCCATCCCCATAAAGTCGTATTGTGACAGAACCTTGATCTGTGAATTTGATAGCATTATTCACAAGATTGCTGATCGCCTCGGTGAGGCAATACTCATCGGTAGAGATAGTGAGATGCCCCAATTCATTTTCATAATTGAGTGTGATGTTTTTCTGAGCAGTCTGAAAGATAAAGCCCTCACGGATGTAGCTTAGCTGCGTGTGCAAGTCGATGGGAGTGCGGCTCAGCTGCAGATCGCCGGATTGAATTCTCGACAGGATCAAGATAAGATCAACTGTTCTGAGCAGTCGCTGTACGCCAAACTGCACATGTTCGAAATAGCTTTGTTGGGATTCGTCGAGATAAGCAGTACATGCCTCTTCTATCAGCATGCTAAAGCCGGCAATGGAATTCAGCGGAGTGCGAATTTCATGGGAAATATTTGCAACAAAGGCGTCCTTGAGTTTTTCCGATCTTTCTGCTTGTTCCTTGGCGCGGAGCAGTTCTCGCTCTGAAGTCTTCCTTTCGGTGATGTCTGAAAACATGCCGAATGACCCCATGTATTTGCCAGCGCCATCGAACATAGGAGATGCGGAGACACTGGTCCATAGCAGAGAGTTGTCACGCCTCACAAGTCTCTGTTCGTACTTTCCGGAAACACCTGTCTCGCGAGAACGCATTCTTTCCCTCATTGTGTCCAGATCCTCTGCTGGGAAAATGCTCTCGAAGTTCATTCCTTCGAGCTCTTCAACATTATACCCGAGCATTCTACTGAATGTCGGATTTACCGAAGTTATTACCTGCCGTTCATCGACGATACAGATTCCTTCAACCGTTGTCTCAAAGATCGTGCGATATTTCTTCTCGCTTTCAATGAGCAGTTTTTCTGCCCGTCTGCTCTCGGTAATATCCTGTAAAATACAATGAGTCTTTTGGAATTGGCCTTTATCGTTATAGCCTATCTTCCCCTCGAACGCTATGAACAGGTGTTGGCCATTTTTATGGATCATTCCAAATTCACTATGAATTCGACCCTCTTTTTTAAAGAGAGGGAAGCGCTCGATGAATCCCTCGCGATATGGGGGAGGCAGAAAATCACCGAACCACTTTCCGATCACCTCGTCGCGGGAATATCCCAGCGTGCGGAGCCACTGATCGTTGACTTCAATAAAATTGCCGTCTTCGTCCAATGATTGATATCCCAGCGGAGCGCGATTGAACAATGTCTGGAAACGCTCCTCGCTTTCACGCAGCGATGATAGCGCCTGATCTCGCTCGACGATCTGATTCTTGAGGAGGTACATGCTGTAGGCCTTCTCGGAAATGTTGTTCGCAAAGACAAACAGCATTTTCGACACCCTTTCGAATTGCTCCCGCGACATCTCCGGAACCTCCTGCAGCGCGGTCAGGAACTCAGAACGCTCAACCCCAATCTCGTCAGCATAATTCAGCATAAGCGATTCATCAAGATCTTCATTTCGGACTTGCCCGATCAGCCAGTTGGCAACATGACAGCCGCCGATGGTGATACTTGCCCCAGCGTCCCAAAGCCCGCCACTCAAACAGGGCTGAACAATTGGTCCTGTGGGGTGCTGTCGTCCCAATTCGGCGTCGGATGCAAAGCAGTTGGCAAGTCCCTTTTCAGTCTTGCGGATCACTCCGCTGCACAGGCGGCAGAAATTGCTTGGGTTTGTCAGCGGAGTGCCATCCGGATGCGTGATGATGGATGCCACGCCATTAGCTTCTGCAAAAAGATCCTGGAGACTCTGCAATTCGTTCGCGCCAAAGAGGGCCAGGAAATCAGAAGAACTGATCTGAAATTCTGATTCGGGCATCGACACTGAATCCTGTGCCATAAGCAGTTACTCTTGCGAAAGTGAGTCTCGGGATTTTGCCAGAAGTCTGTTGATTGTCTGAAGTAAATGTTGTTTCGCCACAGGTTTCGAGAAGTACTCAGAGCAGCCTGCATTGATGCAATTAATGCCGTCTTCCGGAAAGGCGTGTGCGGTAACGGCGATGATGGGCACTGCTCTGAATTTATCAATTTCCCGGAGTCTTCTCGTGATCTGCAGTCCGTCCTTGTCTCCTTTGAGAGAGACGTCCATCAAAATCAGATCGATTGGGTGTGCGTCCAATTGGATGTATACGCTCGCATCGTCATCAGCAAGGTACAGAGTATATTCTTCGGGCATGATTTCCTGCATCAGCTGAACGGATGCCGGGTCATCCTCGACGAGGAGAATATTGGCAGCAGTCGGATGCAGATGCTCAATGTCGGGATCTGGCTGTTGGCGGACTGAATCCTGAGGAACAGCCAGTGTGGGAGAAGTGGCGGCTGCTGCATGTACGCAGCGGCTGAGATCAATTCGAAAGGTTGTCCCGGTATGCTTCTGGCTAAGGAAGGTGATGGGCAGCTCCAGCAAATCGAGATACTTCTTTACCAGGGTCATGCCGAGACCGATACCTTCAAATCGGCGCGAATAGCCAGTCTCCTCCTGTGAATATGGCTCGAAGAGGTGCGGTTTGTACTCGTCGGAAATACCGATACCTGTATCGATTATTTCGAGAAACACCTTGTTGCCGGCTTCTGTCGTGAGGTGGATTTTGACAGATCCCCCGTGCGTGAATTTGATGGCATTATGCAGGAGGTTGCTGATTGCTTCAGTCAGGCAGTATTTATCCGTTACGATGTTGAGAGGGCCGATGTCGTTCAAAATCTGGAGTGAAAGACCTTTCTGCTTCGCCTGAATTGCAAGGCTTTCCAGTACCAGGCTGAGCAGATCCGGAAGATCGACTACCCGGTGCCTGAGCTGAATATCTCCGGTCTGGATTCTTGACAGCGCAAGTATGAGGTCAACCGTGCGCATGAGCCGATCTATGCTGAATTGAATGCGTTCGAAGTATCCCTGCTGGGCTTCAGTCAGGAAAATCGTGCACGCTTCTTCGATGAGTTTGCTGAATCCTGCGATAGAGTTGAGCGGTGTACGAACTTCATGGGATATATTTGCGATGAAGGCATCCTTCAGTTTGTCCATGCGTTCAGCGCGATCCTTAGCGTCAATCAGCGCATTTTCGGCTTGCCTGCGCTCTGTGATATCGATTGTATACCCGGCCAGCAAGTTTTTATCTTGCAGTGTCATCGGGAATTTAATCGTTGCGTAGTAACGGCCGTTCAGCTCCTCATCGAGCTTCAAAACCTCACCGCGGGAGACAACTGACCAGTCATCCTCAGTAATTTTTTCTGCGAATTCAGTGGGGAACAATTCAAACATGTTTCTCCCAACCATGTCCCGTCCGGAAATGCCGATCATGTCGATATAGTTGTCGCTTGCATAAAGGACGCGGCTCTCGTTGGGAGTCACAGTTTTAATGTAGGCATGGATGGGGGAGTTCTGCATGAAGTGGGAGAACATCTCCTCGTGCTGGCGAAGAGTGTCCTCGGTCAGTTTGCGTTTTGTGATGTCGCGGATGAAAGCGACAATGCGCCCACCATCATTGTCAATGTGCTGCAGGCTGATTTCTACGGGGAACAGACTCCCGTCCTTGCGCCGGTGCAGACTCTCAAAGCGTTCATGGTCAATTTCTGTTACGAGTTGAATGTGAGCAACGGTCTCGACAGACGTTTCAACTGCCTCAAGGTCAGAGACAGACATATCAAGCAGTTCCTGCTCACTATACCCGCTCATTCTGCAATACGCGTGATTTACCTCCATCAGCTTTCCCTGCAGATCAACCAGCCAGAAACCGTCCATTGCTATCTGAAGAATACTGCGATGGAGCGCGTCACTCTTCCGATGCTTCTCGTCCGGGAGTAGTCCACCTCCGATGGGATCAAGAGGAGCCTCTTTACCTTTTGGATCGACATTTGACGAGTTCAAGCTTTCCTCACCGGGTGGATGGGACAAGGCAAAATCGAAATCTCAAGGAACGTTCGGGAAAGCTACTGAAAGAATGAGGGAGAGTCAAACAGTATTGTTCGGCAGCGTTTGCGCCTGCGGCAGCGTAGGCACTTTCGCAAATCACAATCGGCAGTGGCCTCGGCCAGGGTAGATGCGGCCGGGCTGCATTCGGCCCTTTTGAATCGGGTTGTTTTATCCGGAATGATTTTCTACGTTGTCTGATGCTTGTGCGATGAACCTGGGTGAAGGTTTGGATTACCGAATTGCTGCCGATGACTTTGCGCCGCTTGAGGATATTTGCAACAATATGCCTCGACATGACTGTTGGCGTCTGGATACGAGGCGTGGCCTCGTGTTCCATTCACGCATGTAGTGTTTTCAGTCAAGGAGTGAAGATGTTCCGACTCAGACGAAAAGTGTATTTGGACAACAATGCTACCACGGCAATTGCCCCGGCTGTTGTAAGGAAGATGCATCATGTCCTCAAGCATCAGTACGGAAATCCTTCGTCACTCTATAAAATCTCCTATGCCTCCGCGGAATTGCTGGCGACCTCAAGAGCGGAGATTGCCGGGAAGCTCCATGCGCAGCCAGAGGAGTTGTTCTTTACAGGATGCGCAACGGAGTCAAACAATCAGATCATTCATTCAGCGTTTGAGCATCATTTCCCCTCAAAGACAACCATACTGACGACGCCGATAGAGCATCCTTCCGTTCTCAGCACACTGGAGTATCTGAAAACGAAAGGGCTGAGGGTGGAGTATGTCCCGGTGGACAGCTGCGGCCGCATCAAGATGGATGCTTATCAGGCAATGGTTGATGATTCCTGTTTTCTGGTCTGCGCCATGTTTGTCAATAACGAACTGGGAACGATTCAGGATATCCGGGAACTGGCCAGGATCGCTCACGCACACGGTGCACTCTTTTTCTCCGACTGCGTGCAGGCCTTCGGGAAGATTCCGGTAGATGTGCAGGAACTCGACATTGATTATGCGAGCTTCTCGGCACATAAAATCAATGGACCCAAAGGCGTCGGAGCATTGTATGCCCGGACCGGTGCGCCGCTCGAACCTTTCATTCACGGCGGACACCAGGAGCGCGGCTTCCGGGCGGGAACTGAAGGTCTGCACAACATTGCCGGGTTTGCACAGGCCGTGAAGGAGCTTCCTAAGCCAGGGAAAGGATCAGGCGCCAGCAGCCAAATGGACAAGGTGATGAAGGATTTCCGGAGGGGTTTAAAGTCCGTCGTGAGTGGATGCGTTTTCAATACGCCTGAGACGGACTCCGTTTCGAACACGCTGAACGTGACATTCCCTGGCAGACCCAATGCATTTCTAATGGCGTTCCTCGATATCAAGGGGATCAGCGTGTCCGCCGGTTCGGCCTGCAATACTCCTTCAAATGATCCGTCGCATGTCCTCACAGCGATTGGGCTGACAGAAGAGCAGGCACGGGAGACGATCCGATTCAGTCTTTCGCGAAAAACCACTGCCAGCGATGTCCGCTACACTCTTCGGGCGATCAGCGAATTTGTGAATGAAAAAGACGATTCCATTCACATGCTGACTCCCTTCGAATTTGATGAGTCACTGATGCTCAATCCGGAGATGTATATTCTTGATATCCGGACTTCCTACGAGCGGAAAGCTCTTCGCAGTCTGCCCAATTCCCACGAAGCGGAATTCTGGAAAATGGATAGGTATCTGAAGTACCTGCCGAAAAACAAGAGCATCGTTGTTGTCTGCCATGGCGGGATGAATTCTCCCGTTATAGCTTACTATCTGAAGAAAAAGGGATTCAGAAACCTCTCTTTCATCATGACCGGCATGGTGGGATGGAAGCTGGCGCATCCCGATCTCTACAGCAAATACGCCGGAACGAATATTACTCATTTAGGCACGCGAGACTGATATGAGATTTCACCTTGTGGATCGAGTAGATGAAGTATGCTACGACACTTATATAGTCGGTGTGAAATGCATCACGCTCGCTGATGATGTTTTTAATGAACATTTTCCCGGCTATCCGATCTTTCCGGGCAGTCTCATTCAGGAAGGACTCGCCCAGCTTGCGGGTTCGTTTTTCGAAATCATACTGAACCGGAGAGGGTGGCCGATGAAGCGGTCGATTCTCACTGTGGTGAATAAGATGAAGTTTCGCCGTCCTGCTGAACCGGGAGACAAGCTAGTCTACCGGGCGGAAACGAAACTCCTGAATGAAGAATATGGCGTCGCAAAGGTCACCGCCACACTCGATGATGATATTTGCGCAGAGGGTGAATTTCTCTTTTCTTTCATAACTATCGACGATGCTGATCTGCTTCGTTCCCGGGAAACCATATACAGAATATGCATGAAGAACACACGCGAGATTCCGAATGAGGACCGCCGGGCCGGCGAGGAGGAAGCTCACGCAGAAACAATCGTCGGGGAAGAAGAGAAAGAGAATTCAGGAGACGCCGGATGAAATGGATGTATAAAAAGGCTGGGCTTGAGGAAGAAATCCCTGTCCGGCCCGTACTCAACAATAAAAAGCTGGTCAAGTATTTCAACCGGGAGACTGCGCTGGGAATCATCTGTCTGTCCGAACTACTCGAAGGGGTTTCCGTTCCATCCGATACGCCTTTGTATTATGATACCGGTCTCGTCGAATACGAGGATTTTGGTCTGAACAAGATTGTTGAGAATTGCGCCGAAGATGGGACCTACTCGCAGGAGACGTTTGTCGGCCGGGGTATGTCCGTCATTTCACCCATGACGCAATTCAAGATTCTGCTCAATATGCCGCTCTGTTTTCTTTCAATCGAAAACAATATTACCGGCGATAATGCCGTGACATACTCATCTGCGGTCGGACTGCTCACGCACGCCAGACTGGCGGAAACGGATGGAGTTATTATTATCGGAGCTGGGAAAGTGAATGCAGATGGAGCGGTTGAAAGTGGTTTTGCTCTGCTCTCCCGCAGCGAGCTTGGCGACTTCAATGGCGAATACAAGGGGAAGGAAGGCATTGAAGTATTCCGGCAACTGAACTCGAAGGGGGAGAATTGACAAGGGTCGTCATTACATCCGCAGGGGCAGTCTCTCCGCTCGGAACCGGTGTGCAGGAGAACCTGCGCAATCTGTCATCGGGGTATAAAGGCATTGCTTCGATAAAGAATTTCGATACATCGCATTTTCCTGTCTCACACGGAGCGGAAGCCAGGGCCGGAGACGAAGTCATCCGCACGGACGCAGCGGTGGATCGGAAAGCGATGTTTATCAAATCCTCCGTCGCCGAGATAATCGAGAACAGCCTTTTCAGCGAATACGACGCTCACGCAAGAGCATTGTTTCTCGGCGCCGGCATCGATTACTTCAATATTACTGGGTATCTCGATCATGCAGGAGCAGACTGGAAAGACTACTGCGCCCGTTCCTCAGTCGTGGTGGAGGAGATTGCCCGTGAGTGGAATATACTCGGGGGACACTGGACAAATGTCTCTGCCTGCGTCGCATCGACGCAAGCCATAGGATTGGGATATCGCCTGATTCGTGAAAGTCCGTCCATGGCAGTGATCGCCGGGGGCTTCGATTCTATGCTTTCTCCGCTGCACTATCTCGGGTTTTACAAGCTGGGTGCACTGTCGACCTGGGAAGGCGATCCGAAGGAGTCCTGCCGACCCTTCGACAAAAACCGCTGCGGACTCGTGATCGGCGAAGGAGCCTCGGCGTACCTGCTCGAAAACGAACAGCATGCGGACAAAGGCAGCATCCTCGCTGAAATAGCGGGCTACGCTTCTTCGATGGATGCATACATGGTTACCGACCCGCATCCTGACGGTGAATTTCTCGCCAGGGCTGCTCTGTCCGCAATCCGTCAGGCAGGAATCACACCCGACGATATCGATTGTGTGCATTCACATGAAACCGGCACCTTCAGAAACGCCCTCGCGGAAACCGGGGCGATGAAGCGTGTTTTCGGAGATCGGTATGCGGATATCCCGGTATTCTCCCTGAAAGGTCAGGTGGGTCATCTCATCGGAGCCTGTGGTGCTCTGGAACTCCTTGCTGTCATCGACTCCATCCAGCATCAGCGGGTGCTGCCGACCGTCAATTTTTATGAGAAGGATCCGGATGTCGCGGTGCGCGTCGTTGTGGAGAAACCGTTGGAAATGAACATCAGGTATGTATTAAAACTCAACGCGGCTTTTGGCGGACAAAACACAGCACTGGTCTTCAGGAAATATGAATAAAACATTAACCATTACCGGGGCAAGCTCGGAAATCGGCACCGCCATCATGCGGCATCTGGATGCATCATGTGATCTCATGCTGCTTCATTGCAGCAGCAATCGGGATCGGCTTGAGAAGGCCGCAGAGCAGCTTTCTACGCCGTATGAAATTCTCTGCGCCGATTTTTCAGATGATCAGGCGCTGACGGACTTTTGCACGAGAATCGGGAAATCAGACGTGCTGATCAATGCTGCGGCCGTGACCAGGACAGACCTTCTGCCGATGCTCGATGATGATGATATACAATCGATGCTTCGGGTTAATATCTTCTCGCTGATAAAGATCTGTCAGGCCGTCCTCCCGTACATGTTTTCACGCCGGAAGGGAGTCATCGTAAATATCTCATCGGTCGCCGCATCGCGCGGGAACCGCGGGCAGACTGTCTACGGCGGCACTAAGGGATTTGTGGAATCCTTCTCACGATCGCTTGCCTCCGAAGCCGGTGCCCGACAGATCCGGGTGAATTGCATCGCGCCCGGTCCGATAGAAGCGGGGAGTCTGAAAACCCTCCTCGCCTACGCTGGAGATGAAATCAGTACCAGCCTGCTCTCCAAACGGCTCGGGACACCTGATGACGTGGCGTCGCTCGTCCGTTATCTGTGTTCGGAGGAGGCCGAATTCATTATGGGACAGGTCATAGGTGTCGACGGCGGCTTCATGAGGGGAGTGTAGCCATGCTATCGAAAGTGAACGACGATACCTCCTATGAACACCTGAAGGAACTCTGCGAGAAAAGGAGTTCCATAAGAGCATTTACGGATGCTAGGATTTCAGACGACGTGATTGCGAAAATACTCTCCGTTGCCGCTACGTCGCCTTACGCATCCGGAAAGCAGAACTGGGAGATTACTGTGCTGCAGGACAGGGAAATCCTCCGGCAGATGGCTGAAGCGGTAAGGAAAAAGAGTGCGGACATCATCAGGCATCTGGATGACGAATACGCCGAGGGATTCAGACAGTACTCATCAAAATTTCTCTTTTTCGAGAATGCCCCGGCAGTTCTTGTACTGAGTTTCAGGATTCAGAAATCGGTTTCCCTGATGCTGAACAGCGCTCTGCGTCCGGGCGCGGACGCTTCTCCTTCACCCGAAGCTGAGGAGCAGCGAATGAAGCAGGAAATCACCGAGTGGGAGCGCGACAGCTTCGTGAAGTCCATCTCCTGCGTGGCTATGCTCGTGCTTCTGGCCGCGGAGAGTCTTGGCCTCGGTGCCTGCTATATGACAGGACCCCTGATCGCCGAAAAGGAAATCGGCGAAATGCTGCATCTGAAAAAAGGCAGAAGCATCGGTGCGATCATCCCGGTGGGCTATTACCCAATACCCGACAAGTCGGAACAAAAACCAAATGTGAACAACGAGGAATGACGACATGAGTGTTATCGATAATTTCAGGGAGCTTCTCTTGCCGGTTCTTGGTTTCGAGGATATTAATGAATTGCCGCCCGACGCGGCGCTGGTGAAAGACCTCGGCGCCGACAGTCTGGATTTCGTTGAAATTATGTATGTCATCGAATCGAACTATGGCGTCGTTTTGAAGACGAGCCAGCTCATTGCAGGAGGGGAGAACATACGGCAGGAGGACATTTTCGAGGACAACAATCTCACTGAACTCGGTCTGCAGCGCATCGAACAGAGCTTTCCGGGAAGTGCCGGACGCTTTACTGTCGGCATGAGCCGGGTCGATGTCTTTTCAGCAATCACCATTCGCGATATGGCGAACATCATCGACATGAAATTGCAGGAGGATAAAAAGGATGGTTGAAGGGAAGAATATTCTGGTCTCAGGCGGGACGGGCTACCTCGGATCCGGCATCTGCAGAACATTACACGCTGCCGGAGCGAAAGTAACATTCACCTACAACAGGCAGAAAGAAAAGGCAGAAGCACTCTGTCAGGAACTGCCCGGAGCAATTGCTTTGGAACTCGATTTGAGAAATGTCGATGACATCGAACAGAAGATCAAGTCCTGTATCGATAGTGCGGAACCGTTCGATGTGCTTGTCAATAATGCATCGGTCAGTCACATCCTGCCGCTGTCGATGATTGAGGAAGAAGACGCGGACACCGTTTTTGATATCAATATCAAAGGAACTCTGTTTCTTACGAAAGCCGTTGTGCGCGGAATGATAAGGATGAAGAAAGGGGTGATCGTCAACATTGGTTCGGTCGCGGGACACAGAATGCTGGATGTGCCTGTGACCTACGCGATGAGCAAGGCGGCGATTGCAGGGTTTACAATAGCGCTCGCATCGGAGCTCAAGCGATTCAATATTCGCGCGAATAATGTCGTCCCGGGAATGATGGAGGGCGGCGTCTCCAAGGGAATCCCTGAGGACCTCCAGCAGCTATTCATCAGCCATTGTGCGGCAGGCCGCGCTGGTAAGGCGGAGGATGTTTCCGAGATGGTCTGTTTTCTTGCTTCGGAAAAGGCGTCCTACATCAACGGACAAACCATTTTTGTGGATGGAGGGTTCTAGGTGCCAAAGGAGATATATATAAATTCCACACTCGCGTTCTGCACGCATTGCAATGAGTCAGAATTTGCCCGGATAGTATCGCGGGACGGGAAAGTCTTTCTTGAGAGAATGTGTCCGACACTTGGCGTGCAGTCTGTGATCATTGCCTCGGACGACGCCTGGTACTCGGAACGTATGCATCTCCACAGCACATTTCCTGAACCGAAAGTAAAAAAGGAAGCTGTCCACGGCTGTCCGAAAGATTGCGGAATCTGCGAATGGCATTCAAATGCTATCACGCTTCCGATATTTTCCATCACCAACGACTGCAACCTAGACTGTCCGAAATGCTTCACCTACAATCGACAGGATGCGAAGTACTACAAATCCGTCGATGAAACTAAGCAGATAATCGGTGAGATTGTCCGTCAGTCAGGCGGAGTGCAGATCATCAATCTGACAGGCGGAGAACCAACGCTCCATCCCGATCTATTCGCTATTATCGATGCCTGCCGCGAAGAGGGGATTGACCGCATCACGATGAACACCAACGGACTGCGCATCGCTTCCGACAGGGGTTTTGCAGAGCGGATTAAGGAGTCCGGCATTCAGTTGGTCCTGTCTCTCGATACACTTTCGCCGGAACGGAGCCGCATCATTTACGGAGCAGATATCGTTGAGAAAAAGCTGAAGGCCCTGGAGTATCTCGAAGAACTCGACATTCCGATAACCATTCTATCGGTGGCCGTCAAGAATCTGAACGAACAGGACATTGCTGACATTGCTTCGACATACCTGAAGCGTGCGTTCGTTCGGAGTGTGACTATTCAGAATATGACATTCACCGGGCTCAATGGCAGCCAATTCCAGCCCCGCGAGCATCTGACCATCGACGACGTGGAGCGGTCTCTTGCGGTCAATCCTGAATTCAGCGGGGAGGATTTCTTTCCGCTGGCGTCGTATCACCCGCTCTGCTATTCGGTCGCGTACTATTTCTCCAAAGACGGGGTGATCGTGCCTCTGAGTAAATTGCTTCCGAGAGATACACTGATTCGCATGTCGGCTGATTCATACTTCATCAACCCGAGGCAGAATTTATCAAGAGATTTGATGAGCGGCATCAATGCGCTGTGGGCGGAAGGCGCTGATGAGGGGCTGATAAAAATGCTGAAGCAGATGATTACGGAGCTGTATCCGAATGACCGGGAGATTGCACGCGAAGAACAGCTTCGTTATATCGAGCAGCACTTCAAGATGATATACATTCATCCCCACATGGACGAAGACAATTTCGATATTGACCGCGTGAGCCGCTGCGGTGATATCGTACCCGACGAAAGCGGCAGAATGATTCCCGCATGTTCATACAATCTGCTCTACCGCCAGGAGGATGCACGATTTTGGGTACAGGACACATGAAAGCAGCGAAGAAACATGGGGCGGATGCGAGCGTTCTCCTCCTTGCGGCGGCAACACTGATCCTGCTGCTGCCAGCGGCAGTGCGCGCACAGACCGACTGCGATCTTGACAAAACGCTTCGAATGTTCGAGGAGGCTTACGCTCCGGTGCGGGACTACACCTGCCTCCTGTCAAAAAAGGAGTGGATAGACGGGGAGTATGTAGTGTGGAACAATGTTACATATAAATTCCGCAAACCGGACTGCTACTACATGAAATGGACGGAAGGGGAGAACTTCGGGCGGGAAATAATTTATGCCGGTAAAAAGTACGGCTACAAGCTGGAAGTGCATCTCGGCGGCATGCTCAATGTGATGAACTTCAGCCTCGATCCGAAGGGGTCCATCGCACTGCGTTCTAGCCGTCACCCGATCATGGAGTCCGATTTCGGCTTCATACTTCGGATGATTCAACAGAACGTGCGGAAAGCACAGAAGGAGAAATCCGCTGTTATCGATTGTCTCGGTGAAGCGGAGATTGATGGCAGAAAGGTGCGGCATTACAGGGCGGAATTTCCGAAGAAGAAGGGATTCATCAATCACATAATCAACATCTCCGTCGATGACGAGACAAATCTTCCGATAAGGATTGAAATGTTGGACTGGAACGACCGGCTGGTTGAATCCTACACCTTTTCCGATCTGAAAATCAACACGGGTTTGAAGGATGCGGATTTCGACACGAAAAACGAAGCCTACGGTTACTGATATGGATGCAGAACAGATATCACAGCTGCGTGAAGCATATCAGGAATTCCTGTTGTCAGACCGGGCGTTTTTCGAATTCCCCGTAGGTGATGATCCGCGTATGCGGAACAAGGTTCCGTTTCGGGTCCTTTTTCCCGGCATGCACAGAGCGGCGTACTACGTCAGACACGTAATCGCGCGCATCGCGCAGATGATAGACTATTCACCAGTGAAGGTCCTGCTCTACCGGTCGATCGGTTTTCGCATTGGAAAAGGCGTCTATATTTCTCCGGAAGTGATTCTTGATTCTCAATTCCCGCAATTCATCGACATTGGTGATTATGTAGTGCTGGGATGGGGAGCGAAGATATTCGTTCATGATTACGACGGAGTCGTGTACCGGATCGGCAGGGTTAGTATCGGAGCCGGGTCAGTGATAGGCGGATTCTCGATGATCCGTTCCGGTGCGGCCATAAGCGAAAATTCGCTGGTGAAGGTCAGCAGCCGGATCGATTCCGGCGGCCATCATGGCATCGTCTCACTCGAGAAGCTGCGAGAGGAATGGAAAAACAGGGAGGAGAAGTGAAGCGCGTGTACATGCATACGCAGGCATTGTGCGGGACCTGCATGAAAAAAGTTCAGGCAAGGATCATTCGGGAAAACGGGCAGGTGCTTCTTGAGAAATTCTGTTCCGAGCATCGGTTCTCAAAGACGCTGCTATCTACCGACGTGGATTGGTATGAGCAGAGCATGGCGTTTATCAAGCCGAGGGAATATCCGCTCAGGAGCAATACCGACGCCTTTATCGGGTGTCCGGAATCCTGCGGGCTGTGTGAGGAACATCAACAGCACACCTGTCTTCCGGTCATCGAAATATCCGATGAGTGTGATATCGATTGTCCCGTTTGTCTGAAGGATTTCAACGATTTGGATACGCTGACTCCTGAAGAGTATCGTTCGATCATCGACGGCTTGCTCGCCTCGGAGAAAACGGTTGATGTAATCAATCTCAGTGGCGGCGAGCCGACAATGCATCCGGATTTGGAGAGCTTCATCAACTATGCTCTCGAACGGGGAGTCACACAGGTCAGTGTTTCAACGAATGGCTTGAGACTGCTCAGGGATGAGAAACTCCGTACGATTTTCAGGGAAACCGGATCCGTCGTCGCATTGCAATTCGATGGCTTCGAATCTTCCACGTATGAAAAGCTCCGTCAGGTCGACATCTCTCATGAGAAGCTGCGCCTGATGGAGATCATGGAAGCAGAGAATATCAACTATTCACTGGTCACGACCGTTGCCAAAGGAATTAATGACACTGAAATTCCGGGAATCATCGATTTGTTCTTCGAGTCGCAGGCATTAAGCATTATGTTTCAGCCTGTCGCCTTTACCGGCAGTGCCATGGAAATGGATATGGAACGTCACCGGTTGACGATCCCGGATGTCGTGCGGGAAATCGAAAAAAGCAGCTACGTCAAACCCGGGGATTTCAATCCGCTGCCATGCTCGCATTATTCCTGTTTCGCACTTTCATATTATCTCGCTGCGGGGGATGGGACATTTTTCAGCTTAAAGGAATTTCTCGGCTTCGAAAACTACCTCCAATCCATAGCAAACAAGACACTGCCGGGACTCGATCTCGAGGGTATGCAGCGGATGAAGGAGCGGATGTATGAGATCTGGTCGGCAGCGGACAGCAGTGCAGTCAGCGAGACGATTCTCAAGCGGATCCGGAGTGTGATGTGCGATCTGGAATCCTGCGGATACACCCGCAAAAACGCTCTGAACGCGGGCATGAAAAACATGAAGGCGGTATTCATCCATCATTTCATGGATGTTCACAACTTCGATTTCGGACGAATCGTGAAGTGCTGCAATCCCTACGCAAAAAAGGACGGGAAGCTCGTTCCCATCTGCGTTCAAAATGTTTTCCATTCCAAATAGCGGAAGGTTCGTTGTGAAAGCCCTGGACAGGTTCAAAGAAAACAAGTCGTTCATCGTCAATATTTACATCGCGCTGAACTACTTCATTTTCGTTGTCGCTTCCCTGTATTATTCATTTACCGAAGAGACGCTCGATTACAACATCATCGCCTATACGCTTCATTCGGCCATCCTGATCTATTTCATTGTCATCAGGAAGCCGCACAAGCACTTTGACATGAGCTTTCTCCACCAGTGCATTGCTCTCGCGGGATTCTACTCCGGCATCATTTTCATCTGGCAGCCGGAGACAGGCGGCGCTACCGAGGAATTGATTTCAAACATCATCATTTTCGCGGCGAATATTCTGGGAGCCGTGACAATCTTCAACCTGGGACGCAGTTTCGGTATCATGATCGCTGTTCGCGAAATCAAGACCGGCGGTCTGTATTCACTCGTCCGGCATCCGATGTATAGCACGGATCTTCTCCTGCGAATCGGGTTCATGGTCAATCACTTCAATGTTGCGACCGGGATTCTCATCTTCATATCCATCGGCTTTAATTTCTACCGTGCGATACTCGAAGAGAAATACCTGAGTGAGCAGGAAGAGTATCGCATGTATATGCAGAAGGTAAAATACCGGTTTATCCCGTATGTCATATAAATCCGTGCCCGATGCCGTCAATCGGAACACCGTTCTTCCTGTGCTGGCCACGCTATTATTAATGCTTCATGCTCCTATTGTAAGAAACGGAGTAGCGTCATACTGCTGGTCTTTGTGAGCGCTCCCGCCGTGAGTCTGACGAAATACACATTCCCGGCTGCGGCGGCTGGTAAAGTGAATGTCACCTGGTGTGAACCCGCATCCTGCCATCCCTCCACAAGAGTTTCGATATGTCTTCCCAGCGTATCGTAAATCTTCAGAGTAATGTTTTCCAGGGAGGGCAACGAATAAGCGATCACAGTGCTTTCGGAGAAAGGGTTGGGGTAATTGTGCTCAAGCATGCCTCCGGGGAGTTTCGATGCGGTTGACTCGTTAACCGAAACTGTCATTGAAGCAGTATGGACATACACTTCCCAGTCGTTCGAACGGTAGTCGCTCCAGTCGGTAATTATCGATGAATCGGTGAGAGCAACGCCGAGGAACGAATTGCAGCAGCCGAGCGCCATGTATGGCGACGATGCCGTGCTGAGACGTTGATTCTCAGGAAACGAATAACCACCATCGCGTGAAATTGTACCGTAGATATCCGAGGGAACCGTCAGTCCCGCACCGTTCATCCGCCGGTCGCGCCATACGATTGCCAGCAGTCCCGCTGGAGCGAACTGGGCCCAGACCAGGTCCTGTCCGACACCATTTCCTGTCGGATCATCGTTGATGCGCACAGGCAGACTCCACGTCGCGCCACCGTCGGTGGTGTGTTTCAACAGCACGTCGATGTCGCCGTAGCGCTCGTCGATCCACGCAAGCACGGCGTGTCCCGCGCGCGATGGATCGGCGGCCACGCAGTAGCCTGCAGTATAGCCGGTGATCGACTTCGAAAGCGAAACGTTCGTGAGCAGCGATCGCCGCCAGGTCGCACCCGCATCGGTCGTCGTTGCGGAGAGGATACGGATCAGCGGACTTGCCTTGGTATCATACGACATGAAAGCTGTGTAGACCCTTCCATCTGCACCGACGGAAATTGCTCCATATGCTTTCGTCATGAGGCCGGGTGAAAACGCGCTGTCATCAACCTGATACAGAGTGCTCCATGTAACTCCCCGATCCTGGGTGCTGCGCACATACATGTGATGTTCTCCAGGAAACCAATACGCCGACATGGAACTCACGTAGACCGTCCCGTCGTAAGTGCCGCCGCTGTTGTCAACGGCGATCCATGGACGATCGATTGGCAAATCGGGACGGTCGTTCGTGCTGACGACCTCCCTCGGAGACGACCAGCTCAGTCCGCCGTCAGTCGAGTGAACGAGATAGACGCCGCCGACCGTGTCGGGCGACATTCGGAAATCGACATAAGAGAGATACGCGATACCGGTGCGATGGAATGCAATCGACACGTCAGCTGAACCATAGTCCTGAGCTGCATGCGGGAGAAACTGCATTGGAGTCCATGTTGCGCCACCATCGAATGAAGTGCGCACAGCGATCCAGATTCTTCCATCGAGCCGCAACCGCATCCATCCCGCGACGACGTTGTTCTGATTCACCGGGTTTACGGCGATGGAAGGTTCGCCGTCGAAGCCGACAAGATCCGAAACGTTTCGGTTGAATGTCTGTGCGTATGAGCGGAACGGAACAGCCGCAACGATGAACAATGAGAGGGCTAGGAATAACGCGTACATGAGAAACCTCGTCTGATGGAATACGCACAAATTCACGGTGGCACCCGTGTGAAAACCGGGACAGCTGCCGGACGCGTTCGCTTTGCATGAAGCAAGCTGCGGATGACTGATCGCATTACAATTTCGCTATGCGGAATACCTGTTTTCCAGCGAACAGCAGATACACTCCCGATCTCCATAGGACGGCATTGACCGCATGTGCTCCTTCAATCCTCCCGCACCACACTTCGCGACCGAGGATGTCGGTAATTCGCGCCTCGATGGGGAGGGAAGCCTGAATGGTGAACAATGAGCCGGAGGGATTCGGATAGATATCGATGGACCGCTCCACCGGCCCGATTTCCGCTATTCCCGTGATGGAAGTGTTGACCAGCGTCGACAGAAGCTGCTGAGCCACAAGCGCGGCAGGGGCGGGAGTCGCATTGATAAGGACACAGATCACGGCCTTGAGCGACGTGTCATACAGAATCTGCGACGAGTAGCCCCGAATGCTCCCACCATGCAGCCAGAGCAATCTGCCTGCAACAGTCCTTTCGGAGATGCCGAATCCATAATTCCCTGATCCGACGAAGGTCGTCATCTGCTTGAATGATGCGTCTTCCAGAACGCTCCCATTCATCAGCGCGGCATACCATTGGACCATTTCACTCGATGTGGAATACATGGCTCCGGCGGACCATGCGGTTGTGAGCAGCGACATTCGCGGAGTTCCGCTGATGTCAACGCCGTTCGCCCAGGGATGACAGATAGTGCCCGACACAAAATCTTCGACCGGAAGAAAAGTGCTGTCCAATCCAAGCAGCGTGAGGATGCTCTCACGCAATAATGAATCCAGTCTCCGTCCTGACGCGCGTTGGACAATCATACCTGCGAGTATATAGTTCGTGTTGGAATAACTCCATGACGTTCCAGCGGGAAAGAGAGGCGGTCCGACCCATCGCAGGACCTCTTCCGGTGAAAATACGCGGAGCGGGTTGCTGAGAATGGTATCAGGATATCCCTGTATATCATTCACATCCGCTATACCGCTGGTATGGTTGAGTATCTGCCGAATGGTAATTGTGGAATCGATATTCGTAAATGAAGGCAGCCACTCGTGCAGCGAATCGTCCAGAGTGAGCGTCCCTTTCTCCACAAGTTTCAGAAGCGTGACTGCCGTGAACAGCTTGCTGTTGCTGCCTATCCCGAACTCCATGTCGGGCGAGATTTGCACTGCTGCGTACGAAACGCCGCTCGTTCCCTGCCAAAGTCCCTGGCCGGGGAGCAGGACGCTCGCAGATATGCCCTTGACATTTTGCGCTATCCTTATGCTGTCGAGGGTGCTTTGCAGTCCGCTCGCCAATTGCGGATCGAAGGATTGGGATCTCGCAAGGCAGGGCAGGCAGAGCAGTGTGATGAGGATAAGGAGGTTTTTCAAGAGAACTCTCATACTGTACGGCGGATGTTATTTCAGAATATAGGGATCTCCTTGAAGAAAACTGCAAGCTCAGGAAGCCGCCGTGCCGACGCTGCGGCCGTGGCGATTGTAGAGGAATTATGCTAAATTAGTACGCTATTCGCCCCCGTAGCTCAGGTGGATAGAGCGACGGTTTCCTAAACCGCAGGTCGGGTGTTCGAGTCACCCCGGGGGTACGACCGAAAGCTTGTTCGAACAGAACAGGCTTTTGCTTTTTATGCTATCTTAGCCGCGGCTGATAAGAAATCTGAAGGTGCCGAGTGTCGGGAGGACCAGGAAGTATGTCCCGCCACGGAGGAGGGTTACGTCGATTGTGAATTGAGGACCTGCCGCGCTGCCCTGAAGCAGAGTCCTTCCTGAGAGGTCGAGGATCCGGTAAAGCCCGGGATTACGCATGCCGTGAACCGCTACAGTCAGCTGCGTGCGCGAAGGATTGGGAAAGATCGACACATCGAATCCGTCCGGCGTTTTACCAATCGTGGATACGCCGCCTTGATCACAGACACCGGCAAAGATCTGACCGGCATTATATCGCTCGAAGGCAGGGACGCTCCCGCTCCCCATCACATTGGGTATTCCGATGCTCGCCCATGCATTGCCCTGCAGGAAATGAGGTTTTCGTACATAGGCGTAGGATGAGTCCGGAAGACTGGCGTCGCCGTCGGGTACGATCTGACCCTTGTTGTTATTGCCGAGGATGAAATGATCGTTCCCGAGTATCGTGTAATTCACGAGGCTGTAAGGCATGGCAGTATTCGGGATTTCGTTTCCTACGATGTTGCAGGAGGGCGAATTATTCGCGCTGAAGAAGACACCGAATCCTTCGGCCCTGTTCCGGAAAAACGTATTGAACGGACCGTTTGCCCCGTGTGAATTGTCGATGACGATGTTCCGGCAGATGTTGTGCTCGAAAAGGTTGACGTAGGGATAATTGCCGTGCAGCACAATGTCGCCGGCGGCATCGGAGGGGACCAGCGGACTCGAGTCGCTCCAGTACGGATCGAAAGAGTAATTGTATGCGAAGACGTTCCCGTTGGGGCCGGCCTGCAGCAGCATGGAGTGGCGGAGTCGTTCGAAAATGTTGTTTTCAATCCGGCATTCGCCGGTCGCGAATTGAAGCACTACGCCG
This sequence comes from Bacteroidota bacterium, assembly GCA_049663345.1. Classification (GTDB taxonomy): domain Bacteria; phylum Bacteroidota; class Ignavibacteria; order SZUA-365; family SZUA-365; genus SZUA-365. The sequence continues at coordinate 82,521 of JBATDG010000059.1, forward strand.
TATCCACGTCCGCCGCCGCCGTATTCGAAGGCATGATGCAGATAAGAAGCATCGACAGAAATATTAGAACTGAATTCCGTCCCGATATGTGCAAAGGTGGATTTGAATATTTCCACGCCACGCACCCAGCAATTCTGCGCATAGCGGAAGAAAACAGAGCAGCTTTGCTCAGGAGCGGTATTGTCCACACGTTCAATTGCCAGGCATTCGATCCCTGCATTGCTTTCCATCTGCAGCCGGGTGACATGCGGCCGGCGCGTTTGCTCATAGCTTTGACGCAGCGGTGAGGAGAGGATGGTGCTGCCGTTCCTGCTTTCATTGACCATTACTATCTGACCGGTGGACTCGACCGCCCATTCGGAAAGAACCCTGTCTTCATCGCTCTGTGTGAGAAAAAGCCAGTCGCCGGTACGTGCAACAGCTGTATCAGCGAGAAGGAGAGTGGAGCCGCCGAAGGGCGCATCCGATTGCAACTGGGTAGTGTCGCCCGCAATCGCCCTGCCTGTGACAGAGATCGCATGACCGGATCCCCCCAGATCAAATAGCAGCCGGGTGAATTCCGCACCTTCACCGCGCAGGACGCAATTCGAGGGGAGACGCAACCCGCGATGAAACAGGAAGGTCCCGGCAGGGAAGTGCAGGATCATGCCTGGTGTTGAGGGATGCTGCAGGAGACTGTCAATCACGCGGTCATTGGCAGTTACACCATCACCGATGAAACCGGCTTCTCTGAGATTGATAATCTGAAAATTCGCAGTGGATGTGTCCTTAGCTCCGGCGATCGTCCAGTCCACCCGCCGTTCTGTAGGTATGGATTGTGAAAATGCCATCGACACGGAGAGGGTCACAAGGAAGACAATCAGCAGTGAGCGGATTTTTCCGGGGCAGTTTAGATGCGTCATGGGGCTGCGGGGTGTAAGCAAGTCATACTGCAGAGCAATGGTCAAAGATACTCTGCATACTCCGCTCGCAACGCTTCCATATCAGCCTTGAAATCCTCCTCCAGCTTCTTCGCCTCGATAAGGTACTCCCGTTTTTTCTTGAGACTTTCAATCACCTCCAGCTGAGCCTCAATCTGCGCCAGCTGCTGATCATACGTGAGAGCTTCTGATGCAGAACTGATATCTACAGTCTTGATGTGCGGGACGACTGTCTGACCATTTCGTGAGGGCTTCTCGAGCGAAGTGATTCCCTGTTTCCAGTCATGATGCAGTGATGCCACTCTTTCGATGAAGTCCTGGTTGACTTTTTGAGGGACAGCCTTTTTCCATCTGCTGATCGTCAAATTTGATACATCAAGAAGCTGCGCAAGTGATACTGCGCTGGTATGCGCGAGCATCTCCAGGATGGCTTCCTGTGCAACGTATTCTTTTCCCTTCGGTTCTTCTGGGACTGACATGTTATCTCCTCGTGATGATAATATCCCAATCAACGGCCATTTGTTGAAATCAACCATAACAAAAATGAACTCCAAATACAAACCATCACCATCATCTTTAGCTGCATTCTCTACAGAAGTGATTATCAAGTCCCGGTTGTCAATGCCGTCTGTGCTCAGCGAGCATCTGCGATACTGATAAGAGAATATGATGCCTTGGTGGAATAGGCTGGATGGTTTTGATTATATGTTGAACAGGTATGTCAAATACCAGTCTTGTAATGATGTTGCGCAGTGGGAGGTGTGACCTCATGTGCAGGTCGGTGCTATCATTGTTTTCGGGCTGAAGCAGCAAAACGCATCATGAATTAACAGAATCGGGCCAAATATCCTGGGCGTATCATCATATTTGCAGCGGGTTTCAGAAGTGATATGATATAATGGTGGCGTGGCATCCTACAGTGATGCGATAGCGACATACAGCCTGTTGAACAACAGCCCAGCTGATGCAATCGAAAATGATGTGTAAAATATTATCGAGAAAACATGAGCATGCTTCATCGATTTTGGTTTTTCCTGTTTGGCGATTTTCCTCGATGTCCAGTCAGAATGATCGGATGTGAGAATCCCCATGGAAGTGTGATAGCTAATAGTTCGTCTGATGCACATGATGATTGCGTACGCTGAGACGGCTAACAACAGCCAACATGATAGTTCGACAAAGTTTAAGCTCATTGTTGAGTACGGTTTGAAGCTCGTGATAGCAGCAGCCAGGATTGCTGTTGTCAATCCTAACATGAAGAAAAAGTACTTTCTTTGCAGTTCGCTGGCGATGAACAAGTCTGGGTTTTCCATGTGACATGCCCGAAAGTGTTGCATCGTGAACTGTTGCATTCTAAAGTTATCCGCGACATCCCCAAGCGGGACCGGTGCTGCTGCAACATGATGCAATCGACAGTAAATGTAGTGATCAACATAATTGACCGGATGCAAAATGGCCGGTCTCTCATTGACTGAAATTATGCCGAATTCGATAATACGTGATTTGAAATCTGAAATCAAGTGCAGTCAGAATTAATGCAGCTTTTCTTCGAAAAGCGCCTTGCCGATGGCCTCGTAAAATGTGTTCTGGATCCCGGTGTTGATTGACGAAACATCACCCGCGTAGAAGCCTCCGATGACCTGCCCGTTCTCATATTCATAATGCACGTAAAAGTTGTGCAGGTTTGTCACCTGATTCAGATATTTATATTCGATGCCGAACTTGAACGTCGTGACCTTGTTCCCATCCTTCAGTATCGACATGACTCCGTCTTTTACACCTTTCTGTTCAGCAGGCATTGTTTCAATTGCGAAGCTCCATGCCAGCAGCGGGTTCGTTGACTTTTCTACCTCAATTGTTGCAACGGCGAGTGGTTGCGTGTCGACGTACTCCAACGGGACCATCCAGCGCAGTTCGGATTTGTCATAGTACTTGAGTTCCGGTGCCTCTCGTGTGTACCCGGCGACATGCAGAACATAGATTTTCCAGCCCGGTCGAGCTTTCGCCATCCACGAGATGAGTGCGGTCATGTTGGCCCGTTCTTCCATCATCGAAAATCGGCTCGTCACCCAGTCCGATGCAGGCGCAAGATTGGATTCGCTCTCGGCTATTTCCTTCCATTCCGGTACTGCGCTGGGAGAAGAGGGCCATTGCGTGTAAAGCTGGCTTCCGTTCTCGTCGTGTGAAACGTAGAAAAGTGTTCGCAGGTACTCGCGCTTCAGGGTGGCGGTTTTTTTGCCGGTTGATTTTTTTAGCGCGGTAAAATGCTGGCCATAGGTTTTTCCGTCCTTGACCAGGAAACGGCAATGCAGGTCCTGGTTTTCGCCGGCAGTGATAAAAAATTTGCCGTCACGGAACTTGAACAACGCAGGTTCATATTGCGCGAATGCCGGTGCTCCATTCTGCGCGACCGCAGCCGTTCCCCAGCCGAAGGCGCTGATGTATCCCTTGTCGAGGTCCTGTGAAAGCAGATTCGATGAAATGAGAACAACCAGAATGGTCGTAAGGAAAAGCCGCGTTCTAAACATGTCAGGTCTCCGTTGCTATTGTGGAGAAGGGAAAGGTGCGAGTGGTTATCGGAACAGACTGCTGCGCTGTCGGTGCACTGAGACCAAGGCACCTCCTTGGGGTGATTTAGCCGACGGGCGCATCTGTAGAAGAAACTGCAAAAGCGATTACGCGGCTAAACTAATCCTAATATTTATAAAATGATAGAGCTGCACCTTACATTTGCACCATCACGAAGTATTCGATACGTTAGAGGAAGAAGAACTCTTGAAAAAGAATATGAGGAGGCAGTCCGCCTCCCAGAATAACGTACCGATCGAACATCAAGGAGTCCCTATGTATCAGTTTTATCGTCTGGACAAAGATGAGCAAGGAAAGGAAATTCTCCACGTCATCGATACCTGCACGATTCAGGGAGATCGCATTCCCTCCGTTCCCGATAAGTACTTCAACATTCTCTTTCACCTCGCGATTGACGCTGCTTCGAAAGTTATTGTTCAGCGCGATTACGCCGTGGGCATTCCGGAATCGGTCATCAGCGACGTAGAGGAATGGATAAACAACGCTTCCGAGAAAAAAGCACTCCCGACATATTTCCACACTTCCATGCTGCTGAACGGAGTCGAGCAAATTCCTCACCTGCACATCGTATATATCGCGGAGAGCGAAGAGGAAATCTGGAATTTTATCAACGACTGATTATCGTAATCCGAGTTCCATACTTAGTGAAAGCGTCAATGCGCGCTTGAGTCCGTCGATGTTAATATCGCGCTGCAGCAGCGGCACGGCTGCTGCTGTGGTGAGCCGCAGGTCGCCGGTCAGCGGAACGGAGGCTGTGCCCAGAACATTCACCTGCAGCTGATCGCTTCCGGGAACAGGTATGAACATTTCAGTCTCTTCGGACCTTATGTCGAGAATGCTCGACTCTGAAAGCCTTTTGATTGCGATCAGCTCGAGACCGAGACCGATGCTGTTAATCGGCTGACGATACCCTACGCGGGCGAGCATATCGTCACCGCGGGCGAGGCGTGTTAAAAGGTTTTTACTGCGCCCGCCAGCATGCTGATACCCGATGGCGAAGTTCCAGGGTGCGGCATCGATGCTGAGTCCCAGTAGAAGATCATTCGATCCGAGCCCCGGTTGATAGGCCTGGGGGAGACCGGGCATATCCTCTCCGCTCGCCACCTTCGCTCCTGCCTGGGCGCGCAGCTCAATTTCGTCATCCTCCCACAATCGTTGATCCCAAAGCACGGTTATATCCCCTATGCCGCTGGCAGAGCCGCTTGGTCCGGCACTCGCTTTCCATGGCATAATCACGGATATACGCGAGCCAAAAAGCAGCTCCGCACTCCCTTCCAGCAGGACGGATTGAAAGCTCAGGTCATCCGGCGAACCACTGTTTCCATACACGTATCGCAATGCGAGATGCTTCGTCGCAGCCTCGTCATGGTTGTCGCCATGCATCGCGCCGATAGCACAGGCACCGGCGTCAGAGCATTGGGCATGCAGTGCAGCGGTGGAGAGTAGAAAAAATGCAGCGAGGGGCAAAATGTATTTGATCATGAGAGACTCCGAATGAATCGTCGTAAAGGATTGTGTGTCTGCCGCCCGACATGACGAGACCAGCAGAACTCCATAACACTCTTGATGCCTTGTGGGTTTCAGCGGGGAGGGGGCGACGCAATACTGCATCATGCGATTTTGCTTCTGAATAATGTACCGGATATGTTGGGAGTATTATCCGGATTTAATACTTGAAAAGCAGACGACCCCGACTAGCGAGCAGTATCACCGATGCAGCGAGTTGTGTTATGAAATCAAGACTTCGGGAAGCAATTATTGCCCATCCGATTTGGAGTGTCGTCGCAGCGACTGCGCTGGCCTCAGTGATCACGACCATTTTGATGAGCTTCGGATTCTTGTATCCATTCAGCGAGGACAATGCTTCAAAGGATTTGACGATTCATCGATTCATTCAACAAATGAACGCTCATAGAGAAATGATTTGGGATCTGTCACAGGACGTGCAGAAGAATAAAGCACTGCACGCCCCGGCGGCGACGAAAGGGGAAACGAGTCAGGCTATTTTAACGACATGAAGATATTCAAATCCAAGCTGACACGCTGACCAATGCTCCATCGCTCGAATGCTCGAATGTTCCAATGCTCCAATGTTCCAATGCTCGAATGTTCCAATGCTGTAATTCTCCAATTCTCGAATTCTCAACGCTCGTAATCGCCGAGCAGGCGCTCGGCGCTCCTGTGCTCGAACAGGCGCGCTGGTGCGCGCCGTCCCCAGTTGCTCCAATTCTCCTCCGGTTGCTCGGCTCCCTGAGAGGGCGTATATTACTAGTCTGTAAATCACTACCTCAAACGAGTTTTCCGCTTTCATAACAACGAGTTGCACCAATGCGTCTGTCCCGCTACTTCATTCCAACTTCAAAAGAAATTCCCGCCGAAGCAGTCATTCCCAGTCATCAGCTCATGCTGCGCGCTGGCATGATTCGCGGACTATCGTCCGGTATCTATTCACTGCTGCCGCTGGGCTACCGCGTCTGGAAAAAGGTAATGCAGGTCATCCGTGAGGAAATGGACGCCATCGGCGGCATGGAATTGCATTTGCCGGCTTTGAGTCCTCGCGAGATATGGGAAGAAACAGGGCGCGTTGAAGCCTTCGGGGATACGATGTTTCACATCAAGAACCGCGATCTGGTGCTCGCTCCCACACATGAGGAAATCATAACGCATCTCGCACAGGCGTTTGTGCATTCGTATCGCGATATGCCGCAGATCTGGTATCAGATTCAGACGAAATTCCGCAATGAGCCCCGACCCAAATCAGGTGTTATCCGCTCGCGGCAGTTCCTGATGAAGGACGCTTATTCTCTCGATAACAGTTGGGAAGGGCTCGACGTCAATTACCAGAAGCATTACGAGGCCTACTGCAAGATTTACGGACGATGCGGTCTTGAATTCTTCGTGGTTGGGGCTTCCTCGGGAGCGATGGGTGGAACGGGCTCCCAGGAGTTCATGGTCGAATCCGATGCCGGCGAGGATCTCTGCGCCTTCAACATCGAGAGCGGCTACGCGGCCAATATCGAGGTGGCTTCGTCACAGATGCCGATAGTGGGAAGGGTGGACGAGAATCCCGTTGCCGAGAAATTTGAAACTCCCACGGCGAAATCCATTGATGATCTGGTCGAGCAGTACGGCATTACGGAAGAACGCTGCGCCAAGTCGCTGGTCTATTTCGCGGATGAGAAACCGTACCTGATCTTTATGAGCGGTAACGACCAGCTCAACGAAGCAAAGCTGCAGACAGTACTGAAGGCCAATAACATCCGTCCCGCACATGAGGAAGAACTTACGGCGCTCACAGGCGCACACGGCGGTTCAATCGGACCCATCAATCTGAAAACGAAGCTTCCGCAGCTGGCCGATGCCCGCCTCGAACATGCCAACGGCATGGTCAGCGGTGCGAATGAAGACGGCTTCCACTACCGCAGCATCGACCTCGATCGCGACGCAGATATTCAGCAGTACGTGGATCTCCGCATTGTATCGGAAGGCGAGCTCGACCCGATCGGCGGACTCCCGCTGAAAGTGAAAAAAGCTATAGAGGTCGGTCATATCTTCAAGCTCGGCACGAAATATTCAGAGGCGCTCAAGGCAAACTTTCTCGATGATCAGGGCAATTCGCATCCGATCATCATGGGTTCGTACGGCATCGGCGTTGAGCGCATAGTGGCCTGTCACATCGAACAGCGCCATGACAAGGACGGCATTTGCTGGCATCCTTCCATCGCGCCATTCCATATTCAGATCACAGGCGTGAAAGTAGAAAACGACATCGTGCGTGAACACGCAGAGCGCTTCGAGGCCGAACTCGAAGGCGCCGGCTTCGAAGTGCTGTATGACGATCGCACCGGTGTGAGCCCCGGATTCAAGTTCAAGGATGCCGACCTTCTCGGCATGCCGCTCAACGTGATCGTCGGCGAGAAGCATCTCAATGACGGCAACGTCGAGGTCAAGATCCGCAGCACCGGCGAACGCCGGATCATCCCCATCTCGGATCTGGTCGACACCTGCCGCGATCTTATCGACGAGCTGATGTCCCCTTCAAAGCAAATACACAAACCTATAACCTTCACGGAGAAATAAGATGCTTAGCAGCAACATGATCGGAAAGCTGAATGAACAGATTGGCATTGAGTTCGAGTCATCGAATCTGTATCTGCAGATGAGCAGCTGGTGCGCATTCAAGGGCTTCGAGGGTGCGGCAGCATTTCTGTCGATGCACGCCGAGGAAGAACGCATGCACATGATGAAACTGTTTACGTACCTGGGTGAAACCAGCGCCATGGCAGTGATTCCGGCACTTGAAAAACCTCAGCATGAATACGAATCCCTCAGCGCCATGTTTACACAGATACTGACGCATGAGCGTTTTGTCACCAGCAAGATCAATGAACTTGTTGCGCTGTCGTACGAGGAGAAGGATTATTCAACATTGAACTTCCTGCAATGGTATGTCGGCGAGCAGCATGAAGAAGAGTCGTTGTTCTCCTCGCTCGTGGACAAGATCAATCTTATCGGTCACGACGGACGCGGCTTGTATATGATCGATCGCGAGCTCGGAAAGCAGGCCGTAATGGCCGCCGCGGCTGCGGGTCAGAAATAAGAGATCGCCATGGCATTCCCTCCACCGTTTTATCGCTGGCGGCCGCATCCCTGGCATGGACTCGATTCCGGACCCAATCCGCCGTCCCTGGTCAACGCGTATATTGAGATCACGCCGTTCGACATGGTCAAGTACGAACTCGACAAGGTCACGGGGTATCTGCATGTAGATCGTCCTCAGCGCTCCTCAGCTCTTCCGCCGACACTGTACGGGTTCATTCCCCGCACGTTCTGTGGACGTCGCGTGGGAGCATTGATGCCTAGTACGAACGGAGGCGATCACGATCCTCTCGATATCTGCGTGCTCAGCGAACGTCCGATAAACCGCTCCGACGTGGTCCTTCAGGCGCGTGTGGTGGGCGGACTCGCAATGAACGACCACGGCGAGGCCGATGATAAAATCATCGCTGTGCTCAACAAGGATAATTTCTGGGCTAATGTGACCGAGCTCAAGGATCTGCCTCCGGTCCTCACCGAACGCCTCAGGCATTATTTCAGCACGTACAAGCTCATCCACGGCGAGCCGTCTCACGTTTCGATAGAGCGTATCTATGGCCGTGAAGAAGCGGAAAACGTCATTCGCGCAGCCATGGACGACTACGCCGAGGAATACGGCGACTAAGCCACTCCATTCCCCTGAAATACTAAACGCGGAGCCATTGTTGGTTCCGCGTTTTTTTATGTGCGCCCGGCAGAGGTTTCTGTTGTTCTCTTGTTAATTCTTTGTCTCGAAAAATCGCATGAATACGGGAAGCTTCGCAAACTCATTCACCGCAACGGCGAGTGCACCGGTTCCAAGACAGAACGCATATTGCCACGGATGCAGCGATGCGAATTTAAACAGGCTGTTCACTTGTGGAATGATCAACGCAATGGCCAGGAAAGCGAGAGCGGCACCTGTGACGTACCAGAATGCCTTGTTCGGTATGCGAATAATTGAAAAGAATCCGCGGGTCCAGTAGCGGTTTGAGATGATCATGCTGATGTTTCCCAGCACCAGATTCACAAAAACGAGAGAGCGGGCTTCGCCTTCACCAAAATTGGAGGCGATTGCCCAGGCATAAATGGCGACAAGAATCGCCAGGTGCCCGAGGCCTTGAACGAGTCCGATGAAAATCATTCTCGAACCGAACAGAGGTTCGCTGACGGGTCTTGGAGTTCGATCCATTATTCCCTTTTCCTCTTCCTCCATTTCAAACACGATTGAACAGGCTGGATCAATTAAAAGCTCTAGAAACAGGATATGAACAGGGAAGAGCGCGAGAGGCCATTGGAAAAATACAGGAATCAGCGACATTCCTGCGATGGGAATATGAACAGAGAAAATGAATGTCATCGCTTTTTGGAGGTTGTCGAAAATTCTTCTTCCGACACGAATAGCCTGTACGATGGAGGAAAAATCATCATCAAGCAATACCAACGCGGCTGATTCACGCGCGACATCCGTGCCTCGTCCTCCCATCGCTATACCGATATGCGCAGCTTTCAGAGCGGGGGCGTCGTTCACACCATCTCCGGTCATTGCCACAACCTCGCCGTTTCCTTTCAGAGCCTGAACGATTCGAAGTTTTTGTTCGGGGACGACCCGTGCGAAGATACCAACCTTTGAGATTCGCCTTCGCAGCTCATCATCACTCATGGTATTTAGTTCCGGACCGGTGATGATATCGGCGTTCGGGTCCAGGCCAATGTCTTTACCGATGTTCGCTGCTGTGACAGGATAATCTCCCGTTATCATGACAACGCGTATGCCCGCATGTCTGCATAGCACAACTGCCTCGGGTACATTCTCACGAATGGGGTCATGCAGGCCCAGGAGCCCCAAAAATGAAAATGGAAAATCATGCTGGCCCTCCGGGAGCGACCCTTTCTCGAATTCAGCTGCTGCCACCGCGAGCACTCTCAGACCGCTTGCCGCAAGGTCATCGATGCTGCGCCTCAGCGTGGCAACTGTTTCATCTGGAAGATGACAGAGATCCGCAATAGCTTCTGGTGCACCCTTGGCAGCAATGACGTACCGAATTCCATCACGATGTTCCCATACACGGCTCATCGCAAGAAGATGTTCTGAGAGCGGATATTCTCTGACGAGGGTCCAATCAGAATGAAGGTGTTCGGTGCTGATCAGTGTACGCTCGGCGAGCTCTTTGATCGCCTTTTCCATTGGATCAAAAGGATCGGCAGGACTGGCGAGCACGGAATATTCCACAATTGTATGGAGATTTTCAGGAAGCGAACCTATCAGTCCATCGATTTCCGCCTGCTGTCCGTCAACGAACAACCGGGTCACTGTCATTTGATTTTTAGTGAGGGTTCCGGTTTTATCGCTGCAGAGGACAGTTGCGGCACCGAGCGTTTCAATCGCTTGCGCTCTGCGCGTGAGTACATTGCGTAAGGAGATTCTCCATGCACCAAGAGCAAGGAAAATTGTCATTACGACAGGGAATTCCTCAGGGAGCGTGGCCATCGCGAGTGAAAGTCCAGCGAGCAGCCCCTTTATCCAATCGCCGCGAGTAAGCCCATAGACGACGACGACAATGAGACACAGTGCCGCTCCGGCGATAGCAAAGGTTGTAACAATGGTTCGTGTCTGGCGCTGGAGATTGGTGCTCTCGGTTTCGAGGGCCTGCAGTGACTTTCCGATTTTTCCAATTTCGGTGTTATGGCCTGTAGCGCTCACACGCGCTATACCCTGACCCCGGACAATCATGCTTCCGGAATAGACCATATTGCCGGTGTCTTCTCCCAGACAGCCAATCGCAGACGATCCATCCCACGCAGTTTTCGTAACTGGAAAGGACTCGCCTGTCAACAGCGATTCATCCGCCGACAGGCTGACGGATTTCAGAACCACCGCGTCGGCAGGAACACGATCACCTTCCGCTAGGAGAATAATATCTTCACGCACTACCTCCCGACCCGCAATGCGACGCTGGATGCCATCTCTGATCACGAGCGCGCGTGGGCTCGACAAATCGCGGAGCGCATCCAACGCCCGCTCGGTTTTATTTTCCTGGTAGAGCGTTATTCCAATGATCACGAACACGAAGCCCATGAGCATCAGGGCTTCCTTGATATCACCAAGAATAAGATAGAGCGCGCCACAGGCGATAAGGAGCAAAAACATCGGCTCCTTCACGATCTCGAATAAAATGAAGAAAACCGACCTTTTCTCCGCCTCTGGAAGTTCGTTGTATCCCTCACGCGACAGGCGGGATACGGCGTCAACTTCACTCAGACCTGAGGGATTAGTAGAATCTGCGTCTTGATGCATTGGTGCTCCGATCCCTGTATTGTGACACCCAAGCTATGGATAAACTAAGTATAAAGGATGTAAATATCAGCAAAGCAAACTGCAATGTACATTACGCTGCATCGAATTTCAACACAATAGGGAATGGCCTCCTCGCACGGTTTACTCTTGTTTCCGTGAATATGAGTGCGAATGAGAACGCTGCAATGGTGGATCGCGGATCGGTGGATATTTCACGAATCGAATGTTATATTCTTCCTTGATGCAGAATACCAATTCCGCTCACTGGTAAAACTGCGTGGCGCCCGATACATGATTGTGTTTGATTTTCTTATTGCCATGGTGTGCGATGTTGTATGTTGACATCATTTACAACCTTTCACTGCTCGTCGCTCTAAGTGTCCTGTCCAGCTTCATCGGACAGAAACAGCGTTGGTCTTCGAACACGAAATCCATTCTGCAGGGAATCGTCTTCGGGGGAATCGCCATCATAGGGATGCTCTCTCCATTGAAATTGGCGGATGGTGTTATTTTCGATGGGCGATCGGTCGTTATCAGTCTCTGCGGCTTATTTTTCGGCCCCCTCGCAGCGATCATCGCAGCATCCATGGCTGTGATCGTTCGTGCTGCAATCGGTGGCCTGGGCATTCTTACCGGATCGCTGGTGATAGCTTCGTCCGCTATTTTCGGAGTCATCCTCAGGCGGCACATCCTGAGTCGCGGATCGGACATATCAAACAGACACCTTCTGTATCTGGGATTGAGCGTGCATGCAGCGATGCTGCTGTTGATGTTCACTTTCCCGTATGATGTTGCGATTACGGTGATGAAAAAGGTCGGGCTGCCCATCATCACTATCTATCCTTTGGCAACGATATTGATCGGAAGGATCATCCACGACAATCTGGAGAAGGCGACATATACCGCACATCTGGCAATCAGTGAGGAAAAATACCGGCGCATAGCAGAGAACATGTCGGATATTATCTGGACGACTGATCTGGCAGGCAAAACCACGTATATCAGTCCTTCCGTGGAGCGCTTCCTCGGAAAATCGGTCGATCAGTTCCTCAACGAAACTCTCGCACAGCAATTTTCACCTTCTTCCTTGCAGTTTTTGATGACTGTTATGGGTGAGGAACTGCAGTTTGAGAAGGAAGCATCGGAAGATGCCAATCGTTCGAGGCTCATGGAATTGGAGATGTATCGCAGTGATGGAAGCCTGCTCTGGGTGAGTATGAATGCATCCTTCCTCCGGGATAAACATGGCGCTGCGATAGGATTTCAGGGAGTGACACGAGATATCTCAGCCCGGAAACTGTCAGAAATCGAATTGCTCGCCGCCAAGGAAAAAGCTGAAGAGAGTGATCGGTTGAAAACTGCATTTCTCATGAATATGTCGCATGAGATCCGCACGCCAATGAACGGCATTCTGGGCTTCCTATCCTTGCTCGAAGAGCCGGATCTCGAGGAGGAAAGCAAGAAAGAATACATCGAAATAATGAATATGAGCAGCAGCCGACTGCTGAAAACCATCAACGATATCATCGAGATCTCCAGAATCGAGACCGGTGAGATGAAATTGATTTGCGAGGATATTGAGCTTGAGGAGCTGCTGGAGCATCACGTTGAATTCTTCACGCCACTCGCGATCAATAAACAGATTGAGTTCCGTCGCGGACGTACGCTTTCAGGGACAGAGTCGCTAGTTTACAGCGACAGACATAAACTGGATGGGATTTTGGGTAATCTCATCAACAACGCAATCAAGTTCACCACAGATGGCTGGATCGAGGTAGGGAATTATATTGAGGATAATGCTGTCGTATTCTACGTTCAGGACAGCGGCTGTGGGATCCCGAGCAGCCGTCTGGACGCCATCTTCGAGCGATTTGTTCAGGGGGAAGTAAAGCTATCCCGCACCCATGAAGGGTCGGGACTTGGCCTGCCAATCGTAAAGGCGTATGTCGAAGCGTTGGAGGGGAAAATTTGGGTAAGTTCGGAAGAGGGTAAGGGCAGCACATTTTCCTTTTCACTGCCGATTAAAGAGAGGACAGCAGGCGAATTCACCACGCCAGCGGAGTCCGCTGCTCCGGAAAAACTCAATAAGCAGCTGAGAGTTCTCATCGCGGAGGATGACGATACGAGCTATCTCTACCTGCAGGCACTTCTTCAAAAGGAAGGTCTTACATTGCTCCGAACAAAAAATGGGACTGAAACCGTCAGGGTCATCAGGGAAGATCCGGGCATTGCACTCGTTCTTATGGACATCAAGATGCCGGTAATGAACGGGCTGGAAGCCACCAAGCAGATCCGGCAGTTCAATCTCCCGATACCGATCATCGCGCAGTCCGCCTTTGCTGCCTCCGAAGATATAAAGGAAGCGAAAGAGGCCGGATGCACGGATTACATCACAAAGCCCATCTCTCGGTCTGAGCTGTTCAGACTCATCAACAAGTATTCCGCGCTGATGATGTAAGTATGCCTCTACCGGAACAGGGAAGCAGTTTCCCGTTCCAGTAGAGGCATTTGTCAATTTGCTTTAAGCAGCCTTTCACGCCTATTTCATCAGCAGCATTTTCCGCGTTACCCGACTGCCCTCGAATTCCAGGTGATAGAAATACGCGCCATTGGCCAGGTCTGTGGCGTCCATCATTATGTGATGGGTTCCGGCATGCTGGGTGCGGTCTTCCAGCGTACGCACGATTGTGCCGAGAGCGTCAGTGAGATAGAGTCGGATTGGACTGGTGTGTGGAATGCTGTATTGAATGGTTGTCGTAGGGTTGAAAGGATTGGGATAGTTCTGTTCGAGCGAGAAATCAGCGGCTACGGCATCCGTCATTTCAATAGGGATTTCCTGCGAATACTCAATATTGCCGTCGCGGCCGATCATCTTAAGACGGTAGCGCAGCTGCGAAATGCCTGTTGGAAGCGAAGCGTCTTCGTAGCTGTAGCGCCGCACGGAAGCGGACGCCCCGAGACTTTCGATGAATGTCAGTTCCTGCCAGCCGCCGAGTCCGGCCGCACGCTCAACGCTGAAGCCGTAGTTGTCGCTTTCGAAGGAAGTCTGCCAGTTAAGCCGAACCTGCGCGCCGTCACGCTGCGCCGCAAAGCTGAGAAGCTTGACTGAAGTGGTCACTTGCAGCGCGTAGATGCTTCGTCCATGGGTGGCGGCATAGAGCATTCCTGTGGTGGGATGCAGTTCGAGATCAACCACCACCACCTTAGGCATTCCTTCACCACAGATTTCCCATGTCACACCGCCATCGAGCGTAGTGTAGACGCCGAAGTCTGTACCGGCGAACAGCTGTTCCGCCTTCCCGGGATTTATTTCGAGCGCATTGACAGGCAATGAGGGAATGTTGCCTGCGATATTCTCCCAGGTGGTTCCCGCATCAGTGGTTTTGTAAATGCTCTGCTTCGAATAGCCGGAATAGGAAACGTACACAGTGTTGACATCCACCGGATCAAAGATGATATCCGTCAGGCTGCGTCCGGGAAGTCCGGTGGATACGCTTTCCCATCGCCATCCGGCATCGGTTGATTTCCATACGCGTCCGTTGTTGTAGCCGACGAACATGAGATCGGGAGTATGCGGCGAAATTCCGATATAAGTGATCGTCCGGGCTGAATCCATATTTGAATGAAATGGAACCCAGAGATCTCCGCGATTTGTGGTTTTATACAATTGTTTGGTCGTGACGGTGAAAAGCACTTCCGGCACGGTCGGATGGATGGCAACCGGTGTAACCCAGGGACCGCTTCCCCACAACCCATTATTGAGTCCGACCCAATTCTTGCCGCCATTCGTGCTTCGCAGGTGGGAGCCGTTCTGATACTCGGAATACATGACGAGCGAGTCGCTGTAATCGAGCACACAGTATGCTCCATCTCCACCGGTCTCATGTTCCCAGATTTCTCCTGACGTCGGGCGACGGTTTGATCCGTTGTCCTGTGTGCCGCCCATGATCATGCCTGGCACGGGTAGGGAAATCCCGAGTTCATAAAATTGAGTGATGGGAAGGTTGGCATTCAAACTTGAGAACGTAATGCCGCCGCTGCCGGAAACATACATGCCGCCGTCGTTTCCATTGTAGCACACATCCGGTGCACTCGGAGAAAATTCAATTGCATGATGGTCAACGTGTATTCCTGAACGCGTCTGGAAGGTGAGTCCGCCATCAAGGCTCAGATAGAGACCGACGCCGCCGCAAAGAATTTTATCCGGGTCTGTCGGATGCACGGCGAGTTCGCAGTTATACCAGCCATAGTTGCTGGTGAAGCTTGGAGGGGCGGTCGCGTTCGTGGTACGGAACCAGCTTTCACCTCCGTCAGTGCTTTTCATCACAGCGAAAGTTTTATTTGTCAGCGTGCCTTTTGAGCCAACGATAAGGGCATAAAGAATATTCGGTTGAGACAGGCAGATGTCAACGGAAATTCGGCCGACGGAATCCTTGCCGATTCCCATGTCGAGATCGGTCCAGGTCAATCCGTTATCCGTGCTTCTGATAACACCCACGCCTTGTACCCCGGCATACATCACACTGTCGATTGTCGGGTGAAGGACGAGGTCATGCGCCGTGCCGTTGCGAACCTGATTCCATTTCACACCACCGTTTTCAGAGCGGTAGATCCCCTGACGAGAGGCCGCAATAATGACACTGTCCAAAGTTTTATGTACTCGTATCGCGCCGATATTTTTCATTTCACTTCCGCCCATCACCTCCCAGGTGGCACCGGCGTCAGTTGAACGGACGACGCCAATGCCGGAATAAGAATCCGCGCTGCCGTTGGCTTCGCCGGTTCCGACGTAGATGACGTCGGTATTTCTCGGGTCGATGTCGATACTTCCCATCGCCAGGGTCGGAAGATCATCCGACACCGGTCGGCATTCGAAGGCAAGAGAGGTGCCGTTATCGGTTTTCCAGACGCCGCCGTCGGCCGCAGTGAAATACATGATGTCAGGATTCGTCGGATGAATCGCGATGCCGGTGATGCGTCCCCCGATATTCTTCGGTCCAACATTGACCCAGCTGCCCGATGTATTGCGTCCTTCCTTCGAAAGGAAGATCTGTGGCTTGTACACGGAAAGACGTTTGCTGTCGCGCCAGGCCTGCTCGCGCACGCCTTCCGGCACGTTGCCGTTTTCGTCCAAACGCGGTTCACGGAACCAGCGAAAACGCTCGCGGATAGAGCGTTCGCTGTCGCGATACAGCTTCAACTGCTCCTGCGGCTCGACGGAATTATAGGGAATTGAATTCTGCGCGGCGAGAGGGGTTGAGAGTGCCAGCAGCATGAAGAAAACGGTAAAACACTTCATGGTGAGTTCTTCGATGTGGAGATTGAAGAGGAGTGATTTCGCAACAGGCTAAAGCGCGAAATACCTATCTGACAATATCCGGACAATTGCTGGTTAATTCAAATAAAATCGGGTGGCTTGGAGGTAGGTCGCGGCAATGGGAAGGAGGCGCGCAGAGAAGAAATTTACTCCAGAGGCGCGCAGGATCGCCCGCCTTCGTCCAGTTTCACGGGACTACGGCGAGGCAAGCTGCGGAGAGATTTTTTGAAATTGGAGGAAAGCAGCAGGATGATTGAAAAGGGAGCTATGATCCCGGGCGGATTTCCCGCGCTTTCATGTCGATGACGACGTCGCCTTTGCTGCTTTTGATGGTCAGTTGTCCTGAACCGCGAAGGCTGTGCAGCAGGGGGCTGTCGAATAACAGGTCTGCTTTCATGCCGATGGCTACGCCGTTGATGGTGCGCGCGCCGCCGTAGGTGAATTCGAGTTTGTCGCCGGCGATCGTTGTGTAGGAGATGGAACGTCGATCTGCAAACTGGCTGGTATCTACTTTCGTAGCACGAATTTTCTTTTTGAATTGATCGTATGAGCCTGCGATGTTGCGGCCGACCGCCTGGACGATGACACCGTTCCTCTTATCGCTGGAAAGATAGACTTTCCCGAACATGCCGTCGACAAGACGATAGGAGCCGAGAGGATATACGGCGAGATAAACATCGCCCGTGTTGATCGTGATCCAATGTCCCCGAAGACTGTCGAGTTCCAGACTCTTGGTCTTGGGAGGGAAAAAGCCGGCTATCACCGGAAAGCGGGAAACTTCGCCGATATCGTAGAGTGCGATGAGTGTATTCTTGTACTGGAAGACATCTTCGTATGGAGATCCACCCACGGTCTTTGTTACGGTTCCGAAATATGGATCCAGGAGTCCGACCAGCCGTGTCGCCATCTCTGCACTATGCGGCATGAATGGGGTAAGACTTCCGGGATCAGAATAGGGCTGCATGACGAAGAGGGTGGCGGGATTTTGGGGGTTATCCGAAATCCATGTGACATCCCAGCTGTGCTGTTCGCGCGGCTGTACGAGTCCGCCAGGGATAGACCCCATTGCGTACAGGGGATCCATATATGTATAGCGGATGACATCATCCGGATTCGCGCTGTCTGAAATCGTTGCGCCGCTGCGATATGTTTGCGCTCTGCGCTTGCGCTCCCAGGATTCGAAAGGAGCGCTTCGACGCGTCGCCATTTCCACTATCGCGGGATGCGGTTCGAAACTGCTGAGCGATATGAACAGCTGCTCGCGGCCATATGGACGAGGTCCATCACCGAAATACACCCAACCGATAGCAGACATATCGGAGCTTGCAGGATTCGTGGCCGACACCATGTGTTCCCGTGCATGCGCACCGCAATAGCTGCCGTTGAGATAGTCATGCGCATAATCCACTAATATCCATTGAGCCATGATCTCACTGCGTCGACGCATATCGTCATCAGGAGCAAAATCGCGCAGCAGCAGCATCGAAGTGAGGACGACCGAAGCGTAGGTAGGGGAGTCGAACTCGCGTTGACCGAGTTCCGTCACATCAGTCATCCAACTTATCAGAAAGGCTCTGGCGTCCTGTTCGTTCTGGTTCCGGGATTTGCCATTGAAGAATACTGCAGCAGTATTCGAAAAACGAGTCATCAGGTAGAGGGAAGCATAGTAGGCGACTTCCTCATGTTCACCGTCGAAGGGACGGACAGGAAAATGTCCCCAAATATATTCGATGCGCTGCCGCATGCTGTCCGGAAGCATCTCATGCAAGCGAGCATATACAGCGGTCATGCGATAGCGTTCGATGACATCGGGCGAGATATTCGCAGTCAATTCCTCGAGCATCGCGAGACCCTCTTCCCGTGTTTCAGGGGACAACACGCGACTGGTTGCAGAGGCGTAATTGATGCCGATGTCACTATCTCGGAAGAAGGTTATGACTGAATCCTTGCGGTCCTGGATCGTATTCTGTGCGAAGCCCGCGTGTACACCGGTGACCAGAAACGCGAAGGCGAGAGTGAAATATGAAAGTCGTCGAATTCTCATGTTATCGCATCTCCATGCCGCTGATATAGCCCAGACGAATAGAAAATGCCTGCCATGTCTTGCCGCGGTTGCTGGAAAGGAAAGAGCCGTTTTCTGCTCCTGCATACACGCGGTCTGGCTGCGCCGGGTCAAAGAGCAATGCGGTGATGTTGAAATTCGTGAGGCCGCCGCTGGAGAGTTCCCATTTGGCCCCCAGATCCATCGAACGCAGAACGCCCATGTCGACCGTACCGATGAGAACGGTCTGATTGTCGCCCGGATCGAAGGCGGCGCATTTCACCTTGCGAGTCGGTAGTGTCGCGCTTCGGTCGGCCCAGAGACGCCCGCCATCGCTGCTGACCCAGACACCCAGGCCCTCGCATATAGCGATAAGAAGATCCGGATTGCCTGGATGCGCAACAAGACGAAAAATCGCTTGACCATTCAGCCCGCTGCGAGTCCAGCTTTTCCCTGCATCATTACTGCGGAAAGCGCCGTCCGCAGTGGCGGCGAGCATTGCATCGGTAGTGAAATGAATATCCGAGATATAAGTGCCGTCGGGAGTGGGGAGTCCCACGCTGCGCGAGACCCACTGATTACCGCGGTCAGACGAAACAAAAACACCCCGGGCAGTGGCTGCCCAGATCTCCGCGCCGCGAAGGCGGACGGCAAGCACAGGCGGCATATTCCATCCGCTGATTACCTGCCATTCCTCACCAGCGTTGTCGCTTTCTATAACGCCATAATCTGTCGCAAGCACGATGCGCTGGTGATTATTTTCATCCACCGCGAAGCCGCTTACCGAACTTGTCAGCCATCCCAGATTATACCATGTCGCGCCGTGATCGTCGCTGCGTGCAAATCCCTGATACAAACGCGCCGCTTTCATGGCGCTCGAAGGCGGCGGTGCGAAGAAAAAGCTGAAGTAAAGGGAGTGTGGATTTGTGCACATCTGCGCTGTGAGCGAGCCTGGAAGCAGAAGAGCCAGAAGTAGTACCATGCGGACAAAAGTGTGTCGCCGCATATCAATATTCCTCACTGTCAACGCGCTGAATATCTGCACCCAGATCTCGCAGCTTAAGTTCGATGGCTTCGTAGCCGCGATCAATGTGATAGACGCGGAGGACTTCGGTGCTGCCAGCTGCCACAAGACCTGCGATTATCAGGGAGGCGCTGGCACGCAGATCAGTGGACATCACCGTCGCGCCTGTCAGCATTTCTACGCCATGCATCACAGCCGTGTTATTAGTCACGTCGATATGCGCGCCGAGGCGCTGCAATTCAGGGACATGATTAAAGCGATCGAAGTAAACGGTGTCGGTGACAACTGAGGAGCCGCGGGCGATGGCCATCATCGACATCCACTGCGCCTGCATATCGGTGGGGAAGCCGGGATAAATCGCTGTCGTCACATTGACAGCTTCGAGTCGGTCAGGTGCGTGCAGCGTGACAGTATCCGCGGTGGATTCTATGGTGCAGCCGGCTTCCCGGAACTTGGAAAGAAGGCCGGTCAGATGAGTTGGATCAACCTGTTTCAGAGTGACGCTGCCGCCCGTCGCTGCCGCAGCTGCAAGGTATGTACCGGCTTCTATGCGGTCGGGGATGTTGCGGTCGTCTGCGGAATGGAGTTCGTCCACGCCATCGATAGTCAGGCAATTGCCGCCTATGCCTTCAATACGGGCGCCCATGTGGACAAGAAAATTCGCGAGCTGGGTGATTTCAGGTTCCGTGGCTGCATTGCGAATGACGGTCGTGCCTTTCGCCAGCACAGCTGCCATGAGAGTGTTGCCAGTTGCACCTACGCTTGAAATATCGAAAGTAATATCAGCGCCGGTCAGGCGATCAGTTTTCGCAACAACATAGCCGGCTTCGATGTGTATTTCGGCGCCAAGCGCCTGCATCGCTTTCAAATGAAGATCCACCGGACGGGGTCCCCAGGCACATCCTCCCGGGTAGGAAACCTTAGCGTAGCCGAAGCGGCCGAGCAGCGGACCGAGCACGTAAAACGAAGCCCGCATTTTTTTCACCTGGTCATAGGGAGCTTCGTAGCTGCTGATATTGCGCGTGTCGAGTTCGATGGTCGTGCCGGGATGACGCACAACCACACCCATGGTTTCCAGGAGATTCGACATCGTGGTGATGTCGCGGAGGCGCGGAGTATTCTCGAGACGGCAGATACCGCTGGCTAGAAGCGCCGCAGGCATGAGCGCAAGCGAGGCATTCTTGGCGCCGGAGATCGTGACAGACCCGCTGAGGCGGTTACCACCCCTGATAATGAATTTGTCCATGAATGCTATGCGTCCGCTATGAAGAAAAACAGCCGACGGAATAGGGCTGAAATGATATTAACCTTGAAATGTACGATAAATGCTACATTTGATGCAATGCGGGATATCCGACCGGACGCTGGAATGACTCGAATCTGTTGTGCGCTTATGGAGGCGCGTTTGGTGTGGAAGCTGCGATATGCCTATATTTTCCCGTCCCGATTGCAATCTTCATCAACCGGAGGCGGACCTTCTGCTCCGCTGCAATACATGAATACATACGGAACCTATTTTCTCAAGGCATTGAAGAGTCCGATCGGCTTGATCGTCGTTGGTGGACTCGGAATCATCACTCTCGCCTCCGGCAATATCCTGCCTCTTCTTGCTGCGCTTGCAGGCGAGGCCATGTTTGTTGCCGGTGCGCCACTGCTTCCGGCCTGGCGCCGATACATCGACGGAAGGGAAACGTCGCTTGCACTGGATGAAGCAGCTGATAAAACAAAGGCGGAACTCGCCGCATTGCCGGCCGCTGACCAGCAGCGCTACCGTCGGCTCGAAGCCACTGCGAATGGCATCCGTCAGAACTATGCGCAGTACAGCGACGCCAGCCGTGACTTTCTTGGCACAATGTCTGCCCGCATTGACGAGATGCTGGGGCGCTACCTGCGCATGCTGATCGCCAAGGACAGCTACACAAAGCATCTTGCCGTCAATAGCGCGTCTGAGCTCGAATTACGCATCACAAAGCTTGACGGCGAAATTCTGCATGACGAGGAACGCGTCCGTGAAGTAAAAAACAAACAGCGTGCCGTTCTCTCGCAGCGCCTGGAAAAACTGCGCAAAGCCGAAGGGGACAGCGCACTTTTGGAGGCACAGCTCGGCACGTTGGAAGAAATGGTGATGCTGCTCAAAGAGCAGGCGATTACAATGAAAGAGCCGGAGGAAATCACGGCTCAGCTCGACTCGCTCATGGGAGAAATCGAGAACACCGAATCCACCGTGACCGCGATCGAAACCTCGTTTGAATTTGCGTTCGATCGTGAATTGGCAGCTTCCAGCCCGAAAGCCGGAGAACTTCCCTCCTCAGGTAACCATTAGCCATCAGCCATCAGTCATCAGCTATCAGCCATTAGCCATCAGCCATCAGCCATCAGCCATTGACCAACCGCAGGAAGCGGGAGCGTCATCGTGAGTGTTATCATACCGATCATCATATAGCCGGAGCACCGTACATCATGTCCGTAGAAAACACCAAACGTCTTCATGAATTGCGCGAGGAATCGCTCAAGGGTGGTGGGGAAAAGCGCATCAAATCGCAGCACGACAAGGGAAAATTTACCGCACGCGAGCGCATTGACATTTTGCTCGACCGCGGCAGCTTCGAAGAGATGGATGCTTTTGTAAAACACCGGTCAACAGATTTCGGACTGGATAAGCAGCAATTTCTCGGTGACGGTGTCATCACAGGCACAGGTACCATAGACGGACGGCTTGTGTTCGTGTTCAGTCAGGACTTTACTGTATTCGGCGGCTCGCTTTCAGAAACTCATGCGGAGAAAATCTGCAAGATCATGGACATGGCGATGAAGGTCGGCGCTCCGGTTATCGGTCTCAACGATTCGGGCGGCGCACGCATTCAGGAGGGCGTCGTAAGTCTCGGCGGATATGCGGATATATTCCTCCGCAACACGCTTGCCTCGGGCGTGGTGCCGCAGATCAGCGGAATACTCGGACCCTGTGCAGGCGGTGCGGTCTATTCTCCGGCCATCACCGATTTCGTTTTCATGGTAGAACAGACGAGCTACATGTTCGTTACCGGACCAAACGTGGTGAAAACCGTTACGCACGAAGACGTCACATCCGAAGATCTTGGCGGAGCGATGACGCACGCGTCGAAAAGCGGCGTGGCGCATTTCGCGCATGAAAATGAAGTTCATTCGCTTATGGCGATTCGCCGCCTGATGAGTTTCCTTCCGCAGAACAATGTGGAATCCCCACCGCGCATGCCTCCGACCGACGACCGCAATCGCCGGGACGAGGCACTCAACGACATCGTGCCCGACAACGCAAACAAACCCTACGACATCAAGGATGTCATCACACGCACTGTGGATCATGGCGACTTCATGGAAGTGCAGGAGCATTATGCCGGCAATATCGTCGTGGGCTTCGCGCGTTATGACGGACGACCCGTCGGAATTATCGCAAATCAACCTGCGGTGCTGGCTGGCGTGCTCGATATCGATTCGTCTCTCAAGGCTGCGCGTTTCGTCCGCTTCTGTGATTGCTTCAATATCCCGCTTGTCGTATTCGAAGACGTACCCGGTTTTCTCCCTGGAACAGAGCAGGAATGGCGCGGCATCATCAAGCATGGCGCAAAGCTGCTGTATGCCTTTGCCGAAGCGACTGTGCCGAAAATTACGATCATCACTCGCAAAGCCTATGGCGGTGCATACGATGTGATGAACTCCAAGCATATCCGCGGTGATTACAACTATGCATGGCCCTCAGCCGAGATCGCGGTAATGGGACCAAAAGGTGCTGTGGAAATTATTTTCAAGAAAGAAATCTCCGCAGCTAAGGATCCCGAGAAAGCGCTCGATGACAAGATCAACGAGTACCGCGACAAATTCGCCAATCCGTTCATCGCTGCCGAGCGCGGCTACATCGACGATGTATTCGAACCGAAGGACACGCGTCCCCGCATCATCCGCGCCCTCGAAATCCTCGAAAACAAGGTCGACACCAACCCCCGCAAAAAACACGGCAACATCCCCCTCTAACATCGCATCCCTACGAGCCCCGCAGGGGGCGATTCTCTAAGAGCCCCGAAGAGGCGACATTCGCAGAACGAGGGGCGCAAGCCCCTCGGCTCGCGACTCATCAGTTCCTCCTCCAGCAGCTGCTCCCGCCCCTCGACTCGCGACTCATCAGCTCCTCCTCCAGCAGATGCTCCCGCCCCTCGACTCACCGAATGACTACGCTGCGCACCTGGATGCTCTCTCCGCCAATAACCCGCAAAAAATACTGTCCGGGCTGAAGGGAGGGGATTGAAAGTGAAATATGCTGTGTGCCAGCAGGTTCGTAGGCGGAATGCATAGTGCGGAGCTCGCGCCCGAGCACGTCGCAAAGGGTGATGGAGAGGACAGCCGCATTCGGCAGATCAACGGACAGCGAAATATGGTCAGCGGCCGGGTTTGGCCAGATGGGATCGACTTGGAAACCACGGGCGGCCAACGGGACGGGATTCCCGGTCGAAAGGAGGTGAGCGAAAAAGAACTCCAGAGCATCGTCAATATGCGCCCGCCAGCTTCCCCAACTATGGCCTTCGTTGAATTCGTGGAATAAGACGTTGTAGCCTTTCGTCTGAAGCATGGGTACAAACGCTTTTACAAGGGGAATAAGGACCTCAATATCGTAAAGCCCCAGATCCAGGTAGAGACGGAGCGGCAGGACAGGACCGCTGCTGAAAGCGTTGGAAATCGGTGTGATGATGTTGCTTGACTGGGCGCCTACGCAGCCGAAAACTTCCGGATGCTTCATGGCGATGTACAGGGCAATGTTTCCGCCGTTGGCATTGCCGAGCATGGCGCGGGCGGCAGGATTCATGAGGGTGCGATAGCTGGAGTCGACCCGCCGCATCACAGTGTTGACGATAAAATCAGTGAACAGATCGATCTGATTGCCTGCGTATTCCTGTGTGCGGTCCAGTGACGGTACGAATACGCCTATGCATGGGGGAATGCGCTGCTCATAGATCAAGTTATCCAGCACAACATCTGCGCTTCCGAGTGAGAGATAATCCGATCCGTTATGGAATAGCACAACCGGGTAACGTGCATTTCCGCTGTCATAACCGGGCGGGAGGTATATGTGCACAGGCCTGGTGTTGCTCAAGGCTGTACTGGAGAATATCGTATCGATAAGAGTCCCAGTAGGAATTCCCGCGTGGCGAAGGATCTCATCCGGCTGAATATAATCGGGCATTCGCAATTCCGAACTCGGACCAGAGCCTCCGGAGATCGAATATGGATTTCGCGGGTCAAGCATCCAGTTGCCATCGACAACCAATTTGTAGTCTATTCTTGAATCCGGAGCGAAGCTCGCGCCGCGGTACCAGAGATTAGTGGTCGATAGCCGCTGCAAAGGCGATTGCGTCTCGCTCCAGCTGTTCATGTCTCCTGCAACGGAGGCTTCGAATGCAGATCCTTGATAGAAGAACCATACTGTGGAGTCATTTTCTGAATACGGATATCCGGGAACCGTCGTCAGCATGCTGTCTACCATGTACTGGCGGCGCTGCTCGGGTGCGGAGCTAACCCTGGCTACGAAATCCGTGAACGCCTGCGCACGTCCTTCGCAGGTGAGCAGGCAAAAAAAGGTTAGAGAAGCAAAAAATATTAGTAGGACGCGTTTCATATACTGCGCTTTATGGGACAATTCAATTTTCTGTTGTTCCGTTGTTCGGTAATGCTGCTGTCGCTTCCGTCGCTGCTGCTGCGTTGTGTGAGTAAAATAATACCTTCCCAGTCATGAGACGAACCGATTAACTGCGGGGTTTTCTCACGATCGTACGGATGGAATTCTGCTTGCTATCCTTCAGACGTATTCTTTCAATTGTCGCTTCACTATGCAATTCACGCAGAGCATCGCGTGCGATCCAGTGTGCGGAGCGCGAGCTTCTGGCAGTTAACTCCTCGGCCAGTGCGATAGCGTCACGATGAAGCGCCAGATTGCGCTTCCCAATTTGCCGTATTGACCAATTTACTGCCTTCTTAACAAAATTTCTATCATCATCAGCCTTATCAGTAATAAGCGGAAAGAAGGAACGGAAATCGTCGTCTCCCAGCGTCTTGCTATGCACCGCAAGTGCTGCCATCATCGCGAAAGCAGCGCGGCGGACAAATTCC
This sequence comes from Bacteroidota bacterium, assembly GCA_049663345.1. Taxonomy (GTDB): domain Bacteria; phylum Bacteroidota; class Ignavibacteria; order SZUA-365; family SZUA-365; genus SZUA-365. The sequence continues at coordinate 108,420 of JBATDG010000059.1, forward strand.
TCTTTCCGCTCTGCCCACTCCCTCACTTTTTCCACGGCAAACGGCGTATGGATGAATAGATTGCTGCAGCACTGGTCGGTGATGTCCCAGGAATTAAAATCCTTTACCCAGGAATCCATCTGCTCCGCTGTTACCTTCTTTGCTTCATCAGTAAACACTGCAAGCAGTCTCGCCTCATGCCAGCCGCTCGCCCACAGTGCAAGAGCACGCTCGTGATTTCGCCCCAGCAGCTTTCCCATTGAGCGGAGTGGAGGAATGGACATACCGAACGCCCGCTCTGTGTTTATACCGAAGCGCGCCATTCCTGCACGATTAATCTCGTTTGACTGCGAACGGAGCTCGGCGATAATCTCCGCCACATCATCCTGACTGTTTTTCATTCTTAAATATAGGTGAAGCTCATCCCAAGATTCAACATTGAATACATTTGCTTTATGCTCGGCTCCGTAATACATTCAACCAAATAAATTCAAGTTTGAAATATATTATGCACGCAGCAACAAATTACGGAACGAAAGCGGATCGGGCGTTGGGTATGTGGGTGAAGCTCGCAAGAGCCTACGCGGTATTCAACAAGGTGTCGACGCATGACATCAGACGCCATGGATTGACGCAGCCGCAGTTCGGCGCGATTGAATGCCTTTTTCATCGTGGATCGATGACGATCGGCGAGCTCTCCAGGAAGATGCTGGTCAGCGGAGGCAACATGACCTGCGTGATCGATAACCTGGAGAAAGACGGATTAGTGCAGCGAATTCATTCGGGCGAGGATCGCCGTTCGGTGATCGTCGAGCTCACGGTCAAAGGGAGGGAAATCACTGACCGCATTTTCCCACAGCACGTCAGAGTAATCGAAGACGCCGCCTCTGTACTAACGGAGGCAGAGCAGAGCGAACTGGCGCGTCTGCTGAAGAAGCTTGGCACAGGGATATCTGCCTAGTTGAAACACTGCCTTCGGCATTTGCTGTTTTTGTAGTAAGTTTGAGGACAATCTGCTGTTGACCCACGAAGGTTTTCGCGTGAAGGTCTCTCTCTTTATTCCTTGTCTTACCGATCAATTATATCCCGCTTCCGGGATGAACATGCTGCGTGTACTCGAGCGGCTGGGACTCGACGTAGCTTATAATCCTGCACAGACCTGTTGCGGTCAGCCTGCGTTCAACACGGGCTATCATCATGAGAGCCGCGTGCTGGCGCAAAAATTTCTCGACATCTTCGATCGCGACGGCTCGGAATATATCGTGGCACCGTCCGGCTCCTGCACCACCATGGTTGCGGAGTTCTACGGAAAGCAGCTCATCCTGCCGGATGCCTATATGAAGAAAGCCGAGCGGGTGCGGGGTAGGATCCATGAATTCACCAGCTTCCTGGTCGACGTACTCGGGGTTACGGATGTCGGCGCGAGCTTCGCTGGAAGCGTAACAGTACACGATTCCTGTCACGCATTGCGTGAATTGCATATCAAGCGGCAACCGAGAGCACTGCTCTCAGCAGTCAGCGGACTCGAACTCGTGGAAATGGACGCGGCAGAAGTCTGTTGCGGATTCGGGGGAACGTTCGCCGTGAAATTCGACGAAGTGTCCGCAGCCATGGCTGAAGAAAAAGTGGAGTCGATCGAGCGCAGCGGAGCGCAATTCGTGACGGGTGTGGATTCAAGCTGCCTGATGCAGATCGACGGAATGCTCCGCCGAAAAGGCAGCAGCGTGCGTGCGGTGCATATCGCCGATATTCTGGGAGGGAAGTGATGCGGCGAAACCGGACATTCAATAATAAAATTCAAGGAATTCGCTGCGCTGGAATGAGTACTCCGGGAGGCGGCGCATGACGCGGTTTTCTGTTCCTATCGAACCCGAAAATATCAAGCTGCTGATTGCCGAACGAATCAACGATCCGCAGCTGCGCGGCAATCTCGCCAGGGCGACAAAAACCTCTCTGGTCAAGCGCAGCGATGTCGTGGCGGATTATCCGGATTGGGAAGCCATGCGTGACGCCGCACATGATATCAAGCGGCATGTGATGGAGAATGTGGGCGGGTATCTCGCACAATTTGAGGCGAAGGCTCTCGCAGCCGGCACACATGTGCATTTCGCCGCTGATGCCAAGGATGCGGCGGAAATGATCTGTGAGATTGCTTCCAGGCACGGGCGCCGGGTGGCGGTGAAGAGCAAGTCGATGACCGGTGAGGAAATCGACATCACGCATGCACTCGAGCGAGCCGGACTCGAAGCCATCGAAACCGATCTCGGCGAATACATTATTCAGCTCGCTGGCGAACCACCTTCTCATATCACTGCTCCGGCGCTGCATAAATCGCGCGGGGAAATCGGACGGCTGTTCGCCGAGAAGCTCGGCATCGAATATAGCGACGATCCGGAGCATTTGACCAAGGTCGCACGCCGGATTCTTCGCGAAGATTTCCTGCGCGCGGATGTCGGAGTGTCCGGTGTGAATTTCGCCATCGCGGAAACAGGCAGCATCTGCATTGTCGAAAATGAAGGGAATGCGCGTCTGAGCACCACGATGCCGAAGGTGCATATCGCGGTCATGGGCTTCGAAAAACTGCTGCCGGATTTTGAGAGTTTCTCGCTTTTTCTCAACATGCTCGGCCGCAGCGCAACCGGACAGCGGATAACCTGCTATACTTCAATTCTAAACGGTCCCCGACGTGATGGCGAGCATGACGGTCCGGAAGAACTGCATATCGTAGTGCTCGACAACGGACGCACACGCATGCTGGCCGATCCGCAGCTGCGAGATGCGCTCTTCTGCATTCGCTGCGGAGCATGTCTGAATGTCTGTCCCGTGTATCAGAAGATAGGCGGACACGGCTATGGATCAATTTATCCCGGACCTATCGGAAGCGTCATCACTCCGATCTTCCGCGGGGATGAGCGTGCCGCGGGATTACCCTTCGCCAGTTCGCTCTGCGGGGCCTGTTCCGAAATTTGTCCGGTGCGCATTGACCTGCATCACATGCTGCTGACATGGCGCGAGCGAATTTCAGCGAAGCGCAAGGGGAAGCTCCCTGAACGCATCGCCATGCGCATGTTTCAAATTGCTGCCTCGCACGCCTCGCTCTTCGATTTCAGCGGCCGCCTCTTCCGAATATTTGCACCTTTGCTGCGAGACCATGAAGACGGTATGAACATGCCGGTATGGGGGAAGACCCGCTCGTTTCCAGCTGCGCCGGGAAAAGCCTTCAAGCAACTGTGGAAGGAAAAGAATGAAGGGGAGGACACTAAATGAAATTGCCGAAATCGCATAAGCGTGGGAAAACTGAATGAATGCGCGCGAGAAGCTTTTTGCTGCACTTCGTGGGAAGAAATCCGGTGAAGAGACCGGCAGCGCTTCCATATCGACGGAGCTGAGCGCGATTCATACGCGGCTCGAAAATCTCGATTATGGACGACAGGACGGCGGCGTTGATCGGTTCCTTGCCCGGGCGAAAGCGGCCGGGTCGCAGGTGTTTCGCTGTGCAACGGCAGTGGAAGCGGTGTCCTTACTGGTCAATCATGTTGGCTCCGGCAAACGTTGTGTGCTGACGGAGGATGCACTGCTTTCGAGCATGTCTCTCCGGGCAGCGCTGGCCGGCAGCGGTTGTGATCTGTCATCGGTGACAGATGCCGCGATGACCAGGGACAACATCGGCGCGCGCCGCCTGTATGCCGGCAGCGACTTCGGGATCAGCGTCGCGCTCGCCGGTTTGGCGGACTCCGGTGCAGTTGTCATTTCTTCCAGCCAAAAAGAGAGCCGCTCAGTATCTTTGCTTCCGATCGAGCATGTCGCCTTGCTGCCGGCTTCCCGCATTCTGCCTTCGCTGCTTCAGGCGGCGCCGATGATCCGGGAACTTCAGCAGGTAAGTGGAAGCAGTGCCGTGACTATTGTTGGCGGCCCGAGCAAGACCGCCGACATCGAAAAAGTACTTGTGACAGGCGTGCACGGTCCGGCGGCGCTGACCATCATCGTGATCGACGATCCGGATTGAGTCCGGGGCTGTCCGGCAGCCTGAATAATAGCGCAGCCGCATCGGTACGATTCCATAATTTTATAGTGAACCATCGAAACACCTTACATCTTTCAGAGGATCTCATGAACGAACTCGTATTGAGACTGCTTCCGGAAATCAATGAAATCAAGGATGAAACCCTCCGCGGCAAGGTCGTGGCCTGCTGGCAGGAGGCTATCGAATTCCGCGGCTGGACCGAGGATCTTCTCCGCAGCATTCCTTTTACACTCCTTGCGGAGAATGTTACGATCGCCTTTATCGATCACGTGCGAGCCGTCTGCCTGATGTGCATCGCTTGTGATGAAGTGCTCGACAGGATACACGGCGAGAAGAAAACGCCAATCAATCGCGACAATCTCATCGCCGGCGCCATGCTGGCAGACGTTGGCAAATTGCTGGAGTTCGAGATCATCAACGGAGAAGCGGTTAAGTCCGACTACGGAAAACACCTCCGTCATCCGTTCAGCGGCGTTGGTCTCGCATTCAAACACGGCCTCTCCTCCGAAGTCATGCACATCATCGCCACTCATTCGAAAGAAGGCGCTGGCGAGAAACGTCTCCCGGAGAGCATCGTGTTCCATCACGCGGACTTCATCGATTTCGAACTCGTCAAATAATCACCGCCGGCTCAGCCGGGGATGCAAGGAACGAAAAATGGCACAGAATCTCATCGAGAAAATTGCGCAAAAGTACGCTGTGGGACTCATCGAAGGGCATGAAGTTCATAGCGGCGACTACATTTACATTCAACCAGCACATGTCATGACGCATGACAACACCGGCGCCGTAATTCCAAAATTCAAAAGCATCGGCGCCACACGCATCGCAAATCAACGGCAGGTGGTCAATACACTCGATCACAACGTCCAGGATTCCAGCGAAAAAAATCTTGAGAAATATCGGAAGATCGAAGATTTCGCCCGCTCGATGGGAGTGGATTTTTATCCCGCGGGACGAGGCATCGGCCATCAGATCATGTGCGAGGAAGGCTACGCCTGGCCCGGCACGATGGTAGTGGCCTCGGACAGCCACAGCAATATGTACGGCGGCCTCGGCTGCCTCGGTACGCCGATTGTCCGCACCGATGCCGCTGCGATCTGGGCAACAGGCCGCACGTGGTGGAAGGTCCCGCCCGTCGCACGCGTGACGCTCATCGGTGCGCTGCTTCCCGGCGTTACCGGCAAAGACGTCATCATTACCCTTTGCGGACTCTTCAACAACGACGAAGTGCTCAATCACGCAATTGAATTTTGCGGCGAAGGACTCACAGCGCTCAGCATCGATCAACGCCTGACTATCGCAAACATGACTACAGAGTGGGGCGCGCTTGCAGGCGTGTTCCCAGTCGACGGCGTGACGCTGCAGTGGCTGCACGACCGGGCGGCCTTCGTCGCGGCACGCGGACTCGAAGGCGTTCCGTCCGACGCGGATGCCGATGGAATGCATCCCCGCATGAACGCCAACCGTATCGCAGCTCTTGAACAGAGCATCCCGATCGCCGAAGACGGCGCCTACTATGCAAAAGAAATCACGCTCGATCTGGCTAGTGTGCGTCCCTACGTTTCCGGACCGAATCATGTGAAGAACATGACCTCGGTCGCCGAAATGCAGCAGCAAAAACTGAAGATCGACAAAGCCTACCTGCTATCCTGCGTCAACAGCCGGGTCGAAGATCTTGCCGAAGCTGCGGCAGTCGTGCGTGGAAAATCCGTCGCCGCCGGTGTGGAATTCTACATCGCCGCCGCCTCCAGCGAGGTTCAGTACGAAAGCGAGAAACGCGGGGACTGGCAGGCGCTGCTCGACTCAGGCGCGATTGCGCTGCCGCCCGGTTGTGGTCCCTGCATCGGACTTGGTACAGGCCTGCTCGAAGCGGGACAGGTCGGCATATCCGCAACAAACCGGAATTTCAAAGGACGCATGGGTGATCCAACAGCGCTCGCGTATCTGGCTTCACCTGCAGTAGTCGCGGCTTCCGCGATCGCCGGATATATCGACATGCCTATGACCTACTCTGAGACGGCACCGTCAGGAGCGTTCTCGGTAATGACGAAAGAGGAAACGGAACGCAGCGAAAATGTGATCGTTGAGGGCTTCCCTGAAATAGTGGAAGGCGAACTCCTTTTCTGCCATCAGGACAACCTCAATACGGATGGGATTTATCCCGGGAAGTACACATACAACGATGATTTCACCGCAGCGCAACAGGCTGAAGTCGCAATGGAGAATTACGATCCCGCGTGGCAGCAGCTTGCGAAGAGCGGGGACATTCTGGTTGGCGGCTTCAACTTTGGAACAGGCAGTTCCCGCGAACAAGCGGCTACAGCGCTCAAGCACCGGGGCATCCGTATGGTGATTGCCGGGTCGTTGAGCGAAACCTACGCGAGGAACGCGATCAATAACGGCTTCCTCGTCATCGAGGCGCCGGCTTTGGCAACCGAGCTCAAACAGCAGTTTGGTTCGGAGGCGCTGACAAAACGTACTGGTGTGAATGCCTCTGTAGATTTTCGCCGATCAGAGATTACAGTCGATGGAAAGAAATTCGCGATCGATCCTGTGGGGCCTGCAGCTCAGGAGCTGATCCTTCTCGGAGGTCTTGAGGCCTGGGTGAGTGCGAATATTTCGTCCTGACGAAATCACTGCTATTTCAATACGCATACAAGGAAGACAAATGGAAAAGAGTATTTCCCGCCAGATTGCGGAATTCGCCATTGGACTGCGCTACGAAGACCTTCCGGAAAACGTGGTGCATGAGGTCAAGCGGTATCTGTACGACTCCATCGGTTGTGCCTATGGAGCTTCGCACACAAAAGATGTCGGCATCATGCACGATCTGTATCGCGACATGGGCGGCAAGGAAGAAGCCACGATCATCGGTTTCGGCGACAAAATGCCGGCGGTCAATGCCACGCTGGTCAATTCGCTGATGGTTCGCGCGCTCGATTTCAATGACATTTACTGGAAAGAGGATCCGTCCCATCCTTCGGATATCATTCCCGCCGCACTCGCCGTGGGCGAAATGGTAAACGCTTCGATGAAGGATGTCATCACCGCTATCGTCCTCGCTTACGAATTCGAGCAGCGGCTCTGCGAATTCGCCGTGCCTGGCGTACGCGAGCGGAAGTGGCATCATGCCACGCTGACGCAGTTCGTTTCACCGATCGTGGCAGGGAAGCTGCTCGGGCTCGATGTCGATCAGATGGTTCACGCCATCGGAATCAACGGCAGCCACAACCACACGATCGGCTGTCCCACTGCGGGCAAGCTCACGATGATGAAAAACACTGTCGATCCCATGGCCGTGCAGAGCGGTGTTTTTGCAGCATTGATGGCAAGCAAAGGCTACAGCGGTACCGAAGCGGTGTTCGAGGGTAAGGAAGGTTTGATGGATGTGTTCGGACCGGATTGGGATCTCGAAAAATTGCTGGGCGGACTCGGTGAAAAATTCAAGATTCTCGAATGCAGCATGAAGGCATTCCCGACCGAAGCGCTCACGCACACGCATCTGAGCTGCACGCTGAAGGCCGTCACGGAAAACAATATTTCCTACGACGAAATCGAGGAAGTGCGTCTTACCACTATCGCGCGTGCATGCGACATTCTTTTCGATCCGCACAAATATCGTCCCGAATCCCGTGAGACCGCAGATCATTCGTTGCCGTACTGCGTCGCAGCGTGCCTGGTTGACCACAAGATCACCACGCAGTCCTTCTCTGACGAGAAGCTCAAGGATCCTCGCATCTGGGAGGTCATCGATCGCATCAAAGGCGAAGCCTCTCTGGAATTCGAAGAGATGTTTCCCGCGAAGCAGCCCTCTCGTGTCGTTGTGACAACAAAGGACGGACGAAAATTCGAAGAGTATCTTGAGTACCCGAAGGGCGATCCGCGTGAGCCGATGACCATGGAGGATCTTGAAAACAAGTTTAATGCGCTCTCCACAAAGCTACTTTCTTCTGAGGCGCAATCGGAAAAACGCGACATCATTTTCTCCTGCGAAACACTTTCTGCCAGAGACTTCATGAAGAGCATGATCGTGTAATCAGTCTGCTGATTTTTCAGTCTGCTGGTTTCTACGGTTGCGCGTTTATAGCAAATCGTTACTAAATGGGGTGGCCGCTGGCCACCCTTTGTTTTTCGCTAATATTGGACTAGATTTTTATACTGATTTGTCTTTATCACAACTCTTAACGCATCTCTTGCATCGAAACCAGATCCGCTTGTGGCTTGCCGCCCTGTTTATAATTGTTCTGTCAGAAAATCTGCTTTTCGCACAAGAGCAGACGCAGTATCGCTTCGACCAGTTGCGCGTCGAACAGGGGTTGTCCCAGGGATCGATCAACGCCATTCTGCAGGGGAAAAGGGGATTCCTCTATATCGCTACTGACGACGGCCTGAATCGATTCGACGGATATCAATTCCTGGTCTTTCGTCCGAATTCCGAAGACTCGATGTCGATTTCTACCAACATTATTACCGCGCTCGCTGAGGATGCTTCGGGCCTGATCTGGATCGGGACAGCCGGTTCCGGATTCCAAAGCTATGATCCCGTCATGAGGCAGTTTGAATCTTACACTCAGGAAATATCCGCTGGAGTCTCCTTTTCAAATACATTGATCAATGCGCTGGCAGTTGACCGGCGCGGCCACGTATGGATCGGAAGCGACAACAGGGGATTGCTGGAATTCGATCCAGCTGCCGGTGCTCTGAAAACACACGCACTGCCCGGGATAAGGGCAGAATGCAACGTGCTGGATATTCAACAGACGAGCTCAGGGAACCTCCTCATCGTCTGCGAAGGTGAAGGCCTTTTTCTCCTGAATCCAGCGAGCCGGAAGGCGGAAAAAATTACTATTCCGCTCGATCCGGCGACAGGCCTCAGCAGGAACGTTCTTCGAATTGCCATGGAGGGCGCGCGCTACCTCTGGGTCGGGATGCAGGACGGTCTGCTCTTCAGATATGACATACGAACCGGGAAATGGGAAAAGCATGTGCTCGACTCAGCTCCGCTAGAGGGCTACTCAGTCGAGATACGCGACTTGTCGATGGACAGAAACGGCAATCTTTGGATATGTACCGTCACGGAAGGTCTCTACCTTATCAACACGGCTGATGGAAAGATTACTCACCTGAAAAGGGATATCCTCGTCCCGGGTTCGATTCCCAGCAACAGCCTTCGTAGCCTGTATGTCGACCGGCTCGGCAATGTCTGGGTGGGCATGAATGGCAGCGGATTGGCACTCTATTCTCCGTCGACCAAGGAATTTAATTTGCTGATGCCTGGCGCCACCCTGTCCGGAGAAATGACGATTTACAGCTCCCGTGCGATTTATCAGGATCAGGATTCTGTACTCTGGCTCGGTGGTTACGCAGGCTTTAACAAACTGGATCGCAAGACCGGCAAGGTGACAGTGTTTGCCCGTGATTTATCCACAACACGAGGAGTGGGACCATTTCGCGGAATGAATAGCGGCAACGTTTTTGCAATTTCACCCGACCCATCAGATCCGAAGGATTACCTTCTCATTGGAACAGAAGGAGACGGGCTCTATCGTTTCAATAAAAGAACAGAACGTTTTTGGCGCATCCCGATCATTGATGGTGAAGGAGAGCCGCTCGATCCGGCGGTATCCCTTATTTTTGAGATAACGACAGCCCGTAACGGGGAAATCTGGCTGGGCGGAGCCTCCGGCTTATATCGCTGGCATCGGGCGGGCAAGGGCAGTATCCCCAAAGCCGTTGCGCCGCAATTCTTCGGCCTGTCGCAAGGAGGCGTCTACGCCATTCTTGAAGATCATAACGGACTGCTGTGGATAGGCACAGGTCGGGGCGGACTCGCCCTGTATGACCGGCTGAATGATGATGTAACCATGTTCAGACATTCGGCGACCGACAGCACATCACTTAGTAGCGATGCAGTCAAGTGCATCTATGAGGATAGCAGGGGCATTCTCTGGATCGGCACTGCGCTCGGTCTGAATCGGATGGACCTCGCAAATGGGACCTTCACATCCTATACCACGCGGCAAGGATTGCCCAATGATGTCATCTACGGGATTCTTGAGGATGAAAGAGGCTATCTCTGGTTGAGTACAAACCGTGGTCTCGCACGATTCCATCCGGAGTTCGGTGTTGTGTCTGTTTACGATGTGCACGATAATCTTCAGGGAAACGAGTTCAATACAGCTGCGTTTTTTAAGAGCGCGAACGGAGAAATGTTTTTCGGAGGGGTACAGGGATTAACCTATTTCTACCCGCGCAGAATCGTTCGCAATCAGACTGTTCCTCCGATCGCAGTGACTAATGTCAGGGTCGGGAACCGGACAGTTTTACTCCGCAATGCAGGAATTGGACCCGATACTGTCCGACTTGAATATCAAGATGAGTCTGTAACGTTCACGTTTGCGGCGCTCAGTTTCTATCGCGCCGAGAAGAATCGCTACCGCTATCGTTTGGAAGGCAGGAATGAGGAATGGATTGAACTCGGTTACGATCGTTTCCTGAGCTTTGCCGGACTGAGTCCCGGTGAATACGTGCTGAAGGTTCAAGGCTCCAACAATGATGGTGTGTGGAACGTACAGGGCGTGACAATCACACTGATCATCAATCCACCGTTCTGGGCGACCTGGTGGTTCCGGATCGGTCTGATCCTTCTGCTTATCGGGATACTCGTGATAGGACTCCGCTGGCGCATTCGCCGGATGCGCAGTGATGAACGTCGCCTGACCACGGAGGTGCAGCTCAGAACCAGCGAGCTGCAGCATTCAAACGCCAACCTGCTTGTCGAGATCGACGAACGAAAGCGTGCTGAAGCCGAGGCGGATCGGGCGAATGCAACAAAATCGGAGTTCCTCGCGCACATCAGCCACGAGATTAGGACTCCGATGAATGCGATCCTCGGTTTCACCGAGCTTATTTCTGACCGTATACACGAAGAAGACCTGCGGGGACATCTGAATTCGATTTCCCTTTCCGGCAGAACGTTAATCACACTCATCAATGATATTCTGGATCTTTCGAAAATTGAAGCGGGGAAACTTGAATTAGTCTATCGCCCGACGAGTATTCGCGGCATCGTCAGTGAGATCTGTCAATTGTTCGGTTATCAGGTTGGCAAGAAGGAATTATCGATCGAAGCATTGATTGAAGAGGATGTACCACACTTGCTTTATCTTGACGAAACGAGGATTCGTCAGATTCTTCTTAATCTGGTAGGCAATGCAGTGAAGTTCACTAACAAAGGTACGATCACAATCAAGCTGAAGAGTGTGCCGACCGGGAAGGACCGATGTACTCTCAAACTCATCGTCAAGGATACAGGAGTCGGAATTGCACCTTCGCAGCAGCAGCGTGTTTTTGAACCTTTCCGGCAGGGAGGCAGGGGAAGAAATACCGAATACGGAGGGACAGGGCTGGGACTCGCAATCACCCAGAGATTAATCGAGATGATGAATGGAGAAATAGCGCTGACTTCCAAGTTGGGAAGCGGTTCTTCATTTTATGTAACCCTTCCGTCCGTGACAATTGCCAGTGAATCTTCCGGCTCGGCGACATTTGCTGAAACAAGGCAGATGCCCCTGATGCACGATGCGCAGCCCGCATCCCGCGTGCAGACCGGAGCCGATGCCCCATACGTGATCGATGTGAATGAATACACCTCACAAGATGGTGAAGTGACTGTTAGTTCGCCAGAGGAGATGCGTGCCCTGTATTACGATCTGGCTGGATCGGAACGAACACGCTGGGAACGGTTGACTCGTACGTTCCTCATCAATGAAATCGAAGAATTCGCTGAAAGACTCAGGGAAAAGTCGTTGAAAGCGCATTATTTGCCCTTTATCCTGTGGAGCGAACGGCTACTGCGCGAGGTGCGCAGCTTTGATATGGAGATTCTGCCCGTTACTTTGAGTGAATTCCCGGATCTGCTTGCCGTTTTGGAAGAACAGGGAAATCCGTCTGCATCATCATCCGAATTTGGAAACCATGATTGAAAAGAAGCCACTTGTCCTCATCGTTGACGATGTCAGTCGGAACCTGCAGGTCCTCGGGAGTTTCCTCCGCGACGCACAGTTCGACGTTTCGGCAACGACTACCGGAAAACATGCCCTTCAGATTGCAGCTGATGTTATCCCTGATCTGATTCTGCTCGATATCATGATGCCCGAAATGGATGGCTTTGAAACATGCAGGCGCCTCAAGGCGAATGTCATTACTAGCGAAATTCCTGTGATCTTCCTGACTGCCAAAACCGCTGAGGAGGATATTCTTCATGGCTTCGAATTGGGGGCGGTTGACTACATCACGAAGCCGTTTCTGCGCCAGGAACTGCTTGAACGCGTCCGTGTACATGTCGAACTGCGTAGGTCGAGGTTGGAACTCGCACGCACTGTACAGGACAAGGATAAGCTGTTTTCAATTATTGCGCATGACTTGCGAGGACCGCTAGGCAGCTTCATGAGCATCTCAGATTATCTTGCTGAGCATCTCAGCGAAATCGATATGAGCGAGATCCAGCCGTTGTTCAGGGAAATGCGGCAGACGAGCAAAAGCGTTTATGTCCTGCTGGAAAATTTGCTGGAGTGGTCAAGAATCCAACTTGGTACGATATCATTCAATCCCGCACCGTTCAAGCTGCGCGGCGTGGCCGACGGCGTCGAAGCAATCGTGCGATCTCAGGTGCAGCACAAGGAATTGATACTCGAGAATCTCATACCGCAGAATGTTTCCGTGATCGGAGATCATCAGATGATTTCGACGGTGCTTCGCAATCTTGTCTCGAATGCGATAAAGTATACGCCGCGCGGTGGAAGAATATTTATGGAAGTGAACCTGGATACTGCAGCGTCACTCGTGACCGTCTTCGTACGCGATACTGGTCTGGGAATGAGCAAAGCGTTGCAAGACGCTTTAAAACGCGGTTTGCAATTAAGCAGCATACCAGGCACTGAGAAGGAAAAGGGAACGGGGTTGGGAATTATGCTCTGTCGGGAAATGATCGCCAGACACGGACAAACCCTTATGGTGGAATCTGAAATCGGTGAGGGGAGTACGTTTTCGTTTACCCTTGCATTGTCTTAGCCATAACCCCGTTTTTTCGGTACTCCGTAAACATTTCGCCCCAGGGAGTGGACGCAAGCCAATGTTCAAAGGTCTTACGGTCTTTAAGCGGCCATCGGTAGTAATCGTGATACATCTCGGATCCCGCGACGAACAAGTGAACAAGCGGAGTGTGGAAAAATAGTTTCTGCATTCCCTTCAGCGGACCAAACCACATCAGGTCTCCGATGCGACTGGCCCCGTTATCGCCAACTTCGAAATGCCAATTTTCTCCGCTGATATCATCGCCAATGATTTCGATGTCGTGCACATCACCCGTACCAAGGCCGCGATCATGCGCGAGTCGGATATATTTCAGATCCGCCAGCGGATCGAATCCCATCAACTTTGCTGCGACAGCATCGATGGCGACCTGGTCGGCGCTGGCCAAAATAACATTCTTGATCTCGGGATACATGGTTCGCGGACCGGGACCATTCCCTGCCGTTGTGCCATCCATGACGGCGAACACGCCTGAATGAATTTCTTTTTGTATGGCAAGAAGATCGACAAGCGTTTCGTGAATCCAGCTATGCGTGTAATGCCGTTTGGTGTTGAGAAGTCCGCCAAAGGCGTTTTTCATCGCACCTGTCGTCGTCGTATAAATGTGACATTTCACAGTGGGAAGATGAATGATGTTCTTTCCGAAAAAATATTCAGGGATGGAAATTCCTTCCGGATAGATCCTGGAAAGAGCCAGCATTTCCGCTTTCGGTTCGTAGTTGACCCATTTCATGTCCTCTTCCTTGAAATTGAAGAGAACAGGGATCTCGTAATGCTTGAAAATCGGGACATAACCGTTTAGGTCCTCGCCCTTGAAAGCGTCGGTCACCACGGTCTTGTTCTGTACGCAGGTAATGTCGTTGTACCCATGTTTCTGCAGTCCCTGTACCACGCCTTCCATCTGCCACGGCGTTGTATTCGCACCCGGGAAAGGGAAGTGCCAGCTGATATTGTCCTTCAGGATGGTTGTGGCAGAAGGATCGAGAGCCTCCTTCATTCCAGCCAATTCCATGAGTCGGACATAATCTTCAAGAACAGTTTCAGGTCTTGTACGGAGAACAGCGACTTTGCTTTTCATTGTGTTGCTTTCATCTGAGATAAAGAATCACAACCACGGCCCCGGCCCAGAGAATCACATTTGCCAACAGAGGAAGATCAGAGATGAATTCAGATGAAGGATCTCCGCCGGTCTTTTTCTGATGTACGAGATAGTAGTAGCGGAAAAGCCCGTAGAGCACGAACGGCGCGGTATAGAGGAGCGCCTTGCTCCCGAATTTTTCGATAGTGTCATCATCGACAGTGTAGAGAATGTAGCAGATGAGGGTGGAGGCGGTCACGAGGGAAATCATCTGATCGAGAAAATATGTACTGTACTCAAGAAGCACAGGGCGGTGGACATGCGCATCCTGCTCCAGGATCGTGATCTCGTGACGCCGCTTGCTGAAGCCGAGAAATAATGCCAGAAGGGAAGTGCAGATGAGCAGCCATTCGGAAATCGGGACATCGATAATGATAGCGCCAGCGACAATTCGCAGAACGAATGAAGCCGCGATGGTCATGACGTCGATGATGACAGCTCGCTTCAGTACATACGAGTACACAACGTTGAGTACGAAATACCCTATGAGAATGAAGGCGAAGTTCCGATGTACAAGCAGAGAAAGCCCGATCGTCAGCACAAAAAGCACAACCACCGCAATCGCGGCAAATCGTACAGACAGTGCATCCGAAGCGATGGGTCTCGCCTTCTTGATGGGATGCGAACGGTCGACGTCCGCATCCACGATATCGTTCAGAATATAAATGGAGCTTGCGATCAGCGAGAATAGAAAAAATCCGGCGATAGACCGCAGCAGGATATGCATATCAAACAGCTGCATAGAAAACAGAAGTGGGGAAAGAACGAAAATATTCTTAGTCCACTGTCTGATCCGCATCGACCGAATCAGCAATCGGAGTGGCGATTCTATTGCAGTTGGCGTGCTGTTCATTGACGAAATTACAGTCGGCTGCGCCAGCTCGCCAGAAAAGAATCGATTCCGCGCCTGATGCCGGCGATTCTTCGAGCCAGTCCTGCAACCCCGGGTTCGAGCTGTTCCTGAAGCAAATTCTCAAGACGGTAAATATTCTCAGTGACCTTGCGTATGTTTTCCGCAGCGGCGGATAGTTTCCCCCGATTCTCGGAAATTACATTCAACGCTTCGCTCGCCTGTGCAGCGACTTGGTCAACCTTTTTAAAGACGCTCGTAGCTTCAGTGCTCAGTTGGCGGATGTCTTTGCCAATGTCCTCAAGTGTCTTCTGCGTTGACCGCAGTACGGAGATGAGAACGAATGTCAGAACGATTCCACCAATGAGCAGCACTATCAGGAGGATATCCTGCAGAATGTCCATTCGGACCTCGCTTATGCTTCGCTGGCTGGGGCTGGTTTGTCGCGCTCTTCCTTGTAGGTGTCGACGCCTGCCTTGACTGCGGATTTCAGGCGGTCACCTTCTTCACTAACGCGCTGTTTTGCGCCGCTTAAAATATTTTCGGCATCCTTCAGAAGGGAATCCGCGCGGCGTTTTGCCTCGACGACGAGGGCGCCGGATTTTTCTTTGCCTTCATTGATGATGGTTTTGGCTTTTTCCTGGGCGTCCTGCAAGTAAACCTCGATATCCTCGGTGATTTCACCGCCTTTTTTCATGAGGTCTCCTCGGAGTTCTACTCCCGGTTTGGGTGCGTAGAGCAGGGCGACGATACCGCCGACCAGCGCCCCTGAGAAAAATCCCAGCATCAGGTTGCGGGCTGCGTTGTCAGACATAGTTGCTCCTTGTTTTCTTGGTGAACGTCAGCAGTCTCAATCAGGGAATCGGGATTCCAAAGCGTCGAAGGCTTTGCGGAGCTTGAGCATGGAATCCTCCATCGATTCAGAGATAACCTTCGTATCAGCGATGACAGGCATGAAGTTGGCATCTCCGGTCCAGCGTGGTACGAGATGCATGTGTACGTGCTGATCGATGCCAGCACCGCCGACGCGTCCGATGTTGGAACCGAAATTATATCCTTGCGGATGCATTACATGGTCCATTGCCCGTATCCAGCTGCGGAGCAATTCGGTCAATTCCCTGTACGCCTGCGAAGTAAGATCGGCATAGGATGCCGTATGCAGGTTAGGGATAATGAGCAAATGTCCGCTGTTGTACGGATAAAGATTCAACATCGTGAAACAATGTTCATGACGACGCACGAGATAATGCGCGTCATCATCAGAAGAGGCAAGGGCTTCGCAAAAAACGCAGCCCTTGCTCTCCTTATCGGTGCCAAACGTTTGAATGTACTGCGATCTCCAGGGAGACCAGAGCTTATCCATAAATCAACGTCTAGCGGTTTTTCTTCTTGTGTCTGTTCTTGCGCAGACGTTTCTTGCGCTTGTGTGTTGACATTTTATGGCGCTTTCTTTTTTTGCCGCACGGCATAGTAGGTACCTCCAATCAAGAAGCGATGAAACAAAAAGTGAATCGTAGTTGCGTCAGATTATCGTTGTTAAAACTGCTCGTTGAGCAGCTTTGCTGCATTTTGTCCGTAGGCTGAATTGGGATCAAAATCGCGTGCCCGGGTAAACCACTCTCGGGCTTTTTCCTTGTTGCCGGAGTTTAGGTTCACAATGCCGAGGTTATACATTCCCAGCTGATGCTCGGGATGTTTTGCGACGGCACGTTCCATCTCCGCAATGGCGGAGTCAAACTCCTGTTTCTCAAAATAGCAAATTCCCAGATCAACTCTTGCATCGGCGTTGTCAGGATCGGACAGCAGATAGCGTTTATATTGAGCAATCGCCTGATCAAGCATTTTGGCATCGTGAAGGGCATTGGCGTAAACAAGAATCGCAGCCTGATCATCAGGGTTGGCATCAAGAGCAGCTTTCGCTTCATTGAGGCGCCCGATATTCAGCTGTGAGTCCTGCTGCGTCATGCCGCTTTCATCCTGAACCGCGGATGGTGCAGTCGCTGTTGATTGCAGGAAGGCGGCTGTTACGACTCCGCCAAGAATGAATGCTGCAATGGTGATGGCAATCCACTGCATGGTGGAGAACATAGCCCCGGCCGAAACCTGGCCCGTCTGCCTGGCTGTGTTTTTCTTTTGCACCTGCGGCGCCTGACGCCGCGGCAGCGGAGCAGCCGCAGCCGCTTTCACAGGCGGAGCTTTAGCTGCAGGCAATTTCTCAATAAAATCAGGAGCTGCTGCAGGAGTGCCAAGTGTCAGGTTCTCTCCGCAGGTGTCGCAGATAGATGCTTCCGGCGCATTCGCCGAACCACAGGAAGCACAGATGTTTTTCTCTTCCGCCATTATTCCTTCGCCTTTAAATTAACATCAACACCGGAACGCAATTCCTTCGAGACCTTGAAGACAGGGACGTAGTGTTCGTTCACATACACTTCTTCGCCCGTTCGCGGATTCCGAGCCATGCGCGCTTTGCGCTTCTTGACCTTGAAGCTACCAAATCCGCGAATTTCGATGGAGTGTCCATCCTTCAGGGCCTGACTTACCGTCGCGAGGAATCCGTCAACAACGGCTTCGGTCTCGACCTTGGTAAGCCCGGTGGCGGCTGCAATATTATCGACGATGTCTGCTTTTGTCACGACACTACCTTTTGGAACTGTTGTTAATAATGCATTCTGTATTCGAGAGGACCGCCTTGCTGAATCTGCGTTCCCATTTGCTCGATGGTCTGCCTGGCACGCGTTCCTACGAGCATATCGAGCAGCGTCTCCACTTCTTTTTCCCGCATTACCCTCGGTTCGCCAGTGATCTTACCCAGGTTGCCTGCGATTCGTATCGCAGTGTAAAGCGTCCCCAGCGTGTCAACAAGTCCGTTGTCGTAAGCCTGCTGCCCTGTGTAGATGCGGCCGTCGGCCAGCTTCCGGACGGAATCAATCTGCATGTCGCGTCCTTTGACGACGACATCGACAAACTGCTCATACACGTTATTGATCGTTCGCTGGAGATACTCTTTTTCTGCTGGAAGCATCCGGCGGGAGGGACTACCGGTATCTTTAAATTCTCCGCTCTTGATCGTCGTGTTTTCGATGCCGATCTTTTCGAGGAGCGGCTGAATGCTCGCGAATTCACTGATCACACCTATGCTTCCGGTAATTGTGCCGGGGTTCGCAACGATTACATCCGCGGCGCAGGCGATGTAATACGCCCCGCTTGCAGCTACCGAACCCATGGATACAACGACAGGTTTTCCGTATTTTCGGGTCCTGCGCACTTCTTCCCAAATCTCATGACTGGGAACGACTGCGCCTCCGGGTGAATTCAGACGGACAACAATGGCCTTGACCGAAGAACGTTTACGGTATTTGCGAAGCTGTCTGATAATATTTTCGGCGTCAACAATTGTGGACGAAATCTCCACAATGGCGACCCTCTCACTGCCGGCACCGCCGTAGGTGTCCTCGACAGTATCAGTTGTCGACTCTGATGTTACCGCCGTAGCGAGCAGGAAAAACGACATTGCCATCACGAGAAAAGCAAATCCCGCGAAGCCTGCCATCAACCCGACTATCCATTTACCGCTATTGCTCATCTGAATCAACTTCCAGTAACTTATTGTGGATCACCAAGTTACGAAATTAATGTACTATTGTCAATGAAAAACACTTCCGTAAGTGTAGAAATGAAAACCGCATAGCCGGATCCTGCACCTGCTTCAGAGGAAGGCAGGATCATGAACATCTCCGTAAAGGTCAGTGTGAATAAGGGGATGCCGGAATGCACGAGATTCTCTTGCAACAAAATCCTATATTTCAAGAATGCATATAACACTTCATATCGCAATCATAGCTTTGCTTTCCTTTCTCGTTGGATCATTCCCGACTGCGTACCTTATTGTGCGCCGTCGCCAGGGAAAAGATCTGCGGCTGGAGGGCAGCGGCAATATCGGAACCCTGAACGCGTACACGGTAACCCGCTCGCGCAGCGTCGGAGTTTTGGTGCTCCTCATCGACCTTTGCAAAGGCGCGATTCCTGTACTGCTGATCAAATTGTTTTTCCCTGAGGATTTCACCGGCGCCGGGATTGCCTTCCTCTTCGTCGTGGCCGGACACAATTACTCGCCATGGATAGGATGGAAAGGAGGTAGAGGACTCGCTCCTGCCGCAGGAGCTTCTCTAGCCTTCAACCCGCTGTTTCTGCTTCTCTGGGGCATCCTCTGGATGGCGGCCTTCTGGAAAACCCGCAGCATACACTTTGGAAACATCGCTGCAACGGTACTCGCTCCGTTTGTTGTGCTGTTTGCCGACAGTGTTTTTATTGTTGCGAGTCTGTTTCCTGTACCGACGCGATATTCGATGTTCCTGGTCTTTTTCCCGTTGTGTGCGCTGGTGTTTATCAAGCACCTGGGACCACTCAGGGAGTTGATCGCTTTGTATCGACAACATTAACACTCGATAGGTGAATACATGCTCCGCATGTCAAGATTATCACAATTGATGCCGATTCTGTTATTCTTTCTGCTTGCCGCTGTCTCCTCTCAGGCGCGGAATGCCGGACCGACAGACGAACGCTCTGCGGAGCAGCGGCAGAACACTGCATTCTACGGCGGCGACGAAGTCAGCAATTCGCGGCAGAATGCCATCACCCATGCTGTAGAAATAGTCAGTCCGGCGGTTGTTGGAGTGAATGCATCCCAACTGCAGCGGCGCAATATGGATCCCTGGTTCCGAATGTTTTACGGCGACCAGTATTCCCTTATGCCGGTTCTCGGAAGCGGTTTTATCATATCCGCGGACGGCTACATCCTCACAAACGATCATGTCGCGGGGAATGCGGAAAGCATCTCCATCACTATGACGAACAGGGAGAAAATTCCCGCCAAGCTGATAGGAACGGATCCCGTGACGGATATTTCATTGCTGAAAATCGAAGTGGATCATGACCTTCCCTATATCAAGCTTGGAAATTCAGACGACGTTATTGTTGGGGAATGGAGCATCGCTTTCGGAAATCCTTTCGGACTCATGTCCTCCAGCGCCAAAGCCACGGTTACCGTCGGGGTAGTAAGCGCAACGCACGTAGGACTTGAAGAAAGCGAAGGACGTGTCTACCGCAACATGATCCAGACTGATGCTTCGATCAACAGCGGCAATAGTGGGGGACCCCTCGTGAATAGCCTTGGCGAGGTGATCGGGATCAATACGGTTATCGTCAGCCCCAATCAGGGCGGCGGAAGCGTTGGGCTCGGCTTTGCCGTGCCGATCAACCGTGTTAAGGAAGTTGTGCGGATTCTCAGGGAGGAGGGAAAGGTTAACCGTGAATTCAATCCCGGCTTCCGCGTTCAACCGGTCAACGAAGCGATTGCCCAGGCCTATAATCTGAAGCGGGTCGAAGGGGTTGTCGTCACCCAGATCACGGCACGCAAAGGCGTGGCCGCACAAGCCGGACTTGAAGTGGCGGATATTATCCTTAAAGCCAACGGAGAACCGGTTTACTCGGTCAGCGTACTTCAGGATTTAATTCTATACTCGCTCAAAAACGAGAACATAGAGCTGGAAGTGCTGCGGAATAATGAAAAAAAGATAATCGATCTGAAACTCGACTAAGAGGAGCTAATGATTCAACGCTACACGCGTCCCGAGATGGGGACGCTCTGGACCGACGAAGCCAAATTCCAGACCTGGCTCGAAATCGAAATCTACGCATGCGAAGCGCAGGCGGAACTCGGACTGATTCCCAGTGAGGCAATTCCTGTCATCCGTGATCGCGCTGATTTTTCAGTTGAGCGCATCAATGAGCTGGAAAGGACACTCAATCACGACGTTATAGCATTTCTTACGAATGTCGCTGAGAACGTGGGTGAACAATCCCGCTTTATTCATCTGGGACTCACGTCCTCCGATATCGGCGACACAGCGCTCTCAGCGATGGCGCGTCGGGCGGCGCTGCTGCTTCGGGAGGGTATGATGGGCCTGACAGCCGCGATCGCAGCGCAGGCGCGCACGCACAAGTACACGCCGATGATTGGACGCACTCATGGTATTCATGCCGAGCCAATGACGTTTGGACTGAAAATGGCCCTCTGGCATGAAGAAATGAACCGAAATCTTGAGCGCATGGATCGTGCCATTGAGCGCATTTCTTTCGGGAAGATCTCGGGCGCCGTGGGTACGTACGCCAACATCGATCCTTTCGTTGAGAAATATGTTTGCGAGAAAATGAATCTCACCCCTTCGCCGATCAGTACGCAGATTCTGCAGCGCGACCGCCATGCAGAATTTCTTAGCACAATCGCAATCATAGGCGGATCGCTCGAGAAATTCGCCACAGAAATCCGCCATCTCCAGAAAACGGAGGTATTGGAAGTTGAAGAGTATTTTGCGAAAGGGCAGAAGGGGAGTTCGGCCATGCCGCATAAACGGAATCCCATTACCTGCGAACGTGTCGCCGGCATGGCGCGTCTGCTTCGCGGCTACGCAACCGCTGGCTTTGAGAACCAGGCGTTGTGGCATGAACGTGATATAACGCACTCCTCTGTCGAAAGGGTGATTCTCCCCGACGCCACAATTGCGCTCGATTACATGCTCGCGAAAATGAAGCATATAGTTGAGAACTTCTTTGTTTATCCCGAAAACATGCTGCGGAACCTGAACGGCACACGCGGGCTGATTTTCTCGCAGCAGGTTCTGTTGTCCCTGACAAAAAAGGGAATGCAGCGAGAAGACGCCTACCGCATAGTGCAGGCACATGCGATGCGCGTGTGGAAGGAAGATGTGAACCTCCGTGATCTCGTCAACGCAGACCCGGAAGTGACTGCTGTGCTCGATGAAGCTGACCTCGATGTCTGCTTCGACGTCAGCCGTGGAACGAAACATGTGGACATGATCTTCGAGCGACTCGGTCTCGGAGCCTAGCTGCGCGCTTTGCACTTAGCTGCATTCTCGGCGCGCAGTGATTTGATTTTCGGAGACCGTCTGCCCCGGACGGTCTCCGCCTCTTTTTAAGGCGATAAACCACGTCCAAAATGACGTAATCATCAGGTCGCGGATTCGCTGTTCTTCGTTCTATCCCTCTGTATTAGCCATCCCGTTCCCTATTCCCCCACCTCTTACAAATTGTTAATCCGGTATTCAGTCTCCCGAAAGACTGCCTGAGTATCTTGATCACAGATTCTAATTAATAAGTGCGATTCGCGTGAATGGAATCAGGTCTCGAACATATTATTCAAACGAACTCCCCATGACCGAATCCTCTCCAAATATCATCCTCATGTTTCGAAGCCGAGAGCGCCTGCTTGCAGTTCCCTTGGAGAATGTGATTGAAGTGGTTCCCGCGTTCGAACTGCTTCAGACTCCCGGATTGGCACCGAATCTCGCGGGGATGATAAGCCTGCGTGGGGAAGTGCTTCCTGTCATTGATACTGCAGTATTAATCGGAGACGATAGAACGATCCTGAAGCCTCAGCACAAATTCATCGTACTGCACACGTCGCGGCAGTCGATTGCGCTGCTGGTTGACACAGTAGAGGATCTTGTTGATGTCGAGGAAAGCAGGTCCAATGAAACACTCATAGAGAATGGGCACAGCTGTTTCAAAGGTGTAGTGACTGTAGAGGATGAAATGGTTCTCATCCTGGATGTTGAAATATGTAGTCAGTTTGATCAGAGAGATCATCTGATCGAGTTGGATGATGAAACAATCAATCTTGAAGGAATAATCTCGTGAATGCAGAAGCGAGAGAAAGAAGCATAGAGACGGAGGTCCATCTGGCCGACGTGCTTCAGAAGATCGACAGACTTCTGGGCCTCCGCTATCAGCCGCATCAATGGAGTGACTTGCTCCGTTTATTGAAGCCGGCTGCCAGGGAACTCGGATATTCCGATTCGACGAGCTTCCTTCATTGGCTCGTGAATGGAGAACAGGATGAGCAAATCACCAGGGTGTTGGCGAAACATCTGACGATTGGCGAATCCTACTTCTTCCGTGAAATCGTGGTGTTTTCCATCCTTCGTGATGAGGTCCTTCCTGCGTTGCTGGCGAAAAAACAGGCTGAGGTTGACAGGCACATTCGTATTTGGAGTGCCGGATGCAGCACGGGTGAGGAAGTCTATTCTCTCGCCATTCTTCTTGATTCGGTACTCAGCGAAAAGCCGGATTGGAAATACAGTATTCTTGGAACAGATATCAACCCGGTAGCGATTGAGCGCGCCAGGGAAGGGCGGTATCGAGATTGGTCGTTTCGTGACGTCCCTGCAGAAATTCAAACATCCTATTTCGAGACGCTTGACGATGGGAGACATGAGGTTGCATCCGGGATCAAGGGACACACCGAATTTCGGATTTTGAATCTTGCTGCTTCGTCGGCGTTATTCCCTGTTGGTTTTGATATTGTGCTTTGCCGCAATGTCCTGATGTATTTCACTCGCGATAAAGTAAAGAGCATTGTACAGGGTTTCCGAAGGTCAGTGAAGGAAGAAGGATGGCTGATCCCCAGCCTGACAGAGACTACGCTGATCAATAATCCGGGTTTTGAAGGCGTTCGTTTCGGCGATGCGACATTGTTCCGCAAACAGCCGCATATCCCTGCCATTCTCACCTTCCGTCGTGACAGGGAACAGGCAAAGACTGCGGGTGATGAGTCTACAGAGGCAGAGGTAAGAGGTCTGCGGAATCCGTTCGCAGAATTAATCTCCGACCGACAGTTTGGGATCCCATCCGAAACCGATTCCGTTGTCGAGGCTCCGATTCCTGCGGATCCACAAAAGAATTCACCGGTTGAAATAGCCCCACCCGCTCACTCCGGAGGACTCCCGGAATCCGGACAAACGGATCGGATGCTGTCGGACGTGCACGAACATCTTCGCGAAGCCAGGCTGCATGCAGATGCCGGTCGCTTGGCTCTGGCTCTGGAAGCTGCTGAAGCTGCGATCGCAAGAAATAAGATGAACCCGCATTCGCATTATTTCCGGGGAACCATCCTTCTGGAAATCGGGGAAACATCGCAGGCGCTGCAAGCGTTCGAGCGCGCGCTCTATCTCAATCAGGATTTCATTCCAGCGCATTTTTCAATCGGAACACTTCATCATCAGCTCGGAAACGAAGCGAAAGCACGCAGGCACCTTGGTATCGCACGGCAGCTCATCGAGATGCAGGGTGATATGACTCTTATTCTTGAGCCAAGCGAAATCAATGCTCAGCAGATGGTGGACATCATTCAAACGTTTATTGATTGATGAACATGTACGAAAACAAAATTAAAGAAATGTACGACCCCGAGCAGTGGAACCAGATTCATCAGCTCCTCGCAACTGTTCGCACAAACCTCGAGAGTCAAACATTTGACACAGAACGATCCGATGCAGCGATACTGCGCAAACGGTCGCGGTTCTTTGCCCGTGTAAACGAAAGAACAGAGCTCGATGCGATAGAACAAGAAGACCTGGTACTTTTCATGCTCGGCGGCGATACCTACGGAGTATCTTGTAACGACATCGAGGAGGTCATTCCTCTGCAAAATCTCGTTGCACTTCCCAATACCAACAAGGCGATACTGGGAATATCCAGTTTGCGCGGAATATTGTTTGCCGTCGTCGATCTCAAACGTGTCCTGAATATTCCCGCATCAGACCTCACCACCATGCATCGTGTGTTAATGGTGAGGCATGAAAGCTTCAAGGTCGGATTTTTGGTTGATTCGGTTCATGGCATGCGCAGCTACGGCAAGAATGACATACAGGAATTACCTCCGGAAATCCACGAGCGATCCCGGACCTACCTTCAGGGTCTTGCATTCGGTAATGTGATGATTATCAATGCCCGGGTCGTTATTCAGGATCCGTTGGTTACCGGAGCCGATAAGATCGTAGTGACTGAGTAAAACGTTTTTCAACGAGGTTCGATTATGTCCTGGTTCGCAAATCTGAAAACCAAGTACAAACTTTTCATCGGTTTCGGCATAGTAATCGCATTCCTGCTTGCTCTGATCGGAGTCGAAAACATTCAGTCAAACCGCTCACTGGCGGAGTATCAGTTATTGCAGGAATCCCAGATCCCGCTCAATCAGCAGGGCAGCGATCTGGCCAACGATTTACTCAGGGAACGAATGCAGTTTAACCGGCTGCGCCTGCAGATGAGTCCTCAGTTCGTGAGCGGCGATTTCAAGGAACTTCGCGATCAGTTTCTCCAGCAACAATCGAAAATCATGGGTTTGAGAGTCAAATTTTCCAACCTGATCGAAGCTTCAAGTCAAAAAATGATCGGCGAAGATGTGCAGTCAACACTTCAAAATGTCAACAAAGAGTTTATTAAGCTGTCGCGGACGAATGACACATATTCAGAACTCGCTTCAAAAGCGCTTCTTCTGATTGAACAGAATGACATGGAAAACCTGCAGGCCTTGCGTACGGATTTTGAAGAAAGCGATCAGATGTTTGCAGGAGCGCTGGATCTCTTTACGTATGAACTTCGCAATTTAGTGGACGCCTCTCAAGATCGAATTCAATCGATCGAGGACACTGCTCTGATAGGTCGCCTGTTAATTTTCGGCATCGGTATTGCGCTTGTGATCTTCTTTGCAACATTCATCTCCCGGCTGATCTCGCGTCCCTTGAGCATGGCGACGGAAATCGCGGAACGCCTCGGTCAGGGCGACACGAACATTCCTATCACCACGAATCGTAAAGACGAGGTCGGCGAACTTCTCAAGACACTGGAGAAATTGCGCGCAAATTCTGATCATGAAGCGCAAATCGCCGCACGCATTGCTGATGGTGATCTCACAGTAGAAATTACGCCGCTCTCCGATAAGGATGTTTTGGGAAAGGCATTGTCGACGATGGTTCACAGACTCCGGACTCAAATTCGTGAGATGATTGAAGGGATTAACGTTCTCGCATCCGCCACGGCCGAGCTCTCTTCAACCATGGTGCAGATCGCCGCTGGCGCGCGCGAAACTGCTTCATCGGTAAATGAAACTGCAAGCACACTTCTCGAAGTCAAGCAGGCTTCACAGCTTTCGAATCAAAAGGCAAAAACGATATCGGACAATACCCAGCAAACCATGCGGGTGTCCCATGATGGTGTAGATGCGATAGAGAAAAGCATCCATAGCATGGAAAATATCCGTGAACAAATGCGCGGAATCGCAGAAAGCATCATCAAACTAAGTGAACAGGGACAGGCGATTGGTGAAATCGTTACTTCGGTAAATGACCTGGCAGAACAGTCCAATATTCTTGCAGTGAACGCCGCGATTGAAGCAGCAAAGGCAGGTGAATACGGCAAGGGCTTTACCGTGGTAGCGAAAGAAATTCGCAATCACGCGGAGCAATCCAAGCAGGCAACATCAAAGGTGCGATCAATTCTGATAGACACGCAGAAAGCCACAGCGTCCGCAGTTATGGTCGCTGAACGCGGTACAAAAATGGCAGAAGATGGCGCCCAGCTTTCATCACAATCCGGGAAGGCGATTCAGACGGTAATGACTGGGATCAATGAGACCGCTGAGTCCATGCTGCAAATCGCCGCTTCCGCTAAAGAACAGGTTGTTGGCCTCGACCAGGTTACAACCGCAATTCAGCATATTAAATCTGCCAGTGAGCAGAACGTCGAATCGATTCATCAGGTGGAATTGACAGCCCAGAATCTCAAGGAATTGGGAACCCGCCTGCAGCGATTTGTCGAACGCTACAAACTCTGATCACTCAGGCAGAATCCGTCATGAATGAACAAGAATTCCTCCAGAAATTGCGAGAAGCGTTCGCCATCGAAGCGGATGAGCATTTCCACACGATCAGCAAATGTCTGACCGATCTGGAACATTCGACGAATGGTGAAAGGCAGGGGGTGATTGAACTCATCTTCCGCGAGGCGCATAGTCTCAAGGGGGCCGCCCGCGCTATCAACCGTGCCGATATCGAGGCTCTTTGCCAGTCGCTGGAAAGTCTTTTTTCTGTCTGGAAAAAGGATCCCAAAGTTGCGAACCAGGAGCAATTCGATCTCTCTGCACGGGCAGTGGATATACTTGCTGAAATGCTTGGCAGCGATGTTGAAATCTCGTTGAACTCCAAACCTCTCGCTACTGTCATAGATCTGTTGAAAGAACAGAGCACACAGAAAAGCAGCTATCAGGACGAACCTGCCAACGGACAGGGTATGGAGTCGGATGCTTTTCGTTCAAGCAGCACAGAGAGCGAAATTCTCCCCGATGAACCTGTGGCAGACTCAGCTCCGCATGTGTCTGAAGCCGTTCGTCAGGCGGAAACTGTTATGGAGCGATTTGAGCGTTCGCGTGCTCCGCGCGTGCCTGAGCCTCAGCGCGTGCCGGAGCCTCAGCGCGTGCCGGAGCCTCAGCTGACATCATCTCCCGTGCAAAGCTCACCTGCGCAGGTCCCGGGTACCGGTTCGGCCTTCCGTACTGTCAAGGATACGATTCGCGTCCCTCTCGTGGAATTGGAGTCTCTGTACCGGCAGACGGAAGAGCTCAGCAGCATCAAATTCATGATCGGACGGCATGCAGCCGATCTTAAGCGGGTGACGGACCAATGCCATGAATGGATACGCGAGTATCACAAGCAGCGGCAGAGCGTCCTCGAAGAGGCGCAGTTCATGAATGTTCGTCAGCGGGAAGCAGACTATTATTCGAAACAGAATGAACAGCTTCAGAACTTTCTCAAGTGGACAGCAAGACAAGTTGAGGGAATTGAATCGGCGGTAGGAAAAAATCTCGAAGACGGCCGTGGAACGATGTATCTCATGGAGAGCATGACCGAAGCCATGCTGGAGAACGCAAAACAGCTGCTCATGCTTCCGTTTTCTCTGGTCACGGATCCGCTGCCCGCCATGGTGCGCAAACTCGCACGCGATCTGGGGAAGGATGTCCGTTTTCAGGTTATCGGTGAAGATGTGCGGATAGATAAGCGCATCCTCGAGGCAATGAAAGATCCGATCCTTCATCTGCTCCGCAACAGCCTGGATCATGGAATCGAAGACGGGACGAACCGCGCCAGGAATCAGAAGCCGGTTGCGGGATCGATTACTCTGCAGATCCGCACTGCACCTGACAACCGAATCGAAGTCACGCTTGAGGATGATGGCCGCGGAATAGATCTGCAGCAAGTGAAGCGCAAGGCTATATCTGAAGGAGTACTGACAGAAGACAAAGCAAAGAAACTCACTGACAAGGACGCGCTGGATCTGGTATTTATTTCCGGCATCACGACGAGTGCGATGATCACTGATGTGTCCGGTAGAGGCGTGGGTCTTAATGTGGTAAGGGAGAACATTCTTTCACTCGGCGGCGAGATCGATATAGAAACCGATCCGGGCAAACGGACGCTTTTCAAAATTTCCCTCCCTCTATCTCTTTCGAATGCCCGTGGTGTCCTCGTACGCAGTCAGGGCAAACTCTATATCGTTCCGCTGCAGTTCGTTGAGCGCGGCATCAGCGTGCATCGCGAGAATATAAGCTACCTCGATGGCAAGGCTGTTATCGATTATCATGGTCGAACCATTGCGATGCGGCGGCTTGAAGACGTTCTCAGTGGATTCGGAGGAAGCAAGAAGGACGAACGAACACAAGCTATCGTCTTGCTTCTGCGATTATCTTCCAACATGCTCGCGATTGAGGTTGACGAAATTCTTTGGGAACAGGATGTCGTGATAAAACCCCTTCCAGCGCCCGTTTCAAAAGTTCGCACCATTACCGGGGCAACGCTGCTCAGTACTGGTGAGCTCGTGCTGGTCCTTCAAGTTGCAGACCTCTTCGATGCGGCCCGCGGGATTGCAAAGCAGGGAAGAGGCGAGCAGCAGCAATCCAAAGAGCAACTGCGGCAGCGCTTGCTGGTTGTCGATGATTCAATCACATCCCGGGTTCTGCTTCACGATATTCTGGTTTCGTCAGGTTTTGAAGTCCAGACCGCGGTTGACGGCATCGATGCGCTGACGCACCTGCGTGAAGAACACTTCGACCTTATTGTCTCCGATGTAGAGATGCCGAGGATGAACGGTTTCGAATTGACAGAATCAGTGCGGAAAGATGAAAAAATGCACGAGACCCCTGTGATTTTGGTTACGGGACTTGAGTCCCAGGAAGACAGAGAGCGAGGATTTGATGTCGGCGCCAATGCCTATATCAACAAAAGCAGTTTTGATCAGAGCAACCTTATCGAAGTTATCGCGAGGCTGATCTGATATGGTGCGAGTATTCGCCATAGCTTACACTGCCGGATGGGCACAACGATTTGAGCAGTTGATGTCGAATCGTGATGACATCCAGATTGCCAGAATGCTTATTGGCGACGAGGGAATGATTGGGCATCTCCGTGCATCCCGGGCGAATCTCGTCGTTGTCGAAGGCGGGCCCAACTGGGATCTCGTTCAGAGCAATACGCGCATTATTATGGAGAGCAATCCTTTGCCCCTCGTGATTCTTGTGAAGGAAAATGAGGTTGGCGAATCTCTTAAGGCAGCAGGAGCACTCGACGCCGGCGCATTGAGTCTCCTAACTATGCCTGGGTACTCAGGCAGGACAGAAGAACCAGTGCTCTCGGAACAACTTTTTCGGAGCCTCCGGCTGATGGCTGAAGTGAAAGTGGTTCGCCGGTGGGACAGCGCGCGGATGGAATCACTCTCCCGTCCGCATCAGGAAATTCAGTCCGCCATGCACATTAAGCATCATATTGATATCGTGGTTATCGGTGCATCCGCCGGAGGGACAAAGGCTTTGCAGGAAGTGTTCTCAAAACTGCCTGCGGACTTCCCGCTTCCAATACTTGTGGTTCAGCATATCGCCAAAGGATACCTGCACGGGCTTGCACGCTGGCTCGAAGAGCAGACAGCGCTGAAGGTCAGAGTAGCCGAAGCTGGTGCTTCACTTCAGGGAGGAACCGTCTATCTGGCGCCTGATGATGTGCATTTGACAGTTGATCGAAAACATTGTATCCTGCTTGTCGATGACGAGCCAATTAATGGATTCAAGCCTGCGATTGCGCGGCTTTTCCGCAGTGTGAACGAAATATATGGAAAGCACGCAGCCGCGATTTTACTTTCAGGCATGGGCAATGATGGTGCTCACGAGATGTTGAATCTTTATGTGACTGGCGCGTTCACGATAGCGCAGGACAAGGAAACGTCACTGATTCATGGAATACCAGGTGAAGCCATTAAACTTGGCGCCGCCAATTCGATTTTACCTATTCAAGAGATTGGTCCTGCGTTACTCTCTATAGTAGCGCGGCAGGCCCTGGCCAATAATAATGGTGATCAGATCACCGGCCGCATAAATGAGCAAGCACAGGATTAACATGTCTACCGGAATCGAAATACTTGTCGTTGAAGACAGCCCTACCCAGGCGCTCAAACTAAAGTACATTCTCGAAAAACAGGAATATGTCGTCCGCCTTGCGACGAACGGGGTCGAAGGACTGGAGGCGATAGCACAACGACGTCCGACAATGATTATTTCGGATGTGCTCATGCCGGAGATGGATGGATACGAATTCTGTTCGCGCATAAAGGGAGATGATGAGCTCAGCAGCATACCAGTTATTCTTCTTACCACTCTTTCTGATCCGCAGGATATCATCCGCGGACTCGAAAGCGGGGCTGATAACTTTCTAAATAAACCCTACAGTGAGGATGCTTTACTCTCACGCATCAAGTACATCCTTGTCAACCAGGATGTTCGCACGCGGATGCGGACCGGGATGGGTATCGAAATTTATTTTGCGAACAAGAAGCACTACCTCACTTCCGAGCGCATACAGATCATTGATCTTCTGCTGTCCACATATGAGAATGCTGTCGATAAAAACCGCGAACTCGAACTTGCAAATAAGAAACTGAGGACGGTGCAGGAAGAAATCGAAAAAAGCAATGAGCAGCTGAAGCAGTTGAACGAACAGAAGAATATGCTTCTCGGCATGGCTGCGCATGATCTTCGGAACCCGCTGTACCTCATCGAGGGCTACAGTGATTTTCTGTTGAAAGAACAGAGCGAGAACATCAACGAGGATCAACGTACGATTATCTCCGCAATTCAGAGCAGCAGTACCTACATGGTGCAGATGATCAATGACCTGCTCGACGTACACAAAATCGAGACCGGGAAGATGGATCTGAAGCTGGAGGTTGCTGATTTTGCTCAGGTCGTGAGGACAGTGATCGAACGAAACGCGTTTGCTTCCAAAAAGAAAGGTGTCGAAATAGCAATTTCGCTTCCAAGCGACATACCTTTCTTTCTCTTCGACCCTTCGCGCATTGAGCAGGTCATGGGTAATCTTATCGACAACGCCATCAAATTTTCTTTTAAGGGATCTGCCGTTGAAGTTTCCGTACAGTATGATGATACCGAAGTGAGGTTCAGTGTACGCGATCACGGCCCCGGAATTCCTGAAAAGGAGCAGGGTAAGTTGTTCAAGGCCTTCAGCACTACAAGTGTGAAGCCAACCGGCAACGAAAAGAGTACCGGGCTTGGACTCTCAATCGCAGAAAGCATCGTCTCAAAACACAACGGTCGCATTTGGGTGGAGAGCGAACCGGGAAAGGGATCCCAGTTCAATTTCGTCTTGCCTGTGCAGCAGCACGCAAGATGACCGGAGACTCAGATGAGAAAAGAAATACGCTGTCCTCGGGCAGCGTATTTGCAAATTGTCCGCAGTTGCCGTAAAATACCCGCGACTAAAACAATACACGGCCTGCCGCAATGAGACTTCTAATCGTCGAAGATGAAATCAAAGTTTCACAATTCCTTCAAAAGGGCTTTGAGGAAGAGCTTTTTTCTGTCGATGCCGCGCATGACGGAGAACAGGGGTTGTTCATGGCGCTCACAGAGAGTTACGACGTCATCATTCTTGATTTGATGCTTCCCAAGAAAAATGGTGTCGACGTACTGAAGGAACTCCGAAAGGAAAAATCTACCCCGGTGCTTGTGCTTACTGCCAAGGGGCAGCTTGAAAGCAAAGTAGAAGTTCTCAACATCGGTGCGGATGATTATCTGACGAAGCCATTTGCCCTCGCAGAATGCATCGCGAGGGTGCGCTCTCTTCTCCGGAGGGCGCAGATGGATAAACCGTCGAATGTGCTCTCAGCCGATACACTTGAGCTCGATCAGATCCAGCATGTCGTAAAGAGGGAAGGGAAGGTCATAGACCTCACGGTTAAGGAATTCAAGCTTCTTGAGTATTTGCTTCGCAACAAGAACACTGTCCTTACACGGTCTGCGATTATTGAGCATATCTGGGAGATTACCTTCGATACTGGTACCAACGTGCTCGACGTCTATATGACGCGCCTTCGGAAAAAAGTGGATGATGATTTTGAGGTCAAGCTCATCCACACCATTAGAGGTGTCGGGTATATTCTCAAAGACGACGAGGATTAACTGATGGACGAAGTGGAATGAAAATCAGTCCACGGCATAAGGCCGTTCTGCTATATTCTTCGACGATTTTTGGGGCTTTCGTGTTGATCTTCCTCTTGGTCATCACGATTTTCACACAGCAATTTTATTCACTGAATGTATTCGACCCGGGCGTTTTCGAGAGATACCGCTCGACCTTTACGGGGATTGGCATACTGTTCATTCCAGCAGGCCTGTTTTTTGCTATTGCCATCGGCTGGATCATCTCCCAGGAATTGCATCCCAAAAAACAGCGCGACGCTTTCCATCGCGACGCGGGAGCGGCCGGGAAGGGCGAGGATTTTCAGGAAAAAATTAATACGGTGCACAGCACCATTAAAAATATGCAGGCGGCGTACGAACAGATACAAACTTTCTCTGCCAATGCTTCGCATGAACTGCGCACTCCGCTGACTATCATGCGCGGTGAAGTTGAGCTTGCCTTGCGTTCCCCGAAGAGCCCAGATGAATATCAACTGCTGCTTGGCAGTCTGCATGAGGAAATTATGCGTCTCTCGCGTATTCTGGATGACCTTTTACTGATTGCGAAGACCGAAATCGGCGAGCGTCCGATGGAACTGCAGCCCGTAGATTTAAAGGAGCTTGTCGAAGAGATTGCTGACGAAGCAGAAATGTTTGCCGAGCAGTCAGGGATACGGTTCGAGCTTGGCGAAACATGTGAAGCTTTTATTGAAGCAGAGCCGCTGCGAATTCGCAGAGTGCTGTTAAATCTTATTGACAATGCTGTGAAGTATAACAGCAAAAACGGCAAGGTGCATTTATCAATGAGTCTGGATAACGAATTCGTTTCCATTCTTGTTCGCGATACCGGGATCGGCATCCCCTCCGAAGCCATACCGCGGCTCTTCGAGCGATTCTACCGCGTCAACGATTCAGAAAAACATGGGACAAAAGGAACGGGCCTCGGGCTCTACCTGGTGCACTGGATCGTGAAGAATCATGGCGGTACTGTCGTTGTCGAAAGCGACCCTGGCGTGGGAAGCACCTTCATTCTCAATCTTCCTTTACGCAATAGCGGTATATAGAATAACAAGATCTGTTAGTCGTATATACCTGCCCTCCGCGTCCATATCCCACCTCCTTTAAATCCTTTCACTCTTGTAATGCTGCATTAAGCGGTTTGTAAGAATCGCCTATTAACTTGACCTCTGTAACATTACTTAGGTCATTCAGACAAGACGTGCAGACATGTTCACCAACGAAAAAAACGCTCCTCAGATTTGTAACCTCGTTGTAATGTAGAATTCAGCCGTTTGTAAGAATCACCCCCTAAATTGCATAGTAGATTTTAACAGCAAGAAACCAGATTTATTTTTTCACTCACTCTCTTCTCTTCATAATTTTTCAGGAGTTTTATCATGGGTACTCAGCAGCTTCTTCTCATCGTTCTTGGTGTCATCATTGTCGGTATCGCCGTTGTGGTCGGTATCAATATCTTCGGCACAAACGCAGAGCAGGCCAACAAGGATGCCATCACACAGGATTGCCTCCGTCTCGCATCTTCCGCACAGGGCTATTATCGCAAACCGACCATGCTCGGTGGCGGCAACAACTCCTTCACCGATATCACGATCGAAGATTGCGGTATGGCTGATGACGGTAGCGGCGCTGGCGAGAATGTCAACGGAACGTATGCAATCACAGGCGATGCAGATGCCTTCTCGGTGACAGGTACATCGGCCACCGATGACACCAAGTCGGTCACTGTCGACGTCGACATGACCGCGACCACCGACGAGACCCGCGTCACGGTCGACTACTCGGCTTGGTAAGATCAGTAGATATTCTCCTCTCTTCATAGCATTCGATTCAACGACGCCGTCCCCCATGGACGGCGTCGTTTTTTGTGTTCATACTAGCCCATGGGCCGAGCCGCGTTGGCTCGGCCTTACGTCACCGCCGCGAATATCGATAGCAGGGTTGCGTGCACGAGCCGATGGCTCGCACGCGTTGCGGCGGACGGTCCTCGCGCTCCCGCCGCAGCCTTTTCGGTCAGACATGGTCCGATCCCCGCGCCAATCCGGGATTTGCTCAATATGTCAATTTTGTAATTCCAGATTCAGCTGTTCGTAATATTGCGATGTTAGATTTGCAGGGTAGTGGCTTTTAAAGGAGTGACTCGACGAAATATGGCTGTGATCAGCAAGGAATGCTGTTATGGGCACTCAACAAATGCTTTTAATCGTACTGGGGGTGATAGTCGTGGGCATCGCAGTCGCAATCGCGCTGCTGTTTTTTGATACCACGGCAGAGCAGGCAAATAAAGATTCGTTAACTCAGGATTGCCTCAAGCTCGCTTCAAATGCGCAGGCATATTTTAAAAAGCCGACGATGCTCGGCGGGGGCGAAAATTCCTTTGACGGAATCACGATCGATGATTGCGGAATGGAAACAAATCCCAAGGGAGAAGGGGAGAACCTCACCGGTACATTTACTGTGGCCAAAGCCGACGGCCTGACAATAAGCATTCAGGGTGTCTGTGCAAGTAATGACTCACAGACCGTAATGGTAACAATCGACATGGGTGAAATTGATCCAGAGCAGCGACTTTCAGTCGTTTATGCCGGCTGGTAAGCCACTCCTGACAACCCGATATCACCTCCGCTTGCAGCTTGCCCGGATCGATTCCCGGTCCATGCGCCTGCACCACCAGTCCCAAAACCTCATTCCTAATTCGTAATTCGTAATTCCAAATTCCTAATTCTTTCCGCTTTTCCTTTCGTCTTTGTAATCCCAGTTTAAGTCTCTGTTAATAATCGAAGACTAACTTAGTGCTTGAAGATGCACACGCATATTCGCTAAAAGCACCCGCACAGGCATCATCAGGAAGCAGGAAAGAAAGGAAGTTTATCATGGCAGATTTCAGATTCCAGGGCGTCGTCCCATCAGGGAAAATCATCCAGGGAACAATCTCAGCCAGCAATGCCAGCGAGGCGAAGAAGAAGATTCAAGAGTTGTCGAGAGGGCGATCCTTCCGTCTCGACAAACTCGAGAAGCGCGGCGGGTATGTCTACAAGGCGCAGAAGGGCGACAAGGTCACAGAAGGCGAGCAAAAAGCGTATTCCAAGGCCGAAGTAGAAAATGCCCTGACCTCCATGGGCTTCAAAGTTATCTACGTTCGGAAGAAATTGAACATCAGTCTCGGCAAGCCGCCTGCGGCTGATCTCATTACTTTCGTCCGTCTGAGCGCTGATCTTCTGCGTGAAAAACTGCCGTTTAACGAAGTACTCAATCTGCTTGCAAACGATATCGAAAATAAAGTTCTGAAAGCGACGCTCAAGGATATCAATTCCGACCTTCGGAAAGGTGCGGAGAGCGAAAGGGTTTTCCTGAAATATGAAAATGTCTTTGGGAAATTCACAGCGAAAATGCTCGGACTGGCCTCGAAAAGCGGTGCAATGGCCGAAATGTACGATTCAACGGCCAAGTTCCTCGAGCGTCAGATGGAATTCAAAAAGAGCATGAAAAGTGCGATGCTCATGCCGATGATCACTCTCGTGCTTCTCCTGCTGGCGACGATTTTCTATGTTGCCTACATTTTTCCCGAGACTGCAAGGATGTTTCTCAAGTATGGCATTGAACTGCCCCCAATGACTCAGTCGACGCTTGAACTGTCGGACTGGATCGTTGCAAACATACTATTCTTCATTGTTGCGATCGCGGGCATCGCGGTCGGCATCTTTATGACATTCAAAAATGAGAAAGGGAAGCTGTGGATTGATAAAATGTCCTTCAGTATTCCTGTCCTCGGCGGCTTGATTCACAAGACCGCTATTGAAGTGTTTTGCCGCGTTTTCTATTCCCTGTACAGCGGATCCGGCGAGAATATCGATGTCATCAAGACTGCTGCGGAAGCGACAGGCAACAAGCATTTCGAAAATCAGATCCGCACCATAACAATTCCAATGATGCTCAAGCATGGCAAGGGATTGCATGAATCGTTCGAGGCGGCAGGCGTCTTCACGAGGACAGCGCTTTCGCGCTTCCACGCCGGCGCCGAGACTGGTATGGTGCGTGAAACTTCGCTCCAGCTAGCAAATTATTATGAGCGCGAGACTTCGTACAAACTCAAATCAATCGTTGATTTCATGCAGTTGTGGGTCGCTCTGATCATTATGATCGTCATGACTGCCATCACTATCGTATCGTCTGAGACCGCAGTCATCAAACCGAAATCAGCACCTGGCATGGGCGATTTGTGGTACTTGCACATGTTTTTTGTCACCGGACCTTTTGCTCACTACCTGAAACGGATCACCAATGGATGCCGCAGCTTCTTTACTCGAACGGAAAATTGATAAGGTAGGTGTCGCACTTCTTCACAAAGGCATCGTCGATCGGGAAACGATTTCCAGGGCGATAGCAACGAAGGAGAAAGACACTGGCCGGAAGCACCGCAGTCTGGCGGAAATCCTCGTAGAGGATCACTCGCTCGATCACCACACAGTCTTTTCAGAGGTCGCGAGAATCTATGCATTCAAAACCCTGAAGATTGACGAGGCAATGACAGAGCGGCGCCTTGCGGTTATCAAACAAATGGTCGAGTCTCTCTCGCCGGAACAGAAGGCCGTTCTCTTCAAATCACGCACTCTGCCGCTGCAGTTCGATGCCCGCACGCCTGACAAACTTGTGTTGGTTTCTGCCGTGCCGATTCACCGTGAAATTCCGCGCATCGCCAGCTTTTTCCGCGCACTCAAATATGAAGTTTACTACGCCGAACTCAAGGCGCTGCAGCCGCATCTCGACAATCTCCTCCGCGGAGACAACGCCTTTCTCGACAGCATCAAGGAGATGGAAGCGGAGCTCCAGGAATCGGACATCGAATCCAACATCGATGAAGCGGAACTCGACAATGAAATCAACAAGAGCATGTTGGTCAATTTGTTCGAAGGCTGCCTGATCGAAGCCGTACGTTTAGGAGTCAGCGATATCCATATTTTTCCGACTACGAAGATGATCACGGAATTCCACTTCCGGCTTGATGGTAAACTGGCGCTCTGGAACAAGGTGGAAGGGACGCGGCCGGAAGCAGTGCTTGCTGTCGTGAAGGATCGAAGCATGAATATTGATCGCTTCGAACGCGACGCCGCGCAGGATGGATTCATTCAGCGAACCATTGACAACGTGATTATTCGTTTTCGTGTCTCCGCACTCCCGATTGCCGGTTCCGAGTTTGCACAAAAATTTGAAAGCATCGTCATTCGTGTGCTCGACAGCCGAAAGGTGATCAAGGATATTTCAAAGATCGGATTCCAGCCAAAAGCATACGAATGGTTCCAGGCTTCGATCTCCAAACCGCAGGGAATGATCATTCTCACCGGACCGACCGGAAGCGGTAAGAGCACCACGCTGGTGGCCGCGCTGTATTCGGTCATTACGCCGGCAGTCAACACACTGACCGTCGAAGATCCTGTCGAGTATGTGATCGATGGAGCACGCCAGATCAAGATTTCGCATAAAGTGGATTTCGAACAGGCTATTCGAGCCATCCTTCGTCACGATCCGGACATTGTCATGGTCGGTGAGATGCGCGACAAACTCACTGCGGATATCGCGATCAAGCTTGCGAACACCGGTCACCTTACGTTCTCAACGCTGCATACCAACGATGCGCCAAGCGCAGTAACTCGTCTGTTCAAGATGGGGATCGAGCCATTCTTGATCGCCTATGCTATTAACCTCGTGGTCGCCCAGCGGCTGCTGCGCAGACTCTGCACAAAATGCAAACGTCCCAATAGAGATCTTGATGAACTGGAACTAAAAAACGTCGGCTTCACTCAGGAAGAAATAGAAACAACGACTTTCTACGAACCGGTCGGTTGTCCGAGTTGTGTGAAAGGATACAAGGGACGCGCAGCTATTCACGAATCGCTGTTTTTCTCCAGGGAAGTGCGCAAGGCGGTATTTGAGTCCGGCGATGATATTGACGAAGACAAGATCAGGAATATCGCAATCGGACAGGGTATGTTGACGCTGCGTGCAAGTGCGCGTGAGCGAGTGAAGGAGGGTGTTACCTCCGTCGCCGAAGTGATTTCCGCAACGATGTCGGATGAATAAAGCACAGCAATATCCGAAACTCGGGTACGCACGAAGATGCGAGGAATGTGCTTGAGATGAAGAGGCTGAAATGAATACAGGACAGATGGCATTGACGATAGCGGCATTCATACTGCTTGGCATCGTGAGCCTCAATTTCCGGAGCGCAAATTTCCAGAAT
This sequence comes from Bacteroidota bacterium, assembly GCA_049663345.1. Lineage (GTDB taxonomy): Bacteria > Bacteroidota > Ignavibacteria > SZUA-365 > SZUA-365 > SZUA-365. The sequence continues at coordinate 147,134 of JBATDG010000059.1, forward strand.
GAGGATGTTCTCGAAGGCAATGAGTACACGCAGAAAGCTGTAGCGATCGGCAGGTCCATAATCGAGGAAATGAAGAGAAAGCCTTTCGATCTGGCTGTTGTCAACAGCAAGACCATAGTACGCGTCGAAAATCTGACTTCCTGCGGTCCTGGATATGGCGAAGTGTATCCTGCTTTCAACGATGTGGATGATTTTAACGGATCGGTATTCCGGAGTCCGGCAGCGGGGGTCGCGCCGACGACGAAGATTCCAAAATGTCTATGGGACACTTGGGGTTTCACGGTCCGCGTAACCGTCGAGTATGTTTCCACGACCAACCCTACCGTAACGACCAGCCGGTCGTATGCCAAGCGTTGCACTCTTCGAATCTCCAATGAATTTTTCCCAAGACACGGTAACCATGTCATTTATAGCGGCATATTAACATGAGCACTCACCTTGATATCATCGGATCGGTCATCATCGCAGGGATGATCATTCTCAATTTCTCCTTCTTCATGGGGGAGCGCACTGAGTCTCAAATCGAAACGACGAACAAAATCACCGCTCAGACAGAAATGGGTGATCTTACGGAGACACTCCGCTTCGATTTGAGAAAAGTCGGCTATGGATGCGATTCAATTCCGATCATCAAAGCGACTGAAAATTGTCTGGTATTCCGTGCCGACCTTGAAAATGACGGCAAGATTGATACCGTGGGCTACTACTTCGGCTCTGCCAATGCCCTTATCAGTGAAAAAAGCGAGCCGCTGCTGTACCGCATCGTCAACGGAAGGAAGCAGCGTGGACAGGACCTCGGTCTTTCCGGCTTCCGCTTTATCTATTTCGCCGATACCAACTATGGAACGCTCTCGCAAACCACGTCCATGGAGGATATCAAGGCGGTCGGCGTCAGTCTTCGGCTGCGCAGTCAAATGAAGGTGGATGGCGACTATCAGTATTCACTCAATGAGTTCACAATTGCTCCCAAAAACCTCTAGAAATGGAGCTTCAGCATGGGTCAACAGGCGCTTATCATAGTCGCGCTTTCGTCGCTGCTGGTCGGAATGTCCGTGCTGGGTTTTATGGGAGCTTGGGACTTTTCCAACAACGCTACTGCGACACTCTTCGAACGCGACCAGGCACTCAACATCACACGCAGCGGCGTCAACCACGCAATATCAAAACTCCGCCATCAGAAAACCTGGCGCACCGGCTACACCAATCTGAGCGTCGCCGGTGGAACGGTTACTGTCCGCGTAGTCGATCGCGGGCTCGACACGGTTCGCATTACTGCAGCAGGTACGATAAACTGCGTTACACATAACTCCGTGGTTGACGCAAAGCTCAGTTCAATTTTCCCAACTGTCGAAAGCTCGCTTACGATCTTTGGTGATTCTGTCGAGCTTTCGAGTGATGGCAAGGCGTTCCTGATCGACGGGAGGGACTATAATACCGACGGTACACCGGGATCAAACCCTCCTGTGAACGGTGTGGGCGTGCAGAGTGCGGAATCCGCTGCTGATGTGAAAGCACAGCTCGCATCTGCTTCTGGTGGTTCAGTAACAGAAAATGTGCAGGGCAAAGGCGGCTCTCCCAGCGTTGGCTCATTCTGCACCTCGAATCTTGCAGATCTTCATAAGTTCTACAAGGACCGTGCTACCATAAAACTTCCGGCAGGGAAGTACGCCAGCAACACAGTTTTTGGTTCTCTGGAACGTCCTGAAATCGTATATGTCGCTGGTGATCTTGAATGGACTGGCACCATCTCAGGTACAGGTATTCTTGTCGTTGATGGCCAGCTCATCATGAAGGGAAAAGTCGAGTGGAAGGGTATTCTCCTTGCCATGTCTGGTGACGTTATGATCGATATCGGAGGTACCGGAACACCCTCGATTCTGGGCACGATCTGGGTAGGAAACACCGATCCGACCGCGGTGACTCGTGCCCGTGTTAACGGTAATCCATCGATCCGATACAGCGATCAAACCCTCATGAAAACTCTTGGAAACCTGGGCCTGCTCGATGTCGAAGTGTTCAGATACTACGAATGATTCCACTGTTCAGAGAGAGATTACCCGCTCTCAACCAACGGAGATGGAGATCAGGAGTGTTAAAATTCAGGCAATATTATTTACACTTTTTTTACTTTCTTGCTTCCCATCAGAGATTTAAATGATTATATTTCAATGCGTCCGGTTAAAAAGGTGAAGCACAGGTTGAGCCAAGAGTATGAAACCTCAATTGACTGTGTGAAACCCCAGAAAATCCAATATGAATCAGGATCCATCAGCAAACGATCAACCTTCCGCAATCCGCAGGTCAGCGCAGGCGCGCAGCCCTGAGGAACCTATCATTCCAGAGCGTATGCTCTCGAATGCAATGAAGGTGATGGATTTCGTGGTTAAGGACATCCCGGGGCATTATTTCGGAACTGAAAAGCAGCATTATATTGCGAAAAAGCTTGAGACTCTTGACGACAAGGCGATTCAGGTCCTTCGTCAGTTTTACGAGCGCATCGTCGCACGTATGCGCGAAGTCGAGGCATCGGACATTGACATCGGTAGTTTCGGTACTCGAGGAGAAATATGGTTCAGGGTTCATGGCAATAAGCTCCCACAAAAGAATTTACCGGAACTGAAATCCCCTTATTGCGATGTTCTGATACAGTCTCTGGTGATGCCCGGACAGCGCCAGACGCTGCTAGAGCGCCGCAGTCTTGATTTTTCGTACCATGTCGAGGAAAACGGGGAGCGTTTCCGCTACCGCGGCAATGCCTACTTCGACCTTGATGCCGTCGGAATGAACATGCGTGCCATCACTGCAAATATTCGGCCGTATAGCAGTTTCAACTTTCATCCGAATATCACAAATATCGTCAGTCTCAAGAATACTAAAGAGGGATTGATTCTTGTTACCGGCATTACCGGATCGGGGAAGAGCACTACACTCGATGCGATCATTGACGCGAACAACAATACCGTCGACTCGCATATCATCATTATCGGCGCACCCATCGAATATGTTCACACTCCGATGCGTTCGGTCGTCCGTCACCGCGAGGTTGGGCGTGATGTTCTGTCGTTCAAGGATGGCACCGTTCAAGCGCTTCGTCAGGATCCGGATATCGTCGTGATCGGAGAAATGCGGGATCCTGAAACGATCATGGCGGCGCTGGAAATTACAGATTCCGGTCATAAAGTGTTTTCTACCTTGCATACATCGGCAGCTGTTGAGAGCATCGACCGTATCATCGGCGAGGTGCCGCCTGCGGAGCAGGAACGTGTACGCAACCGCCTGGCGGACGTGCTGAAACTTGTGATTTCACAAAAACTCGTTCCAACAGTCGACCATAAACGCGTGCTCGCGAAAGAGATGCTGATCGTTACTCCTTCAGTACGCGCTGCAATTAAAAATGGAAACACCGGCGAGATCTACCAAATGATCACCGAAGGCAGTGCCCTCGGGATGATCACCATGGAACAGGATCTCTACAGGCTTTTCAAAAGCCACATCATTGGTCTCGATGAAGCAATTAATTATTCCAACAATAAAAAGCGGTTGAGACAACTGATCAATAAGCAGGTCAGTTGACTAAGCCCAGCCTGATGCGCCTATGAGTCAAGCCGTACGACCACAGGAAATTTGTATAGGAATCTCCATCGAAGGGGCTATGCTCCGGCTTGCTGCATTGGCTCGCACGGGCACAAAGCTCAATGTTCTCGATCTTGCATCAATGCCGCTGCCAGTCAAGCAGTTTACTGCAGGCATGGACGATGAAGCTCCCAAAAAGGCTGACAATCCGTTCGAGGATGGCGGCGGGAGTGTTGGTGCCAGTGAGAGCGATGGCGACAATGACATCGATCTTGGTTCAATTCGTGAATTTGTCGCGACGCATTATCTCCCCAATGCGAGTTTCTCGCTGGGGTTGGAAATACCCTATGTGCGCACATTTCTGCTACCGGTAGAAAAAAAGGATACCGCAGCAAAGGTGCGTACCCGGGTGGTAGAGGAAGTCGGGAAGCTGTTGAATCTTGAGCTTCCGAAACGTTCTGTCGCATTACAGAAAGCTGGTGAAAAACTCGTACTCGCGGTCGCTCGGGTCGAGGATTCTCCAATGGTGGATATCTGCACATCGGCCCAAGGCGGCCAAAAACGTCCACCCCGGCTGGCTATCATCACCAGCAACCAGGTCGCACTGATAAATCTGGTGCGCGTGCACTTCCGTGCGGAGCCCGATGAAATTATGCACGTCATCCATGTGGATGATGACGTCACGCATTTCTTTGTGATGCGCGGTCATGATATCGAATACATCGCCCCGTCGATTCAACAGGGCGCACATGATGCACATCTTGTCTCAACGCTGTACAATCGCATAGAGCTTACAGCTGAAGGAGCCGGATATCTCAATCCGGATAAAGTCGTGCTCAGCGGCAAGGCGGAGGAGATCGGTCTTAAGGAAGAAATTCTGGAAAATAATCCGGAAGTAGTTTTTCATTCTCTGAAGCGTCTGAGGGTTGGAGATTCAGATGACAAGGATATTCAGAGGGAAATGAATAATTACCTTGTACCCATCTCCCTGGCATGGCAGATTCTTCAGCCGAAGAGCGAGCATTTTTACCGACTCGATGTGCTGCCCGCAAGGATCCGTGAGGATCAGAAGCGGTTCAAGCTTGCTTGGCACGGCGGCCTGCTGCTGCTCCTCCTTTTCGTTGTAGTGACTGCGATGACGGTGATCGGGCTTCAGAAACAGTCTGAAATCGCCACGATCTCGTCTGCTCTTGCATTCGATAAACAGCAGATGGCAGAGCAAAAAGTAATTGTCAACAGAATCAATGAGCTGGAACAGCGTTCCCAGGCAATCCGCACAGCTACAATAACTCTCGATACCTTATTGGTGAACACTGAAGTCTGGACAGAAACAATTGATACCCTGGCGAAAGGATCAGAGGCGCTACGAGATTCATGGGTTAGCGAAATGACAATGGACAAAACCGGGGGGCTTGCCGTCGTAGGGTATGCCATTAAACGTTCCAGCATACCGACCTTTTCGAATTCAATAGGGCAGACCCGACTAAGAGAGATTACTGTGCAGACGATCGGCGAGACTAAAGTATTCCGCTATGATATTCATTTGAATCAGGAAAATTCCTATCCCTATGGGAATTCCCGTGCGTCGCGATGGCATGATTCTGTTCGTACCGTGATAGGGGACATCGCTCCTCCTGCTCCGACCGAAGCACCTGCAAAGAAAGCCCGGGCAAAGAAAAAGAAAGCTGCAGCTCCAAGCGAAGATAGTTAGAGGATACACAATGCCATATGCCGTACGAAATAGTATTATCCTGGCAATCCTCGTCCTTCTGATTGGAGGCGGTGGCGCTGCCTACATTTATTTTTACCAGGAACCGACGATCCAAGAACTCATGGGAGAACGAGACCTTATACAAAAGCAGCTCGGCGATGCCGATGACCTATTTGATCGGCTTGTTGATGTTCAGGAGCGCGTAGAAATTCTTAACGCAGCATGGCGTCAGCGGCCAAAGACTCTTGCGACAGAGGAATCCGCCAGCACAACAAATGTATATCTCAACGAAATTCTTGCGCAAAGCCCCGAGCTGGATCTCAATGTGTTCACCGAAGAAGAAGTCGAACAAAACGGCTGCGGGTACATGCGCTATCATCTTGCCGGACAGGGATCGTTCGAAAGCTTTGCCCGCCTGGTTCAATTCCTTGAATTCGGTCCTAGGTTGATGAAGCTTCGGAATTTCGATGTTCGTGAAGTGCATGCAGTGGATGAGGAACGTGGTCGAATAACACATACGGTACAGTTCGATATCGATATGCTTTCATATTTTTCCACGCAGTCGCCGTTTGCGGATTCACTCGCATCTCCTTCAGTCGGAGCGAGTGAATTTCCGCCCATTACCTACGATCCCTTCCGCTCGCTTATCATTCCTGAGATTCCGCCAAATACTTTTGATTTGCCGAATGTAGAAGCATCGACGCTCCTGGCGATTATGAAGGGCCGGGCATTTATCAGCGACCAGAAGAATCAGCTCGTCATGCTCAATGAAGGTGATGAAGTTTATCTCGGTTATGTGTCTAAAATCATGCCCGAACGCAGGCAGGTCCTTTTCCTGCTGAATAAAGGAGGCATCATCGAGCGCTATATCCTGACCTTGCGCCTCGAGAACCAGTATCTCGGCACGAAACGAAAATGAGGTGATATAATGAAACAACGATATCTGTTTTTCATCATCGTGCTGCTCCTGCCTCTCGTGGCTGCTCACGCACAAGATCGCATCCCGGTCCGCGAATATACCGCACCCGAGGAACTCATTTCGATGGATGCGGTGACGACGTTTGATCAGGCCGTATCTATATTCAACAACGCCAGCAAACGCTTTCGGAATAAGCCGGTGATATGTGAAGAAAAGAATGGCGATCAGATCGGCATTAATATTACGCACATGTTCTGGCAGGATGCCTTCGAACTGGTACTGAAAGCCAAGGGATACTGGTTCGAGGAGAGTCCGGATTTCGTTCGTGTATACGAAATGCAGAAATCCACTTCCAAGACTAATACCGGGAAATTGGCAGCTGCCGAGGCCATTTCTTCCAGAGACGTACAAATTTCTGCAGTCTTTTTCGAGGCAAACCGCAGTGAACTCGAGCGTCTGGGTCTTGACTGGTTTCTCACAAACAACACTCCTTCAACATCGCTCAGTTTTGAATCCCAGTCGACAGGAACCACGTCCTTTTCAACGACCGCCAGCGAGGGAGCAACCCAGATTGAGCTGGGTACGATTTCCAAATTAGCAATCGGAAACGGCACGGCTGAACTTATGGCCGCGCTCAAAGCGCTGCAGTCAGAAAATCTTGGTGAATTGATTTCAAGTCCCAATGTTACTGTACGATCAGGTGAGAAAGGCCGCATACAAGTCGGCCAGGATTTTTCAATCAAGCAGAAAGACTTTTCCGGAAATACTACCGAGAAGTTCTTTAGCACAGGTACGATTATTGAAGTGACTCCGACAGTCCTGACGGTGGATAATGTCGATTTTGTCAAGCTTGACATCACAGCAGAGCGCAGTACTTTCCAACCTGATCCGGTATCCTCCGTTATCAATAAAACTCAAGCCTCGACTTCGGTTATCCTGCTCAATACAGAAGAAACCGTGGTTGGAGGACTTATTTCAAATGAAGTCAAGAGCAGCCGACGCGGCGTACCATTTCTGAAGGATCTCCCGTGGTGGGTATTTGGACTACGCTATTTGTTCGGATATGAAGAGTTCACAGTTGACAAAAAGGAATTGATAATTGTTCTCCGTGCAGACATTGTTCCATCGATTGAGGACCGCATAGCGAAGAAAGCAGCGGAAAGTCAGGCAGGACAAAATGTCATACAGCATGAATCAGAGCGGCTTGAAGTATTACGGCGCAGCCTTCTCAAACAAATCGAGACTGCAAAAGAGAATCGGAGCGAATGATTCTGTTGAAGTTCGACCGATTGTATAGAACAGTGTCAGCAAGACAGGTAGAGTGATGAAACTTTTTGCAAATCTCTCCATTCGCGCAAAACTGACAGCGGTCATTTCTTTGCTGTTTTGGACTATATCCATTTTCATTTTTATTTTCTTTCCGACCCGGCTAAGAGACCAGGATAATGAAAGTCTGCTGCGCCGCACCGAAACGGTGGCAGCCACGACAGCGCGATTGATCGGCAGCCGGGGAACGCTGGATTCAGTCGAGGAGCGGCAGCTTGCAAATAAAAACGCAAGTGGCGATTCACTGCTGCTTTATTATGTTATTGTCGATACCAAAGGGAATATTGTCGAGGCAATTAACAAGCAGATTGCAGAATCAACAATTTATACCGATACCCGGAATCCGTTCGGCCCAGTATCCGGGATATGCAAGGCGAGTTCAGATATTATTTCGGATGGACAACTGCTGGGGAAAGTGTACCTGGGTTTATCAACACGAGATGTCAATAAGCGTGTAGACGAAAGCAAATCCAGTATCGCACTGATCAGTCTCATCATTTTTTTGATTGGTGTGGCCACCGTCATCGGAGTTTCGACCGTCATCACTAATCCTCTGCGCAGCATGGTGCATACCGTGGAGCAGATTGCAAGCGGCGACCTGGTCACAACGGCGAATGTCTCGTCTCAAGATGAAGTAGGCCATCTCGCCTTTTCGTTTAATCAAATGGTGGGAAATCTCCGTAGAGCCTATGATGACCTGGAGACGGTCAATCTCACGCTTGAACAGCGTGTCAACGAACGCACATCCGAACTCAATGAAGAAGTAGAAGAGCGCCGACGGGTCGAAGAAGCATTGAGGGAATCGGAGTCGCGCCAGCGTGCTGTCTTGAGCGCGCTTCCTGATCTCATGCTTCTGCGCGACGGCAGCGGCATCTATTCTCCGGATCCTGTGCTGCTTATTCCCCCCGGTGAGTTGAAATCGGATATGACGCGTGAGCAGTATGCCTGGTCTCTCATGGCACAATTCGAACCATATTTCGAAACATCCTTGAAAACCGGAGATGTGCAGATACAGGAGTATTCCATCCCGTTTATGGATAAAATGCGCTATTTTGAGGCGCGAATCGCTCCCAGCGGGATTGATCAGACCGTAACCATCGTCCGGGAAATTACTGATCGCATGGACGCAGAATCGCAATTAAAGCTTCAGGGTGTTGCCCTTGAGTCCGCCGCCAATTCGATCGTGATAACAGACTACGAGGGGAATATCATTTGGGTGAACCATTCGTTTACCGAGCTTACGGGATTCCTGTTCGAGGATGCAATTGGACGCAATCTACGTTCACTTAGCCCAGGCGACGCAAGGAACGAGATTTTCAATGAGATGTGGGACACTATCCATGCAGGCAAAGTATGGCGCGGTGAGTTCGTCAATCAGCGCAAGGATGCGACCAGATATCACGAAGAGCAAACCATTACCCCGGTGAAGGATCAGTTCGGAAACATCAGTCATTTTATTGCGATCAAGAGCGATATCACCGAGCGCAAGAAAATTGAACAGACACTGATTGCTGCAAAGGAGAGGGTTGAGGCCGCCGACAAACTGAAAGATGCGTTTATTGCAAATATTTCTCACGGGATCCGGACGCCGCTCTACATCATGATCGGCTACCTGAATCACATTTCCGCAGAACTGAAAAGCACGATGACGCCGGACCAGGACAAATATTTCAGCTTCGTTTTTGAATCCGCCGAGCGTCTGACAAAATCCATCGACCTCATCCTCGATATCTCCCGGCTTCAGACCGGTAACATTGAATTCCAGGATAGTGAGATATCTCTCCGGAAGGTTATCGAAGACCGAATTATTTATATCAAACAGCTGGCCGAGAAAAAGACACTTGCTCTTTCTTTCGACAATCAGCTCGGTGATGTAAAAATTCATGCTGACGAATCATTCCTTTCACGCAGCCTTGAAAGTCTGCTTGACAATGCGGTAAAATTTACCCGTAAGGGCTATATCGAAATCCGCTTGTATCAACGCGATACCGGTGAACTAGCCATCGACGTGGAAGATACAGGCGTTGGCATCTCCGATGAATACCAGTCGAAGATGTTCCAGATCACCACGCCTTCGAACGAAACTCCGGGACATGCTTTCGAAGGTGTTGGACTTGGCCTGGCTTTGGTACGGCGGTATCTTGAGCAGATTGGGGGAAGAATCACTGTAAAGAGCGCGCGCGGAGTTGGTTCCATTTTTACAATTACGCTGCCTGAGAAGCTTATCGTCTCTCGCGAGAATCTGCCGAAAATATCCAAATTCGTGAAAAAGGAGCGGTCAGCTCAAACGATCCCACAGCAAGCAGATGAACGAAGGCTGCCGAATCTTCTTGTGATTGAAGATGACTCTGACACACGGCAGTTCATGAAAATTACGTTGCGTAAACACTATAATGTCTACACTGCAGAGAGTGTCAGTGAGGCGCATGATGTTATCATGAGCCGGGAGGTAAACATCGTTATTACTGACGTTTCCCTCGGAGGTGAAGAGTCCGGACTCGATTTTGTCAGCGACATTCGAAAAATTCCGAGATATGGGAAAATTCCGGTTATTGCAGTGACCGCACACGCATTTTCAACTGATCGGGATCGATGCCTGGCTGCCGGCTGCAGCAGGTACTTCTCAAAACCAGTCGATCACGCCGTCCTGATTAAGACCATGGAAGAACTGCTCGCAGGCGTCATCTAGAGGTTTTTAATCCAATTCAAACGATATTGAAGAACGCATGCACAATAATTACATTGCGCATGTTCTTTGTTTTACACAAACCACTCAACCATTATCTTCATCATCAGGAAGAGGGTAACAATGGATTTCCTCAGCAAACTGGGAATCAAAGACGTTAATTTTGGTGCATCCACCGGCCAGCAATGGCTCGAGTCCGCGCAGGAAGGCATGCTCGCCATCCATTCGCCGGTGGATGGCAAACTGATCGCCCGTGTACATCAGGCGACTGAAGCCGATTACGAAGCGGTAATTGCGAAATCACAGGAAGCTTTTTCCTATTGGCGCACTGTTCCTGCTCCGAAGCGCGGCGAAATTGTTCGATTAATAGGTAATCGCCTTCGCGAGTACAAAGAGCCGTTGGGCGCACTCGTTTCGTATGAAATGGGGAAATCGCTTCAGGAAGGTCTGGGCGAAGTACAGGAAATGATCGATATCTGTGATTTCGCAGTCGGATTGTCCCGACAGCTTTACGGCTTTACGATGCATTCCGAGCGCCCCGAGCATCGGATGTACGATCAGTACCATCCGCTTGGGACGGTGCTCACAATTTCTGCTTTCAATTTCCCGGTGGCTGTATGGTCATGGAACGCCATGCTGGCTGCGGTCTGCGGCGATGTGAACATTTGGAAGCCATCATCGAAGGTCCCTCTGACAGCTATCGCCTGCCAGAATATTATTGCCAAAGTGCTGCAGGAAAATGATCTTCCTGAGGGATTATTTTCTCTAGTGATCGGAAAGGGTTCCACTGTCGGCGAGCGCATGCTCAGTGATAAGCGCCTTCCGCTTATTTCAGTCACAGGGTCCACCAGTGTCGGTCGTCACGCCAATGAGGTTATTGCACGCCGCTTCGGACGTGCCATCCTTGAACTCGGCGGCAACAATGCGATCATTCTGACCCCGAATGCGAATCTTAAAATGGCCATTCCTGCCATGGTGTTCGGCGCAGTAGGTACAGCGGGACAACGCTGCACAACAACTCGCCGACTGATTATTCACGAGGATATCTATGCGCAGGTAAAGGAAGCACTGGTCAAGGCCTACGGATCACTGAAGATCGGTAGTCCCATGGATGAGAAGAATCATGTCGGACCACTCATCGATAAGGCTGCCGTAATGATGTTTACAAAGGCGATCGAGCTTGCACAGAAGGAAGGCGGTACGCTGATTTACGGTGGTGAAGTTCTCACTGGCGACGATTTCATTTCCGGCTGCTACGTTCGGCCAGCGATCATCGAAGCGGAGAACCACTTCGAAATCGTGCAGGAAGAAACCTTCGCTCCGATCCTCTATCTGATCAAGTACTCCGGCGATGTTCACAATGCTATCGCCATTCAAAACGATGTCGTGCAAGGACTGTCCTCCTCGATATTCACGGACAAACTTCAGGAAGCTGAGGCATTCCTTTCGCACTGGGGTTCCGATTGCGGTATCGCGAATGTTAACATCGGTACATCAGGCGCCGAGATTGGCGGCGCTTTCGGTGGAGAAAAGGAAACTGGCGGCGGACGCGAATCCGGCTCAGATGCCTGGAAAGCATATATGCGCCGACAGACAAATACTATCAACTACGGTGAAACTCTGCCGCTTGCGCAGGGCATAAAGTTCGATCTCTAAACACCGTTGGCGTATCTTAATGAAACCCCGACGCCGGTGACGGTGTTGGGGTTCTTTGTTATACTGCTTCGAGGGTGGGAGACAGACGCGTGGAAGGGCAGTGGAGAATAGTTTTGGATAGGGGCACTAAACCACGGTTCTCAAATGTTTTACTGGAATACGATTGAAGGTTTTTCAATGACAGAACAAAGCATGCTCTTTCGTCAGGTCCTCGGCGCTTTCGCAACAGGCGTAGCTGTGGTCACGACGAAGCACAACGACGGCTATTTCGGATTGACAATCAATTCCTTTACTTCGGTCTCGCTTGATCCGATGCTGATTCAGATCAATATCGCCCGCAACACAACTTCTCACGACTACATTACACAGACCGGCTGCTTTGTTGTAAATATTCTGGCAGAAGATCAGCGGTTGATCTCGAATATTTTTTCAGGCGCACCGCCTGCCGAGCGTTTTCAACACGTCGAGACCTGGGAAGCCAGCAGCGGCTGCCCGGTAATCGAGGGATCGATGGCGTTTATTGAAGTGAAAGTAGTGGGTACTTACGAAGGTGGAGATCACACGATTTTTCTCGGAGAGGTGCTTCAAATGCAGACTCTCCGGAGCGACGCACTCCCCTTGCTTTATTTTCGCGGAAAGTACGAAAGCATGTCAGCGGAAAATGATCAATCGATCGGCTCTGCGTGAATGAACACTTTTACGATCCGTTTATCAAGACTTTTCAACTCGGTCTCGATTCCGTCTACAATTGTGTGCATCTGCAGCAGCGAGAGAGTACGTGGAAGAGCGAAGGTCGCAGTCAGGCGGAGCCCCGCATCGGTTTCGTGACATGACATTGAGGAAATCGAAACAATCTCAGTATGCGCTGAGATGAATTCACGTGCCTGCGAGAGAAGGATGCTTTCTGCATCCGTTATATCTCTTGCGGAGAGGACGCTGACGGTATCTTCTTCAAGATGTATGCGGACATCGGAGATGTTGGGGATGTTATCCCGGATGCGCTGCTCAACTTCGGTTGCCAGTTCGTGTGCTTCGACAAAAGTAGTGCCCTGAGGGTATTCGATATCGAAGTCAATCACGAAGCTGTCATTTACCCATAGAATACTGATGTTGTGTGCTGTGAGGGAGGACTGCCTTACCAACCATTCGATTTTATCTGAAAGTTTTTCCCGCACGCCAACTACTGGTTCCGCATGGACGATCACATCGCTTCGCGGAACGGCATTCAGCACTCTGTCTTCAACACTATCGACGATGGCATGCGCCTGATCGAAGAATGTTGTGCGTTGGATGCCGATTACAAGATTGATGAATACTTCGGCTCCCGCCCCGCGGATGCGAAGATCGCGAACGCTTTCAACTCCATCCACCTCGAGCACTGTTTGTTTGATCATTGACCGCAGACCTGCCGGCGCCCGATCCATCAGTCCATCGATAGTCCGCTTGGCAAGCTGTACGCTTATCCATATGACGATCACAGCCACGATTGCTGCTGCGATAGCATCCGCTTCCGGAAAGCCCACCAGCACGCTTATAAGACCGATGAGCACGACAAGGGAGCTATAGATGTCGGTACTGAAATGCAGTGCGTCGGCTTCGAGGGCCTGGCTGTTGTATTTCTTTGCGACTCTCATCAGCGCTCGTGAGCGTCCGATATCGACGAGAATGCTGATGATGATAACAACAAATGCCCAGATGTTCAGTTCTATGTGCAGACCGCCGCCGGCAAGTCGTTCGTACGCCTCGTAGAGAATCCATCCGCAGGTGGCCAGAAGCAGCAAGGTTTCGACCATGGCACTCAGATTTTCGACCTTGCCGTGTCCGAATTGATGATCGTCATCAGGTGGTTTGTCGGCGACACGTATGGCAAAGAATGTGATGAGTGCGGCAAGAAGGTCAAGAGCGGAATGCAATGCTTCGGAAAGAATGCCGAGAGATCCTGTCCACAATCCAACAACCAGCTTCATCGCGGTAAGAAGCACTGCCGCGAAAACGGAAGTAAGTGCTACCCGCCGCTTTTCAGCGATCATGGATGCGTGGTCGTGTTTGATTGCAGGAATGCCCATGCCCAAATCTAATGAAATTCAGTGATTCGGGAAACATTGATAAATAGCTATTAAAGTGCGAAATTCCGCCCCCGCTTGCCGCTCGATCTGCCATGCCGTATGTTTTAATAATGAACCCGTTTTCGAATTACGAAAGAGGTCCGCAATGCTCATCGTTTCCTCCCACCCGCTGATAGCACGCGATCTGTCGACACTCCGCGACCGCAGCACGCGATCGGATGCCTTCCGGCTTGCACTGCGCCGCGTGTCTCAGTTGCTTGCTGCAGAAGCAACTGTTCAGCTAGCTCTGGAAAAACGGCTGGTAGATACTCCGCTGGAGACGACAGAAGGGTGGACACTTGCGCGGCCCGTGATTCTTGTGCCGGTCCTTCGTGCCGGACTAGGCATGGTCGATGCATTTCTCGACATCATTCCTGAAGCGCACGTCGGGCATATCGGACTATATCGAGATGAGGAAACACTGCAGCCTGTCGAATATTATGCGAAATACCCGGCTGCTCTTTCCGAAGCGGATGTGTTTATCCTTGATCCAATGCTCGCTACTGGCGGAAGCGCCGCGGCTGCAGCAGATATTCTCAAACGTCAGGGGACGCAGCATATCCGACTCGTCACCCTCATTGCAGCGCCTGAGGGCGTGAGGAGAATGGAAGAAGCCCATCCCGATATTATCATCCATACCGCGGGACTTGATCGCGGACTGAATGAAAAGGGATACATCGTTCCGGGACTTGGAGATGCGGGCGACAGAGTATTCGGTACTGGCCAGGCAGGTGCATGAAAGTACAATCGCAGCATCCTTCGAAAACCGAAGGAGTCTCGATTGCAATATTCGCGACCCTTTTTCTTCATGTTGTGCTGCTTATAGCAGCCCTGTTCATTCATTTGCAGGAGCCGCCGCGCTCTGATATAACCGTGCAGTTGACGTTCCGCCGTTCGGAAATGGCTAAGCCGATCGTGCAATCCAGCGAGGACATTCGGGAAGAATTGAATGCACCTACCGCGAAATCAAGCCCGCATCCCGCGCCGCCAGCCGAGCAGCCGCCTCAGTTCCCACCCGAGGCGAGGGCGGTCCAGCCGCTGACGACAGAGAGCATCCATGCTGATTATCCGAGCAGGGACAGCACACAGAAGGCCAGAGAGATGACGCTTCGGAGCGTGCTTGATCGCAGGTTGAGTCCCGAACAAGCATGGGAAATTCTGGCAAAAATGTTGACGGAACATCCGGAATTCAGAGATACTGTGCTAAAGGAAATGATAGCAGGTCAGGGATATGCTCCTGATTCCTTGCCACCTGTGAATTTGTACCTGGATCAGATTTTCAAAAATGGAATACAGCCTACGTGGCAGGCCCAGCGGGGAGCAATTGAATCGGCGTTCAAAAGTTTTGATCCCGTGCAGGGATGGACGAACAAGGGCGGATACGGTCCGCAAATCAATATTATCGGATTGATACAATTTCTCATCAAACTCATCGAAGGGAAATAGGATTAGGCACAATGAAACAGAAAAGGCGGCCGGGGGCCGCCTTTTCTGTTTATGGACGATGATTACGTCAACGTGCCAGCGTCATGCGAATGCTGCTGACATTCGTACCTGAACGCAGCACAGCAAGATAGGTGCCGCTCGGCAGGTCGGATGCATTGAATCCGACATGATGTGTACCGGCACTTCGATAACCCTCTACCACCATGGCCACGGAGCGGCCAAGTGCGTCAAACACCTCGAGAGTTACGTCACCGGATGCCGGCAGCGTGTAGGTCAGGCTGGTGTTGGGATTGAACGGGTTGGGATAGTTCTGC
>JBATDG010000060.1:0-11039 GCA_049663345.1 Bacteroidota bacterium
CCGAAGCATCGAAGACAAGAGAAACGGAAATGGCGCAGCGGATCATAGGATCCGGACACCACAGTGTGAAGTCCTTGACTTCCACTCCGTTCTCAAAGATCCTGAAATCCTGCTTCGCCATATTGTATGATGGGCTGCCGTTGCAGCCGACCGAGAAATACAGCTCAACCGTTGGCCAGTTGACTGTCACGCGCTTGAGGTTCAGGTTCGGCTGGGCTTCTGCAACATTCGACATTCCGAAGAACGCTGCGAGCAGAACCAAAACCCCGAGGACGCGGAGATTGCGCAATGCAGTAATCATAGTGTGCATATCATCTCACCATCTATAGCAAAAATAAATGAAATCTTGATCGGTAAACATGTGGTCTCAGTTACTCAATGACCGTCAACTCGACGCGGCGGTTACGCTGGCGACCCTGCGGCGTTTCATTATCATCGATAGGCTGTGATTCACCATAGCCCTTCGATACAATAATATCCTCAGGCACTCCATTCTGGATCAGATAGGTACGAACGGCCGCAGCGCGGCGCTCGGAAAGATCCAGGTTGTATTCTTCTGTTCCCAGTGCGTCGGTATGCGCTGCGATTTCAAAGCGGCGGCCCGGATTCTGGAGAATGAAGCGAATGGCGCGCTCAAGCTCAGGTTTCGACTCAGGGCGCAATGTGGCCTTGTCAAAATCAAAGAGCACTGTCAGGTTCGTTTTTGGCGGAACTGTGATGATCGGCGGTATTGGCTCAAGTGCAATGTTTTTCTCGAGACGACGGTAGGTCGTCAGCTCGGGAACTTCAAACACTTCAGACTTGAAAATGTAGCCCTTCTGCTCGGCGCTGATGCGGTATTCGCGGCCAGCGGGGATGATGAACTGATACTGCCCGCTTTCGAGGCTCTGAAACTTGTTGATGATTTCGCCGGTGCCAAAATCTTCGATCGTAATCGGTGTCGAGGCAAGAGGCTGATTGGTCTCGATGTCTGTGACAACACCATAAATATTCACAACAGCATCGGGGGGGAAGGGCGGATCAAGAAGCATGAACAGATCAAATTCTCCGTAACCACCCGGACGATTCGACGCAAAATAAAGCGTGTCTCCGGATAAGGTGGAAGCAATGAACACGTCATCATTCTTGGAATTGATCGGATACCCGAGGTTCATGGGACGCGACCAGCGGCTGCCCTGAGCTCTGGTGACATACAAATCCATGCCGCCCGCGGCCTTGGAGTTTTCACCATCGGGGAAACCATCGGATGCGTAATACATGGTGCGGCCATCAAATGCGATGGAAGGTGTGCGCTCCTCGCCTTTGGTGTTCACATCCGGACCAAGATTCACAGGACGACCCCAGACACCATCCAGCTGCTTGCGCGACATCCAGATGTCGGTACCGCCGTAGCCGCCCGGTCGATCCGAAGCGAAATACAGCGTGCGGCCATCAGGAGATATGGATGGCTGGGATTCCCAGTACGTCGTGTTGATCTGATCGAAGTTGTCGACAATCGAGGTCAGACGCAGATCCGTGCCTTCGGCATTGTCGAGGTTCCGCGCTTTTGACCATTCAGTTCCTTTGTCGTTCCACTCAGCGACATAAATGTCGCACTTTCCGAAGCCATCAGGCTGCTGGCAAAGCGCCATGTACAGAGTACGACCGTCGGGTGAAATGGAGATCGCACCTTGAGACTCCGGAGTGTTGATGACTTCGGATAGATACGTCGGTTTTTCCCAATCCTTGTCGATGTGATTTACGCGATACACATCATCCCAGAAATCCTGACGCTTGGGAGTGGGGCGGCGTGAAGTGAAAAACAATGTGCCGTTGGCCGTCACCGCAGGGGCGTAATCGTCCCATGGTGAATTGATGCCCTCGCCAATGTTCTCCACAACACCGCCAGTTACAAGTGCGATGTCTGCAGGGTCCGAACCGGAACAACCCGCGATCAGCACGCTGCAAAAGATGAGGCTTGTGATATAGGTGGCGTACCGTTGCATGTATACCAAATCCGCGTTGTGTTGAAAAATCGTGAGTTGGTTGATCAAAAAGCTTCGTACTTGAGACCGATGGAGAACTGCACCGACATAACTTTCCAGTCGTCGATGGGAATGTCCTTGTTGCGGTCAGTAATAGTCTCCGTGATTTTTGTCAGCGGATAGCCGACGCGAATTTCAGGAGTGATATACCAGCGGGGGCGTACGATGTAATCGTAGCCGAAGCCGACCATACCCTCAAGACGAAGGGAACCGTTGAAATCGCCGGTGGACACTTCACGTTTTGTGTCCAGCAGTTCGCGATACGACAGTTCCGCATCCACGATTTCCTGGTTGTGGCGGACCTGGGATGCCAAATTCAAACCGACGGCGGGACCCAGAAAAACATACCAGCGCGCAAGACGCGGCTGCCAGCGGGCATAAAGACCCACAGTCAAATAAGACAGACTGACATCACCAATTTCGTTGTACGTGACAGGATTGACCTGCACCGCTTCGCCTGTGGCGATCGGCGTAGGAATGGGGCGCTCGTACTGCGTGTTAGTGTGCTTGTTGTCGTAATACACTTTTGCCATAACTGCCCAGGAAGGAGACCAGGCATAAGTGATGTCGCCGCCAATCTGTGCACCGACATTGGCAAGATTGAAGCCGCCTTCAAAAAGACAGTCACAATCTGTCTTGAAGTCTCCCATGTTGGTGTTTTGGTTCACCCCCAAGAAGCCGCTGACGAATACGCGCGCTACATCAGGGCTGTAGACGGTCTGCGCCATACAAGTTGATGACACAAACAACAGGCTTGCGATCACAAAGCTAGATCGCAGGAAAGGTAATCTCATAAGCACACCTGATATCAATGACCAAGAAAAAGACCTTTTAGGTTTGATTTAATTTGCGAAAAAGAATATCCATCCTCACACTGAGGCGGGAACGCCCATAGAAACGCTGCCAGTGATGGAAAAAGTCGGTAAAGGGTTAAAAACAGCCAAATTATGTGAATAAAATTCACACAGAAATATACAAAAAACGCACCAAATGTCAATGTTGCGTGCCAGGAACATTGGCAAGAAGGTGGTCCTTCGAAGCATGTATCGTCTGCGAGCCTCGGACATCAAATCTCACAACAATTTGTGTTGAGCAAGTAGCTTTTGTTCAGCCAGTCTCCAGATACGCTGACAAGGAAAAACATTCGCGTACAAAACCTCTTCAAGGACAACGGAATCGATTCTCCTCGGGTGCAGATTCTGGAGCAGCTTGAGATCCCGATAGTGGCGGACGGAACCATTCAGCGTGACTGACAAATTAGTCGTTTCTACAAGGCAAAGCAAGAACTCGGCAGGGGGTTCAGACAAGTTTTCTTTTATGCCCTTTTGCGTCACTAAAACACGCTGTACCCCTGTGTTTGCAAGCCTCTGCGCAAATGCGACAGCATCAACGCGCATCGCAATTCCATTTTCACATGAAATTATCTCACCGTTTTCCACGTTTAAAGCGACGACAATCTTGCGCGGACCGTATTTCACAATCAATTCATCGAGCTCGCCGCCAAGCGCGAAAACGGCCGGATCAATCACGACACGGTAGACGCCGATATCCTCCAGCGCGAGACGGACGTCATCCATGGTTGCGAAAACTCCGCCGAGCTGTATGGCGATATCAACCGCGTGCACGACCTCGCGCAGCTGATCGATCTGTCCCGAATCATTCTGCCGCGCGAGATCGAAACAGACCACATGCAGAGATTTGGCATTCTCACCACGCCACAATCGCGCGAGCTGTACCGGCGAAACCGGATACAGTCCTTCCGTTCCCGGTTCCCCGATCGCGGTCCGCGTGCAGCTTCCGCTGCGGATATGCATGGCTGGAATAACGAGCATGACGTCCGGTCAGGGCCTCAGGTATGGTTCAATGACGTTTTCTGTGATGCCGTTAAGAGTCCACCAGAAATCATGGACCTCCTGCGGCGTGCCCTTTGTCATCTGCTTGAGTTCGTCCGGCGGCTCAACCCACATGCGGACCTTAACGGTGTTGCGCAGCCGCCGCCGCTGCAAGGCGCCCTTATCAATATTGAACACCGTGCTCCCTTTCCCGCGCGCTTCAAACTCGCTCATCGTGGCCATACCATCGCCGGTGTCTACTTTCTTTTTTCCGACATAGGTTTTCGTCAAAGTGACATCTACATGAGCGACCCGCCCGAGCGGGGATTCCACTACATCGCGCACCTTGTACGTTGCCGAGTTCTGCATAGCCAGGTAGCCCAGCCGGTCCGGTGTCGAGATCATCCAGGTTGAATCCTTTCCTACCGGGGCCTCGGACAGCTTCTGAAATACTATCTGCAGCGTACCCTTCAGATTCTGGTCTGCGTAATCTTTGGCGATGGCGTTAATCTGATTCGATTTTGTCGTGCGGAAATCGTCCTTCATAAAATTCCGGATCACTTCGGTGAGCTCGGTGATGTCGGCTATTCGGCCGCTCTGTTCAACGACGATCACGAACGGTGTATGCACGGGAGCGTTGTACTGGGCATACTGCTTGTCGAGATCGTAGGTATTCTTCTCATCAGAATCATACTTCATGCTCCGCTTTCCGCCGGGTCCATCGTAGCGGCCGTCAAAAAGCACCCGGTCGCAGGTAGCGCGCAGTCTCGCAGCGCCGCCGGGATTCGCCTCCAGCACCTCGAAATGATACCACCATGTGAGGTTCTGCACATTGTGGTTGGCGATGGTGTCCTGCATCAGCAGAATATCCTGCCGGTCCTCGATTTTATATCCGAAAGTGTCCCCCACTTTCATGCGATAGCTCAGCATAACCGGCGCATCGAGCGTGATGGAAGGACCGCGGTCATCAGCGGTGAGCGTTGCATTTTCAACTGCCTGGCTGGAAGAATCCGCCACGCGTTCTCCTTCCACCTGCTGCTTCGAACCGCTGTTGCAGGCAGTCAATGAAAGGAATGAAATGAGAAACAGCACGAGATGTCGCATGCGCACTCCAACTGGGAGAAATTCAATTATACAAAAGATAGGGTAGTCGTTCGGCAGTGAAGCGCCGGACATCATCCGCGCTGCGCCGGGACACCGCAGGAACGGAAAGTTCGTTAAATCGCGGGACGCCTGCCAGCTGGTCAAGATACGATGTGCAGGTAAAAAATGCACCATAATGGATTCGCAGCACGGAGAGGATTGCAACCCCGCAGCCGAAGCTGTCGAACAAAGCCCTGTCGGTAATTTCGATCCGGGCTCCGGCGCATTCTTGACCGTTGTATTTCGGATGCGGCGCTCCCGTTCCCGGCTTGGGCGTAAACGCGGCCGGATGAAATCGCACCCCCGGCAGTCCGCGTGCATTCAATGCGGCGCTGAGCGAATCGGCATCGATGAACGGAGCGCCGAACATGAGAAAAGGGGCATCGGTGCCGCGCCCCTCGCTGATGTTTGTGCCCTCCAGCAGACACATTCCGGTGTAACTGATCGCAGCGTCGAGCGAGATGATGTTCGGTGATGGACGCACCCACGGCAGTCCCGTCTCGTCGTAGTACATCGCGCGGCTCCAACCGGCGCAAGGCACGACCGTCACCATGGGACGCACCGCCCCGCGCAGCCAGCCCTCGCCCACCATCATGCGCACCGCTTCACCGGCAGTGAGTCCGTGCCGCACAGGCAGCGGAAGGTAGCCGACGAAGGAACGCAGACTGTCGTCGCGGATCGGCCCTTCGACGATTTCTCCGCCGACAGGATTCGGACGATCGCAGACAATCACCGGCAGTCCGGCGGCCGCGGCCGTCTCGAGGCACATCGCCATTGTGCTCAGATATGTATAGTAGCGTGCGCCAACGTCCTGCAAATCCATGACCAGCACATCCAGGCCGGCAAACATTTCCGGAGTGGGGCGACGCGTGGCTCCGAACAGCGAATGCAACGGCACACCGGCGACGACACCCGATGCCACCGCTTCTCCATCCGCTGCAGTTCCGCGAAAGCCGTGTTCGGGAGAAAAAACCGCTGCGAGCGTTATTTCCTTTTGCGTGAGCAGCGTGTCGAAAAGCAGCACGCCGTTGGAAAGCCGCGACGTGTGGTTGGCCAAAAGTCCGATGCGTTTTCCAATGAGGAGATGCAGCGAATCGGAAAGCAGCACCTCCGCCCCGCTGCGCACCTGCGCGGCTGCCTGCCCGGGAAACAGAAGGCCAAGTGCAAGTATTATCCCAGCAGAAATCACACGCATGCGTCAGCGCTCCCCGACAGCGATATTCGCCTGATACATCGACCAGGCGGCAAGCGTCATGCCATCCCAAAGAGTTCCTTCCTTGATTGCCTCGCGGATGCCCGAGGGATCCAGAAAAAGTATTTCAAACTCTTCGGTGACATCCGGCTCGGCTTCGACCTCATGCAGATCGCGGGCGACATACACATGGCACAGTTCATCGGTGACGCCGTTAAACGGATTGAACTGTCCGATTGCCAGCAGTTCTTTCCCGACAAAGCCCGCCTCTTCGCGAAGTTCGGCGCTCGCAGCAGCTTCAGGCGATTGCCCGCTCTTGATGCCTCCCGCAGGAAATTCGATACTCACGCGCCGGTTGAGATAGCGGTACTGACGGACGAAAACAAAACGGCCATCCGCGGCGACCGGAATGAGCATGACCGATCCGGGCGTCTGTACATAATGGTACTCGCCCTCCTCGCCGGAAGGCAGCGCAAAGGTGTCTCGCTTGTACATCCACCATGGATTGCGGTACAGCGTTTCCTCAGTCAGTTTTGTCCATTCCTTCAAAGCCATCGCGTTACCGCCGCTGCGGTCCTTCACTGTTCAAAAATGCTTCGTATGAGAAGATAGGTAAAAGCTGGGATTCAGGAGGGAAATCAGTCAGCGGCGCAGGAGAGAACGCGCCCATTCGCAGCAGCCGCTGTCGCCCGAATCGCTGATTATGAGGAATACGCGCGTGGCGTCCGCTGCGATTACCCGCTGTACTCCCCCGCGAACGAATGCGGGAATCGCACAGGCTTCGCTGCGGCTGCCCGCGCGCGCTTCGAGCTGCTGCACGAGTTCCGCTGCGAAGGCGGCCGCGGCGTCTTTCTGGCGGAAGGGAAAGAGCATGAGGGTTCGGCGCACTCCGGCATGGGGCTTTTCGTACTCGGCGGTGAAAGCGGCATGCGTACTCAGCACGGGCAGCAGACCTTCCGGAACCCTTGTGCGGAACACCTGCCACACCTCCTCATCCGGTACGAGGTAGCGCTCAGATCCGAGGACGCGTTCATCTGTCGGCAATGGGAAGTCGCTTCCGTAGCAGTCCGCCTTTGTGTAAAGCACGCGTCGCGTGCGGAGGACAAGCGCTTCATCCGGCGGCTGCGCGGCACGCTTTTCCTCCGACACAATGCGAAAGTAATACGGACCGGTATTCACATTCACAGCGCTTCGCTCATAGGCAAACGCATCGCCGACAATTCCATTCACCGTGCCGGCATCCGACAGCGAGCGGAAGAGCCCGAAAGCGCGTTCGCGGCTGGGTAGGAGCGCAATTTCAATGCGGACGTTCTTTCCTTCGCGAAACAGATTGATCACACGGAATTCGGTTGTCCCAAAAGCTTCTAACGCAGCCGCCCTATTGCCCAGAGCAGTTTTCCACTCCTCCGGCGCCAGCACTCGCTCTGCGGTTTTGCGCCAGGCATACACCGTGTCGGGAAAAATTTGCGCTGCAGCCGACTGCGTGAAACCGAAGAGCAGAATCAAGTGAAAGAAAAGTCGCGCGCCTTGCCGTGCGGCGGATGTCACGCGGGGATCTCTATGCAGAGTCCTCTCGCGCACGGACGTCACGCGGGAATTTCGATGCGAAGTCATATCGCGCGCAGCGGCAGGAAGCGCTCGTCTCTGAGCGGATTCATGATGCAGTGTTGTTGATAGGCGATGTGGTAGTATTCAGCGCCGTCCAGCTGTTCGGTCATGCGAAATCCTCATAAGGACATGTAACGCTCGCAAGGTACAACCGCCGACGATACCGGATCAAATCACTCGTCGTGCGTACGCGGCACCATGCGCATGTTCTGGCCCCAGCGCATTTGCTCTTCCATGCGGCAGCTCCAGACCAATTGATGAAGCAGTGGAGGCGAAATCCCGCCAGGCCGCAATCCGAGTGGAATAAAAGCAACAATGGAGTTCGCTGTTACCACGAACTCCATTGTTTCCTGAAAAAATATTTCGCTATTCGGTCGGTTTCAGGCTGTTGTCGAGCTGTTCGATCTCATTCGCATACTTGTCGAATTCCGCCGGGGTGCCCACTGCGCTGAACTCCAGAATCTTGCCCGTCGGCGTCACCACCAGGCAATAATAGATGATCATGGGCTGACCATCCAGAGTCGCTGTTCCATCGATTTCAACACAGCTCATTCCGTTTGCTTCAGCCATCGTCGCTTCGCCCAGTTCGACATTCTGGAAATTCTTCTCGAGATCGGCATCGAGCGCCTCCACCGCCTGGTCGATCTCCGTACCCTCTATCACTGCAAGATTGATGCCCAACTCCTTGCCCGGTGTATAGACCGTGAAATCGCCCTCTCCGTGTTCGTAATACCAGCCTGCCGGAATGGTGATATCCACACCTGCTTCCGTATGACTGAATGTTTCCTGCGCCTGTGCCGAGAGGCTGCCGAGAATGACAAAGCAGCATGCTATGATAAGAGACTTCATTGGTTGTCCTAGGTAAAGTGTCTGAAATAGGATACGAGATGTCCAATATAAGGGAGTTTCGCCATGCGGACCAATACATCGCGAAAATAAAATGGCGACCAGTACTGGCCGCCTTTTTGTTTTCGCTTCCGAAGCGGTACTTCGATCCTGCTTCAAAGCGCGCACGGATGTCACGCAGGAATATCGATGCGGAGTCAGATCGCGCGCAGCAGCATGACGTTCCATTCCACCCAGTGTCGTTGATACCGGAGATACACCTCCTGTTCATCCCTCACCCACTCAAGAAAGTCCTGCGACTGTTCTTCGTCGGCGAAAGCCCTTGCGTGGTCGCTGACGGACTGCCACTGCAAGCTCATGTATCGATCCCATTCATCCTGCGTACTTCGGAGATTCCACAGCATCTCGAATCCGCCATCGTCGATGATGCGCATGAGCTGACGCTCGCCGTGCACTTCCCACTGCAGCATTTTCAGATACTCGGCGTAGCGCTTCGGGAGCGGCAGGCGCGCGCTGGGTTCACCGATGATCACGCGTCCGTCGGGCTTAAGGCAGCTGGAAAACACCTGCAGTGCTTCGGCGAATCCTCCATACACAGGGGCGGTGCCGAGGCAGACCACCAGATCGTATGCAGCTTCTTCATGGGCGAAATTCTTTGCATCCATGCAATGAATGGCTGTGCGGGCCGAAAACCCATGTGCGCCGAACAAGGACCGCGCCTGATCGGTCCAATACTCGGAGATGTCGACCTGTACGCTGGAACAGTCCCACTCCTTTGCCAGAAGCAGCGAGCTCCATCCGTTGCCGCTGCCGATATCGAGCACCCGCGATTCCGGTCCAAGCTCACATTGCTCGGCGAGCAGCAGGAAACGCTCATCGCTCAACGGGTTCATGATGCGGTGCTGCTGATAGGCGATGTGATAATATGCTGCGCTGTCCAGCTGTTCGCTCATCTCGGGCCTCTGGTGTTATCCAATGATGAAGCAAAGTACGACGGCCGACCCCACCGGATCAAATCATGCTTTCATTCTGCATGACACGGTCGGGCTGCCAGGGCCGAGCCGATGTGCGAAGCGGACAGCCGGTCGTGTTGGCGCAGTTGATTCGCTACGACAATTCATCAGCATCAGGCAGGATGCTCGCCCCTACGGCTGCCTTCGGGACCATTCGCATGTTCTGCCCCCAGCGTATCTGTTCCTCCATGCGGCAGCTCCAGACGAGCTGATCGTTCCACACGGTGATGTCAGGACAACCATCGCACATGTCGATGCTGCCGTTTTCATGCACATCCGCCGGTTGAATTATCATCACGGACTGGAAATGGATGCGGGAGAAAAACGCAGCGGGGGAGGTGAACAAGGACTTGAGATATTTTGCGGCCACGCGCCGGATGCCGCGGTCGAATGGAGCAAGCAGAAAATACAACCGGCCGCTGCGCTGCATCCAGGGCGAACCGTAAGCAAGATACTTGCCTGTGATCAGATGATTCATCACCTGAGTGATTTCCATGAACTTCGGGCCGACGTATCCGAATATCTTGCTCTTGTTGCCCATGCGCCCGGTCATCAGCCATTTATACGAATCGCTGCGCTCGGTGCCGTTCAGGAAGGAGCAGGGCATGAAGTCCGGGTATTTCGTGCGGATCACGTCCACGACCTCCGGAGAAGAAATATTGGTGCGGCGGCTGTCGTCTTTCTTTGAATACATCATATCATCGAAATGCACCTGCTTGTCGCCAACGTAGAAATCCAGATCCTTACCGAAAATCGCCATACGGTAATTGATGAAAACCATGACATGCACGCGGTCGATATTCTTCTGTCCCCATTCAAGAATGGAGGGAACGTCATTCAGCGTTTCCGGATACACTGTGGCGTTGAACGAGCAGGTCAGTCCGCCTGCATCATGCAGCATATCCGCCAGTTCCTGCCGCAGCGCATTGAGTTCGATTTCGCTTTTCCCCTTCCAGTCCGCACGGCTTTGTCCGCTATCCACATGGAACGTAAAGCCCGTGACTCCTGCGCGCTTGAGTGCCTTCAGCAGCGCGGGCGTAAGCAGTGCGCCGTTGGAATTGATAACCGGCTTCCATCCTTTGCGCCGAACCATGGCGACGATTTCAATGATCTCGGGATGCGACAGCGGTTCACCCCCGGCGATGGATACGCTGTCGCAGTTGCGCAGCCGCTCAAACACATCGAGTTCATGCTGCACTTCATGCAGCGTCTTGTGCGAGCCCTCGCGGTTTTCACGATAGCAGCCGTCGCAGTAAAGATTGCAGACCGAGGTCGGCTCCAGCCATGAGATGGCGTTGTCGGCGAAGTTCCACGGCAGCCGGTACAGCGTCCGCGGGGTGAAATTCAGATCCATCAGGTACCCACGATATTTGGTAATCCA
>JBATDG010000061.1:0-72644 GCA_049663345.1 Bacteroidota bacterium
CCGAAGCATCGAAGACAAGAGAAACGGAAATGGCGCAGCGGATCATAGGATCCGGACACCACAGTGTGAAGTCCTTGACTTCCACTCCGTTCTCAAAGATCCTGAAATCCTGCTTCGCCATATTGTACGATGGGCTGCCGTTGCAGCCGACCGAGAAATACAGCTCAACCGTGGGCCAGTTGACTGTCACGCGCTTGAGGTTCAAATTCGGCTGGGCCTGCATGACGCTGCCCGAGGAGGCAAACAGCAGCACGGCCAAGACGAAGAACCGGACAAGCCAGGAAGAGTTATTTACAATGCGCATAACTTTCTCCTTGGTAGAGACCTTGAATTTGGTAAGAATATATCATAAGTAATTGTTATCATTTGATTTAACCAGCCATTTCGGATACAAGTACAAGTTTTTGACCTGCTTCATCCTGCTGCGTTCATCTGCTTGAATTGCATCAACTGTGATCGAAGATATGAGGACACCTCTTATCCGATACAATAACCCCTGCAAATAGAAGAAGTTACACTTTGTGTGCATTTTATTCACCCCGAATTCATTTATTTTCATTTTTTTCAAAAAAACAGAGAAAAGGCCATCCTCGCGAGGAGGATGGCCTTAAAAAGATGGGGAAAAGCCAGACGGCTTATAGAAACGAACGGAAAATTCCGCTATTCCACGGTCACGATTATCCCGGCAGTGTGGGCTGCGAATTCGGGAGCGTACATGCACTGGATGGCGGAAATGCCGTTGGAGAAGCGGCCGGCGTGGGAAACACGCAAAGGATATTCGAAAACGTGCACGCCTTTCGGCAGCCAATGGAAGAAAAAGTTGACCGAGGCGTCTTTGGGAGCTTCGTAGTAGCCGAGACCACCCTTCCAATGATAGCCGGAAAGTTGGCTGATCAGGTCGAGTCCCGAGCCGCGCATGTCCTTGAGATGCACGTATTCCATGTCCCGGTCTATGCGGATGGTGACGCGGACCTTCACCACATCGCCCACATGAAGTTTGTTCTTCTCAGTGATGGGTTCGAGCACCTGCCCCTTTTCTGTGTTGCGCTGCAGATACAGAGTTTTCTCGATCTGCAGTGGCGTCTTCGCAGGAGTGATTTTATCGAGCTGCTCGAAATACTGCCAGTACACCGCGCCCCAGGCGATGCCCTGATCTGCTTTCTTCGCAACGATAGTGCCCTGTTCGGGACGAATGTCCGAGCCGCGCCAGTCGACGCGATAGTAGCCCGTCCCCGCTTCAACCTTGGCGCCCATGGCGACCGGATCGATCTTTTCTCCGCCCATGGTCACTTCGACGAGTTTATCGGAGGCCAGGAGGTCGCTGCCGCGGCGCAGCAGTGCGTAGCAGACTTCGGCCGTGGCAACGGTAGAACCCCAGTCCTGCACCTGCTTCTGCTTCAGCAGCCAGATTTTGAGTTCCTCGACGGACTTCATATCGCCCGCCACTTCATCAAACACTTCGACCATCAGGGCCTGCGTCTCGATCGGCGCCTGATACCAGTACCAGCCCCGTTCGTATTTCCAGTACATGCCCATCTCGTCATTCTGAAGAGAACGCTCTTTCAGTGAACGCACCACCGCCTGCGGTACATCCTTTTCACCCAGACGATGCAGGGCAAGGGCGATCTGTCCCTGCATCATGTGTCCGCGCCGCGCCCACCACTTGCGGGACTGCTCACGCCAGAAATTCACCGCTTCGTCATACTTGTCGGGAATGTCCTGCTTGAGAAAATAGCTGCGGGCGTAGAGATACTGCACGGCAAGGTGATTCAGATAGTCCTTTTTCGGATCGAAGCTGCGCTCATGCGCCTTCAGATCGAGATAGTCTTCGTTCATGCGCGCATCCATGAACTCCACCGCACGGCGAAGCATCCGGTTGACGCGTTCGTCGCTCACGTTGACGCCGAGCGCGGAAAGGTGTCCGAAACCGGCGACGATGTACTGCGTGATATAGCGGTTTTCGGGCATGCCCGGGAACCACGGCCAGCCGCCGTTGCTCGCCTGCGCCTTCTCGAGCTTGCGCATGGCCGTTTCGAGATTGTTGCCCATGGTGTTGAGGTCGAAGAGCAGGGCGATGCGCTTCTTGCGCTCGCTTTCGTCCTTGCCCTGCAGCACCCACGGCGTCTCCTCGAGCAGCAGCATCTTCAGATCCTGATTCTTCTGCAGATTCGACAGCAGCGCATCGGTGTTTTTCCACTGATCGAACACGCGCTTGATTTTCGGATTGCTCTGTGCGATATGTCCCGCGATGCTGTTGGCATAGTAGCGGTTGAATACCTGCTCGGAGCATTCGTAAGGATACTCGATCAGATACGGCAGCGCCTGCACGGCATACCACGCGGGCTGCGAGGTCATCTCGAGTGTGAGCTGATGCTGACGGAGAGTGGTCGACCCGCCCGAGCGCAGCAGCTTGTCAAATGTGAAAGTCTTCGTCTCCCCGCCGCGGATGTTCAGCGGAAGTGTTTCGGTCACGAGCATGCGGTTGGGAAGCACCGGCAGCGCCATTTCCTCGCCGTCGGAAAATTCTCCCGCCTTGGCGACGATGCGGTAGACGATGGCGGACACATCGTCCGGCACATGCACATTCCACTGTGCGGTGGCGCTGCGGCCTTTTTCCGCGGTGAAAGAACGCACGGCGTCCTTCAACCCGAAGCGCTCGTCCAGCGGCTGCATCGTCACGGCATCGAAGATCTTCAGCGTGACGGAACCTGTGAGCGAGGTATCGGACATGTTGGTAATTTTTGTCATCAGCGAGATGTCGTCGCCGTTGCGCAGGAAGCGCGGCATGTTGGGCATGACCATCAGCTCTTTCTGCGTCACGGTTGTCTTCTCGAGGTACCCGGTTTTCAGATCCGGCGTATGTGCATACACCCGCAGCTTCCAGCGCGTGAGCGCTTCGGGAGCGGTAAATCGCAGCACGACATTCCCCTGCTCATCGGTCATCAGGTCGGGATAGAAGAATGCGGTCTCGTTGAAATTCGTCCGCGCTTTGACGGCGTCGAGTCCGCCTGCAGACGCATCGCCGGTTCCGGTGGTTTCCTTTTCCTCATCCCGAAGTCCGCCCTTGTCCTTCTTCGCCAGTAATTCATTGCTGCCGATGCCATCAGCCATTGATGCCGGTGAGGGTGGTGGTGCAGCGTCCATCGCCATTCCAGATACGCTTTCCATGACCATACCATCATCACCATTACGACCGCCTTCGGACTTCGACTTGTACATCTGCCGTCCGTAATACCTGCCGTAACGGTCGAAGAGAAAGAGATTCAGCCGGTCATAGTATTGAGAGTAGCCGGAGAGGATACTGTTCCAGTCCTCGATATACATCCGGGCGCTGTTGCCCCCGAAGCCGTAATTGGAGAAGCGGGTCCAGCTGCCGTACGATGGCCAGGAGAAGCGGGACCAATCCTGCGCGTAAATCGCATCGAGAGAGGCGTCGTACATCGAGGCCAGCATTTCCGCCGCGATGCGGTCGCGCTGTGGACCCTTGATCGTGATGCGCCATTCTTCTTCCTGCCCGGGTTTGAGCTTGTCGCGGAAGGTCGCGGTTTCGACCTGCAGCTGCTTGTTCGACCAGGGCACAGCGATAGCAACGGTCTGCTGATACAGACGATAATTCTTCACGAAAAAGATCTGCACGCTGAAGCCGCCGCGATCTTTTTCCTCAACCATATAGCGGAAGGAGCGCTGCCCTGCATCACGCGTCTGCCATTCTTCCTTCGCCGCGCTGAGATGCCGATCGACACGAGTCAGCATGGATACCCCGTCGTAAGCGCTGCCGTAAAGGAAGCGTGCTTCTTCGCCCGGCTCGGCCATGGTCTTCGTGCCCACGAAAAATTCCGGAAGCATCGAAGGAACGTCGTCTTCAGGACGATAGACGGTCACGGTTTTACGGATAAGCAGATCCTGTCCTCCGGGATCCTTCGCGCTCATCGTGATGCGGTAGCTTCCCGGCGCGAGATCGCGAAGGATGAGAGAATCCGTGCCATCGGCACCGGTGTTGAATTTCGTATCGATCACTGTGCGCCGCACTTCCCAGTTGTCAGCTATATTTTCGTCCTTATACACATCGTGCGGGAATGCGCGTTTGAATTCATCCATCGACAATACCCAGCTGTCGGGTACGGGCAGCATGCGGCCGCGGAGAATGCGGTCAGGCGGAGTAAGCTGTTCGATTCGCAGCGTACCTGTAGTCGCGACCGGCTGTCCGCCCAGGTTGCGAGAATTCAGCCGCAGTTCCTGTTCCTTCGTGGCATCAATGACTTCGGCGATGCCGAGAGAAAGTTCGACCGAGGTGTAGCCCGCGCTCACTGAAGTGGAAGCGCTGTGCGTCTCGCCGTTGATGTCGACGACATCCGCAGTGACTGAGTAGGTGAATACCGGCTGAGTCTTGGGATCAACCGAGCGATCGGGCAGCGCGGTGAATTCGAGTGTGAATGCGCCGTCGGCATCCGTGGTCGTCGTGCCATGGGCGATTTCCCGCGCGCTCCCCTGCGGAGCCGGGCGCCACCACCAGTACCAGTACGGGAAGCGCACCTGCCGCTGTACGCGCCAGTTCACCGTGGCGCCGTCGATATTCGATCCGGCATAGGCCTTGGCTTCACCGGTGACCTTGACGACGGCGTTGAGACGGTACTCCCCTTCCACCGGTTTGAACATGGCTTCGAATTTCGGCCGCTTGTATTCTTCCACCCGCACATTAATTGAACCGGTCTCGTTACGGATATACATCATGCCGGTGAGCACGCCCGATGGTACGGTGAAACTGGTGTTGAAGGAGCCATACTCATTCGAGCGCAGCTGCACTTCATGTACTTTCTGATGATTCGCATCGAGGAAGATCACCGTCGTGCTTGTGTTTTTCACTACCTCGTAATCGGCTTTCTCACGATTGCCTTCAGTGATGATGCCCTTGAGATAGAGTGTCTGCCCCGGACGATAGATTGCCCGATCGGTGAAGAACAGCGTGCGGCGTTGGGTATTCTCACGTCCGCGTTCATACGCGTTGTAGCTGTTGAGCACGGTGAGTGTATCGCGTCCCACCGAAAGGCGGAAGGACACGCCATCGCGGAAGCGCCCGGGCTCAAGCACGAAGAGTCCGTCGGCATCGGTGCGGGCATTGCCCTGAGCGATGCGTTCGTAGCCGTAATCCGACGAATTCCAACGGCGCGTAAACATCTGCACCTGCACGCTTTTCAGTGGCTGACCTTCAAGCGCATCGGTGACCCAAAAATGCTGTCCCCCGCGGTTGTCCTCAATATTCTCAAGGCTGAGCCGCGTCACGCGCAGCCAGGTGTAGGCGATGGCATTGTCGTCGAAGGAGAAATCTTCTCGCGGGGACATGAAAATCATGTACACGCCCAGAGGCAGTTCCGGTGCGCTAAGGTCCACCAGATGCGACTTGTAATCCGTCTGCTTCGGGAGATCCTGCGACCACTGCTTCACATTTCCGCGGCGGAGAATATCCTCCAGACGCTGCCGCTGACTGATGTCCCGCGTTTGCTGGAGAATGCTTTCATCATCTTCCTCTGCGAGCAGCTTCACGATGCGGAAGTGCACGCGCTCGACATTGCGATAGCCGGCGGACACGAGAATCGGCGCATTGGGCGGAGTGGTCTGCTCCACCGACAGCGACATCTCCTTTGCGAGGATGCTCGATCGAAGAGCCCGGCAATCCGACGCACCGCGCGACGCGGTGAAGCGCCCAATTTCGCGGTCGCAGAAAGCAAGCGCCTTCACATAATCGTTGTGTGTGAAATGATACCGTGCGAGGGCCGCGCCTGCGAGTGTGGAAATGGAAGAAGAGGCATGCGCTTTGTAAAGAGACTCCACTGCTATGTAATAGGTGGTGTCCTTGTCCTCATGCTGTGTTTCCGCCAGACCGAAGCCGAGCCGCTGCAGATCGAGATCCACAATGGCGTCGGTATCCCCGCGCTGCAGATGGAAGCGCAGCAGCTGCTGGTAGATGAGCAGCGCCTGGAATTTCGTATTCCGCGGATTGGGAGAAGTGAAAGTGTGTGCTATGAAATCGGCAGCGGGAATCAGCGCCTCAATACCCGTGAGCTCGAAATCCTGCTGCGGAACCGGGAGGTCCACCTGGTCATTTTGGAAAAATTCCAGCGCCCGGTGAGCGAGAATGTCGTAGAGTGTGGGACGGTATTTCCCGCTCTCGCTTTGTGTAACGAGAATGGCCTCGAATGCTTCGACCGGTTTCTGCTGCAGCAGTTCGGCGGGAGCGATGGATTCGAGGTAGAGGGACTTGGCGGTATCGAAAAAGCGCCCTGGCTCCCATGTACGAAAATCTGCGGTTGCAGTGTCAGCGACTTCCGTGCGATCCTGAATTCGCCAGCGATTCATCTGATAGTAGCTCCAGTACAGCCCGGCCAGCATCGAATTGAGCACGGCTTTTACGGGCTGTTCCGCTGCGGCAATCTCCTTTTCGAGATCCCGTATCAGGATGACCTCGTCTTCTTCATTGGTGACAGCCATCAGCGCGACGCGGTAGGCGATGGACTTGACGATCTGCGGCTGGATGTTTTCTTTTTTCGCACGGTCATAGATTTTCTCGACCATCTCCAGCGCAGATTTCGGCAGCCCCTCGTTCAGGGCCTTGTCGACGGCTTTCCACTGTTCTTCATAGTCCCCTTTCATGAATGAACTCCAGTTTACCGTGGTGGAATTATTGTCCAGCAGCGTCGACGCGAGAAAAAACGCCGGTGCCGTGAAGAGCAGCAGCAATGAGAGACGAATGCTCAGCAGCATGACAGGTCTCCGAATAAGTAAGGAAAAAAATAGGCGATCCGACCCGGTAGTACGCCCGAAATCGGATGAGGTTCCCGGAATTCGGAGAACCATACAGTGTCACGCACTCTTCCTCCCCTCTCCTTCAAGGAGAAAGATACGCGAAGGGTCTTGACGACCTCACCCCCAGCCCCTCTCCTGAAAGGAGAGGGGAGGAGGAGCGGCTGTCTACCAGACTAAAAGTCGCTGGGCGGAGACGCTTCCTATATTGTCGGTGGCGGAAACGATGTAGCTGCCGGCGTGGAGTCCGGCTGTCGGGAGCATCACCATCTGCCGGCCGGTCGCTGCGGCATCAACCGTGTAGCCGCGCAGCTTGCGGCCGAGCATATCGTGGATGGCTATTTCGTACATGCCTGCATGCATGACATCCATCTGCAGCGTGAGCGCATCGCCTGCGCGCAAAGGTGAAGGATACAGCGCGAGGGAGAAATCCGCGGCGCTGGGCTGGTTTTCGACGCCCAGCACGATGGCGCCCGTGCCGCCGGATTCGATGTAGCGCTTGTACCACTCCTGCACATACTGAACAGCGACGTCGTGACTGTGAATGACCAGCGTGTTTTCGTTGTTGGAGAATTCGGCCGAGTTGGACCAGTTGTGAGAACCGGTGACCACAGTCGGATCCGCATCGACGGCCGTGTCCTCGACATCGACGATCATGTACTTGTGATGCAGAAGACCGGAGAATCCTTTTTTCAGCAGCACATCCACACCGCCGGTCTGCAGGTAATCGAATTCATTTCCCTGATCGCTGTTGTTGTCCATCAGTCCGCGCACAGTCACGCCTGCGTTGTGCTTGTCGACCATGATGCGGCCGAGATCATCGCGAGTGAACGTCAGTGTGGCAAAATAAATCGATTCGCGAGCTCCGTTCGCCGCCTTCACTATCGCGCCGGTTGCCTGGTCGCTGGGACTGAAGTATGACTCCACTTTCGTGCCGCCGATAATAAAGCGATGCGGTGTGTTATCGAGTTTGCGCGCGCCGAAACGCGAAGTGTTGCTGTTCGGCGTTTCATTGTCGCTGCCCCACATTTCCTCGAATTCTTTCGTGTAGGTCACAGCAAGTGCCTGGTCCTGGGTTTCGACGACATTCTGCGCATCGTCGTTGGTCCCGGGGTCGGTCGCGTTCCATGAACCCATGACTACCCAGTCATCGGTGTCGCTCGAGCGGTCGCGTCCGTCGATGACGTAGAACTTGTTATGCATCAATCCCACGCCGGCATTGACCTTGTCGAAGTTATCAACGATTGAGGGAATGTTGTTGCGGACGGTTCGAATAGCGTTGGTGCTGGCATTATCCGTTTCGAAGATGGCGCGGATTTTCACCCCGCGCGCTTTCGCTTCCAGCAGCCGTTCGGCGATGTTGTCGCCCACCTGTCCGCTCAAACTGTACACGCAGAGGTCGATGCTGAACTGCGCCGCATCGATGCGGTTCATCAGCTTATTCGCCAGCGCGATATTTCCCTGCGCGGGCAGGGGCGGATACAGTGAATTGTCAACCGAGCGGCTGAAATACACATTCATCTCGCCAGTGGATGTCGCGGATGCAGTGCAGACATACATCGCCTGTGCGAAACTGGTGTCGCTGCCCTCGACGGAGAAGGCCTGCATGCGGTAGATCGTGCCCGGCTGAAGCCCTGGAATCGTCACGCTCTGTTCTGTGCCGCTGCCAGCGGTTTCGGCCACACCCAACTCGAAGTTGTCGGTCAGGCCGTAGCGCACTCGGGCGCCGGCGGCGATGGCGGTTGTCCAGCACAGATCGATGCGGTTGGGTTCGATGACGCATTCCTCAGGTGAAGTGATGATGCGGGGACCCGTTGCGATAATGTCCTCCGAAATGCGTGGCATAAGCTGGTAGCCGCCTGCATAAGGGGAAGCATTCTTGTACTGACTGAGGACGCCGACGATGTCGAAGCTGCCGCCCGGAGCAGGTTGTCCGGCGAACGGCACATCGTTGTCCACGCGCACGTCAAGTTCATTCGTGCCATCCGAGAGTTTGTAATTGACGCCCGATCCCGTGACGGTCCATGCCGTCGTATTCACCGTCACGCCGTTGATGCGCAGCAGCGTACTTTCATATAATTCCTTGCCCGCGAGTCCGTCGCCGAGGACATCACTTATCGTCACGACAATCGGCGTGACCACATTGCCGGTGGAGGGTTTCGCATCCACGGTGACCTGCTCCATTTCCGTCAGTCCGTTGAACTGTGTGATGGTGCCGGTAATGGTCACTTCGTCGCCGATGCTGACGGAATCACTGAAATTGAAATCGTAGACCGCGATGCCGCCGGTATGATCCTGTACGTAGGCCGGTGAACCAAACTGATTCGACACAGTTACGATGCCGTTGACGGTGACAATTTCACCGAGTTTGATCGGCACGCCTGTCGAATTATTTTCACGCGCCTCGGCGATGGGGATGGGTCCGCCGCGCACGAACACCGCCGGGGGATTCTGAATCGGCAGATAGGTCCCGCTTCCGGAAGTGAGAATCGCGATGACGTAGTTGCCGGTATTGCCCGGGGCGGTGAGTCCGCGCACCGTGATGGTCGCGGCGGTTTCTGAGAAAATGAGTCTGTCGAGCAGCAGTGTGTCTCCGCTTGTGGACATCTCCGCCTGCATGCGCGTATCTACCCCGGCATCGTCGACGGAGCCGGTCCAGCCGAAATCTGACGGTACCACAATTTTCATCGCATTAATCTGATAGGCGGGATCCGGTGTGAACGTGATCGGAAGGTCGAAGCTGTCGCCGGCTTTGAGCGTACCCACAGTAACGGTGGCGGAACCTGAGCCGTCGGCGCTCAGAGGTTCGGTACCGCTTTTGGAACTCTGTGGATTGCGTCCCCCGGTCTGCGCCACAAAATCGGCAGCGTTGTTATCCGAATCCCAGCCGTTGCCCGCGAGTTCTTCCGTTCCGCCTGAGGCCAGCGACGACGCAGTTGAGGAAGCGGATGCTTTTCTTTCCACGCTATTGTCATTCGCTGTTTCGCCATGATTCGGTGCGACAGCGCCTTCCGGATCGTTACCGGTTCCGAAGCCCACGCGGTCGATTGCGACGCTCGCAGCTGTCGTAATGCGGAGGCCGCCATTGTCGGCGAGTCCTGAAGCACCCCACGCAGCATCAGCCGCTGGAGTACCTGACCAGGTAGGTCCGGCAAAAAGGAAATAAGACTTCGGGGGCATGACTGTCCCTTGTGCCACGGTCGTCAACGCGTTGTAGGAGGTCCCTGCCGCGGAGCGGTATTCCAGTTTCCAGCCCGAAATATCAACGGGTGCATTCGTCGGATTATAAATCTCAACGAATTCACCGACCGCATTTCCGGCTGCGCCTCGTGTAGCGAATTCACTGATGACCACATGGTTTGCCACCTGTGACTGTGCGGAAATTGCGCCAAGCATGCATGCGAATGCAACCGCCATTGTAAAGGAATACCTCATGCCTCTGCCTTTCAGATTGGGGGAAAAACACAATATAGCAAAATGCGCTACGTCATACGCAGAGCGCCCCTTGCCGCGCCGAAGTCCCGCGGAGCGGGACGAAGGCGGGTGCCTCTTTGACTTGTGCGGAAATCTCCGCATATTCCAAAATCTGTTGCCTATTTCAGGGGAGCGGAATAACCGTGATTGGATGAAACGCGCACTCGTCATCATACCGACCTATAATGAAGTGGAGAATGTCCGGACAATTATTCCGGATATCCTTCGACAGGACGAACGTCTGGAGGCGTTGGTCGTTGATGACAATTCACCCGACGGAACCGGCGCCGAAGTGAAGCGCATGATGGCGGATAACCCGCGCCTTCATATTCTCGAGCGTGAGAAAAAAATGGGGCTCGGCACTGCCTATCTCGCGGGCTTCAAATACGCGATCGCGCAGGGGTATGATTATGTGTTCGAAATGGATGCTGATCATTCGCATTCACCGGACACCCTGCCCCGCTTCCTCGAAAGCATCGAGGAGTACGATCTCGTGCTGGGGTCGCGCTACATTCAAGGCGTGAATGTGATCAACTGGCCGATGAAGCGCCTGCTCCTCAGCTATTTCGCCAATCAATATACACGCATTGTCACGGGTCTTCCTGTGCGCGACGCTACGGGCGGATTCAAATGCTTCCGTGTCGAAGTGCTCAAGGCGATCGACCTTGACCGCGTGCGCAGCAACGGCTATTCCTTCCAGATCGAGATGAGCTTCAAGGCCTGGAAGAAAGGATTCCGTCTGCATGAGATTCCGATCATCTTCATGGACCGCCGTGTCGGCACATCGAAGATGTCAAAGAAAATCGTTCGCGAGGCCGTGACCATGGTCTGGCGCCTGCGTATTCAGAGCATCCTCGGTCGGGTCCGCTGACCCATGCGCGACTGGCAGATCGCATCGCCTCCGTCGCGTCGCCCATATGCTCCGACTCGCACAGTTTGCACGAAAGAAATTTTCTTTCTCCCGTGTTCTTGACAAATATTATTCTCTTCACTATATTTGAAGACTAGGCACCCATCGACTAGAGGCCTAGGTCGCCACCCTTTCACGGTGAAAACACGGGTTCGAATCCCGTTGGGTGTACGATGAAAAAGCCCCGCAATCGCGGGGCTTTTTCTGTTTACTGTTGGGAGGTAGTTCTCAGAGATTTGCCGATTTTCTTTATCAATCTCGGCTTTGGATTTTTGGAAGGCAGCAGCAGTGATCACATGATCCGATCTGTCTCAGTACAGGAAAGCCTGTCTCCTTTTTTTCACTCACCGCTTAAAATTCCACGGTCACCACATTGCTTTTACCTTTGAAAGGCGTGCTGTTCCGAACCGCGACCATCGCTTCAGGGTCGTGTACGCCCAATGGTGTTCCGATCCAATCCATTTGCGGCCTGTTCTCATAATAAAATACGATTTCAAATTGACCGGTCGTGTCTGGCTGCAGAAGACTAGAAGATATCCACGCTCCAAGGTCGCAACTGTCGCCTGGTTCCAGTACCACCACTTCATCCTGTCTGAGCGCGTTGATACTGCCGCAGCGCAGCCGGTCGGATTTCGGAGTATCCTGAGGGTGCGACACTCCAAGTAGTCCCTCCTGTTTTTGTCTTCGTACAAAGGACCATCCGATACAAGGCGTACGCATATGGTCCAGGCTCCCGTCGCCGGGCAGTACGATGGTGTATGGCGTCTGCCCACGGTTCACCAAGGCAGCCCTCAGATTCATACCAGACCTGACGGAAAGCACGACATCGATCAAAGGCTGAGGTTCGGGCGCTATGCCCTGATCACACGAATTGGTGCAGATCGAAACCAATATGACAGCGATGCACCACTGTCGACAGACTCGGTTGCCTGGAAGCATTACGTTACCTCGGGTTTTCTTCTTACGATTGAATCTATCTGTTTCAAACGCAACGCGCAAGGTTGAGTTATTTCACTTCTCACCCAGTATTGACGTGGACAATTGGTGAAATCGGAAAGATGTTCAAGCGTCCTCCGCCATCTCTCAACGCACGATCAGCATTCTGCCGGCGGCACCGCAATCGCCGGTTGCGTGGATGATGTATGCGCCCCTGGACAGGGACGGCAGGCGCAGGGAAAGGATGTTGCGGCCTGTGATCGCTTCCCCGTCGTACAGAACGGCGCAGCTCCGGCCAAGAAGATCGGACAATACGATTCTGAACAAGCCGCCGCGGGAGACAGTGATCGGCAATTGAAAATGCTCCGACACTGGCTGCGGCCAGGGTGAACCGAGGACGATGCTCTCCGGGAACAGCGTTTGAGACGGCCTTTCTACGGTAAGCAGCTCTTGATCGATCCGGCGGATATATGGTCCCACCGTTGTCACGACCAGCAGCGTCCCATCCGGCAGCGCCTCGATCGCCTGACATTGGTAGGTGTTCGGTAGTTCCTCTCGCAGCCATTCTCCCTTACCACCTCGCATCGAAAACACAAGGCCGCTGTCGGCACAAATAAAAACTGCACGTGAACTCGCTATGGTGACTCCCCTGAGTTCGACGGTGTCGGAGATCCGATACTCGTCCCAGGTTTCACCGTAGCACTGCGACATGAAAACATGACCATTCTGGCCGATCGCGACGATGGTATTTTCATGGACCTCGACATCCGTGAACGTCACGCGGCTCGGCGCCCTGTACTCGTCCCAGTGTTTTCCCCAGTCGTTCGTCACATACACATAGCCACCTGAGCCAGCGACAGCGCCCGTGCGCCTGTCCTGCGAGAACGACATGCACTGCATATTCCCGTCTGTGGGGAAGACCTCCTTCCACGTCGTTCCGCCGTCCGTACTGCGCTGGACATCGCCTCCACAGCATGCCAGGATTTCTTGCGACGTGACATACGTCATGGCGGTCACCCCGCCACCATAGCCAACGTTTCGCTCGGCGATCTTGATGAAATGCTGCCATCCGGGCATGGCGTAATAGATATACTCTTTGCCGGAGAGTCGTTCGATCAATATGGCGGTATCCCTGTCATAGCCGGCGAAGCAGCGTTGCCGACGATTCCCGTACTGATCTCTATCAGGTAATTGCAAAACTGTTTCGTACTCTATTCGTTGGATGCTCTGGATCCCGTCCGCAGCGATCCGGATGTAGCGCATGTCGTTGTCATCCGACCAGCTGAAGAGGGACCCGTCGGGCAGGGTACTCGATCTGTTTCCCCAATTGATATACGCAGGTGATGTCCAGTATTTCGATCCCTTGGACAGGAATCCAGATTCCCCATCTGCACCAAGCAACTGAATGGTGCTTTCGCTCTCCGCACCGATTCCCCGGAGGAGAGACCAGTAAGCAGACGTCCCACTGTACGGGTCGAATCTGATGTTGTAAAGCCTCCCGCCCATGAGCACACGCATGGCCTGCGTATCCTTATACCATAACTCCGTCACCGCAGCCGGGTGCGCCCAGACGTTCGACCTCCATGATGTACCGAAATCAGACGACAGCCAGATGTATTCGCCTGCTCCTGCCATCGCTGCCTGCGTAGTGTCGGTATTGACGGCGAGACAATAGTAACTGTGCGACAGAAAGCTGCTTTCAAACCAGGTTTCCCCGTCATCGCCGCTCCGGCATGTTCGACCCTGCTGTCCGGCCACTACAATCCGTTTACCCGGGAGATGGACCGCATCGAAAAGCGAGTCCACATCCGTCTTATGACGAAGAGCCCAGCTGCCGCCGCCATTGCGTGTAAGCCAGATTTCACCGGGCACGGAGAGTGCGATGCCGGAATCCGCGGTCCAGAAATGCATCTTGAGTATGGAATGATCGGTGAACGGAGGCAGTTCAGACCAGGTCCGTCCGTTGTCCATCGTGCGGAACCATAAACCGTCCTCGCCGGCAGCGTAGCCGTTCTCTCCGCCACGCATAGTGATCGTACGCAGTGCTCTTCCACCAGTCTGAAGAAACTCCAGCGTCCAGTATGACGTGGTTTCCCCGCGGTGAAAAATCGCTCCGTTCTCGCCGACCGCGAGAAATCCCCCACCCTGCAGTGCCACCATGTCATGAGGCTGGACGTAACAATTCGGCTGAAAGATGGTCTTCCACCCATTCTGTGCCGACGCAATCGACGTCAGGCCAGACAGCAGCGACACTGCCACCATGATCGTGAGACACTGAGATTTCCGGACCATTACCTACTCCCGGGTTTGTAACACACCCCTGACAGACACACCAACGGCCTGAAAGTTCCTTCAGACGGGGCGGATACTGCGCTTGCCGGCATCTCTCATCGAACAATCAGCAATGGCACGCTGGCACGGTTCGCTTCGCTTTGCAGTACGATCCGGTACTGCCCGGAAGATAGAGCGGACACGTCGAGGCGAATGGCCTATTGGCTTCCAACTATGCTCGCGAGGGAAATGCGCAAATGCTGCCGACCAAGCATATCGAGCACGATGATATTGGCGGACGACGAACCCTGAACTGCGCGGGCTGGTTCCATTATCCCTGGGTTGGGTCTACGTTCCTTCAAGTGCCTCCGGTCGGCCCGAGTCGGCTCAATCACTTCGGGTTTCACCCATCCAATTCGTTCTCAGCTTCGGATTTGCACACTTCAACCAGATCGTACATCCGTTTCAGGTCTTCAATGAATTGGTTCGATGAGATCGCCTCATGGAGTACCGAACAAGATGATCCGCAGATTTCGAAAAAGATTTGCCGATTTTCTTTTGATGCAGAAGCACCTCAGGGTGTACGTTTGTCCGAGGATGGGAGCGCTTGGGAAAAGTGCCGGGGCAAGTGGGAATCGATTAAACCCTGCTCCGCTTTCGATGGTCAGAAATCCATATCTTCTTTCATCACCTGACACAACGAGATCTGGAGAAATCATGTATAGATCGCTCAGCATACCCATTATCGCCGTTTGCATCCTGACTTCCATGCAATCGACTTCGTTCGCTCAGAGCTATAAAGTCGTCGACACGGGTGTGCATACATTCTACAGCAATTCCGCTGTCATTTCCGCTCCTGCAGTGAATGCGGCGTTTTACGGACAGGACGCCGGCTACGAAGGGAATCAGCCGTCCTACACCGACAATGGCGACGGCACGGTTACCGACAACGTCACAGGGTTGATGTGGCAGAAAGACATGGGAGTGAAAACATCCTATGCAAATGCAATGGTCAAAGCGGATACCATGATATTGGGCGGCTACGACGACTGGCGCGTGCCCACCATCAAGGAGTTGTATTCACTGATCCTGTTTACCGGCAGGGTGCGGGGAGAAGTCGCGATCAACAAGTTTATCGACACCACAGTTTTTATTCAGCCGCTCGGCGATACAAATGCCGGTGAGAGGGAAATCGATGCACAGACCTGGTCCTCAACGCAGTACCGCGGACTGACTTTCCAGAGAGATACGACGGTGTTCGGCGTCAATTTCATTGACGGACGCATTAAAGGCTACCCCAAGTACAAGCCGGGAAGCGGAAACACCACTCCGAACACGATGTATTTTCGCATGGTTCGGGGAAATCCGGCCTACGGCAGCAATGACTTCGTTGACAATGCTGATGGAACGATTACTGACCGCGCCACGGGACTGATGTGGCAGCAGGCCGATGACGGCGTTGCCCGCGACTGGGAACATGCGCTCGAGTACGCGGAGAATGATACAATCGCAGGATACTCCGATTGGCGT
The DNA here is from genome assembly GCA_049663345.1 of Bacteroidota bacterium. Lineage (GTDB taxonomy): Bacteria > Bacteroidota > Ignavibacteria > SZUA-365 > SZUA-365 > SZUA-365. The sequence goes on from JBATDG010000061.1 coordinate 15,920, forward strand.
CTACCCGATATCAAGGAATTGCAGAGCATTCTCGATTATACACGCGGACCGCAATCCACCAAAAGTGCGGCAATCGATCCCCAGTTCACCACGACCAGCATCCTGGATCCGGATGGAAAGCCGGGACAATACCCGTTTTTCTGGAGCGGTACGTCTCATCTTGATGGGGCAAATCCGTATTCATCGGCCGCATACGCGGCCTTCGGAGAAGCACAGGGAAAGATGAATAACACGCTGATGGACGTACACGGCGCAGGAGCGCAGCGCAGCGATCCGAAATCCGGGATAGCGGCGGATTATCCGCAATTCTTTGGTCCTCAGGGCGATGTTCGCTACGTGTACAATTACGTTCGCTGCGTCAGAACGGTGGACGGAACCACCGGCGCGAATGAGCTCCGGACCATTCCGGAGCAGTGTACACTCGGGCAGAGTTACCCCAACCCTGCTGTGTCTGCTACGACGATCCCGTACCAGCTGCAAAGCAGCGGAATGGTGTCCCTGACGGTCCACGACCTCCTGGGGAGACAGGTCGCCACGCTGGTTCATCAGGACGCTGCGGCAGGGACTCACACGGTTTCGTTTCGGACAGAAAATCTCGCGTCTGGACTGTATTTCTATCAACTCCGCACTGCCACACAAACGCTGATGAATTCCATGGTCGTCGCCCCGACGAGGGGGCAGTGATGATTGTCATGAACCGCGTTCGCATCCTGGTCGTGATCGCCAGTGCTCTTTGCTTGGTCTGTCTTTTTTATTCGACCAGTTTCGCTCAGCAGACGAACGCCTCCATTGCGTGGCGCTTCGCTGTCATTGGAGACACGCATGTCGGATCATCAGATACACTCGCCGAGATGATTCCATGGCTGCTGGCCGACAGCATCGATTGTCTGCTGCTCCCCGGCGATATCGTGGAAGGTGGACTTGGTTGTACAACCCCACAATTGCGTACGGAACTGGAATCCTGGGAAAACATTCTCGCGCCCCTGACTGCGAAGGGCATCGGCATTTTCCCCATCCGCGGCAACCATGAAGCTGATGCGCGAAACAACCTCACGGTCTGGAATTCTTTTTTTTCCGGGTCGGCGCAGCTGCCTCAGAACGGTCCCGTGGACGAGGTGAATCGTACTTACTCATTCACGCTGCACAACGCGCTGTTCATAGCACTGGATCAGTATCAGTCCATCCACACTGTGAATCAGGACTGGCTTGACGAGCAGCTCGAAGCAAGTTCTGCTCCGCATATTTTCGTTTTCGGCCATGAGCCGGCTTTCAAGGTGTTTCATGCCGATTGTCTTGACGACTCGATCTTCGCGCGGGACCGTTTCTGGCAAAGTCTCACACGTGCCGGCGTTCAAGTGTACTTTTGCGGACACGACCATTTTATCGACGTTGCACGGATCGATGATCATGACGGTGATGTGAACAATGATGTGTACCAGTATCTCGTCGGAACAGGCGGCGGGTGGCGTATGGATAAATACAGCAACTACAATGGAGATAATGGGTCCTATACCCCGGAGCGGCTGTTTCATGAAATGCAACACGGGTATACCCTGGTCGAAGTAAGCGGCGATGGCGACGACGACCGCGATGTCCGCATCAGCTGGAAACCACGGCGCTGGGATTCATCTACGGCCTCCGCCGTTTACGACACCGCAGCGTATGTCCTCACCTACACGGCGGATTCTCCGACCGGCGTCCGCGATGCCGACCAACCCATTCCCGAAACAGCGCTGACCGGGAATTACCCGAACCCCATGTCCTCGACAACGACGCTTCGATACGTCCTGAATGCGCCCGGGCAGGTGAGCATCACAATTCACGACATCTTTGGACAGCAACTCTGCCAATTGCTGAATGCCGAGCAGAGCGCCGGCTGGAAACAGCTGAGCTGGGATGCCGGCACGCTGCCCACAGGCATATACATGGCAGTGCTGCGCAGCGGTTCGACAGTTTCAATGAGGGAAATTGCTCTTATTCGATGAACGGCCGCTTCGTCAGCAGCTAATTCAACATGGAGAACAATTGATCATCGATAAATGTGAAGTGCTGCAAAGATGTAGATACCGGGGTTTCCAGGGTTTTAGCCAGCCAATCAAACCTCAGGGAAGTGATGATTTATCATTTCAAATAAGATATTTTTTTTGATTGGCTTGGAAATATAATCATTGCATCCAGCATCGATTGCCTTTTGCCTATCCTCCGAAAGGCCATAGGCCGTCTGAGCAATAATCGTCACATTTTTATTGAATTCCCTGATATTTCTTGTCGCTGAATATCCCCCCATAACTGGCATTTTGATATCCATCAGGACCAAATCAATTTCCGGGTTGCTGCGGCATATCTCAACTGCTGCAGCACCAGTCGAAGCAAAAAACAAATCGTCAGTCAAGGGCTTGAGAAAATAAGATAGAAGTTTTGCTGACTGCTCATCATCTTCTGCGATAAGAATCTTTAAGTTTTTCATTCTATTTTCGACAACCTTCTGCTGTTGAGCAGCAAGTATAGGTGATTCAGCTTCTTTTTTTTCTTGAGCGAAAGGGAGTGTGAAGTGAAACGTTGATCCTACCCCCTCCTCACTCTCAGCCCAGATTCTTCCACCCAGCATCTCGACATAGGACTTTGCAATTGCCAAACCGAGTCCAGAGCCCTGACGCGCCATACTATCTTGAATGTCCGCCTGAATGAACCGATCAAAAACTTCCTTCAATCTGTTCTTTGGAATGCCGATGCCGGTATCTTTCACAAAAAAATCAAGGCTCGTGGGTTCGCTTTCTGTATTAACTTCGAATCCGAATTCAACTGAACCTGTATCAGTATACTTTATGGCATTTTTAACGAGGTTGGACAAAACGGCATATACCTTCTCCCGATCAGTCTCAAACAGAATCTCATTATTCAGCATGGCATCCTGAATACAAAGATTAATACCCTTAATATCAGCTTCCGGCTTGAAGAAGGTGTAAATATACTTGACTAGCTCGCTTACATTTGACTCAGCAAGACAGACCGTCATAAGTCCGGCTTCGATCTTCGAAATATCAACAATGTTGTTGATAATATTGAGCATGCGCAAGCCGCTTTTTTCAATGATTTTAATATATTCTTGCTGCTCATCACCGGTCAAATCGGGCTGATTCAATAATTCGGCAAAACCAAGAATGCCATTCATCGGCGTGCGAATTTCGTGGCTCATGTTTGCCAGAAAGGCAGATTTCAATCGGTCACTTTCTTCAGCTTTTTCCTTGGCAGTTGCAAGAGCAATATTTTGCCGAATAAAATCTTTGTTTAATCGAGCATATTCTCGATTTTGCTCCTGAAGCTTTTTTTCAGCCTCCTTGCGGTCGGTGATGTCAGCATTAAACCCGTACCACGTTACACTGCCGTCAGGCAATTTTTCAGGCGTGGACCTTGAATAGATCCATTGAATCTCTTTGCCTGGTATCTGAACTCTAAACTCACAGGTGAAGTAAGTCAAATGCTTTGCCGAGTATTCAATGTCGCTAATCACTCTTTCTGCATCTTCGGGATAGATTACATTGCCAATGGGTGTAAAATCATCAAGTACATCTTCCGGAGAACAGCCGAAAATATTCTTAATACCTTCTGAAGCTATCGGGACGAAATACGATCCGTCAGGTCTTCTCGTAAATTGATAAATCAGGTCGGAAACATTGGCTGAGAGTTTTCTAAACTGAATGTCCTTTTCGCGAATTTTTTCCTCGGCCTGTTTGCGTTCAGTAGTTTCGTGATAATTCAATAAAACGCCGCGGATAACCGGGTCATTCAATAGATTAGCAGCCGTAATTTCTATCGGTTTATAGCTTCCATCCTTACATCTATACATGTACTCCAATGTAATTACCGAATTATCCTTCTCAATGAGCGTAACGAATTCCTTTTGAATGCGTTCCAGATCGTCAGGATGAACATTTAGCCAGCCATCAGTGCCAATGAGATCTTCCGGACTCCAACCAAAATATTTTTCGATATTAGGGCTTTTGTATTTTATAATGCTATCTGCACCCATTATAGCAACTATATCCGAAATATTCGACAGCATTGAACTTTGCCTTGCTTCAAGAAACAAAAGCGCATCTTCGGCCTGCTTTCGCTCGGTGATATCACGGATGGTATTTTGCATACCCAATACTTTTTCATCCCTCTTCAATATGCTTGCGCTATGAGATACCCATCTCTCATTATCATGGCTATCGATAATTCTGTATTCAAATTCATGTATCGCCTTTCCATGCAGCATAACCTGCTCCCATTCATGCTGACACCTGATTTTATCATCAGGGTGAATGAAGTCCGGCATAGCCTTCCCAACAAGCCTACTGTCAGGATATCCGATAACTTCTTCACATTGAGGACTGACATACGTTACGATGCCTTTGTCATCTGTCACAACTACAAGGTCTGAAATGCTTTGCACAACAGACTTAAATAATTCTTCGCTTTTAAGCAGCTTCTCTTCCGCTTGCTTGCGTTGAGAGATGTCCTTGCTTGCTCCTCTGTATCCAATTATTTTACCAGCTTCATCATGTTTTGATGATCCATTGGTCAACATGCAAACCAGATGACCATCTTTATGTAAATTCCAATTCTCCACGTCTGCAAATATTCTATTCTCTTCTGTAAGGTTTTTGAAAACAACATTTACTAGCCCACTCTCCTTTTCAGGCATAAAATCAAGAGGTGATTTCCCAATGATTTCATCAACAGTATATCCTAAAATGCTTTCTATTTTATCAGAACAATAACAATATCTGCCCTGTTCGTCCAACTCCCAGATCCAATCATAAGTACTCTGAATGATAGCGCTATTGCGCTCCTCGCTTTCTTTTATGATCTTTCTTGCTTCAATCTCGTTTAGGTATTTAAGACCGAGACCTGCAATTATTTCTATAAATCCTTTAATGAAATCAAGATACGAAGCGAGTTTTTCTTTTGTCCAAACTGGAACTTTCTCTACTGCTTCCAGATATGATTTTTCATCAAAACCATATTTTTTCGCCTGCAATCTGAAAAAGTTCAAATCCGGCTCTTCAAGAAAGAACTGACCAGTAAAAAAATTACCATAATGCTTGCCGTTAATAATTATTGGAGTAGCATTATCTGTCAGCCCGTGCGGACATAAATAGCTTACTGCGGGATTCGCATCAGATAAATGTTCTAATATGTATAAGTCACTTTTAATGCACTCTTTTTCGCATTCCGGATTTGCCCTGTGAAATTTTACGCAGATATCCTGCCAGGCCACTGCTGTAAGCACTTTCCCTTCGTTATCAATAATGGCTGATGGAAATGAATACACAGAATCCAATTTATTCTGCAGACTCTGCAGCAAAGGGATGTCTATTATATCTTCTAATTTCGGATTCATCTTTTCTGCTTCGATTAAATTAGGTATTGAAGTCGCAACCACTCCGATTTACGCATATTTCCAGTTAGAATCAACAACTCTGGCCCCGAATCGCGATTTCTTCTCCCATTTGGCCTTTTTACTTACTGCACCACTGAACCACCTGCTGTCCAATGACCTTCTGAAGTCGCTCACGGAAAGGAGGAGAACGTCTTTCTGCTTATTCTTTTACCTTTTGCGGCGCCAGGCCGCTTCGGATCTCGGCATGAATCGAGGCTGGTTTTACATCGTGCCTTTAAAATCGATGTTCAACTTTGTCCGGAAATCCTCAATCTGAGAAAGAACACGCCTCAGCATTGCCTTTTCAATTTCGCCGAGAGCGTGAGTGTCTATCGCATTGTCCGGGATCGCATTAACAGAAAGCAGCTGCGCATGATGCTGAAATCTCATGTTCATCAGAAACGTGTAGGATTGCATGAGGTCCTTGTGTCCCGCTGCGCTGAAAACATCCTGCTCGTGAAGCTGCAGGAACCGCTCCAGCGTATTCGTTGCACGGATTCCTGTTTTCAGGGAGTAGATTCGTGCAAGTTCAATCAACGGCATTAGCGCGACTTTAACATCGATAAATTCCGCTGCCTTGAACTGCCATGTCGGAAGCTTCACCCTCGCCGCGTTCTGCGCAAGGTATACGAAAAAGGAATTGTTTCCGGAAATGATATTGAAGAGGTAATCACGTAATGCCGCTGCAAGAGCGTCCTCGCCCGATATACAGCGGAAGTCGAAGAAAATACTGACGTCCAGCAGGTCATCGGGATTGGCAGTATTCACCCAATTATAAAAGTACTGCTTCCATGTTGCGAGCGGCTGGCTCCATTTCTTGTTTTTCGCCATCACGTCCCCGGGACAATAAGGGTAGCCGACAGCATGCAAACCGTCACATACTCGCGCTCCCAACTGCTCGAAATATTCCCTAACGCTGTCTGCTATTGATTCGTCTACATCTTCATAGATGATCGCATTGTCCTGATCGGCGGACAGCGTCGCTTCGGAGCGCCCCTCACTCCCAAGTGCGATAAAGGCAAACCGCGCCGGCGGAGGCCCAAGTTCTTCAATCACAATGGACAGGAGTTTTTTTGCCACCGCGTCGAAAATGAGCGTTGTAGCATGTGTCAGGCTGCCCACGCCTGCGCCGCTTTCAGTAAGAATTTTCACATACAGGAGCAGATCCATGTGGCACTGCTTGACTTCAGCCACTGATTCTGCAAGGGTAAGGCGCTGCAGAAAGAAAAGGTATGAGTGCAGCTGCGATTTCTGGATATCTTCAATCGAAACAGTTCCGATAATTTCCTTCCGCTCGTTTTGAACGGCGAGGCATCGGTTTCCATCTTCCGCGTACATGGCCAGCACGTCGTAAATCGTTGATGAGGCATCGACCCTCCTGATCGGGGATCTCATCGCCTCATAAGTTTGTCGTTCCGTCATGCCTGATCCAGACGTCATGATTTTTCGCAATTCATCATTCGATAGCAATCCGACTGGCTGTCCTTCATCATTGACGACCAGCGCAGCATCGGTATTTGTTTTCGACAGCATCCTCGCGACCGGTTCGAGTTGATCCGTCAACCGGCATGGTATGAATGCCTTTATATACTGCGTGATTGGTTGTGAAAGAAAAATCAGCGGTTCCTGCAGTTCTGAAATCAATCGCCCGGCATCTTGAGAACTTCTACTTTTCTTTGATACATCTTCCACGATAGCAATGACAGCAGTTTTCCCGAAGAAGCTGACGCGGGACATTGTCAGCAAGACATCTATGCATATCCCATCCTGCCGCTGCAAACGGGTCTCGAAATGAGGTTCGGAAACCAATTGCTCCTGCTCACGGATGCGCAGGACATCATCCAGCTTCACATCCGGCAGCAGCGTCTCTTGTGTCAGTGCTGCGGATTCCGCTTCCGTGTAGCCGGACATGGCGAGCAGCTTCTTGTTCAGATACAGCTGCTCTCCTTCCAGCATCATGATCAGTCCTTCGGTGGAGGCCTCAACAAGCGCCTGATATTTTTCCTTCGCCTCGCGAAGATCCTGTTCGACTTTCAGTCGCCGCTTTTCACTCCTCAAATTCTGAACGGCGATAAGCAGCAGCAGCAGGGAAATCGCAATCGTGATCCAGATGGAAATCGTGACGACGTTGCGCTCGAGGCTGGAGATTTCCGCGCGGACATCTTCGAGATATATTCCTGTACCGATAATCCAGTCCCACGGTGCGAACGCCCGAACAAAAGAAAGCTTAGGAACTATGCGCGTCGAATCATCCTTCCATTGCCAGGTATAATCGACATACCCTTCGCTGCCTTTCTTCACAACCGCGGCGATTTCGACAAAGAGCCGCTTCCCTTGCGAATCCTTGAAATCGCTCAGGTCTTGCCCGTTCAGATCCTCCCGGAAGGGATGCACGATCATGCGCGGTTTAAAATCCGTAATCCAGAAATAATCCTTCGCCTCTTCCCCATACCGCAGATGTCCTATCTGCGCGATCGCAAGGCTGCGTGCTTCGGCCTCCGTGATATGTCCGAGCCGGGCCTGGTCGTAACACTGATCCGCCACATGCCATGCCGAGTTGACGAGTTCCCGAATCATTTCCCGCTTGCGGTCCATGATAATGCCTTCGAACCGCGGAATGATGATCTGGTAGATTGAGACGACGAACAATATCAGCGTGAGAAGCGCGGGAATAAATATTCTCAGCAGAAGCGCTTGGTTTCCGAACCTTTGGCGAAGCGTATTCATCTGCATCACTTGCTGTTGATTGTTGATTTGAAAGGCCGGGCCTCGACCGTGAAAGTGGACGAGTCAAAGGTGAGCACGCCATGAGCCCTGTTCGATTGAGCGACGGCGGGACAAACCACCCACTGCCGGCTGCGCTGCAGCAGATGTGAGCCGAAGGGGTTGTGCCGCAGCGCACCATTCTGCGAATATGTCAGACCTTCCGGGTGGCCGTGACCAGAGAATCCGAGCATGCAGTCCTTTTCTTCCATGAAGCTGAAATGCTCCTCGAGATTTCCGTCGACCTGCAGTGAAGCGATCAGGGATCCGGAGAGATCCGGATACACAAAATGCGAAATGATAAACTGGATTCCATCGAGGCGGAGCACCTGATATTCCGGCAGTGTCTGTAGGTATTCTTCCGCATCGGCAGAAAGATTTGACGGCAGGTCGTGGTCGTCATACTGCCAGAGCCGGCGGCCGCTGAGCCTCGTCCGCATATCGCTTTCCAACTCATACCAGTCATCTGTGTACGGAAAATCAGCGGCATATTCCGGCACCCGGCGAATGGCATACAGGTCGTGATTGCCCGCAACGGCAGCAGTGCAATGATCCCGGATCATGGCGACGCAGGCGTCGGCATCCCGATGTCTGCATTCGCGCTGATAGTAAAATGAGAAACCAACGATATCTCCCAGGCACACGATATGATCACAGCGCAGCGTCTCGAGGGCGTCAAACGCCGTCCTGAGATTTGCTATGTCTTCATGAATGTCTGCAACGAAGCCGATCTTCATGGTACCTGCTGTTGATGAGATGCAGACGCGTCAGCCATCCGTGTGATGAGACGAATGGCTGACGAGCCGAAGAAAGGGAAGCAAATGGATGCTTCATGCTTTTGAAATTGCGGCCGTATTCTAGAAGAAGTAATACACCGCGACCAACAATCGCATGTTGGATATTGATTTCGTGTTTTCAACCAGACCTTTGTTCGAGGCTACCGGAGTTCCGTAATCCGCGGCAGTATACTCAAGTTCTGTCGCGATGCGCATTTTGCCCGAAGTCCATTGAATGCGGGGCGCGACGCGGGAAATGCTGTGGATGTTGCTGCCACGAGCATAGTACTTGCCGCTCAGTGCATTCTCCGCACCGAGGTTCTGCGTGTAGCCTGCGAATACGGCTAGCTCGATATCTTTGCCGTAGATCAATTCGCCCCAAACGGAGTAGCAGTTGATCGTGGAGTATTCCTGAGCAATAGCAACCGTGGGGTACCCGTTCGGTATTGCGATGGAATCCTGGGCGTTGACTGCGTAGCCGCCGAGCATCAGCAGATCGGCGAGGTTATTCCCGAGTACGCCTTCCAGCTTCAGCGTCAAAGGAGCCAGGTCGAGCTTCGCATACCCGAGGGCGGAGATGCCCGTCACGCTTTCATCTACCTTTACATTCATCGCATTAGACAAGCGTGGCTTGAGTTTTTTATAATCCACGCCAGCGCCGAAGATATGGCCGCCGCCCGCGTACTGTGCCTGAAAATGCAGATTAGGTATTACGGAATTGCGGAGGAAGGAAGAACTCGCAACGGAGTTACCCGCAGCATCGGGACCATAGCTTTGGAAATCCCGTTCCGCCATTGCCGCTGCAATTAGTTTGAGTCCGCCGAAGTTTTTTGTAAAACGGATTTGCGGATTTCGGGAAAACGGCTGAAATGGTACACCCGTGTTGAAGGAAATCACACCCGGAAATACTTCGGTGACGAACATGGGGTGCCAGGTCTGTCCTACCAGCAGAGATGCGCTTTCCCAATCCAGAATGGCCATGGCGTGTCGCATCCGGAAGCCGTTGACGTCTGCATCACTGGTTCCGAAAAACTCGCCTTCGATGACACCGGAGGCTTTCGCTCCGAATGCATCAGGACCAGTTATCTTCGCATTGACGCGAGTCTGAATTGAAAGCATGTTGAATGACGGACTGGCGTTCAGATCATCCCCATTCGCATCGAGCATTTCATTCGCCGGATAAAGGTTGAAATGCCCTTCCCGAATACTCACAGTCTGGCGGGAGTCGTAAAATATATCTGACTTCACAAATCCGGAAAGTTTGATGCCGAAGTCCTTTCCGGCCTCCTGTCCGACCGCTGTACTGGTCATGACGGCGATGAACAGCATGAAAAATATTCTCGTTCTCATTCAATTCTCCAAAGTTTTATACAATACACTTTCTCAATGGAGCAATGGGTTATTCCGCACCGATTCCGAGATAGGTCCTGAGTTTTTCGTCCTCAAACTTCGCTTGAGCTTCCGGTTCATTTGTGAACAGCGAGACAATGATGCCGATGATGAACGACGCAGCCATGGAGAAGAGGGCCGGATTCTTCAGCGGGAAAATTGCTGTTTCGTTTTTCAGGATGTCGACCCATACCGTTGGACTCAGCACAATCAGCACCACTGCCAGAGTTGCTCCGGTAATAATGCTGGCTACTGCGCCCTTCGTTGTGTATTTCTTCCATACAATCGACAGCAGCAGCGAGGGGAAATTCGCGCTCGCCGCTATAGCAAAAGCGAGTCCTACTGTGAAGGCGACATTCTGACCCTTGAACAGCAATCCGAGCACAATGGCCAGGGCACCGATACAGAGCGTAGCAATTCTGGCAACACGCACTTCTCCGACTTCATTTGTTTTCCCGTTTTTAAACACGTTGACATAGAGATCATGCGACAGTGTCGATGCACCCGAAAGAGTCAATCCTGCGACAACAGCCAGAATCGTGGCGAAAGCGACGGCGGCAATGAACCCGAGGAACAACTGTCCGCCGATGGATTCAGAGAGTAGGAGCGCGGCCATGTTGCCGCCTTTATCTATACCGCTGATCACATCCTGTCCCACCAAAACCATGGCACCAAATCCGATCACAAACGTGAGGATATAGAAATATCCGATGAATCCAGTGGCGACAAAGACCGACTTACGGGCTTGTTTGGCATCGGGTACGGTAAAAAACCGCATGAGGATATGCGGCAAGCCAGCTGTCCCAAGAATCAAAGCGATACCTAGAGAAATGGCGTCCCACGGATTCGTGATAAAACCACCTGGTGAAAGTACGGCGTCAGAATACTTGAGCGACGCCTGCCTGAACATCTCAGTCGGACTGAAGTTGAACTGTGCCAATGTAAGAATTACCAGTACCGTCGCCCCGCATAGGAGGAGCACCGCCTTGATAATTTGAACCCAGGTGGTTGCGAGCATTCCACCGAACAATACATAGGCCATCATGACGATACCGACGACAAGTACTGCAAATTCGTAGGGCAACCCGAAGAGAATCTGAACTAATGCTCCTGCACCGACCATCTGAGCGATCAGGTAAAAGATGATGGTCATGAGCGAACCGACGGACGACGCGATTCGGACCGGCTTCTGTTTCAGTCTGAATGCAACCACATCGGCAAATGTAAACTTACCGAGATTGCGAAGGGGCTCGGCTATAAGAAACATGACCAGCGGCCAGCCCACCAAAAATCCAATGGAATAGATTAATCCGTCGTACCCCTTAAGGGCGACCATTCCTGCAATTCCGAGAAATGATGCGGCACTCATGTAATCTCCGGCGAGTGCCAGCCCATTTTGAAAACCGGTGATGCTCCGGTCAGCAGCGTAAAATTCCGAGGCCGTTTTCGTTTTTTTCGCGGCCCAATAGGTAATGCCGAGGGTTACTGCAACGAATCCGAAAAATATGAGAATAGAGGCGAGATTTGCCTGTCCGAGTGTTGTCTGAAATGTTTCCAAGGTGCTTATCCTTTTCTTTCTGGAAGGGACTTATTCCATTATTTGTTTAGTATGCTGTTTCGCAGCTCACGTACGCTTTTATCATAACTCCCGTTGGCCCAGCGGGTATAGACCCCGGTAAGAAGCCAGGCAAAAATGATTATGCCGATGCCGATTGGGAGTCCGAGAGTCATGTGCTCACCGATTTTCCGGGCCAACACCTCCTTGTCGAACGCAATCGTCAGGATGAAGCCGAAGTAAACGACGAGCATAATGAATGTGAGTGTTAGTGATACGGTTACTCGCTTGCGAACAAGCGCTTTGAATTTGTCCGATTCAAGAATTTCTCGTACATCTTCAGGTTTGATACTCATAATACCTTCCATGTCATGTTATTGAGTATGATGCAACGCCCGGGTATTCCGGAACTGAGGGGAGCCGGGCTCGATAGCCACAATTGAACACATGCTGGGGCGCTACACCGCACATCTTTATGGCGTAATCGCATCCTTCGGATGCGCCGGGCTGGCTTTCGTAAAATCTGTGAGGGGACACGTACCGTTCCCGGTACGTAAAAAGGTGAAGGAGGTGCTGACTAATTGGACATATTGCACTAAAGCTGTCTTATTATAGGTGCGGGATTTTTCATGTTTCTGCAAATGAGGAATTCCATCGGCTGCCGTGAGCAGCTATCATTGCCTGAAGGCATTGCACGAACATTCTAACAGCGACGATGAAACCTAGGAAAAAATTCACGATTAAACAACTGCAACAACCCGCTACAGCTCCGTATGATTCCGGTGACTTTGGCGCTGCCACCAACTCCGATTCCCATTCCATGCACTACGGCCGGGCAGAGTCCGTGTTCGTTGTCGAGCCCGCAGTAAATGTGGAGCTTAATGTAACCGAGTGGTTCCGCATCTCTGCTGGAGCGAGCTACCGTTTTGTCAGCGGACTGAATGAACTGCAGGGCATCGAGGACAAGGATCTTTCCGGACCATCAGGCTCCCTCTCCATGAAATTCGGCGCATTCTGATTTTTCTCCCGCAGCGAACTGTCAGACCCCAGGTTGACCTCCCATCCCCGGCCCGCGCCGGGGATTTTTGTGTGCCGCTTTGTGGTCCCGGCCCACCTTTTTCGAATGGTATTTTTTGAAAATATTCACCGTGTTCAGCAACAATTCCCGACAGCAGGCCGTAAAACGAATTTTCTTCAATCCAGAACCAATTCTAATATTTTGAGGAGTTTTGTATGAGAGTGTTCTACACGGTTGTAATCGCGCTGGTAATTATGGCGTTTCCGCTACAAGCACAGCAGGAAGGATTCGCCGGCCGCCCCATAACCACAAACCTCAGCATGCCGACAGGAAACACCCTGCATGATGGTGAATTCACTATTGGCATCGGTCCGCTGGAGTACGGCATCACGGAAAACGTACAGATTGGTACGAATCTTCTCCTCTTCATCCTGCAGTATTACAATGCGGATCTCAAGGTGTCGCTGATTAACAGCGAGCAGCAGGCATTGGCGGTAGGCCTTGGCGTTGGCTATTTCAATCTCGGAGTGTTCGGCGCTGATGTAAATTTCACTTCCCTCTCGCCGTATGTCGCCTACTCTACCGCGATGGGACCGAAGACCCGCTTGCACCTGGCGGCGAATTACACGGACTTCAGCGGTTCCGCGAGTATTGATGATACGGAGGAGCTGAATGCCTCGGTCTCCGGTACTTCCCTTGCCGCCGGTTTGGAGCACAGTGTTTCGAATAAGACGAAATTTGTAGGAGACGTCGGCTATGATCTGAAGTTCGAAGGCGTACGTATCGGAGGCGGCGTGCTTTGGGGTTGGGAGACCTTCCGCCTGAAACTCGGTCTGCAGTATTTCGCACCAAAAGGATATAACGCCTACGTTCTGCCCTATGTCGGCCTCTGGTGGCGCTTCAACGGTTAATCAGCCGAACGATGTCCCTGGAGGTTCACCTCCGCCCGGTGGAAATGCATTCGATCCCCACAAACTATTTCGATCTAATAAAAACGCCCCTGTAAAAGCAGGGGCGTTTTTATTGTTCAAAGGTACACCGGATTATTTCATCAGCAGCATGCTGCGGCGAAGCTGCTTGCCGTTGGCTTCGAGAGTGCAGATGTAGGTGCCGCTCGGGAGACCTTGTCCGTTGAACTCAACTTCATGTGTTCCTGCACTGCGGCGGGCATGGTCAAGGACGGCGATCTCCCGGCCGAATAAATCGTGCACAACGAGACGCACCGTGGCTGCTTCCGGAAGCGTGTAGCGGATGACGGTGGTCGGATTGAAGGGATTGGGATAATTCTGTGCAAGCGAAATGGATTCGGGGACAGCATCCTCGGCATCCACACCCTCTTTCGGGAACCAGTTGTGCGCGATTGCGAAAGGTCCAGAAAGATTCGTCAGTCCGTTGGCCTGCACATGGTTTTCGAACGGCTGCGATGATCCGCCTCGGTTCGTCCAGACATTCCAGGGCTTTTGCCAGACGGTAAGCGCTGCGGGCTGCGTGATGAGCCCCTGGGCTTCGGTGTTGGTGTAGAAAAGACGCACATCGACGTTCGGGCTGCCCGCATTGCTCGACATTGTGTAATATCGCTGCACATAGCGGATTCGTGCGAGTCCCTGCGGTACGGTGCATGGATACATGTTCACGGTGAAGCTGCTTATGCTGCCCGCGTTGCTTTTCACTTCCGCTATTTTCTGTCCACTGCTGTTGGTGAATACTGTCCAGCCCAGACCCACCGGCTGCGTAACAGAAACCGTGCCCAGCGGTTCGATCTGCAGACTTATTGTCATCGAAAACGGCGAGTTGCTTGCCGGGACATTTGTGACGCTGTTCCAGGCGGTCAGCGTGATTGTCCGATTCACTGTCCCGGTCGGGAGAAAGCGCGGATCGACGGTGAATACCAGGTTGTCGCCTTCGTAGCCGCTGCTGGTGACGAGGGTGATTTCGCTGGCAGACGTGGTCGCCGTCCACCGCATCTGTCCGCCGCCGAAATTGCCGCCGCTGTTGTCGATAGACACGCTGCGCGTCACGATCACCGGAGTTTTGCAGCCGCCCGAGATGACGACGAAGGAGGCCGCGGGGTCGATCTGTGTGCGGGGAACCACCGTGAAGGTGGAGGAACAGAACGCCTGATTCCCCCGCTCGTCGGCAATTGCGAAATTCACCACAGTGGTGCCAGTACCCACTGTCGTGCCGGGTGATGGTGTTTGAACAATGACAAGCAGCGGGCTGGCTGTACAATTATCGGACGCGATGATCTGATTTCTCAAATCAGGAAGCACCGCAGTATTCTGCGCGCTGCCTTCTACGGTTTGATTCGCTGCACATCCAGAAATCACCGGATTGTCGACGTCGATGACAGTGACGCTCTGTGTTGCCGTGGCCAGGTTGTTTCCCCCGTCAACAACCGTCCAGGTTACGATGGTGAGGCCGCGTGGAAAAACTGCGGGAGCGTTGTTGCTGACGGTGAGATTGTTGGGACAATTGTCCGTAACTATCGGCGTTCCGAGGTTCACAAGAGAGGCATTAACGGAGCACAACCCGGGAGTATTGGGCAGCACGAGATTCGCGGGAGCAGTGATCTTCGGTGCGATGATATCCGTCTGACAAAGTGAGTTCTGGGCTGCAAGCACGGCGTTGTATGCGTTTACCCGGCCGTAGCCGAGATTAGTGCACCAGCTGCCGTTGGGCTGTCCGGCAACATTGTTCGTGTAGGTATAGCCGCCGACCTTTTCCGTAGTGGTCTCAAGAATTACACGCGCCTGCGCATGCGTGAGTAGCGGGTTCATTGAATAGATGAGCGCCATGACTCCCGCAGCATTCGGACAAGCGCTTGAAGTTCCGTTGAAGGTCGGATAGTAATCGCCCGAGCTGTATCCTGCAGGACCGCTGATATCGGTCGAATAGATCTTTACACCCGGAGCGGCGACGTCGACATTCGTTCCGTAATCGCTGCCCCACCAGTATTCACCATCACAGGAACTCGGAGATTTGCGCTGGTCGCACATACTCGACGCGGCAATTGCGATGGTCTGATTGTAATTCGCCGGGTAGATGACGGTTGTACTGTTGCCGTTGCCGGCGGAAAACAGCACCGAGGCGCCGCGTCCCGACCGACCGAAGTTGATCGCATTGTCGATGGCCAGGTTGATGATCGCTGCAGGGGATCCACCGCCCCAGGAATTGCTGAGCACATCGGCCGCACCTTGATTCCAGGCCCAGTTTATAGCATCGGCGATGACTGCGTCGCTCGTCATCCAATATGGCCCGGAGCTGTACGCGATGCGTACCGGCACGATCTTGCAGCCGTATGCCACTCCGGCGATGCCGAGATTGTTGTTGCCCACAGCTCCGACGATGCCTGCGCAGTTTGTACCGTGTGCATCGTTGTTCTGCGGACCGCCATTGCTGCCAAGTCCCGTTGCGTCATATCCCGGAAGAAGATTGGCTATGAGATCCGGGTGATTAAGATCAGTGCCCTCGTCAATAATCGCCACTTTGACCGCGGCAGAACCGGTTGTCAGGTTCCATGCATTGAACACTTCCATGTCTGCACCAGGTGTGCCATTGTATTGCAGCGCAGAACCGGTGTTGTTCAACGCCCACTGGTAGGAATTATATGTGTCGTTGGTACTCACGCGCTGAAGCAGCCGAAAGAAATCCGGTTCTGCCCATTCAAAACTCCGGCTTTCCTGAAACAGCCGTGCGAGCTCAAAGGCGTTGCCTTTCGACTGCTTGTCGACGGTTACGATATACACCAGCGGAGCGAATGAAAAGCTGCCTAGCACTGCGGCTCCCTGCTCTCTTGCCATTCCCTGAAGGAGCGGGAGCTCGGTCAGGCTCCGTAATTTTACGTGAAAGCGATCCTGAATTCCCATAAGAGCACCGTCGCGGTACTCAAGAAAGGGATTGGCATAACGGACTTCAGACATTGCAGAAATGCGGTTCAGCAATTCAACGACTTCCTGCTCGGAAAGTCCCTCCCGCAGCGTTCCCAGCACGGCGCGTGGGGCGGGAAGCAGCATCTCCGCGGTGACTGGCTCGAGCGAGGGATCCCCGGCGAGGAGAGCGGCCTGTTGATTTTCCGGAATGCCGTCCTTGAACTGGATGAGTATGTGCTTTGCCGAAAGGCGAAACTGGCTGCTTCCGGCCGAATTCGTAAGCGTCAGGCGTTCCGCACTGAATCGTCCGAGATCGGATGCCGAGCCGCCTTTGTCCTGCGCATGCATTACCGGAGAAAGCAGCAGCGTGAAGAGTACTGCGATGAGATAGAACGAAATTTTCGATTCCTTAGGGGCACCGGACTGAACTGAATGGCTCATGCTTCACCGTTTTTATGTGTACCGTAAATGGAGACCGTATCGTGTGAATTTCGGTCAACGTGGCGCACAAACATAGTATGCGCTATATTCAGGTACAAGCGGCACGAAAAAAACTCCGAAATCAGACTCTGCGTAAGACTTCCATTTACCAGGGCCGTTGATCACATTGATTCTGCCGGTACAGGAAATACTTCGATCAGGATTCGACTCCTCGAATTGGATAATCCATGAACCACTTCGCCACTAAACGTTTTCACATTCGTCCCCTTCAAACAGCCGATGCCGCTGCCGTGTTCGCCTATCGTTCCGATGCGGAGGTCGTGCGCTACCAGATGTGGCGTCCGGAAGAGGAACGGGATGTGCTCCGCTTCATCCGTGATCTGCGCGGGCTTGCTCCGGGTATGCCGGGCATCTGGTACCAATTCGGCATCATCGAATTCCAGAGCGGATTACTCGTCGGCGATTGCGGTGTGCATGTGCCGATCAACAGTCCTGATAGTGTGGAACTGGGCCTTACCCTCTGCCGCAGCCATCAGGGTTTAGGCTACGCCACGGAAATTCTACAGGAACTCATTCGGTATTCTTTCCTGACGCTGCATGTTCATCACATCATTGCGCGCACGCATCCGGACAACCATCGCTCGGTCGCACTCATCAAGCGGTGTCAATTCAGTGCGCTGCCGCTCCTGACTACTAAAGAAGAACTTGTATACGAACTTCGACACACCGCATGGAAGCAATCTTTGGACGACAATCCTTCTGACTCGTCCGACAGCAGAAAGCGTGGAAGATGAGATTTCACTCTCGTCCACCAACAGCTTCCCGACAGGATTGACCTTCAGCTCTCATTAAACATGCTTCGGCTGCAACCTCAAGTCTATCCACTGGAGAAGAGCGCCTATTCGGGAGAAATCTTGTTCTTATGTGATTCGTAGTGGTCGCGCCATACCCGCAAAGATTGAATCTCGCCCCGGAGCCGGGCCTCCATTCCCACCTCACCAAATGTGCGCATTACCCCGGGACCCTGCGGCAGATACAAATAATCCATCTCCGTGAGTGACTGAGCGCGTGTGCGCTCCCGTGCATACTGGTAGCCGAATTGCAGGGCCTGCTGCAGCAGGAATCCTCCCAGGATTTCAAGCAGTGAGGCTTCTCCTCCCCGACCGATCCAAAGCTGCATGTTGAATTGCGCGAGCCTTCTGTCGAAAATAGCGGTGTGATCTGCGGTCTGATCTTCGTCAAGATCGACATCCATGTGAAAAGCATTCATGATTCTCACGCTATCGCTTCTTTCCTGCGATAGATAGTCATAGTCACGAAAGCCCGTCACCACCAGTCGGCCTCCGGGATTCAGAAAAAGATCACGCCCGGACGCTGCGTCTGCATCCTGTATTTTCTCCGACCGAGGGACATGAATCCCCGGCTTCTCCGTCGCGCCATCCTGGGCAGCGGCGGAGAAGGCACACAACAGTAATATCAGAAACAGGTAACGCAAGCTGCAGATCCTGTCATCGATTCTGAATCCTATCGCACGACGCTGAATTTCATGCGCCGCAAAACCCTGGCACCTTCAGCAACAAATACGACATAGTTGCCGGGATGAAGCCCCGCAGTAGAGATGTCTTCTACGTAGACGCCATTACCGGCTTCACGTTCCGCGCCCACGAGAACACGTTCACCAAGCAGGTTATATACTTCGTAATGCACTGCAGCGGGAGTGGACAATTCGTACCGCAGCGTAACGCGGTCTCCAGCAGGATTAGGATAGAGATCAAATCCTTCTGCCGGGACGGCAGGCTCGTCTACGCCGACAAGATTCGAATAGCGGAAGGTATAGCTGGCGAATTTACCAAAGTCCGGATTGAGGCTTTCCCATAGGGCGCCACCGACGATGCGGATCTGGAAATACCCGTCTCCATCGTTGTTGGCCCACCAGGAAACGCCATCTTCCCCGGAATCGAATAACGTAACTCTATAGCATCCCGGCAGCATGTCGAGAGTATCGATGTACAGCGTGTTGGCTGAGAAATTACTCCGGCTCATTACGAGTTTGCCTTCAGCGTCGCGCAGCTCCCAGCGATTTTCATGAGGTGCGTTGTTGGTGCGGAAACGGAATATCAGGGCATCGTCATACAGCGGAACCGTTGTGAAAGAGCTGAACTGTGTGTCATTGTGTGAATATTCATCAGTGCCGCCATTGGGATTGCTGACCTGCACGTCGAAGATGTTATCCGGGCCCCATTGTCCCCAATCAAATGCTGGAAGATCAACGATTTCCTTTTCCATAAACGCCAGGCGCCCTGTCCAATGATAGGTGTTGCTCCCGCCGCCGCGCGGACCGTAAGTAATATCGAGGCTGGTCATCGACTGCTCGCCGCGATTCTGGATTTCGATGCGCGGCTGTCCGCAAGTAGGATTGAAGCGGCGGTACAGTTCATTGTTGCTCGGAGCGATGATATTCTCCACAGCGGCGTCGAGCTGGTGGTTCGGCGGTCCGTAGGAAACCAACTGCGATTCCGTGACATAGTTTCCGAATTCATCGTAGTCGGATTCATAGTCGAGTTTGACCTGGCTGCCGGTGATATACGGAGTAAGTTCAAATTCCTTGATCTTGCATTCCATTCCAGGACACCAGCCGGCACGGGCATATATCCATGTGCCGCCCTGCGGGTAGAGGGGATTGGTCGAGCATTCCTGAACTATCTGCCAGTTCCATCGCTCGATGTCATTGACCTTGACGGAATGAATCTTCGGACAGAATTCGGCGCAATTCGTAGCATTGCTGAACTGGTGGCCCGTCACCGTCGTGCGAAGTTTGAACATCGACGCCTCGGGATCGAGATCAACGGTCATGGGCGGAACCTGCACGTCGAATCTCTTCAGTGAGAAATCTCCCTGCCAGAGATTCTCTATCTTCTTCACCTCACGCGGAGGCGTACCTTCGATGAATATGAATTTCATGTCCAGCAGCTCCTGCCAGTTGCCTGCGGAGAGATGCACCGAATCCTTAAGCAGTGGAAGGAAGTCCGTCACGTCATACACCCAGGTCCAGCCTTGACCAAGATCCAATCCAATGCCATACGGTGTGATGTAGCGTCCCAGCTCAAAGCGATTGACAAGTTCGAAGGGATTCTGATAATAGAAATGATTCTCACGTACGAGCCATTCGTCGGCAGGCACTTCTGTGGTGGTAAGAACGTCTCCATTCTCGTCGAAGGTGTAATTCGCATACGTCGGCCAGACATAGAGAGTATCCGTTGGAATGTTGGCGCGAGTAGTATCGCCGTACATCACCACCATAAGTCCTGCTTTCTCCAGAGTGTCGATTACGACGGTTTGCTCGAGGTGTGAAGTAAAGCTGCCCTGTTCGAACACGACGTTGGGCCGATACGGCGCGGCAAGGAAGCCGCGTGCACGCTGTCCCTTCCAGCCCTGGCGCTGCGGGTAGAGAAGACGCCCGTTATGCGCACCTTTGAGGTCGTATGCGATAAGACCGACGCCTTCATCGAAATTCCAGGCTGAGATCAGATCTGCAAACAGCGGATCCATAGCATCAAGACGCGTCTGCATCCGCTCGAGAACCTGCGCCTGTGTCAGAACGCTTCCCCAGACGCGGATTTCATCCATCTTCCCTTCAAAATAGCTTCCCCCGTTCGAGGCGATCTGGAAAGTGGCGTTGTTGCTCGAGGTGAAGGCAGGGATGGTGCCAGTGAAAGTGAGGGACTGTTTTTCTCCATTGAGATACAAGACCAGCCGTCCGTCCTGTGTATTGACCGTTCCGTCATAAACCATTGCGACATGGACCCAAGAGTTCAGGCCAATGGGACGGTTAGTTGTGTGGCCGTGGGAATTCTCCCCGTTGCCGACGAGACAGTACACATCGCTCTTCCCGGCATCCGGGGGATTGAGCTGAATTCCGACGCGGTTTTCATTGGCGGCGGATTTCATGACGATGTTCGTCCAGTTCTGGAGCGAAGCGGGATTGAACCAGGCCTCGAGTGTGAAAGACTGCATGTCATTGAGTTCGCTCATCTGACCGCAATCGACATAGCTCTTCGGCTGAATATTCAGCAGCTCGTCGCTATCCATGCTTGTGAACATCAATTCCTCTGTCGTCATATCGCCGAGCATCGTAAAGCCGCTTCCATCGATGCGGTCGAAGCTGAACTCCGCGAGAATGGCTCCCGACCAGTAGGTGAATGGTTCGGTGAAATGAATCGTGTTCCAGCTGTTTGCAGTCAGCGAAATCGCGCCGTCAAATACTGTGACAAAGCCGACATCGCGAAGAGGAATTGAATTATCCCAGCCGCTGCCCGTGTAGCGCCGCATCCGGATAGTGAGGCGGTGGATGTCGCCATCGACGTTTCCGACCTGGAAGCGCATCGCGGAAATCTTGTCCGCGGTCAGTCCTGCCGCCGTGAGTTCATCGCTGGTCCATATCATGTAGCTGCGAAAATCCCTGTCAGTGGATACCGGAGCAATACCGAGTTCCATTGTCCCGCTGCCTATTGCCGTTTCAGATATAGCGGTGGTATCGTCGTAAACGATGCGCTTCTCCAGCCGTGGAATGAACCACCAGGACGGACTGTTCATATAGCCGAGCGAATCCGGTGTAGCGCCAAACACGATATAGTTTGGATGTGTTGCCTGCGTTGAATCGTAGCGGCCCGTATGTTCAAGCAGCCTGGTATAAGTCAGATAATCCCATTCGCCGCAGGCAGGATTCTGAGCCGGATCGCATTTCAGTTTATAGTACATCAACACGCGTTCCCATTGCTTGTCGGCAGTCGGGAACTGGAACCATGCATCATGGGGAGAATTCCAGGTGAATGTCTGTACGACCAGTGTATCTCCCGGGCCAGCGAGTGCTGAATCGGGCATGAGAAAAAGAACTGCGATGAGCGTAGGCAGAATGTAGCGCATGATTTTCATAATGTATTCTTTTGTGGGTCCAACAAGCGGGTGCAAGGCGCGGAAACGCCTGGTAAAACAATATAACAATTCTGCTGAAGAGACGGCGAATTGCCGGGGGATAAAAACCGGAAGTTCGAATCTGTTTTCATTTCCTCGCATCTGACTCTTTGTGCAACACCAAACCGGCCGCAGCCGGACACGAAAGAACCTCTGCACATGCAATTCATTATGAAAGGAGCAAAATCATGAAAATAAATATCGGCAGTACGGATCGCATAGTCCGGATCGTATTAGGAGTCGCCCTTCTATCCCTGCTTTTCATTCTTGAGGGTAACGCCCGCTATTTCGGTCTTATCGGAATCATTCCGCTTGCCACAGCGGCCATGAAATCCTGCCCCCTCTATTCAATTGCCGGCATCAGCACACTTCCAGCCAAGGCCGCAAAGAAATAGCCTGCAGACACTGCCGGACTTCGTTCCGGCGGTGTGCGACAGAGGCAAGCCATTCGCGCAGGGAGCGCGTTGGCCACCAATGGGCCGAGCCAATTTAGCGTTCGTAATCCGGTCACTCCGACATCTCGGGTGCACGGATTACGAACGCTATTGTTTTTTGCTTTTTGAAATATATTGATTTCAGACCATTTTGGCCGCTGCATACCATTGGCATTGAATTTGCTTCTGTAGCACTTGGTGGATTCTATCCGCCCCTAAAATAGCCTTCTCTCACCCTAAGGATTAGAGGTCTTGATCAACCTCTAATCTCCCACCTCCTCTATACCACTCATCACTATCAGGCGAACAGGCTCGGGATACTTCCGAGCCTGTTATTATTTAAGCATAAAAAAACCGCCCCGGTGGGCGGCTTAAATGAAAGCAAGATATTCAGGTTATCAAATCCAGGACAAGAGTTCCTGCTGGTCGCCATCGACGGTAAACGGCAGGTTGAGAATGGGAATGGTGGTCTCGGTGCTTTCCTGAACCATTTTCACGATGGTGCCTGGATCATCTGAGAACCAAACATTGATTTTGACCTTCAGATCAACGCTGCCGAGAAGATTGAACGACGCGGTAATGCTGGATTTCCAGGTTTTGATCTGCTTATTGTTGGCGGTGATGATTTCTTCACGCGCTTCGTACTTTCCGGTCATCTTCGCGGTCACCGGAAGTTGGGCACCGTTGATGGTGAAGTTCATCGGTACACCGGCTGCAGGACCGATCGGCCATTCGTAGCCGGGGTCGCGGGCAGTGCCGGTCTCATCGTAGAAATCGGCTACGACATCCCAGTTTTCGGCAGGGATGGTCGGGACGCCGACTGTGCCGAGCGGCATTACAAGAGCAATAAATTGCTGCAGAGCCTGGTACATGAAGCCGTACGCCATGACCTGTTTGGTGTAGGAGGTCTGGTTGTCGCGAGTGCGGGATTCCATACGGATTATCAGAGTGTCGCGTGCATTGGTGGAACGATCTTTCCCGATGCGGAAAAACCAGTCGTTGTACTGGCCGATCAGTCCGACACCATTCATGAACTCAACGTCGTACTTGCGCTTCGTGCTTTCAATTTTCTGCTGGCTCTGATCAAGATCCCAGCGATCGTACGCGAATTGATCGCCTGCGTGGAGGCGAATATCGATCTGATGATATCCCTTATTGGGATCGGTCGGGTTATTGTCGTCACTACTGCAGCCCGGCAGCACGACCAGCATCGGCAGGACGGCCAGGAATAGCGGCATCAGCCAGCGTTTCATCATGATAGGATAACTCCTGAACTGTGGTGTTTGAACAGACGAAATGAATCAAAGAAAAATATACGAAAAAAGGGATGTCAGAGCGACATCCCTTTTTGAAAAACAGAGGGGAAATATCAGTGTACTCTACTCGCCTGGCCGTTAGGCCTGGGGATACACGCTGATCTGTTTCCGGTCTTTTCCTACGCGTTCGAAGGTCACGGTGCCATCAATCAACGCAAACAACGAATCGTCGTTGGCGCGCTTCACGTTTTTACCGGGATGAAATTTCGTACCACGCTGACGGATGAGGATGGAACCTGCCGTAACAGTCTCTCCGCCAAATGCCTTGACACCCAAATACTGAGGATTACTATCGCGGCCGTTGCGGGAACTGCCTAGTCCTTTTTTATGAGCCATACTAACTCCAGTCAGAATTTATTTTTCAATGCTTTCAATTTCGATACGGGTTAGCCGCTGGCGATGGCCATTCAGTTTGCGATACCCTTTGCGGCGGTTCTTCTTGAACACGAGCACTTTTTCGTCCTTCATGTGTTCAAGCACTGTTGCGGTTACAGTAGCCGCTTCAATGTTCGGTGCACCAACGAGCACGCCGTTGTCATCCGCGTAAAGCTTCACGTCGGAAAACTGTACTTTGCTTCCTACCTCGGATTCGAGAAGGGGCACATAAATCTGTTGCGCGGTAGTTACCTTGAACTGTTTTCCGCTGATGTTGACGATCGCGTACATTCCTATTCCTTATGAGTCCGTTTCTTCACTCTTCAAGAATATCAAATGTAGGGAATAAAGCGATTACAGTCAAGTACAAAAAGCTGCATGGCGTATTTTCAGGGCTCTATGTGTAATCACTGGGAATTTCTTTTCGGCATCCCTACCGAAAATGCGAATATTATTTCCATACGGCGATTATGAATGGCTAATGGCTGATGGCTAATGGCTAATGGCTGATGGCTGATGGCTGATGGCTGATGGCTAATGGCTGATGGCTGATGGCTGATGCCTAATGCCTAATGGCTGATCAGCTATCAGCCATGGATTGCCCAATCAAAGCCTTTGTGCCTTTGTGCCTTTGTGCCTCTGTGCCTCTGTGCCTCTGTCCCCTGCATCTACCTTGATCAACCTGGAGTGATCGACTATATTTGATGCTGTGAAAAAGAACTCCTCATCCATATATACGGCGGTGATCGTTCTGCTGGCCCTCATGCTGTGCGGCAGTTCCCCGGTGGCGGCGCAAACTTCCTCGAGAATTGGTGCTGAAAGAGCGCCGACGTCTGAGGAGATACAAAGCGACTTCGCTCTCGACGGCTTCGTGCTTGGCTTGATCCTGGAAATGAAGGAACAGTATGCACAGTCCATGGCAGCCTACGAAGCCGCACTCGAATCCGATGACGACGCAATCATTCACATTTCAATTGCACGCGTGTCGACCGAGCTTCATGATGAAGTGACAGCAGTCCATCATCTTGTGCATGCTTTGGAAACACGGCCCGACGATGCTGCCGTGCTGCGTCAACTTGGTGAAATTTATTCGACCCGTCAGCTGGCCGACTCCGCGATGCTCATTCTCGAGCAGTTGCGCCGCATTGAAGGGGACAGCGAACAGCTGCTGCAGGCTCTTGGCGGCCTTTATGCGCAGCAGCGTCTTTTCGACCGCGCTGAATCCATATACGACACGCTGCAGCAGCGTTTCCCCGAGCAGCCGATTTACGGCCTGATGCGAGCCGAAATGAAATTGAATCTTGGCGATTGGTCCTCCGCTTCCGACATCCTGTTTCCGCTCTCCGGTGATATGGCCATCGGGCAAGAAGATCGGATGCGGATCGGAAAGCTGTTTTTTCAGAAAGCGCTGCAGGAACGTCAGGACATCGAACGCGCGATCGCGGTATTCGGCAATCTGATTCGCGATTTCCCCGGCGACTGGCGCCCATTGTGGTTTCGTGGAGCCGTACTCTTCAACTCCGGCTCTATCCTTGAAGCAATCGGTGATTTCGAAAAAGTTATGTCGCTCAGCCCGGGCAACACGGAAGCAGGCATGATCCTTGCCCGCGCATTTATCACGCAAGCGCGTCCGGCGGATGCGGTGAAAATTCTCCAGCAGCTGATTGATCGCGGAGCAGCAAATTCGGAGACATGGACGCTCCTCGGCTACGCCTGGAGTTCCCTCGGACGCGATGACCACGCCGTGCAGGCACTGGAGCAGGCGAGGCAAAAAGATCCTGCGAACCTCGAGTTGCTTGCGACTCTCGCGATAACATATTCCGGCCTCAAACAATACGACAGCTCTGACGCCGTCAGCGAAATGTTCATCCGGCTTTACAAAAAAAGCGGCCGCCCGCTGGACGAGCGATATTTTCTGCTGCTCAATAACTACGCCTACACGCTCGCGGAGCGCGGAACCAATCTCGAACATGCACTGGCGCTGAGCCAGGAAGTTGTCGAGGCAGTTCCTGGCAACAGTGCATATTGCGACACGCGTGGATGGATATTTTTCCATCTGCAGAAGTTTGACGAGTCAGTGGACTGGCTGCGCAAGGCCTTGCTTCTGCGCGAAGCGACGGATTCGCCTTCCGCATCGCTGCATGAACATCTCGGCGATGTGTATAATGCGCTGAACAGACGCGCCGAAGCCCGGGCGCATTGGGAAGAGTCCCTCCGTCAGGAACCGACTAACCCGAAGCTTCAGGAGAAGCTCCGAAACTTGCTTTCTTCCGATGAATAAACTTTTTCCCACAATAATCGAAAAAACGAACACCGCATGAGACTACGCCTTCCCTCCCTTCGCTCTTCCTTTTTATATTCTGCAATACTCACCATTCTCGTCGGCTGTTCTGGTACACCGGGCATAGACACTTCGAAACCCATCGATCCCAACGATATCATGCAGCGTGTCGAACAGCGAAACCGCAAAGTGCTTGCGTTGCGGGGAAACGGAAAGATTTCCGTCGAATCGCCTGCGTTTTCCGGCGGTGGATCCATTCAGATTATCATTCTGAAGCCGGACAGTCTTCAGCTGGAGATCAACGGTCCTTTCGGCGTAACTGTGGCGCGCGGCCTGGTCACAGACCGCAGCTTCCAGTTTTATGATGGAATGAATAATACGGTATCGGAGGGAGCGACGACGGCCGAAAATCTGCGCCGCGTCCTGAGATTTCCGATCGAGTTCTCCGATATTCAGAACATACTCACCGGCACGCTCGGCTTCGGTGCCGTTCCGCGCGATGTCACGCCCACTGGCGCGCTGAAGGATAACACCTACACTCTGACCTGGGTGTCGGAGGGTCAATCCCTCGAATACACCATTGACCTCGGAACATTCGCCGTGCTGCGCTTCGCGCGCCGAAATGAAGAAGGTGAACTGCTCGAGGAAATCCTCTTCCGCGACTTCAGAGGAAAAGCGGGCATCGATATTCCGCAGATCGTCAGCATTACCCGTCCGATGGACGATGAAAGTCTGTCCATCGTTTACGACGGTATGACCGTCAACGATTTCCCCGTGGAGTTTTCCTTCAAGTATCCGAGATCCGCCCGACGCATTTCTCTCTGATTCGGTTTTCGGGTTCCGAACCCACTTGCATACTTTCCGGCTGATATCGGATGTAGGATTTTGGATGTAGGATTTTGGATTTAGGATTTAGGATTTAGGATGAGAGGTCTTCTGTACTGTCTCTGCGCCTCTTCACTTCCAACATCCTATATCCTACATCCTACATCCTATATCCTATATCCTACATCGCGAAGCATGGCGAAGCTGGGCTTTGCTTCAACCACCTTCTTAAGCAATCCCCTCTAACCTGAGCCACTGCATTGGTTTTCCCTTGCCGAATACGTATGTTTTTGGTATGCGGACGAATTCCAGGCTTGAATGAGCGATTGGCGACGAAATATCAGTTTCTGCTTAGTGATCGGCGTTCTGCTTTTGGGTGGAGGGACGGTTCCGTCGCTGTATGCACAGAAAAAGAAGAAAAAAAAGGCGGTGGCCACCAGCGTCAAATCGCAGCAGAAGGAACTTGAGGGAATTCGCTCGCAGATACAGAAATACGAGGAACGGATCAAGGAAAGTGAAATGCGGGAGCGCAGCACTGTGCAGCAGCTTGATGATTATGACCGGCAGACCTCACTAATCCGCAGTCTTGTGACCCACCTTACCCAGAACATCGCTGAGAACCAGAAGGAAATCGCCATCGCTCAGTTGAATCTCGTCACGGCGGAGAACGAGCTGCGGAAACTGAAGAGGGAATTGGCGCGCATTGTTGTGGGCATGTATAAACGCGGGCGCACGCGCGATGCTGAACTGCTGCTCTCAGCGGAAAATATCAACGAAATGTTTATCCGCTCAAAATACCTGAAGGTGTATGCTGAGAAACAGCGCAGGCAGGCGGATGAAATTCGCAAAAGAAAAAAAGAGATTGTAATCCAGAAAGCAATGCTCGAGGAGAAGCTCAAACAGCAGCAAATGGCGATTTTTGAAAGGCGCAGTGAGGAAGGCGTACTGCAGCGTAAAGTGGGTAAGCAGAGAGGATTGTTGAATCAGGTACGGCAGGATAAGGAATCCTACGAAACGCAGCTTCGCCGCAAGCAGGCCGCGGCGCGCAAAATCGAACGCATGATTTCTGATTTGATAGAGCGCGAGCGCAAGAAAATCGAAGATGCCCGAAAGAAAGAAGCAAAAGACAACGGGCGGTCCGCGCCTGCACCGCTTCCCTCCGTTCCGATTTCGAATACCAAATTCGGCAAACTGCAGGGACGCCTTCCCTGGCCCGTTTCACAGGGTGCGATCATCGAGTCATTTGGCCAGCACACAAATCCTCGAAACGGCATGCTGTATCTCAACAATGGAATCAACATCGCCACTGGCATCGGTTCAGAGGTTCGATCGGTTGCCGATGGTACGGTGAAAATCGTACAATTCTTTCCGGGATTCGGAACCTTTATTTTCATTAGCCACGACAATGATTTCACCACCGTCTATGCACATCTCGGCGAGGTACTCGTCCGGGAAGAGAAGAGAGTGGTTGCAGGACAGACCATCGCCCGATCGGGGGAAGATGTTTCCGGACCTCTGCTGCACTTTGAGCTCTGGTATGGGAAAGTCAAACAGGATCCGCTGCGCTGGCTTACGAAGCGCTGATTAACGCATGTCGTGGCCGGTTATGTAATCCTTCAGATATCGGATGGTCACAGCTTTTTCCTCGTGCTGGGACTTCACGAGGTCACCGATCGAAACCATTCCCGCGACATGATCATCTGCGAATACAGGAAGATGACGTATGCGTTTCTCTGTCATGACCGTCATCGCATCCTCGACATCATCATCGAGCTGGCTGATGATCAGGTCCCGCGTCATTACGTCAGCGATGTGGATCTCCTCCAGCCGATGCGCGGAAGCGCCTACGACGCGCAGAGTATCGCGTTCGGTAAATATTCCTACGGGTCGCCCATCATCGAGTACGAGCAGCGCACCGATGTTGTATTGCACGAGCATGTCGATCGCATCCTTGACCGACTTCTCAGGATGGATACTGAACACAGTAGCTCCCTTCGCCTTTACGATGTCCTTGAGCTGCATGGACGTTTCTCCTCGACACAATGTGATTTGGGATATTCTGTGGATAGAATAGGCAATGGGCGCTGGAAATGCAAGAGCGCCTGTCGGCACGGAGGAGCGCCTGCGGCACGGGGGAGCGCCTGTCGGCGCGGGGGAGCGCCTGTCGGCACGGGGGAGCGCCTGTCGGCACGGGGAGCGCAGGGGACACAAAAATTAACGGCGGGATCCGAGAGGATCCCGCCGCTTCAGCGAACGTGCTGTCGGTGTTGCTACAGGTAAAACGACAGCAGAATACCAGCCGCAACTGCGGAACCGATAACGCCGGCGACGTTGGGTCCCATCGCATGCATCAGGAGAAAATTCGATTTGTCGTAGGATTGACCGACGACCTGCGAGACACGCGCAGCTGCTGGCACGGCCGAGACGCCAGCCGAACCGATAAGTGGATTGATCTTGTTTTCCTCGCTCAGAAACAGGTTCATGAATTTCGCGAACAGCACTCCTCCCGCCGTGGCAACGGCGAAGGAAATCGCACCGAGTCCGAAAATAAGAATGGACTGCGGGGTGAGAAAGGTACTCGCCTGTGTCGAAGCTCCGACGGTGAGTCCGAGAAGAATGGTAACAATGTCGATCATGGAACTGCGGGCGGTTTCCATCAAACGCTTGGTCACACCGCTCTCTTTCAGAATGTTGCCGAAGAACAGCATGCCGAGCAGAGGAAGCGCGCCCGGCGCGATGAAGGCCGTAACCAGAAATCCGACGACCGGGAAAAGCACCTTCTCCCGCTGGCTCACGGCACGGGGTGGTTTCATGCGAATGAGCCGCTCTTTTTTCGTTGTGAGGAGCCGCATTACCGGCGGCTGGATCACGGGGACGAGTCCCATATACGAATACGCGGCGATGGCGATCGACCCGACGAGATGGGGAGCGAGTTTCGCCGAGGTGAATATCGCGGTCGGACCGTCGGCCCCGCCGATGATGCCAATCGATGCCGCTTCCTGCGGCGAAAATCCCAGCGCCAGCGCTGCATTCATTGTCGCGAAAATACCGATCTGCGCCGCTGCGCCAAGCAGGACGAGTTTGGGATTCGAGATCAGTGCCGAAAAATCCGTCAAGGCACCGATTCCCAGAAAAATCAACGGCGGGTAGATGCCCTTCACTACTCCGAAATAGAGATAGTTCAGGACGCTGCCGTCTTCATAGATACCGATTTCCATCCCGGCATTCTGCAAAAACGGGATGTTGCCGACAATAATACCGAAGCCGATAGGCACGAGGAGCAGCGGTTCGTAATTCCGTGCGATCGCCAACCAGAGAAACAATAAACCGGCACTGATCATCACGAAATTTCCGATTGTGATATTCGCGAAACCGCTGAAACTCAGAAATTGAAAAAACCCGTCAAGCATTCTGTCCCCCTCCTAATTCAAAAAGCTCATCTCCCTCGAGCACGTTCGCACCAACCACGACCTTGATCTGTTGAACGATTCCATCAGCAGGAGCGACGATGTTGTTTTCCATCTTCATGGCCTCCATCACAACGATGATTTCACCGGCTTTAACGGCGACACCTTCCTTGACATTGACGCTGAGGATGACACCCGGCAACGGGGCCTTCACGAACCGCTTTTTGCTTTCTCCCGGAGACGACGTCTTCAGAGGCCGCTCCATCTCGCTCGTGTATGCGGGTTGGCGGACAAGCCTCGGAGTCTTCGACGGCTTGCGGTGATTGTCGTAACTGACTTCATACGACGTGCCATTGACATCAACCGTCGCCTGCCCTTCCCCGATCTTCTTTATTTCGATGTTGTATTCATTTCCGTTGATGGAAATATTGAATGAACTCTGCGTGGTCATATCTTTCCTGCCTTGTCATGCTTGGGAGTGGAAATGGGTCGGAGGACGGGTCATTCCGTGCAGTTTCGAACTCCACGGTGAATACGGTCGTGATACCCTTTTTATTGTCAGCACCGTTTCCTCGTTGTCGTGATATTGATTGAGCGACCGGTCGAGCGCCATCGCGATGGCAGCGATGACTTCTCCGGACAGCTTCTGCTTCTGTGCCTCGGCCGACTGCGAAGGGATCGTTCCAGTCTTCCGCCTTGCGGTTGAATGCTGTACCACAACACTGATGTAGTGTATCGTTGCCGACATGATCGCGAGTGCAGCAAACACCACGCAGATCCCAACGATTGTTACAATAAGGCCTTTCCCGGCGATGATGCTCTCGCCACCCGACAACTTCCAGGTTTCGAATGTACGCGCGATTGCTTTGGCGGAATCGGCTGCCACGGGAGCGATGAAATACATATACATGTCAGCCTCTTCTCACAATGGGATGTTGCCGTGCTTTTTCATCGGGAGTGAGTCACGCTTGGTGCTCAAACTCTGAAGCGCACGGATGATGCGGAATCGCGTGTTGCGTGGTTCAATGACGTCGTCGATGTAGCCATACTTCGCAGCGACATACGGTGTGGCGAATTTATTGCGGTATTCATCCTCCATGATGCTGATGAATTGCGCGCGCGCCTCTGCGTCCTTTTTTGAGAGTTCGCGGCCGTACAACACTTCAATCGCACCACGCGGTCCCATCACCGCGATCTCCGCGGTCGGCCAGGCGTAGTTGATATCACCACGCAGATGCTTCGATCCCATGACGTCGTAGGCGCCGCCGTATGCTTTTCGGAGAATGATCGTAACCTTGGGTACCGTGGCCTCTCCGTAAGCGAAGAGCAGTTTCGCTCCATGAATGATGATGCCGCCGTATTCCTGCGCGGTACCGGGAAGGAAGCCGGGAACGTCGACCAGGGTGACGATGGGAATATTGAATGCGTCACAGAAGCGGATGAATCGCGCGGCTTTGCGAGATGCATTGCTGTCAAGCACTCCGGCGAGATAGTTCGGCTGGTTCGCGACGATTCCCACCGAGCGACCGGCAAATCTTGCGAACCCGACGATGATATTCGGAGCGTAATGACGGTGGATCTCCAGAAACTCGTCATTATCGACGATCGCATGGATAACCTCGCGAACATCATACGGTTTGTTCGGATTCTCAGGAATTATCTCATTGAGAAGGTCTTCGAGTCGATCAATCGGATCGAGTGTCTCGATGAAGGGCGGCTCCTCCAGGTTATTCTGCGGCAGGTAGCTGAACAGCTTGCGAATCAGCGAGATCTGCTCTTCGTCGCTTTCGCAGGCGAAATGCGCGACGCCTGATTTCGCGGTGTGAATGGATGCGCCGCCAAGTTCCTCAGCTGTGACATCTTCATTCGTTACCGACTTGACCACCTTCGGACCGGTTACGAACATGTAGCTGGTTTCCTTGGTCATCAGAATGAAATCGGTGATGGCCGGTGAATACACCGCGCCGCCGGCACAGGGACCGAACACTCCGGAGATCTGCGGAATCACGCCGGATGCGAGGATATTTCTTTCGAATATTTCCGCGTATCCACCGAGACTCTTCACACCTTCCTGAATGCGCGCGCCGCCTGAATCGTTGAGCCCGATCACGGGGGCACCGGCCTTCATGGCCATGTCCATGATCTTGCAGATTTTGCTCGCATACATTTCAGAAAGCGAGCCGCCAAATACGGTGAAGTCCTGAGAGAACACATACACCAGGCGTCCGTCGATCGTGCCATAGCCCGTGACGACGCCATCAGAGAGGTATGCCTCATTTTCGAGGCCGAAATCAATGCACCTGTGGCTGACAAACATGTCGAACTCTTCGAAGCTGCCTTCGTCCAGCAGGAGGGCGAGTCGTTCGCGCGCCGTCAGCTTGCCTTTCGCATGCTGCGACTCGATGCGCTTCTCGCCTCCTCCCATCCTGGCTTCTTCGCGCTTCTGGAGGAGTTCCTTGATCTTGTCTTCGATTGCCATTTGTAACGTCCTTTAGACGATTGTTTATAGAAGGGAAATGGAGAATCCGTGGTGGGGGTGAGGGATATGTGAGAAAAAGTCCATTCTGTCGACGCTGTGCTTCCGAGTTCCGGAGTTCTATCTATTTATTTACCACCCCCTAATCGTTACAAATTTAGCGAATAGGTTTGCAAATTGCAACGCGGGGCACGAGGCGCGCTATACGCTGTACGCGATACGCAGGAAGCAGGTAGAAGGGGGGGATGGGAGGCTCGATTGCCGCAACCCAGGCTTGAAAGCCTGGGCTATCATGCTGCGCCCTCGCCACGGCGAGTCTTTGACCTTCGGGGCATACCGCGTACTGCGTACTGCGTACCGCGCCGCGAAGCGGCATATCCCCATTTTTCCGTATATTCCGAATAACACTCACCCTCAGTCTGTACCGGGAGTAATGAACAAACAGCGCGTTATCTCCATTCTGAAAGTTTCGATCACCTTCCTGATCGTCGCATTCTCGATTTATTTTTCCGTTTGGAAGGTCGATTTCAGTGAATTGGGCCGCAGCTTCAAGACGGCCAATTACTGGTTTGCGCTTCTGATAATAGTGCCGATCGTGCTTTCTCATTATGTGCGGGCAGTGCGCTGGAAGGTTATTCTCGAACGCATTCATCCGAATGTGAAGACGGGGAATCTGTTCTCCGGCGTGATGATCGGGTATTTCATGAATAACCTGATCCCCCGCAGCGGTGAACTGGTCCGCCCCTGGTTCACAGCACAGCAAGAAAAAGAAACCACGTACAGCTCACTGCTCGGCAGCATCATCGTCGAGCGCTTTATCGACACGGTCGCACTGCTGATCATGATCGCCGTTATCCTGTTTGTGGATAAGCATATGTTCGACGGTTTCGAGGAAGTCGGGGTAAATGCCGAGGTGGTCCGTCCGATCATATACATGGCGATTCTTCTCGGCATCGTGTTCATTGTGATCGCACCTAGCAAAGCCGGACTCTGGGTTGCGGAAACCGCAAGTCGTCCGCTCGAATGGATGGCGCAGCGTTTCGGAATCGCAAAGCTATCGAGATTCCGCGAAGGTGTGCTCGATATGTTCCGCAAGCTGCAGATGGGCTTCGGCGCCATTCGTACCGCGCGGCAGGTGATGCTTGTGACGGTCTACACAGCACTGCTGTACTTTCTCTACATGGTTCCGCTGTGGATCATGTTTCACGCCTTCCCCAGCGGTGCCAGTCCTGATGCGACGCTTTTCGCCGCACTCGAAATCTGGGCCGTGACCGCCATGGGCTACGCCATCGCTCCGACACCCGGCGCCTTCGGCGTCTTCCACGTCACAGCGCGCATTGCCTTGATGAAGTTCGTCAACTTCAGCGAAGCTGATGCCGTCGCCTACGCAACACTCACGCATTTTGTGAATTACCTCGTCCCCATCGTATTCGGGATCTATTACCTGACCACCAAAAACCTTTCAGTCGGATCACTGTTCCGCGCCCGATCGGAGACCTGATACTCTTACCTCGCGTCTGTCCCGCTCCGTGCGCACACCCTGTTCCCGGTGCAGCCGGACGCCCTGTCACGCATCCATGCATTCCCGGGATTATCACCATGTCACGCTACCGTCTCTTCGAACCACTGCCGCTCCGCTGCGGAATCAATCTCTCCAACCGCATCACTATCGCCCCGATGACCACCTGGTCGTCGCATAAGGACGGAACGATTCACCCCGACGAACTCGCGTACCTGCGCCGGCGGTCGAAGGGTCCCTCGCTGGTGATGACAGCCGCCTGCTACGTGCAGCCTGAGGGACATGCGTTCGATGGACAGTGGGGTTGCCATGACGACGAAATGCTGCCGTCCCTTCGTGCAGCGGCCGATGCAATTCACGCGGAAGGCGCGCGTGCGGTGCTGCAGATTCATCATGGCGGACGCATGTGTCCCGCTTCCCTGCTCGGCGGAAATGCGCCGCTGTCGGCCAGCGCCGTTCCGGCCGATCGCCCGGGAGCCGATATTCCCCGCACGATGCTGGAGGATGAGATCTTCGACTGCATCGACGCCTTCGCCGATGCCACGAGCCGCGCCATTGCCGCCGGATATGACGGCGTGGAAATCCATGGCGCCAACACCTACCTTCTGCAGCAGTTTTTTTCACCCCATTCCAACCGCCGCGACGACGAATGGGGCGGCACGCTTGAAAAACGTCTGCGCTTTCCGCTAGGGGTTGCCGATGCCGTGCTTGAGGCAGCCAACGCAGCAGGTCGTCCCTTCGCCGTCGGCTACCGGCTTTCTCCCGAAGAAATCGAGGAGCCGGGAATCACGCTCGAGGACACGATGCACCTTGTCGATGCGCTCGCCGCGCTTCGCAGCGGCAATCGTAGGCTCGACTGGCTGCACATATCCGTGCGCGATTATACGGCTGGCAGCATGCGGAATCCGCAAGTGACGGAGCGTCCCACTCACGCAATCGCCGAACGTCTGGCCCAACTGCCCACGGCAACGCGTCCCGCCCTGATCGGTGTCGGAATGATGTACACTCCCGAAGACGCCCTCCTCGCTCTCGAAGACGGCTGCGACGCCGTCGCCCTCGGACGCATTGCGCTCATGGAGCCCGATTGGACGGAGAAAGTCCGCAGCAACAATGCCGAAGACATCCGCCAGACGCTGCCAGCCCGAGACGGCGAAGTCGATCTCACGATTCCCACTCCGATGTATCGAATTCTCGTCAATCGGAAGGGCTGGCTGCCGGTGGGGAGATAGCTGATAGCTAATGGCTTATGGCTGATGGCTAATGGCTGATGGCTAATGGCTCATGGCTAATGGCTCATGGCTAATGGCTGATGGCTGATGGCTGATGGCTGATGGCTGATGGCTTCACACCGAGGGAAAAAGTCCGTAAATTGAGAGATATCTGGTTGATCAGCTATTAGTCATCAGCCATTAGCTATCCTTATCAGCTATTAGTCATCAGCCATTAGCTATCCTTATCAGCCATTAGCCATTAGTCATCAGCCATATCCCTTGCGCAACGTACTCATCGTCACATATTATTTCCCTCCGTCGGGCGGACCCGGCGTCCAGCGTGTGCTGAAATTCTGCACGTACCTGCTGCAGTTCGGCTGGCGGCCGATTATTCTGACGGTGAAGGATGCTGATTATCCTGCGAGGGACGAATCGCTGTTGAATGAAATTCCCTCCGAAGCCGTGATTTACCGCACTCCGATTTTCGAACCATACGACCTGTACCGGAAATTCACCGGGAAGAAAAAAGGGACGCCGGTGGATGTGAATACCATCCGCAAGGAAGGCGACAAACCATCGGCGCAGGAGCGGATCGCGGAATTTGTGCGCGCCACATTCTTCATTCCCGACGCCCGCATTGGATGGAAGAATTCGGCCGTGAAGCAGGGACTGGAAATTATCCGCGAACATGACATTCGGGCCATCTATTCTTCTTCTCCGCCCTACACCTGTTCGCTGATTGCACGCACACTCAAGCATAAAACAGGGCTGCCGTGGATCGCGGGTTTTCGCGACCCGTGGACCGGCTTTCTCTCCACGCCCCATCGCTGGTTTCTGCCCGCTATGATAGAGCGGCATCTCGAACGCGCCGTCTTCGCGGATTGCGATCGCATGGATGTCGCATGGAAAGGCATTCTAAAAGATTTCCACGGCAAATATCCCGACATTCCGACCGGGAAGGTGCATCATCTGCCGAATGGCTTCGACAGCGCGGATTTTCCGACGGTGGAAGTCATGATCAAGGAGAATTTCACCGTCACCTACACGGGCTCGATGTACGGCAAGCGCAATCCCGAATCCTTCTTCGCCGCCGTCGCGCGACTGGTGGAAGCCGGGAAAGTGAATCCTGCGCATATACGGCTGCAGTTCATCGGACGCTTCGGCACGGAAGTGCGCGCCATGTTCGAACATCCGCTGCTCAAAGAAAGCATCGTCGTGCGCGAATACATGCCACATTCCGAAAGCGTGCGCCATCTATTCCAGAGCAACGCGCTGCTGATGGTTGTGGACGATTTCAAGGGCAATGAAGAAATCGTGCCCGGCAAAGTGTACGAATACATCGGCTCCGGAAAGCCTGTGATCACACTCGCTCCGGTGGGAGCGGTAACACAGGTGATTGAGGAAACGGCATCCGGACGATGTACGCGCTCGAATGATATCGATGGCATCGCCGACATCTTCCTCGATTTCTACAAGCAATGGGAAAGCAGCTCGCTCGGCAGCACACAGAAGCGCGAGACTGTGCAGCAATTCGAACGCCGGGAGGTAACACGCCGCCTCGCCGGCTTACTGGACGAGATCACCGTCAGCACCTAAATCAGCGCGCAACAGGGCGTCGCCAATCCGGCCGCACCTGCCCACAGCCGCGCACGCGGTGAAACACACCCTCCGTGCCTCTGCGTGGCAACGCATTTTCTTTTGGAACCATGTCACATAGACTCGAACCCAAGCTGTTCACGGTTTTCCGTGAAGGATACAGTAAAGAAACTTTCATCGCCGATCTGACTTCCGGCGTGATCGTTGCGATCGTCGCACTTCCGCTGGCCATCGCTTTCGCCATCGCATCGGGCGTGAAGCCGGAGCAGGGACTCTACACCGCCATCATCGCAGGCGCCGCCATCTCGATACTCGGCGGCAGCCGCGTGCAGATCAGCGGTCCCACCGGCGCCTTCATCGTCGTCATCTACGCCATCGTGCAGAAATACGGCTACGACGGACTCGCCGTCGCCACGCTGATGGCCGGCGCCATGCTGATTATCATGGGCGTACTGCGGATGGGCACGCTGCTCAAGTTCATTCCCTATCCCCTCACGGTCGGCTTCACCAGCGGCATCGCGCTAATCATTTTTTCATCGCAGATCAAGGATCTGTTCGGACTCGAGACCGGGGCTGTCCCTGCCGAATTTATCGGGAAATGGATTTTATTCGCGGGCAGTTTCGGCAGCATCAATCTCTCCGCCATGGCGATCGGCGCGGCGTCGATTCTCATCATCGTATTCTGGCCGCGGGTGACGAGGCGCATTCCCGGTTCGCTCGTCGCGATTCTTGCCGCCACCGCCGCCGTGCAGCTGATGGATCTTCCGGTCGAAACCATCGGCAGCCGTTTCGGTGCCGTACCAACGTCCTTTCCCACGCCGCATTTCCCGTCAATGAGCTGGGAGATGGTGCGCGAACTGTTCTCCCCCGCCCTCACGCTCGCGCTGTTGGGCGCGATTGAATCATTGCTATCCGCCGTCGTCGCCGACGGTATGATGGGCACGCGGCACCGGTCGAACATGGAGCTGATTGGCCAGGGCATCGGCAACATTCTCTCACCCATATTCGGCGGCATTCCCGCGACCGGAGCCATCGCGCGCACGGCGACGAATATACGTAACGGAGGTAAAACTCCGGTATCCGGCATCGTGCACGCGATCGTACTGCTGCTGATCATGCTGTTTTTCGGCCGCTGGGCAGCGCTGATTCCCATGCCCGCGCTGGCCGCGATTCTTGTCGTTGTCGCCTACAACATGAGCGAATGGCGCACCTTCCGCAAACTGCTGCGCTATCCGAAAAGTGATGTCATCGTGCTTCTCGCGACCTTCATTCTTACTGTATTGATCGATCTGACCGTAGCGATCGAAGTGGGCATCGTGCTTTCCGCCCTGCTGCTCATGAAGCGGATGTCCGACACCACCAACATGCAGATCATCACGCGTGGTATCGCCGAGGGTGAGGATGAAGATGAAGAAGCATTCGACGACTACCACATCGAATCACGCGACGTACCCGACGACGTCATGGTGTTCGAAGTGCAGGGTTCGCTGTTCTTCGGCGCGGTGGAGCAATTCAAGGAGACGATCAGCGAGATTCACTCACGTCCACGCGTGTTCATTCTCCGTACCCGACACGTGCGCGCCATCGACGCCACCGGTCTTCAGGCCATCGAGGATCTGGTGACCCGCTTGCAGAAAGAGGGCGTGAAATTCCTGCTCTCCGGCGTGCATGCCCAACCCATGGTGGCTCTGCGAGCATCAGGACTCATCGACCTCATCGGCGAAGAAAACCTCTGCGGCAACATCGATGAAGCCCTGCGCATCGCACGGCTCGGATGAACGCGGGACAAACGCCGGCTGAACGCTGCGAGTACCGGTTAACGATTGGACCTCAATCAGACCTACAATAACACTCCAACACCGAGAAGCAGGCTGAGTGTGCCGTATGTTTGTTCTGATTTGCTGAAGTCGGTTTCCTGAGTGAGACTCTGAATGCGATAATTGATCTCCCCGCGAATCAGAGCACTGCCCCCGGCGCGGATTTTCAAACCTGCACCGAGATTGATGATGCTGACATCGAAACCGTCGGTTCGGTCTGACATGAGTTCAAGAAAGACCGGAATCGAATAACCGTTCGCCACGCCGTAGCCCGCACGCGCGAACAAAGCAAGCGGACTGCGGGCAAGCGGTTGCGTGTAGGCGACATGGAGAATCACTGACTGTGTCGGCCGCACCTCTTCCATTGCGCGAAGCCCGAGTTCAAGTTCTGCAGCCAGTCGATCTATGAAATACCACGACGGCATGATCGATACATACAAGTACGTATGCGATTCATCACTTTCGTAATTCAGTGTCGGACTGATTTTCGATGTGTAGGTGGATTTGTCGGAAAACGAACCGGCCGTTCCCAGCAGCATCAATTCCACATTTCCTTGCTTGAACTGCGCCGACGCACTTGCGGCAAAGCACAGCAACAATGCGATGAACAGGCTCAATCTCATGGCTTCTCCTTGGAATGATAGGGTTGATGAGACAACATACTGCTATCTGATCTTTATCTCAAGAAAAATTAGCCCGAGGTTGCTGAGCCTCCCCTCTACTGCAACAGTATCCCCACTCCGAGAAGCAACGCCAATTGATCTTCGGTGGCGTCGATGTGATCAAACGTTGAGTCGTAGTCCGCGATTTCACGACGGAAGTTCACTTCCAACCGGACAATCCCGCTTCCTCCTGCCAGGTACTTGATACCAATGCCTGCGTTTATCAGCGTATGATCGAATTTGTCGCTGGTGCGGAGCAGGAGAAACGACTGCGCCATCCCGGGCATGACATACCCCATGGCCGCGCCATAACCCGCGCGGGCGAAGGCAGCGAGCGGCAGGTCGGAAAGGCGATGAGTGAATGCGATGTTCGGTATGATCGCGTACGCCGGTTTTGCATGCTCCGATGTATGCCAACCAAACTCGAGCTCCAACGCAAAGCCATCAAGAAAATACCAGGCAGGTGTCAGTGACAGCATCGCGAATTTCCTCGAATATTCCGTGGTTCTCGGTGGATCGGGATGCCAGCGGTCGGTCACGGTAAATGTCTCACCATACCACCCAGCCGTTCCGAGCAGCATCATTTCCACGTCTCCCTTCTTGAACTGCGCCGACGCGCTCCCGCCAACACATAGCAGCAATGCAATTATCAGGCACGATCTCATGGCTCCTCCTTAGAATGAATGGGCAGTACAGCTAACATACCCCTTTCCCATCTTTTTCTCAAGAAAAACGCCCGGGGGGAAACCCGGGCGTTTTATTCTGCCTCGGGAGCATGCCCGAGTGATCTTCAGGTATCGAGAAAGGAAAAAGAAGCGTGAGCTCTTATTTCCTCACCAACTTCCGCTGTACCGTTTGACCGTTGTGTGCGATGCGGATGAGCAAGACTGCCGGAGAGGCGACACCGGACAGATCCTGCTGCTGGAGCATGAGGACGTTTTCGCGCTGCGTGAGTTCATAGAGACGTTCATACAGAAGCTTGCCATCCAGTGAATAAATGGCAAGTGCATACTCGCCCGGTTCGTGTGTACGAAGATTGATGTTTACATCACCACTGCTCGGCGCTGGATACACTTCGACCGAAAAGGGCTCGGGTACGATACCATCAGAATCGAGAGAATCATCCACTCCAAGATTCAACCCCGGGTAACCCCTGATTACGGCAGCGAACCCCGGTTGAAGCTGTAAATCCGGAATCGGCGAGATTGGATCCGAAATAATATGTTCGTCCGCACCGTCACCGTTGATGTCACCTAAATCGACGATCATCCGTCCGCCATAGCGTCCAGCAGCAACGCACACCGAGAGGGGCTCGTTGGTCAATCCGTCCGCATCACCACCGACGACTACCATGGCCGGGAAGCCTTCGACTGAGTAATTAATAATGAAATCGTTATAACCATCTCCGTTATAATCTCCTATCCGGTGATGCAGCGATCCGAATCCAGTGGGCCACCGTTCCGGATCGTGGTTTCGAAAGATCCTATCCACCGAACCCGATAGGCCTGCCGCACCGCCATACATGATCCAGAGCGAATCGAGACTTGGCACCCAGATCATGTCATCCGCTCCGTCATTGTTTACATCCAGAAGAGTTACCCAAAAATTGCCAGACAATCGAACCGGCTCAAAACCCAATTTGTCGTTCTCAAAGAACTGATCAGGATGCGAGAGATCAGGATATTTCCCGTGTGCACCGAATGCGACGCGCACCCGGGGGGGGGTACCCCCCTCCAATGACGTCCTTTTCAGTCGTTGCAACAACAAAATCACCGATTCCATCTCCGTTCACATCCCCCACTTGAATGGATCTCATACTGGCGCCTAAAATCGCATCATTTGTGCGAGGGAAGGACAGAGTATCGGAGGAATCACCTCGTGGATAGTGCCACACAGCGATTCCGCCATGACGATCATAAAAACTGAATGTTGTCGCGGCTATCAGTTCATCGCTCCCGTCTCCATCGAGATCGCTTGCAAACAGATCCTCACCCAAATAACCGCTCCCATAGGAAGGAGTTTTCTCGCACAGGGGAAAGGCGACCACATGGCGGGGAGTGGTTTCGAGTGCATAGACAGAATCCCTGACACCCATATAGATGAGAACCGAGTCGGGGTGTATTACACCGTTCGCGTCCTTGTACATTCGGAGCCGGGCCGCAA
The DNA here is from genome assembly GCA_049663345.1 of Bacteroidota bacterium. GTDB lineage: Bacteria > Bacteroidota > Ignavibacteria > SZUA-365 > SZUA-365 > SZUA-365. The sequence goes on from JBATDG010000061.1 coordinate 58,212, forward strand.
GGTCCGTCAAACCATCGCCATTGAAATCACCCGTCACCAGTTCCGCACCCCCATGCAGTTCGAGGTCCGCAGTGGTATCAAAGAGCGCCTGCCCTCCGAAATACACAAACGTCGTTTTTGGTCCAAATGCGCTGCAGAACAGATCCTTGTGTCCGTCTTTGTTCATATCCATTGTCACCATGCCAAGTCCCATCCAATACTCCGGCATTGCGGGATCTTTCTTTCCGTGTACGAATGCCATTTTATCGCAACCCTCCCGTTGTGCATGAGCAGGGAACGAACTGACTGCACTGAAAATCAGCCAACCAAGAACCACGTATATAGTCATGAACGGTTTCACAGCAAACCTCCAACCTGTTTGTGCTGAAATATCGTTCCCCGGCAAAAAGGAGAATCCTTCTTGCCGGGGAAAAATGTCGAAATTAATTATGAAGATCAACGTATGCCGATCTCCGTGACAGTGAAGAAGTCATCGCAGAATAACCACACGTGCCAAGCCTGAATATCGTACCGACTCCAGGAGACAAAGATACACACCGGCAGGCAGGGTGCCTGGATTCATAGGTATTGTGAGTTGGCCTTTCTGTCTGAAGCCGTCGGTCAGCGTACCCAATTCACGTCCTTCAAGTGTCAGAAGCTTCACACGAATCGCCATATCCTCGGGAAGATTCATTGTCAGAACCGAGGACGATGTCCATGGATTCGGATGCACGAACATTTCGATGGATGATCCGGTGGGCAAGTACTCTATCTCGTGGTGCGTCCGTTTTGGTATCATGTTCGATTTTCGACAGCGATAATACGCGCGTCTTTCGGCTCGGGCAAGGCGAATCGAACCGGAATCAAGTGCGGCGGAAAGCATGGCCGAGATTGCATCGTCAATGGCAATCGAATCCCGCTTGATAAATGCGTTCGAAAGTCTACTGTGCAGACTGTTGCGGTATGCTGGGGTTGTCCCATAATACCGTTCAAGCTGATCGTACTGTACATCAGCTGAATCCGGGTAGCCTGAGAATGTGAAATACTCCGCCCTCAATTCCACCATTTCCGCAGCCATGCCCGGTGAGATCAGCGGCTGTCGCCGTGTGAGATAACTCATCAGGCGCGTGCGGCTGGCGTTCGTGCTGTCTGGATAGTCTCGAATGTGTATCAATTCCATATTCATCAAATCACGGAGAAGTCCAACACGTGTGGCACTGTTGGAACTCTGTGCAATCCCGGACTCAATGAATGTGTACACATCGTTCATCCTGCCCGCGCGAGCGAAGTCCTTCAACGTTGCCCGTGTGGGATTCCCACTGAGAACTGGGTACCTGCTTTTCGTCAGTACCCGCTCACATGTCCAGTCTTCAAATGCGGCGACAGCAGATTGCGAAAGAAACGGATTCCAAATTATCGAATTTGGGGTCACCTCAACGAACATGTATTGCACGGGAGTGGCTGTCAGCCAGCAATTGCTTTGAACTTCGGCGGTAGAAGTCGAATCTGCTACGATCCGGGGGATCAGGTTCGAGGAATGTCCAATGTCGTTCTGCGTTCCCGAGACTGCATTACTCCTGTAGATATGAGAGAATTGTTTGAGCTCGATCTGGGAGTTGCCATTCTGCCGGATCGCATTGTATCCCGCCCTGTATTCTCCCATGTAGAGAATACTCTGCTCAGAGTAGAAGCCTTGAAAAGCATTAAAATCCAAAATCGATTGCTGCATTTCGATGATCGTGCCGGAGAGGTGAGCTCCCAGTCCACGAAGGTTTTCGCTGGATGTCAAACCGATAATGTCAAGCGGACTGCTCACCGTTGTCACGCCGGTCCACCAATCGTCACCGGTGGTAGTGCATTCGATAGTGGCGTATGAACCAGTCCCACCCGGCTGAAGGAAAATTCCGTCTCCAAGTTTATCGGATTTATCACTGCGGATAATATTGCAATGCGAAATCAGATTCTCGCTATTCGCCGCCTCGTAAAAGTGGATACCCGTGCCTTGCGAGACGGGGTCACAAAAGACATGGAGAATATCAACGTACTGCAACCGACAGAGGGCCTCGGGACTTACGACAATGATTCCGTCCCATTCATCCGCATCGGTAGCGGTAGTGATTTCGGCGTATTCCATGTCAAGGATGGACGAACTGTTCAATTCTGCTCGATCACGCATGATCAGGTGTACCCGTTCTGTTTCCCCCAAGCCACGCACACGCAGCTGCCCCTGATTCCAGTTGTTGATATGAGGCAGACCAGCCAGAGTAAGCTCACCTTCGATGTCAATTATCCCAAACTCATAAATAAAGAACTCATCGAATTCTGTCCCGAAGGTAAACGTATTCACCGTACCCCTGAATCGGAGCTCACCAAACACCGAAAGCCGATTATCATTACTCGACGGCGTTCCCTGGATAAAACCGATGGAGCCACCACCGGTGAGGGTGAGTGTGCTTCCGTCTGGAATAATCAGTTCGCTGGCGAGTTCGATTTGCGGTGTAGTGATAGTACCGCTGCCAATAATTCCCTGTGGATTGACAAGCTGTATTCTGCCCGTTGCCTCACACACTATGGATCCGCCATTGAGCATGATTGATCCTCCGTTCTCTACTCTCAGCGTTGCACCATCCTCGATATGGATGATCGCACCATTTTCGATTGTCGATGTGGAGGATATTGTGAACACGGCATTCTCACGAACATGCATGACATTGTCAACGGTTAAGGGAGAGGTGAGCGAGTTGCCTCCCGTGCGAAGAAGACAGAACTCACCCGCGGTCAGCTTAGTGGTTTTTGTCCCATTCACCGGAATAACTTCGATCGCATGACTTTCCACATCCTGGAAAAACAATGACTGTGCATTGCCGAAGGTGAGATCGATAAACCGATCTCCACCGCCGCTCAACTGCGTACGTTTATTGACGAGAAATAAATAGTCCTCCGCACCAGCACGGATTAATTTTGCTACTTGTACAAAGGTAGCCTCTACGCTTCCACCGCCAGTCGCGGAGGTACTGATCCCACTGCATTGGGCATTACCGGCATTCGTAAGCGTAATCGCCTGGAGTTCTGAAATATTATCGAATCCACCTTCATAGGTGCGCTCCCAAAGAAGGTCAAGGAACCTCGTCCCGATAGCGCCGCGAAGTCGCTCATTCAAAACAGCCACTGTGTCCGCGGTCTTATCCCGGTGAGGGAATGTCGTCGGTCCTACCAAACCCTCATATCCGTCTACTCCCATAACCAAATGTTCGACTATCCCTTTCGCGCCATACGAGAGTCCGATTCCGATATTTGCCTTGATTTCTTCAGGATACGGAAAACGTGTTAACATTATTTTCTCCGCATGAGTCTGGACAATCGGCCAAAACTCCTTGCCAACGATCAGGCCGTCGCGAACCGGTTCCGCTGTCTTGGGTGTGACGCTATGGATGGCGTTCGGATCAGCAGCTGCGCTCTCGTAGGATGTCCGAGTCGCACCTGCAACTGGCTCAGGTACTCCATGATCGTCATCCCGAACATCGAAGTCAAATGCCGACTCCGGGTGCAATCGGACAGCAAATGAACCCATGACGTATTTTGCCAGCCAGCATGAAACAGCTTTCCTTGGATGCGAAGCACCGATGTAAGAAATATCGCACTCGGAATACGGGCTTACCGCCGCGCCCACACGGTCGACGATATACTTGTATCCCGGATGTTCCAGCATCTGCTCCGATGCATCTCCGGAAACTCCGTTGACGCTCAGCTGCAGCCAGTTGCAGTGAAGATCATCGATTGCGCCCCATTGACCGGTAGTGGTTAGGTCTACGCCATACCATAATAGATTGGTCGGATCCATGTTCGCATGATCTCCGACCACTTTAAATTCCTGCGCCCAAAGGGACGAACCAAGCAAAAAAACTACGAGATAGAAAACACTTGCCTTGATATAAACCCCTCTTGTGAATATTGGAAAACAGGAGAAACCATTTCTCCATGTCTCGACTATCTGATTAAGTCATTCTGTTTTGAATCAATATTTCCGTCGCCCCGGGTCGACTCTGATGCTGCAAGTCGTAGTTCTTTGCGCCCCATAAAACGCCTCGTCCTTATCCTCATCCTCACTGACCCTCTTTCTCCCGGCAGAGAATCAATCCAGTTCTGCCGGGCGTTTTCTTCTATTGTCTACAATAAAATACCCCCCCCCCTCCTTTATTGTCAAGAGTTATTTGTCCCTTTCAGAAGATTTATTTTTGTGGTTCATGAATTGCCGATCCAATGACGACGCTACGCCCCTATTGTCGTAATTGGACCATCACCCCAACATGTCGCACAGGCACCGATACAAAACGCCCGGGGAGAAACCCGGGCGTGTTCATAAAAGAGTTTTTTCTCGTGGATGGCGGATGACCGAGCATTTCATGAACGCCGCTGGCGCGCTGGAGCGCGCCACTCCAAACGCACTCCTTCCGCTCGTCACGTCCTAAAGTCCTCACGTCCTCACGCCCTTATGCGGTCCCCTCCGGAAACAATTTAGCCAACAGCGCCTTATCCGGTTTCGGAGTCATGAAACTGACGATGACCAGTGTCCCGATGGAGACGAGCAGCGCAGGATAGATGCTGGGAATGCCCCAGGGATCGCCGCCGATCATGACCTGTGGCATCACGTAGGGAATAACGATGTCGAGCATGATGACCATGAACGCACCGGAGAGAATGCTTGTGAGTCCGCCCGCCTTGGTCGCACGGTTTCATTCCCTCAGATACTTTCGCTGCACGTGCGTCGCTCTGTGTGCGATATCGATCAGCAACATTGATGGAGCCGCGAGCTCAGGAAGGTCCTGTGCCCGGATGGGGAGGACATTGTCTTTCTGCAGTAGAGTGTGCCGGCGCTCATATAACCTCCTTCCCTCAAAGGTGTAGATCGTGACCGTATACTCGCCGGGATCGTCCGTGCGAACCTTTATGCTGAAATCGCCACACCCGGGTACGGGATAGATTTCGACGGCGAATGGTCCAGGCAAGGGGGGCAAGACCGCGAGCGAATCCTCCACCCCGAGCACCAGCCACGATTGGCCCTCAATAACCACGGCGAAACCTTCCTGGTAGGGGAGATTCTGCGGCTGCGGGGGGATGGGATCCGAGACGAAATGCTCCTCGTCTCCATCTCCGTCGAGATCTCCGACATTGACGACATAGCGCCCTGAATAGTCTGACGAACCCACGCAAACCGCCCTCGCTTGGTTCGTCAGCCCCTCGGCATTGCCGAGAAACAACATTTCGGCATGACACCCTCCAGCTCCCATGCCGATCACATAGTCATCGTAGCCGTCCCCGTTGAAGTCTCCGATGCTGTGGTGGCGCCAGGTGAAACCGGCCCAGTCCTCGGTATCGGGATTGGTGATGATGCGGTCAATGCGGCCGCTGAGGCCGCCCGCTGCGCCATACATTATCAACAGTGAATCGCGGCACGGCACCCAGAGCAGATCCTCTATCCCGTCACGGTTCACGTCCAGCAACGTCACCCAGTAGGTCGCATCACGACGGATGTAGGTATCATTCGCCCAACCCATGATATCGTTCTCGAAAAATTGGTCTGGCCGCGATGGGTCCGGGTATTGCCCCGGGCGACCAAATGCGACACGCACACGATTTGGCAAGGGCTTTCCTTGTTCATTGAATTCCATTGTCGCAAGAAGGAGATCCGCTATCCCGTCTCCATTCACGTCACCGGACTCCATCGATAGGATGAATGCGCCGATAACCGCATCGGACGTCCGGATATAGGTGAGCGAGTCCGGGCGACCGTTCGCCGGACTATGCCAGATGCACACTCCGCCGGGTCCTCCTGCATTGTCCCAGAGCTGACTGCCCAACGATCCCATGATCAACTCATCTCTGCCATCCCCATCCGCATCGCCCCCGTAGAACAGATTCTCCCCCATATAGCCGCTGCCTTCCCATGGCATGGATGTGGAGATGGGAATGGCGATCACATAACGCGGAATCGTATCGATCGCATACGGACGATCCGCGACTCCCGGATAGATCAGGACGGAATCCGGATAGATCGTGTGTGCAGAATCCTTATACATTCTCAGATGCACAGCAAGGTCATCAAGCCCGTCGCCATCGAAATCGGCGATGGCCATTTCTGCGCCGCCTCGGATCTTCAGATCCGCTGTGGTGTCGAACAGCGCGGGTCCGCCGAAATACACGAATACCGTCTTCGGTCCATGCGCACTGCAGAGCAGGTCCAGATGCCCGTCCCTGTTGATATCCATGCTCGCCAGCCCCATGCCCATCCAGTATTCCCGCATTGCGCGGTCCTTCTTCCCGAAGAAGTAGGCAAATTTGTAGCAGCTCAAGAATTGTTGGCCAAACGAAGTTCCCGTTGCGACAGGGATGACCAGCATTATTGTCAGCGTCAGGGTGATGACATTCTTTCTGTACGGCATCGTTCAACTCCATCCTGCGGTTGCAGCAACTTCCTGATCCGCCGCAAGGGATACGTTCTCTTGTCGCGGCATAGTGCATATTTTCGCTGTCAGTGTCAAGGACGAAACTCTTTCGTCATGTCATTGCAGCACGATAAAGCGCGTCATTCCATGCCAACGCTTCGATTCGAGAGTACAGAGATAGGTTCCTGGCGAGAGCCCGGCTGCTGTGACCGGTACCGTCAGAAGGCCTTCAGCGGCGAACCCATCGTGAAGCACCTGAAGAAGACTTCCGTCGATAGTCAGCAACCGGATGCGAACATGCATCGCCTCGGGCAGCATCGTTGTGAGTACCGCCGATGGCAACCACGGATTTGGATGAACGTCCAAAGTGATGCACATGTCGTCCGCAGCGGGAACGCTTCGATGCCGAGCGCGCTTGGGCATCATCCCCGATTGTAGACAGCGGTAGTATGCCCGCCGTTCCGTGCGCGCAAGACGAACCGTCGCGGGATCAAGTGCGGCGGCGATCATTGCATTGATGGCATCGTCGATCGCAATGGAATCGCGTGCAAGAAAACCGTGGACCAGACGCGTGTGCATGCTGTTCCGATACGCCGCACTCATCGGGTAGTACTGCGTAAGCTGATTGAACGCCGCTTCCGCGGAATCGGCATACCCTGCAAAGGTGAAATACGTTGCCTGCATTGCCAGCAGGTCTGGCGCCTGCTGGGCCGACAGCATCGACCGCCGATTCGTCAGGTATTGCAAGAACCTGGCCGTTGCTGCCGCGGTACTGTCCGGATAGCTGCGCAGATGCAGCAATTCCATGACCAGTAGATTATTAAGTACGGACACACGTTGCGCCGCAGTCGCCGCTGCGGAGAACGCCCCGCTGATGAAAGTATATACTTCGTTCATGCGACCGGCCTCGGCGAAATTCTTCAGCGTCCCGCGCGTCGGGGAGGACAAGATAGGCGGCTGTCTGCGTTTGAGGAACACTTGGCCGCAGGTCCATTCACCGAATCCCGACCGTGCAGATTGCGTCAAAAACGGATTCCAGATGATTGATCCCGGCATAGTCTCATCGAACATCGTCGGCAGCGGTGACGGAATAAGCCAGTAATTGTTCTGCACCTCAGCCGTGGAGGTGAGATCGGTCTTTATTCGTGTGACGAGCGGGGAAGGATGCCCGATATCGTTATTGATCCCGTATTTCGAACCGTTGCTGAATAGATGAGATGTTTGTGTCAATTCTATCTGTTGGTCCCCATTGTAGCTGACGGAATTGTACCCAGGTTCCATTTCACCCAGGTATAGCAGCCCATTATCTACATACATTCCTTCGAAGGTATTGTAATCGACGATGGATTGCACAATATCAACAAGTGCGCCCGCAAGATGAATGCCCATTCCTCTCAGGTTTCCTATGGCGGACAGTCCTAAAATGTCGAGTTTGCTACTTACGGCCGTTACGCCCGTCCACCAGTCATCACTGGCTATCGTGCATTCGATCTGGGCATACGAGGCCGCTCCACCATAGCCGGGCTGGAGGAATATACCATCGCCGCGCTTATCCGGCTTATCCACACGAAGGATGTTGCAATGCGATACAAGGTTACCAGCGTTGGGTGCCTCGAAGAAATATACCCCTGCCCCCTGCGTCACCGGATCGCAATATATACGTAGCACATCCACGTAGCGCAATACACAGAGCGCACCCGGACCAATGCTTTGGATGCCGTCCCACTCTCCCACGTCGTCACACGTGATGGTGACATACTCCATTTCGAGCTGGGACGCACTGTTGATCTCCGCGCGATTGCGCATGATAAGCGTGCAGCGTTGAATATCATCTATGCCGTTGAAAACAATCTGGCCGTTGTCCCAGTTGTTCAATGTCGGGAGTCCTGCGATCGTCATAGCGCCGTTTATATCTACCGTGCCCATCCCACCAACGTTCGCTTCAATCAGCTCACCCTCGATTGAAAATACACAACCCGTGCCACGAAATCGCAGCGCGCCGTACACGATAACCCTGTTCTCGCTGCCGGGAGCGGCACAGGCAAAGGAGATCAGGCCGCCATTCTCCAGAGTGATATCCGTCCCGTCCGGGATAAACCATTCATTGCCGAAACAGAGATTCGGAGCCGTGATGCTTCCGATGCCCTGGAGTCCCTGCGGATTCATGATCCGTACTACCCCGCCTGCGAGTGTCCCCCCATGCATGACGATGGAGCCTCCATCAAGAAGTATCGTCCCACCCGGGGCGACGGTAAGCGTCGCACCGGCTTCAACGTGAATGACCGCGCCTGTTACGACCGTCAAGGTAGATGCTATCGTATACTGGGCCCCCGCCCGAACATGCATCACGTTATCCACCGTCAGAGGTTCCGTGAGTACATCCCCGGCAGCGCGGAGGAGGCAGAATTCACCCGCCGGGAGTTCGGTCGACAGTGTGCCATTGACCGGGATCACGTTGATCGCATGACTCTCGACATCCTGGAAGAAAAGGGGTTCTCCATTCGAAAAGGTCAGATCGATGATGCGTGCACCTTGCTGTGGCTGCAGGGGACGCGTACGTTTGTTGACGAGAAAGAGGTAATCGTTGCCGGCCGCATCGGAATAATCCGCGATCTGAACATACGCCACCGCATCGGAACCCGCACCCGGGGGATGGGTAGACAGGGTGGAACATGAAGCACTGCCGGTATTCTGCAGCTGCAGTGCGGCCAATTCCGCCGGGTCCGAGAAACCGCCGTCGAATGTTCCATTCCAGCTGAGATTCATGAAATGACTCCCAAGCTCCCCGCGGAGACGCAAGTTCATCACGGAGACAGTATCTGTTGTAATATCGCGGTAAGCCTGACATTCCGGTGAGGTATCTCCGAGTAAGCCGATGTAATATGAGCAATCGTCTTGCCCCCAGACAATATTGTAAACGATCCCCCGCGCGCCATAGCACAATCCCAGCCCGACCGCCACCTTGGCCTCCTCGGGGCGTGGAAATCGCAGGGATCCATGCTCAGTCGTTTGGATGTTGGGCCAGAAGACCTTCCCTGTAATTAGGCCTTGCTGCACTGTTTCGGCAAGTCGGCTCCAGCCTTCGGTGGCCCAATGCATATCCCAGAACACCTGAGCATTTGTACCGTCATCAATACGACCGCTCCAAAACATGAAGCCAGTGACAGACATCTCGTCGATGCCGGAGAGCTTGTAGTACCCCCATCTGTGTGAATTATCTGCATCATCCAGATAATAGGTAAATCCCGGCACCGCTCCACTGAGTTGGTCATGTATCAGTGCATTGACACGTTGTGCATTGAGCAACTCCGGCCATATGATTTCATCGGTTGTAAAGAGTTTCCCGATGTTCGCCCGCACGGCGTCCAGTTCCGTATCTCTGTACCAGTCAATCGCGTCACGGATACCATCCTCCACGACAGTCGGATCCGTTTCATGTAGCACATCAAAGGAACATTGAGAGGAGATCTCCACCCAATCAAGATCCGCTGACACCCCTTGGTGCCATTCGATCGCAATGTCCTTAGGATAGGGTAACGGTAGAGGATCTGTCATGGCAGTTAATGGAAACGCTAACTCCTGTAAATCCGTAACAGGATCATTAAAATCGTCACTCCAGACGTCGACGGACTGCAGCGTTTGCCAGGTCGAGCCATCATAGTACCGAATTTCTACTGTATAGACTATCTGCGGCAGTAGTGGTTCGCCGGATGGCAGACATGCCCTGATAACCAGATGCTCAAAGTTTGCGACATTCGCCGACGAAAGCGCGCTGCCTGACCTGCCATTGTCGGTGGCTTCGGAAACCACGAAACCGGTGATGTGGAATCCATCGATACTCCGTACGACCGTTGGGGGTGGCGGATTCTGCACGTATGGCGTTTTCTCCGCTCCGATAAGTTCATAACGATTACCATGCAGATTGTTGAAAGTCGAGTAATCGAACTCCGATTCGGGCTGCAATCGTATTGCCAGGGATGCGCTCACATAACGACCGAGGAAGCACGTGAGAGCGGAGGACCGCCCGGGCCGGGTGCACTCATCATATGTGCCATCATTAAAGTGACCAATGCGATCCACGATGTACCGCCGAGGATTTGCCAAAGGGTTATGGCTCAGTATAGCGACATCATCTGCTCTGGTCCAGTGTTCATCCAATGCGATTTTCAACCAATTGCAGTTGAGTGCATCAATCAAATCCCACTGTGCAACAGTCGGTACAAATCCCCACCAGTCAACGCATGCATTGCGATTTGCCCAGTCTCCGACAACGGCAAAATCCTGGGCTTGAACAAGGCTGCAGGTCAAGAGCAACATTGCGATCAGAACGAATCTTCTCATGGCAACCCCACCAGAGTGTGTTATTGAAACAGGTGAATGTTTGTATTCGCCGATATATTTCAACGATTCGAGAACGCGCGTACGGGTCGCCCCTGTCGCCGGATCCAGTGATGCAATCATTGCCTGTGCGTGAAGTTCTGTGGAACCCACCGATGCCCCGGTTTCGATCCTCGCTCCCCTCGAAGCCCCGTATCGTAATGGACAAGCTATGCACTGTTTTTGCTCCAGGGAGAGTGCCAACGTAATTTCCAATAAAATACCCCCCCCCCTCCGATATTGTCAAGAGTTATTCATCCCTTTCGGTATATTTATTTTTGCTGCACCGAACTCGCAGCTCCAATGACAATGCCAAGTGCTACTGAACCAAACGCAGACGATACTCTCGAACATGGCGCGATGGTTACCGCAGCGGGGAACCGTGTCTTGAAAAGATCATGGGATACGCTCACCCGTGTCACATCACCCCTGCAACCCCGGATGAGTCCATCGAACACGCCCGCCCCGCGATAAGCGCGCGCATCAGCGGATTCCTCGCGAACGATATTTCTATCCGGGTAAATCCGGATAATTAAAACGCCCGGAGAAAATCCCGGGCGTCCTTACGTCCTTACGCCCCTCGATACGCTCGTCCTGCTTTGCAGTCCGAACACTCGGGGTGACGGTTTCGCTCACGTCCTCACGTCCTAACGACCTTACGCAGTCCCCTCCGGAAACAGCTTCGCCAACAACGCCTTATCCGGCTTGGGAGTCATGAAGCTCACGATAACCAGCGTGCCGATGGAGACGAGCAGCGCGGGATAGATGCTGGGAATGCCCCAGGGATCGCCGCCGATCATGACCTGCGGTGCCACATAGGGAAGTACGATGTCTAGTGAAATCACCATGAATGCACCTGAGAGAATGCTGGTGAGTCCGCCGGCCTTGGTCGCACGCTTCCAGGCGAGTGCCGCGAGCAGGGCCGGAGTGATGGCCACGCCGTAAATCGTGTAGGCGAAGTAGGCGTACTTGAGTACGGAAATCTCTGACTTCATTACGGTGGGAATGAAGATGAGCAGGAAGGCCACGAGTCCGAGCACCACGATGAGCACTTTCTGCAGCGCCACCATTTTTTCCTGTGTGGCATCGGGATTGAGGAAGCGCTGATAGATGTCGCGCATGAGGTTGGTCGAAGGACTCAGCAGATAATTCATGCCCGTCGAAAGCACCACCACCACGGCGGCGGCGAGGAGAAGGAGTCCCACCGGAGCCGGCACCATATCACGTGCGGCCCGCAGCACGACGGAGGCCGGGTCGATCGTGATACCTTCGGAGATGTAATAACTCGACGCATAGATCGCGATCACGACCACGATGGTTTCGACGACGACGGTACCGACGATCCACAGCAGAACGGCTTTCTTCGCGTCGGCGGGAGTCTTCGCACTGTAGAATTTCTGATACATGCTCTGCACGCCAAGCAGCAGGAACATCGTCGCGAGGAAATAGCTGAATCCTTTGAGAAGAGGATACTGACCGAAGTCCGGCGAGAAGACCATCATGTGCGAGGCGGGCAGCGTGGCGGCGGGAGCACCGAGTCCACCGGCCGTCACAACCACGAAGGGCACTGCGATAATGCAGGCCAGCACGATGATGATGCCGTTGGGCAAATCCGTATGCGCCACGGCGATCATGCCGCCGATGGCAGTGAAGAGAATCACGAAGCCCGCGGCAAGCGCCTGTCCGGCTTCCACGCTCACGGCTCCGTCAGTAATCACGTTGATGATGTATCCCCCGGCACGGAACTGATACGAGACGATGGTGGTGAAGGCGATGATCAGCGCGATGGCGCCGAAAAGTCGGGCGTATTTTCCGTATCGTTCTTCGAGAATGTCGCCGATGGTGTACTGTCCGAAGGTGCGGATTTTACCGGCGAGAAAGTAAATGATGGCGATGCCCACCCAGGCGCCCGCGGGCATCCACATCGAACTCCAGCCTGCGCGGTACGCGTATTCCGCCCCCGCGATAAAGGTGCCGGATCCGATCCATGTGCACACGAGAGTGAATACCATTTTGGTGACGCCGAGACTGCGGCCGGCGACCATCATGTCGTCTTGTGTCTTCACCTTGCGCGCTTGCATGAAATTGTACACGGTCAGTGCCGCGAGATAAATAATAATGATCACGATGTAGGTGTACATACGCATCCGTTGTTTTGAGAGTGGAGAGCTGCGGGGATTTTTACCCGGGTAATATTTCCGGGGAGGGAATCGGGAAAAACTATCGGGAGACGCACGCGACGCCTCCCGATTACTGCGATTTTTTATGCGAGTGTGAGAATGGGAATCACGTCCGTCTGAATCGCACCGACGACTTCGACCGCGCCTTCATCCGTGATGAAAACATCGATCTCCGTTCGGAAGCCGATTTTCTCATGTTCCATGTAGATGCCCGGTTCGATTGAGAAGCAGGTGCCGGGGAGAATGGCGCGATCATCCATGGTTTCGAGGTTGTCGATATGTCCGCCGTTGCCGTGGACTTCGAGTCCGATGTTGTGTCCCGTGCGATGCACGAAATATTCGCCGTAGCCTGCGTCGGCGATGACCTTGCGGACAGCGTCATCAACTTCCCAGCCAGCTACGGGGGCACTCGCGGCGAAGCGGTCGCGCACCATCTTCAGCCCGGTATCCCGCGCGTCGCGGGCGACGTTGAATACCTCGGTGATGCGGGCAGGAACTTCGGTGCCGATAAAGCCCATCCACGTAATGTCGTAATAGATGCCGCCCGGCACATCGCGCTTGGCCCAGAGGTCGAGCAGCAGCAGATCGCCTTCTTTCATCGCGACGCTGTTTTCTTCCGTCGGCTCGAAATGCGGATCGGCCGCATGTTCATTGATCGCAACGATGGGACCATCTTCCCACATCATCCCATTCGCGCGCATGAGGTCATGCATGAATTTCTGAATCTCCACCTCGCGGGGCGCTCCGCCAGCTTTGATGCGGCGGGCGACTTCCTTGAAGGTTTCGTTCTTGACCATCTGCATGATGCGACCGGCTTCCTGATGGCTCGCCCAATCTTCCATGGAGAGATGAGCTTCGAAGAGTCCGACCAGATCACCGCTCGAGACCACCTCCACGCCGAAGCTGCGGATGAGTTCGACCGTGCCCGCATCAACGATGGAGACGTAGGGAATGTTATTGTTCGGAGAATACTGCATCGCGACTTTCTTTGCCGAACCCAGCATCGAGCGCAGCATATCCTGCTGTTCCTTCCACGGCAGGTACACATGCTTCACACCCGGCAGATGGTCGCAGCGCCAGGGCTCGATGCGGTGGACCAGCTTCTGCGGTTCGCCTTCGGCGGGAATGAAATAAAACCAGCGGCGCGAGGCGAAGCGGCTGGTATCCATATTCAGAATGCGCGCGGCAATCGCGTCGCGGTTGTGGAAATCATAAAAGAGCCAGCCGTCCATACCGGCTTCGCGTAGTGCGGATTGAATCGCGTGCAGATCCATGTGTGTCTTCCTTTTCTGAGAGAATGTCTGATCGAATGAAGATACAGAATTATCCCGCGCGGGAGCAAGCGTCCGCCTTCGTTCCGCTGTGCGGAACTACGGCGTGGGGGTGCGCTCTCCACGGCGAGTCTTCGACCTGTCGGCGCGTGGGTGCGCTCTCCACGGCGAGTCTTCGACCTG
>JBATDG010000062.1:0-34075 GCA_049663345.1 Bacteroidota bacterium
CATCTCTGCGGATCTCTAGCAGCTCTGCGGATGCCTCGCAGCTCTGCGGATGCCACGCAGCTCTGCGGATGCCTCGCAGCTCTGCGGATGCCTCGCAGCTCTGCGGATGCCACGCAGCTCTGCGGATGCCACGCAGCTCTGCGGATGCCACACAGCTCTGCGGATGCCACACAGCTCTGCGGATGCCACACAGCTCTGCGGAGCATGTGAAAGACATTGGAACAACTTGTGCTTCATTATAAAGGAACATGCAATGGAAAAGATCTACACGTATCTACTGATGGCAGTGGCGGCGACAACGCTCATTGCCGCAATACAGCACTTTTCAGGCGATGAGTCGGATGCCTCCGGCCGCACCGTACACAGCGCCAGCATCCAGGCACATGATCTGGCATTGAGCGGTGTCGACTACGCGCTGCTCAAACTCCGGGAGGATCCCACTTGGGGAGCTGACGGAGTGGCGTCAAAAACAGAAATTCCCGGAGTACGCATTGAAGCGGCATCCACCAACGCAGACGGACTCGACATTCCCGGCGAGCAGCTGCAGAACGCTCGCTATGTCACCGCCAATGGATTCATTGAAGACGCGAGCGCGGTTGTGCAGGCGATTATCGAATGTCCGACCGAACCCGAGCTACCGCAGGCGCTCCGATATGCTCTCTTCTCCGGCGGAGACACCTATATCGACAACCAGCTGCTCGTCCGCGACGAGAGCAACCGTCTGCTCAACGCCAACGTTCACAGCAACCGCGGCATCGCAGTCGGCAGCAGAAGCCTGGTACAGGGTTTTGGTACCTACTCCGGAGTGCTCGATGAAGAGCACAGAGAAGCCCAAAGCGCATTCACACCCAATTACGCCAATGGCGGAAGCAGCATCTATCGCCATCCGATGATTGCCGCCCCTACGATAGACCTGAAGACCTGGGAACGCATTGCCACGCGCACCTATGCCTCAACCACCACCCTCGTTGGCGATCTCGATATCGGCACCTCGCACGCGCCCGGAATCTGGCTGATCAACGGACATCTCGATATGCGTGATGGAATAAGAGGTTCTGGTATTATTCTCGTCACCGGAGATCTTCGACTCTACGGAAACAAAGCTAACAGCCTTCTCAATGCGGCGGGTGAGAATATCTGCATCATCGTAGCAGGCAACGTATACGCAGAAAATGCGAAGATAAGTGCCTCGATCATCTGCAGTGGCAACTTCTTCGGGAGCGGCCACGTCATCGTGAACGGCTCTGTCACCGCAAGCGGCGATGTACGCAACACAGGCACTCTGGACATTTATTATCGTCCGATCCCTTCAACGCTGGCGCGCCTCGTATGGCCGCTGCAGGCCCAGCCCCCGCGCATCGTGCGTTTCTTTGATAAGTCGTCCGCGGACTCAAAGAATTCGCTGGCCCTGAACGGCGTACAGTAATCGATATGCATCGCATTCCCCCCGCCTGCTGCATGCTGCGGACATCAAATCCACGCCTGGGTCATAGCACCGACCGAATCAGGCGCGCATCGATGCCCTTGTAGTGGCTACCGATATCTATGCCTGGAAACTGCTTCGACTCGATCTGGGTCGAAGTCGGAATGCTGTCATAGAAGTGATGGCAAAAATTGTAAAGAACACACTGGAGGCTGAATGAAAACCATTCTCATATATACATCACCCGCACGCGGGCATCTCTATCCGATGATGGATGTGGCGCTGGAACTGCGCCAGCAAAGATACGATGTCATTGTCCAGACACTGGCCGGAGAGAAAGAACGGGTGACGGATGCGGGCCTCAAGCACCTTGCCATCTCTCCTGAAATCGAAGCTGCTCCCCTTCATGATTACGAGGAAAACAATCCCGTGTCGCAGTTCAGGTCGGCATTCACAACCTGGCTTTCCCGGACTCCGCATGAGATCGAAGATCTTCAGGAAAGCTATCATCGCATTCACCCGGACCTGCTCATCGTTGACGTAAACACCTGGGGTGCCGCAGCATTTGCGGAAGCGCAGGGAAAGCCCTGGATGATGTTCATGCCCTACTGCCTGCCGATTTCCTCTGCGGATACGCCGGCGTTTGGACCGGGATTCGCACCGCCCCGCAATGCATTGCACCGGCTTCGTGATCGCGTTGTGGACAGCATCATTAATCGCGCTGTGCGATCCCAGGTTAAGGAATTGAACAGGATCCGAACAACTATGGGCGTCGCGGTTGTCGATAAATTCGAAGACATCTTCGACCGTCCGGATATCGTGCTTTACAGAACGGCTGAACCATTTGATTATCCCAGAAAGAACTGGCCCGCTAATATCCTGCCGATCGGACCCGGATTGTGGTCTCCCCCTGCCGAAGAGGCAGCGTGGATCGATGCACTTCCTTCGCCCAGGATACTGATCAGTGTTTCAACCGAAAAGCAGGATGACGGCGCCATTATTGAAACGGCGCTGCGCTGCATGGCAGAAGAAGATGCAAGTCTTATTGTGACAACTGCCGCGCTGGATCCTGAGCAGTTCAAAGCACCGCATGATCGCGTACGCATCACAAGATTTCTCTCGCATGCGCAGATCATCGATAAATTCGATCTCGTTGTCACACATGGCGGCATGGGTTCTACCCAGCGCGCGTTGGCGGCCGGCGTTCCCGTCTGCGTGATTCCCTGCGGCCGGGACCAAAGCGAAACAGCGCGCCGCGTGGAAGTCAGCGGCTCCGGGACCATGCTCCCAAAAAGCAAACTCAATGAGCAGCGGCTAAAGCAGGCCATGACGGAAGCAATGCAGCGGAGAGCCGGAGCGAAAAGAATTTCGGATGCTTTTGCGAATGCGGGCGGAGCCAAACGCGCAGTCCGTGCGATCAGTGATTTGCTTGCCTGACTATCCCCTGCATCTCACGGCAACGAATCTCCACCTCTTCCTGCTCCTTCGGCGTCATCCCATTCGAGACCTTCCATGCACGCGGGCTGGTGGTCCGGGTCCCGCTCACGCATGTTGCGATAGCATGTCTTGCCCAAGTGCTAAAATCCGGCTATATTGTAAGACTCGGGGTGTAGCGTAGCCCGGTATCGCGCCTGCTTTGGGAGCAGGAGGTCGTCGGTTCAAATCCGGCCACCCCGACAGACACGGTCCTCATTTGAGGGCCGTTTTTATTGGGGGGAATGGGGATATGAGCCAATTCCCGTTGTGTACCGTCACTCGCCTGAACAGCCTGAAAAAGCCATTTTCGACACAAGTTACGTAGCAATTTATGTAGCAATTTTCGCAGCAGTCAAGAATGCCCCTCTTGCACTGCAGAGGGGCTTGTAATTATCAAGGGGAGAGAATTGCTGGACTGTTGAGCTGGCAGCATCGAGTCTGAAAAGTCGTTTACGCCGCTCCTGAAGCAACAGCAAAATCGCTGACTCTTGCTCTAGGCTTAACCTGGCCCGAGATTTCCACTCTCTCCGCTTCTGTAAGTAAATCCATCTCATACGAAGCCTGGAGGTTCATCCAGAACATCTCTGATGTACCGAAAAACATCGAAAGCCTGAGAGCTGTATCAGGGGTGATTGCGCGTTTGGCATTGACAATTTCATTTACCCGGCGCGGAGAGACACTGATATCCCGTGCTAATGCATTCTGAGAGACGTGGAGCGGCTTCATAAATTCCTCGAACAGAATTTCTCCGGGATGGATTGGAGCCGAGACATTAAGGGAGTCATAATCTATTTTGGACATCTCAGCACCTATGAACTAGTGGTAATCAATTATCTCGACGTCGTCGGCGTCACCATCATTCCAGATGAAACAAATACGGTATTGGTCGCTGATTCGAATGCTGTGCTGTCCTTCTCGGTCTCCAGACAGCTTTTCAAGGCGATTGGCGGGTGGGATTCGAACATCATTCAGGATTGTCGCGTCTTGCAGCATTCTAAGCTTTCGTCGCGCCACCCTTTGCATCTGTAGCGGCAATTTCGTCGAGACCTTTCCTTCAGAGATTTTCTTGGTTTCGTTACACTTGTAGGAACGAATCATCTTTCAATTCCAATATATTACATATAACGTCATGTATCAAGTTTCATCCCAGCTTTTTCTACTTTTTCGTCTCATGGCTCATCCAGGACGGCGTCGCGCTGTATCAGATCGGGCGCCTGTTGTGCCCCCACAAACACCGAGACGACAGAAATTTACGCCCACCTGCAGCCTGGAGACGATGCTTGATGTGGTAAACAGGATACGTGTTCAGCGAGTAGCAGACAAGGGAAAAGCTGAGCGCCCGGTTAGACGAATTGTCCTAATTTGGCACTAACGGGTCTGATTTGTACATTCTCTGAACGATTGAAAAGTAGCCTGAACGGTGTCGTACATGAGTATTCTACACATCTGCTATGTGACCTTTCGTGAAATACATCAAAACACTCTTCTGTTGCTTATGAATCGCAATCATGGAAACAGTCGCAATCTGAAGACCTGCGGTTGTTGGAGCATCGGTTTCCTCCTACTTCTAACACATGCACAGCTCTTCTGTCAGGCCCCGGCAACGTTCGACACCGCGATGCGGGATTTGCCAACAATTCAGCTTGAGGTGCTGGCAAAGGTATGGTTGCAAGATCATCCAGGTTTTCCAACTTCCGCGATAGCGTTGGGCGACATCAACGGTGATGGGTACGATGACATCGGTTTCACCTCCGTGGTGGACACCGTTTTCATTTTCTATGGTGGGAATCCGATGGATGACCAAGTCGATGGCTTTGTCCTGGGTGGAACAAACGGGGCCGTGGCTGCCGACTTCAATGGAGACGGTGTCATCGATTTGGCGACAGCAGCATCGAACCCTGCCCATTATGGCGAGCCGGATCCGATGCGGTACGGAAAGATCCGTGTATACTTCGGTTCAACGACATACCCGTATTTCGGTCCGGAACCGGATGTGGAGCTTCGGGGCACACGGCAGTTTGACGATTTCGGAATCAACCTGACGACAAGTATTTACACCGGCCTGATGACCTTGGACATCAACGGTGACGGAAGCAAGGACCTGATGTTCCGACGTCGCGACTGGCGAGATCAGAAAGATTGGGAATTTGCTGTGATCCTTGGGGGACCAGGATTTGACACCACCGTTGACGTTTGCATTCAGGAACCTGTCAGCGATGGAGTCAATCGAAGGTATGGGACGTCTATCTACTATGGTGATCTAAACGGCGACTCTCGTGATGATCTCATTGTTTATTATTCAATCGATGCGAAGGAAAAATTCCTTGTTTATATCAGTAAATCGGAAGGAAGCTACTGGGAACCCGATTTTGTGCTTGAAAAAGGGAAAACAGTTTATCCCACAAACTACCTGGCAGGTCTCGCGGATGTCAATGGGGATGGATATTGCGATATAATTACAGGAGAAACTATCCGATTTAGCGGATACCATTTGTTCATGGGCTCGGAAGATTTCACCTCGATGTTGGAATCCGATTCGATCCCGATTCCCCAACCGGACCCGATTAATGCGCCAAAGCGGGTATATCCGGTTGGTGACATGAACGGGGATGGGAGAGATGATTTCATTCTGGGATGGTCGACCATACTATTCGAAAGAGGTCTTGTATACATGGTCTATCCAGCCGGTCCCTTTGAGGATTGGAAACAGCCGATCGGAACAATTGGAATCTTGCCCGATGAAACAGGTTTGGAAGAGGGAGCCTTCCCGGTCGGCGACGTGAACGGTGATGGTTATCATGATTTTGCCATCTTAGGGCAGCCGACAGGTTTGGGTGAAGCCACCACATGGAGATCCCGTTTTTGGATTATTGGTGGATCGCCGGAACTTCGCACGGATACCGAAATGCCGGCTGTTCCCGATGAACCTTATATTTACGTATATCCTAATCCCGTTAATAAGACAGCTGGCCTGTTTTCGGTGCGGCTCGGCGAGGATGTGCATGCGCCGCTAACGATCAGCATTGCCAACTTGTTGGGTCAGAAAATCTACACGAAACGGATAGAAAACGAGCACGAATTGCCTGTCGTAACGTTGAATACAGGATCGTTGCCATCGGGGGCCTATATGATCGAGGTTATTACCGAAAGCGATCATTACGTCAAACCGTTTATAAATCAGTGAATATGCAGTGAGGGTCACATTGGGAGCACTTATCCTGAGTATCGTCGCAGGCGTGACTCATTTATTTTTGAACTGCCGCTTCAGAAGAATCGTCGTGATGACATCCTCCTGCGGCGATCTGATCGAATGATTACAGGTCCTCTCGGGGCCCTCGTACCCCTTGTCATCGCAGCTGCAACCGTTGATTTCGCCGCTGTCGGTCCATGAAAATACGCAGTTATAGCATTTCTCCGAAGTGCCTATGTGCGTAATCCCATCCTGCTTGATGAATACGGTATTCCCGTCCCGATAGCATTCGAATCCAATGACGAAGTCATTTACTTCGCAAATGAGATACGGCGTCGTGCCATTACTTGCGGAGAGGACAATCCAGAGTGGATACTCCTCGGGCTGGACCTGCTTTGCAATAACGATGGCGTCAAAGACATCACCCTTATCGATGGTCACTGCGACGTTCCCGCTCGCATCAATCGTACCAATCGCGACGGGTGGAAGCTGCGCGCTGCAATGAACGGCCGCAAGAAGAAGCAGGGAAAATATTATCGTACTTCTCGTCGCGGTTCCGACAAATCGTGAAGCCCCTTGAACCAACAGTCGATTCATATAATACCTCCTGCTCCGAAACGGAGCATCATATAAACGGATATATTCAGCTCAATAGGCAGAATATAACAGGAGGGCCCACAGATCGCAAATATCTGCAGTGAACTCGATCGAAATCCTCGGGCGCGGCAATATGTTGGTACTTGCTTCGTTTTCGAAAGGAATTGCCCCGGTCCTGCGGTCTCTCAAATGAGAAAAAGCGAAACCCCGACCTGACGCCGGGGTTTCGCTTTTTCTGCATCTCTTCGAATGTGTCTATTCGACACGGCTGCGCTGGGGTCAGGGCGATGTCACAACGAACCTTCTAGTGAGCACTTCGCGATCCGTACTGAGCTTGTAGATGTACACGCCTGCCGGAAGCGCGGTTGTGTTCAGCCGCAGGGAATGACTCCCTTCCGGCAGCACTTCGTCGCGCAGCAGCTGCAGCGGACGGCCGAGCAAGTCAAACAGCTCCAGCCGAACGTGGCTGCTCTGCTGAAGCTGGAAAGGAATGACCGTGGTGCCCGCCGCGGGGTTTGGATGATTCTGCAGCAGCAGTGTCCGTGGCGCAGCATCGATATCGCTCACCGAGCTGACCACCGCGTTACCGGTCAGGGAGACAAACGCGTTTGGTGTGTCGGGATCGTCGCTGGTAATGATGAAGGTCGCAGTGTGCACTCCAGCCTTTGTGGGAGCGAATGCAAGGCTGATCATCATCTGCTGCGATGGCTGTATCGTGCCGGGACTGCCGCTTTGCAGGGCAAATTCTCCGGCGCCGATTTCCTGAAATCTATAGCCCGTAATCGACAACGCTGTTGTGCCGATGTTGCGTATCGTCAGATTCTCTGAAATGCTGGAGCCGACATTGGCCGATCCGAAGCTGATCGCTGCACGGTCCAGCTCGATGTTCGGTTCGGCTCTGCTCGTGCCCAGCCCTGTGAGAGTGACGGGATACGCAGGCACGCCGGGATCATTACTCCTGATCGTCAGCGTCGCGCTGTATGGAATTGCGGCGGCTGGTGTAAACTCAACGGAGACTTCCTTCGATGTACCCGCGGCGATGATCATGCTGCCGCCATCGCGGACAAAATAGACTGCGCTGCCGCTGCCGGTGAGCGAGGTTTCACTGATTTCCAGGTCCTCGCCCCCACGGTTTTCGATCGTCAAAAGTTCGGCGCGCATGCTGCCCACCTCAGTACCCGGGAAGGTGATTTTCGGTCTGTCGACGGCGATCTCCGGAGCTTTCTGTCCTTTGCCGGAGAGTGCAATACGATGTTCGGGAGTCGAAACGTCATTCGAGGTGATGACGAGTTCCGCGCTGTATGTGCGTCCCGCAGTTGGCGCGAATGTGATATCGAAGTTAGCGAACTCTCCGACGTGGAGGATATTCGCTTGCGGCATTATGAGTGAGAATGAAGCGGCGTCGGGACCAGTGACCGCGTATGTCCGCAGACGCACCGTTCCATCGCTGTTGTTTTCCACGCTCGCCGTCTTCTTCAACGTCGTTCCGGCTGCAATTTCCCCGAAGTCCAGGGCAGGCGGATTGATGGTGATGCCCGGTGCTGGAGTCAGTTCATTCACCTCGCGCGTCCACACACCGTTTGCGTAGGAGCCGAGAATGACAGTCCCATTGTTTTCCGCCAGATCGTTGACGACCGTCCCCCCGTAGCCTTCGGATATTCTTGTCCACAATGTGTCTTTAATGTCATAAAAGAACACGGCATCACCGTAGTCTCCGACGAGTATTCCTCCGTCGACAGCGACCATCGCCGTTGAACTGGCTCCTCGCAAGGTGTTTTCCTTGAGAATCCAGTTCAGGCCGTTGTCCCCGGAAAGATAAAGCCCTTCTGTGCTGGCGAAATACCAGACCCCATTGATCAAGAGGAGGTCCTGGCTGCTTGGGAAACCCCCAATGCCATTGTTGCGGACCGTCCAGGTAGCGCCGCCGTCCGTCGAGACGAACATCCCGTCTCCGGACGTCGATGCCATGACGACGCTTCCGTTGTCGACAATTGCGTTGATGTCGTCGCCAGTCCCAAGATCTCCGCGCAGAGTCCATGTGACGCCATTGTCCGTCGACGCAAGCACCTGACCCTGGCTGGTCGCTGCGTACATGACCGAGGAAGTGGCGGCGAGAGCTGTGATCGAGTAACCACCGCTGCCGCTGGCGATCTGCCAGTTGTCACCTGCATCTGTACTGTACACCACCCCCACATTGCTTCCACAGAAGATCACGTTCGATTTCTCGGCAAGCGCCTGTGCATTATAAAAATATTGAGCTACCTGAAGCTTGGTCCACTGCGTCCCGCCATCAGTGCTCCGGTGTAGTCCGTCGCTTGCCGAACCCGCGAACAAATTCTGCCCGCTTTTTAGAACCGCTGTGACCCTGCTTGCTGAAAGTCCCCGGGAACTGGCCGCCCACGTCAGGCCTTCATCCGTACTTGCAGTCACTCCAGTTGCGTCGTGACCGATGAGAAGGCGTCCGCCGGACTTGATCAGACATAATCCTGACTGCGAGTTTGGCATCAGTGCCCTGTCAGTCCATGAGGCTCCGCCATCGTCTGTGAACCACAGTCTGTCGCTGGCGATGGCATACAGCCGAGTCCCGTCCGAATAGAGTCCGCTGTAAACTCCCGATGCTGCGGTCGGATTCCAGGTAATGCCCTGATTGGTGGATTTGTAAATCCCGAAGCCGACAATGTACACGTAGACTGCCCCGGCGTGTTCACAGGCGGCGCGTACTTCGCCGTCGGGAATGGCGGCTGAGATGTCCGTCCAGTTTCCCCCGTCATCCGTGCTGCGATAAAGTCCGCCGCCAGGCATGCCAACGACAAACGCGCTACCCGTGCGGAAGAACGTCATGCTGCGATTAAGCGGCAGCCCCGTGTTTCGCTCTTCCCACGTCTGTCCGAGATCAGTGGTGCGCCAGATACCGCTCCACAAACTGCCTGCATACAGCGCACTGCCTTTGCTGATGAAGTTAAAAACCTGCGACCCGTTTTCTGAGGACGTTTCCGTCCATGTGAGTCCCCCATCTGTGCTCCGCATGACATGGGGACTCGCGTTCCCGGCGAAGAGAGCACCGCCGTGCGAAATGAAGCTGTAGACGCCGCTCGGTCCGATGCCGCCGAGCACCGATTTCCATGTCGCGCCAGCATCCGTCGAACGGAATATGCCGGAAGCGGTGCCTGAGTACAGATTGCCTCCGTCCTCAAACAAGACGTTGACAGTTCCTCCTTCGGGTCCGTGAGCGGACTCCCACTGCGAAAACACCAATCCAGGAAACATGATCAGAGAGAGCAGCAGGGACGAAAGCAGACGTCGCATATAAACCTCCGGGGATTGTAAGGATGCAGAACAAAAACCGGACAATTGAATTCTTATTCGCGTTATGAAATAAGATAGAGAACCTCCGGAAAAAACCAAGCGGATATGTGCATGGGAGCAGCGAATATTGAAAGGCCGTCTCCGGTCCGCAGCCACGTCGCAATTATCAGCGGTGTTGATCGAAGAAAATCTCCCGATACGTTTCCTCGATGCGGTCGAGGTCCCCGGCAGGTATGAGGCTGAATTCCTTGCTGCGGGCGCGGGCGGAGAAGCTTCCCTCGCCCTGGCCGAGGAAACTTATGAGTAGCGTATCTGTTGCATCGGAGAACTCGAAATGCTCTTCGAGCCAGGACTTCATTTCGTCATGGCAGCGCAGCGTTTTGATGCCTTCGGGCAGTGTCGTTTCCACTGTCTCGCGGACGCAATCGTAAAGAAACTCAGCCTGCGCGGTGGCATCGAAATAACGGTACAGGTCGCCCGTGTCATTTTCGATGGCGACATTGTACTTCTCGTCCGGCGACCACTGGATCAGATCCAATCGGGGCCGCGAATACTCCTCCAGCACATTTCGGTATTCGCTGATGCGCTCAAGGATGACCGAAGAGATGGGGAACACGGGCCCCGCTTCTGTAAATTCCTTTTTAGCTAGCATGTGGTGGAAGAGATATCGATGGATGCGGCCATTGCCATCAACGAAGGGGTGAATGAACACGAAGCCGAAGGCGATACTCGCCGCTGTAAGCACAGGGTCAAGATCGGACTCGCCCAAAATTTCCGCGGTTTCAATGAGACCCGCCATGAGCCGATCAACATCCGCAGCTTTGGCGGAGATGTGCACAGGGAGCGGGGCATGAGTCTGCGTATCCCGGTCTCCGATAAACCCTTCTTCTGTCCGATATTCTAACTCCAGCAACGGACCCGGTCGTGGAATAATCACTTGCTGCAGCCGCTCGAACTCTGCGCGCGACAGCGGGGTGCGGCCCGCCTGTCCGATGACCCTCGCCCAATTCTGAGCCCTGTTCAGCGGTGGTTTCTCACCTTCGATGGCGAAGGATGCGCGCGAATCGGCCAACAGCAGATAAGCCGATGCCCGCAGTAGAATATCCCGCGGAATTTTATTCGTCAGTTCCTGCGCCTTCGCATGGAGATTCATCGCAATGCAGCGTTCGAGCGCGTCTGTGCAATGTATGAGCGGACAGAAGTCCACCGTCCCAGTAAGATTGTTGCGTATGCCGTGTCGAGGTGAATTATGAGAAGGACCGGGATACTGCAGCGATGGATTTACGAGATCGTGGTAATCGCGGGTAGTCAGCTCCGGCAGGTCAAGCGGTTCTTCAAGAAGCCATTCGTAAAGGAACCACAACCGTCGGGCATACTGTCCCGCCGGCTCCCTGCGCAGCATCTCAGTCACACGCTCCCCTCCCAACTGCGTAAAGAGCGCTTTGAGAATGTGAAGGTTGATGCCCTCGTACTTCAGGGCAAAAACAAGATGATCGTACCCGTCATCTGAAGGACGATAGCTATCGTCGAACAACAGCCATTCACCATCGATGCGGCGTCCACGGCGACCGTCGATCAACGCCAATCTGCGAGGGATCGGCACGGGTAGAGCGTAGGTCTTCATAAGCCAGCTGTAGCCTGCCAGGTATCCCTCTCTCGGTGCTTTCCGGCCGTACGCTGCTCGAATTTTTCTATTTTCCATGCTTCAAACATGCAATATATAACCGCGAATTGCAAATTTTAACCGCTGGGACTGGTTAATTGATATTAATAACCGCTGACAACCCGTTCGGCCAGCAATTCAATTTTCAGAGGAATTTCCATGTCATACATGCAATTTTGAACCGGACTATGCATATATTAACCGCTTTTTGCTAGTGTTTACATTTTTCACCCGCGTCCTATAGCCCTCGGAAGCCCCCTACTCCCTGGAGAGCCCTATACCGCGTCCTGCATCCAACCCGTAAAATAGAGTGAAGCGCGTGCTGGATCCGGCCACGAGGCGATTGGATCCGGAAGCACGCGCTACTCTTTTTTAAACTTCTTACGTAATGGTTCGCTTCAGTCGCACGCATCAGTTAGCGACGTTTGCGGAGTGTCGGAATTTCAGCGGAGCGCCAATTCAGCATTCACACGGCCATAGCCGAAGTCAGCGTCGGGTCCGGGAGTGCCGAGGTCGTCGGCAGATTCCTTGAGGCGGGTGACGATTTCCGCGGGAGTCATCTCCGGATGAGTACTTTTCAGCAGCGCAGCGACGCCAGTGACGATAGGAGCTGCCATGCTCGTGCCGGTGGAGAACATGTACCACCCTTCCGGATTCTTCAGTCCAAGTCTGCGGGCAACTGCGGGAGCCATTGCGGAAATCACCATGTCGCTCATGCTTGCGAAAGAATGTTCGCTGCAATCGATGCCGCCGCCGGGAGCTGCGAGCGTAATGAGTCCGTCGCCATAATTCGAATAGCAGGCGCGCGATTCGATGCCTTGTCCTGAAGCGGGCGAGGTTGCACTCACAAGAATGGTTCCTGCTTCATCAGTGGTCACGAAATTGTGCAGCATGTCCGCATGTAAATCCATGTTGTCATTTCCTGCGGCTGCTACGACGACGACCCCATGACTCTCGGCATAATCGATAGCACGGTGAAGAACTTCTGCGAGGTCCTTGTAAACCGCCAGCTCACCAATGCCGCCCAGGCTGAGATTGATGATGTCAACCTTCGCGTAATCTACTGCATACATGATTCCTGAGATGAGACTGGTGAAGGTCGCGTTGCCTTCATCATCCAGAACTTTCACGCCAACCAGCGTAACGTCCGGTGCCACACCGGCAACTCCGAGATTGTTCGAAGCGATGAGTGCAGAAACGTGCGTGCCATGATAGTGTCTGTCTATGTAATCCTTTGGGTCGGTAGGATTGGAGGCGCTGAAATTGACGCTGGCGTCCAAATCATATTTTCCTTTCAGGTCCACATGGTCAGGACTGATACCAGTGTCGAGAATGCCGACGCGTACGGCGCGATCACCGCGGGAAATTCTCCACGCATTCGACATGCCGATTTCCTGAAGTCCCCATTGAATGTCGTAGAACTCCGCATCGGACGGCCGGGCAACTGCGGTGTTGTCAGCAGCGGCCTGTACGCGAATGTTCAAATCTGATGAAAGCGCGTTGACCCAGTGCACCGATATGTCTTTTGCAACTCTCGTCACAAATGTTTTGTGAGAAAGCAACGCCACGCTAGCCTGATCAAGCTTGCTGATACGGGCAACGTGAATTCCATCCCATTCTTCGTCGACGGTGCCGCCCATGGCGTAGATGGTCGAACGAAAATATGCGAGGTCGCATCCGTATTCTACCAGATAGAAAGCATCGTTTGGGTTCGTTGTGACATCAAGGATAGAGCTGTTGTCCACACGGTTGCCAGCTTTAGCAAATGCCGACAGGAACAGGACAGCGACGAGTATCTGGATGCCGGTTTTGAATCTCATGTCAGTCATCTTGAACCTCCTTGAAGGAATCAGCTTGCGTCAACTGCAGGACGATGCGTTCGCCTCTCCGTTGTCCGGTCGGCCTTTCGCAGCGCAGCACACAGCCGGCTTATCTGGATTCAGTCTTGTTTTCAATTGTTTGACCCATCATCCTACGGCATCGACTTACGAATGTTTCATTTCCTGAAGAATAAAATGCGGATTTTCTTTTTTTCATGAACGGCAACCCGTTTTAGCCAGTGCACTTTCATTCTGCCAATAACCCGAAGATAGAAGACTTATGAAACAGACGAAGTCACATGAACTCATATCAAATTCTGACTGTTACAACAATTCAGGATCATCGTCAACAGACATCTTCACGTTTACACAGACAATACGATAGAAAATGCAATTCATTCTTCCTCTCTTTTCGCTTGCTCTCCTGGTTGTTATCGCTGGCGTAATTTTCGTCGCCACCGCGCCGCAATTCGGCGCCCCTCCCGATGAAGCTGCGCAACAGAAATTCATTGATTCTCCACAGTTCAAGAACGGAGAATTCGTGAATCGCGGCGGTGTCACAGTTGAGATCAAAGGCAGTACCATGTTTCAAACCCTTAAAGAATTCATCACAGCAAAAAATACAAGACCTTCGACTCCTCTTCCTGTCGGCACTGCACCCTCCGGCGTCGACGCCGATCCTCCCGACAGCCTGGCGCGTGTCACATGGTTCGGCCATTCGGCGGTGTTTCTGGAAATGGACGGCAAGCGCATTCTGATCGATCCGATGCTTGGGCCAGCCGCCTCCCCGCTCCCGGTATTCGGGAAAAGATTCGGCCTGAAGGAACCCATAGACATGAGCCGCTTCACTAATATCGACGCAGTGCTGATTTCACACGATCACTATGACCACCTCGATTACCGCAGCATTCTCAAACTCAAAAAGCATGTGAGCCACTTCTACGTTCCGCTGGGTGTCGGATCGCATCTCCGCCGATGGGGCGTTTCATCGGAACGCATTACTGAACTGGATTGGTGGGATTCGGTAGAATTTGACGGCATCAGACTGACCGCGACTCCCGCTCAGCATTTTTCCGGACGCGGCCCTAAGGACAGAAACCGGACGCTCTGGGCATCGTGGACGATCCGTGGAAAACATCAGAATATATTCTTCAGCGGCGATAGCGGCTATGGTCCGCACTTCAAGGAGATCGGTGAGCGACTGGGACCATTCGATTTCACGATGCTGGAATGCGGACAGTACAATGAAAAATGGGCCTCCATTCACTCCATGCCTGAGGAGAGCGTTCAGGCGAATATCGATTTGCGTGGAAAGATCATGATGCCCATACACTGGGGCGCTTTTCAGCTCGCGGTGCATACGTGGACGGACCCAGTAGAACGCGCCTCGGCTGCGGCTGAGAAACGCGGCGTACGGATGGCAACACCTATGATAGGTGAGTCCTTTATCGTTGGTAATGATGCTCCAGCGTCTCCCTGGTGGCGGACAGTTGATTCCACCGCCACTGCGCATACAAAACATTCAATCCCTCTCCCGGATGTTCCTGGGAAGCCGTCCACCGCGCAACAGTAATATTCTAAGACATTCAATTACAGGAACGGTCCCGACAAAATCGGGACCGTTTGATTTTACATTGCTTCATACATTCAGGATGGAGCCGGACTACACTCCCCAGAGATCACCCGTGTGCACAGGCTGACCCTGCAGTTTCAGATAGTAGAACAACTGTCCTTTATGCTGCTTGAGATGATCGACCATCTGCAGCATCCGCTGCCCAAGCGGTAACTCCATTGTATCCCACGGCGCTGTGGCTATTTGTGTCGCAAGAGCTTCTTCGCTCACGGAGTCAAGAAGCTCGAGCGCGAGGGCCTTGTCTTCGGCCAGCAGCTGCCTGGCCTGCTCCACGCTCGTGATGGTGGGCAGTTTTTCAGCAGTTGGAAGCATATCCTCTGCTGACATTTCGCTGAGATCCATACCTTCCGGCAATCCCCAGTCGCCTGTAACAAAACCCTTAATGCTGGCTCCGCAGGCGTTGGTAATATGCATCATCAGCTGTCCTGTGGTCAACCAATTTGTCCCTGTTGCAGGCTTCCATTCAAGTGTCGATGGGTCAACCTTAGTCATCAGATTTTCAGCAACAGCATAATTGTACTCGATGGCACCGTGAATCATTTGTTTGAACATTTATCCTCCAATTCAGAGATTTAATAGAGTGGACGATCGAGCACCCAATATTTATGAGTGCGTCCCCAGCAATTACCTGATATACCAGCTCACAGACGTTGGCGAACATCACGATGACAGGAAGAATCCGCCAAGCTTTGATCGGTATGAATCGAGCGCGTCAGGGAAGTCGAAATGTCAGTATCGCGGTGCCGAGTTTTCCTCTATCGTCGCGCATGGGCACGATTACGCGTGTCAGTCCGGTCTCGATTGTATCGACCAGCGGCTTGTCGAGGCTGGAAGCCACCCGCTGTAAATTCGTCTCGAGCGGTTCCCCCACCATCTCGGGGTGCAGGGCCGCAAGAATCATCCCCTTTTCATTCGTGATGATATAATCGCTGACTGAACTACCCTGCACGAGGACATCGCACAGGCGGCGTGCGCTTTCAATGTCTCCAGCTCTCAACGCGACTCCGATGGATTGGCCGACACTCACTCCCGCAGCCTGTCCTAGTAACAATGTTCTCTGGGTAATGCGCAGCTCGGTGGAATCGCGCAAGGCCTGCAGGGCGTCTTCCTGTTCACTCTCAAGTACGCTGACCGCGATTACTTTCCAAACCAGAAGTGCGATACCGATCAAGGCAAGCAGTCTGATGGAATAGCCGGGGATGCGTGTACGAAACGAACGCGACGTCGAATTTTCCGAAGCCGAGGTATTCACGGCAGCGGAGTTCTTTTTTGTAAGCATATTCATGGGTATCTCCTGACAGTAACATAGGATGTTCAGGGGATAAAACAAACAAAACGCCGCCCGGAAGAACTTCGAAGCGGCGCCATATTCTGAAATATCGGTTTTTGACGAAGCTGTCGTGACTCAAGTGAAGATGATTTGTCCGCCTGCTGCCATTTCGTAGAACTGTCCTACCGAGATGATGTCGTTGACCTGGGGACAGAAATCAGATTTCGTCAGATGAAACATGTCGACCGTTGCTTTGCAGGCGAAAAGACCTGCGCCCGTATCGGAGATCATCTCAATGAACTCGCGCACAGGCGGAATATCAAGTTTCTCTATTTCCTTCTTCATCTGAGAAGTCGCGAACGCCGACATGCCCGGGATAGCCCCGAGCACAGTCGGGATATGCATCGCAGGATTACCCACAGTCGCCACCTTCAGCTTGTCCATGCGCTTGTTGATAATGGCATCGAGTCCGAAGAACGTAAAAAACAGGGTCGCTTCGATCCCTTCCATGCGGGCGCCATTAGCCATGATCAGACCTGGGTACACGCCTTCAAGAGAGCCGCGGGAAACAATGATTGATACTTTTTCAATGGGGTCAGCCATAGTATGTGCTCCTGATTAATTGATGCAGCCCTGTTCTCAGATACAACCCTTAGGTTTCGGCAGGCCTGCAATTCTTGCAGCTTTTTTTGCAGGTCCTTTGGGAAACAATATATACAACTCTTTTGTGTCTACTCCGCTTTCCTTTGTAAGCTTGCGGATAGACGGGGCGTCTCCCTTTTCTCCGAATTCCTTACGCATGAAATTCAACACCAGCCAATGTCGGTCTGAAAGCACCTCGATTCCCTCTTCAGCTGCGAGAGCATTCGCAATTTCTTCATTCCAGTCAGAGATGTTGGCCAGATTTCCGTCCGCATCGAGGGTGAGCGTCTTGCCTGCGATTTCACGTGTCTCCATCAATGTGCTCCTTTCAAGGGTGTTCGGTGGTTGTGGGAAGTTTAGTTCCGTTGTCAGGGTTAGCTATGTTCTTGAGGAACTCGGCCATGAACGCGAGTCCGCGGCGAACTTCGGGTGAATTCAACTGCCTCAGCAATTTCATTGTAGATATTTCGCCTTCGACAGTGATATCGAGATTCTTGTACACATTCAGCGCATTGTTGATCGTGTGAAGCATATCCGGCTGTGTGAGATTTTTAACCGTATTGAGAATCGTTACCACATTTTCCGATAGGTGCTGCACGTCCTCAGCCGAAAACGATGTGACGATATTGTCTGTCATTCGTATGAGCGATCGTCCAAACTCGAAATAACCTTTCCGGTCTGCCATGTCCAGCTGACGCATCAAGTCGAGGGATAGCTGCCTCGATACCGGGGCAAAATCTTCGACGAAGCCGCGAATATTTTCGAATTGCTCGAACGCCCGGGTAATGTTGTTGACATTGCGCAGCAGCTTTTTGGCCAGGTAAGCGATATCACCCGTGCTGACCTCGTCATGCATTTCCTCGAGTTCCTCGACGGCAGTCTTATATAAGTCATGCCCCACGCGCATGAGATCTTCCTTGAGATCTTCCATCTCGCGTCTGTGCCGACGCTGATGTTCGATTTCCTCGAGAATGAGGTCAAGTTTGGCGTTGAGCGCATCGATTTGCGTTTGCATTGTCGCGTCATCCATGGGCTACATCCTCTTCCCGGCCATCGACATATGCGATTCGATCGGAAGTTCTTTGCCGCGCAGAAGGAAATTCCAGTACATCCAACGGAACATGATCTTTCCGTAGTGATTCATTTCTGTCTCCTCAAGCAGGGAGAACGGCCCGACGCCGGGCAGCGGGAATTTTCCGGGCAGCGGTTCGGTATCGTAGTTAAAATCGATGAGGATTCCCTTACCGAAACCGGATTCGATAAAGCAGTTGGCGTGTCCGTCGAATTTCGCCCGAAGCGGACGGCCCTCAATCCACGACAATATGTTCTCAGTAAGAATATCGGCCTGAAAATGCGCAACGGAACCCGCCTTCGAACTGGGTAGATTGGTGGCATCACCGATGACGAAAATATTCTCCTGCGCTTCCGATTGCAGCGTGTGTTTGTCAGTAGGAATAAATCGGAATTCATCGCCGAGACCACTGCGCTCCACCATCTCGTCGCCCATGTTGGTTGGGATGGTTACAAGCACATCAAAGGGGATCTCTGCTTCTTCCCATGAAACGATCTTTTTATCCTCGTTTTCAACTCTGGCGATATTGAATTCGGAGGTGAGATGAATGTTTTTCTTGTCAAGAAAGTCGCCGAGGATTCCGGATGCACGCGGCTTGGTAAAGGCACCTGGGAGCGGGGTGACATACTGAATGTCCACCTTGTCTCGAAGTCCCTGCTGAGTAAACCACCAATCAGCGAGAAATACGAACTCGAGCGGCGCAACCGGGCATTTGATGGGCATTTCACAAACATTGAGAACGAGCTTCCCGCCCTCCCAATGGCGGAAATGCTCAGCCAGCGCACATGCGCCTTCAATCGTATAGAAATCAAAAATGCTCTTGTACCAGAGGTCGCCCTTCATTCCTTCAGTCTCATCCGGATTGATTTTTGCTCCGGTTGCGATGATCAAAAGATCGTAATGCAGTACGACATCGTTTTTCAGAAGCACACGATTGTTATCCGCTTCGACCCTGTCGATTTCAGATACAACAACTTTTGTCCCTGAAGGGAAAAAGTCGCGTTTCGGCTTGATAACGTCCTTTCTCGAATATATTCCGAATGGAATGAATAGGAATCCAGGCTGGTAGTAGTGGGTTTCGAACTGATCAACGATGGTAATCTGCCACTGACTGCTGTCCAGCATGGCGTGCATCTTATTCAGCATCATGGTGCCTGCGGTGCCAGCGCCGAGAATCACTAGGTTCTTCATGAAAACGCTCCTGGGTGAAGAGATGCGGAGGCAGAATTGGGCCTAAAACTAGAAGCAGAAGTAAGCTACGGAGATTCAGGAAAACAGAAAAATTTCTCGACCAGTGTCGGGAGCGACTTCGTCCCCATTCAGGATAGCACAGGGGAATGCGTCTTACAGTAATGTAATGCTGGATTAAGACTGCTGTAGGGATGGAAAGCTAGATTAGACGCTATACACTGCAGAATCCCTAACTAACTCGCCCCATGCGTTAAAAAAGGTTTTGGAATGATCCAATCCCGGCAATACTCGAAGGAAATAAAAATGTTGACCCGCAGTGGGTTTGCATGCGCCGCGCTGCTGCTCTGCCTGACGCAATTTTCCTATGCTCAGTCAAGCGTTGCTCAAATGCTCCCCAAAAGTATAGACGTCGTGCCGTGGACCCACGCTGCGGCAACTCCTTTCCATACAGAACTCGACAAACTCACGGCCACCAGGGTCGGGCTGGATGTACAGTTGGAGTGGATCACACTTAGTGAGATCGGGAATCGCGGTTTCGAAGTGCAGCGTGCTTCATCGGAGAGCCGGGGCTGGCAGCAGGTGGTCTTTGTGCCTGGTGGGTCAGACGGTCGATTGACTCGAAATTACAGTGCTCTCGACCGGCGTGTCCCTCCCGAAGATCTACGCTACATGCTGCGAATGGTTGGCGACGACGGCATGATACAGTACTCCCAGATTATTACGGTGCCTGTTTCCGGCATTCTCCGCTCATTCGCCGTTAACCTGGAGACAATAAATGCGGAAACAGGTCCGAGGCTCATCGTCGAACTGCTTCGCAATGATGTTGTAAGTCTGCAAGTGACCGATTTTCACGGCAATGTACTCGAGCAAATCGTTTCTCAAAAGAAACTAAGCGTTGGAAAACATGATTTTTTGGTGGATTGTTCTCGCTATACGAATGGGGAATATAATTTCCTCCTTTCCACAAGCGAGGGACAGTATCGACGAAGCTATCTCCACCAGAGATAGGTTGATCAGTCACTCGCCCTGAATCGATTGAATTGAAAAATGATCAAGAAAGAACACATAGGACATTAGTTAACGAGGTGCCGCGATGAAGCGTGTATACACAATCATAACTTTGGTCGCAATTCTGATCCTGTCCGCAGGAACGGATGTTCCAGCTCAACGCGGCGGTCCCTCATTCAGCATTGAAGCCAGACATTTCAGCACTGAATTCCGCGATGATGCTGCGGCTGAGGAACGTGATCTAATTCCTCTGCCAAACGAATGGCTCGGTTTCGCCGGCGTGCAATCATCCTCCGGCACGCTTCTTCGCTGGACGACAGCGAGTGAGCACAACAGTGCATGGTTCAAAATTGAGTGCCGCAGGGTGGGCACCACGGAATGGCAGGTTGTAGATGTTCTTCCTGCAGCCGGAGAAAGCACCACGCCGCGGTTTTATTCCTGGCTGCACCAATCTCCGCCGCAGGGAGAACTGGAGTATCGGCTGCGGCAAATCGATAAATTTGGAAATGACGCAACCACCGGAGCTCTGCGCATTTCAGCAAGCAAGCCGGATGGATTTTCCTTGAGTTCCTGCTATCCGAATCCCGCGAACACAGAAACGATTGTGGCGATAAACACAGCGACGAACGTCACCGGAACGCTCATCATTGCCGATTTGATCGGGCGTGTGCGTCAGATCGTGTTTCAGGGACAGGAAATGCTGCCCGGCACTTATAACTATCGCCTCGATATCTCGGCGCTGCCGGTTGGGAAATACATCCTCCGGCTCACCACGTCAGAGGGCGTAAGCTCGCGCCGGCTGGTAATTACGAGATGAACGACGAAAGAGTATAAACACCGATGCATTCGCGGCAGCAGGGAATACCGCCGCGTCCCTTCTCCGATCGCCGCCTCCCATGACATAGAGGCGGCGCATCTCTAACCTGCAGACTTTGATTTCCTGATCGAGTATTTCATCACCATTTTCGAACGGGTTGCAGATAAACGCTTCCATCGCTACTTTGCGAGGTATTGAGTCTTTTTTCATACATTGCGCGACGCAACATCGTGGTACCCCAGCTTAGCGGAGGACGCATGCGAACTGTATTCTTCCTTGCCATTTCCCTACTCATTCTGCCCGCAATGCTCAGTGCTCAGGGCATGATGCGAATGTACCGGACCATGTACAGCATCAGCGGTTCGTACTCTTCAGGGAATACCACAACGGATATTAAAGGGCCAGCCGGCACAATCGGTTCTGAACTCTCCCACGAAGCAGTAAGGCTTGCCACACGAAACGGCTATTTTATTTCGAGAAATCTTGCATTAGGCTTCGAGTTTAATTGGGAACAGGGCCGCAGCGACAGTCGCCCCGATCCGAATCCAACGAGCTACCGATTCAAGCAATTTGACAGGCATCTCTTTGTCGGTCCTCTCCTCCGCTACTACCAGCCCCTGAGTGTGCGTTGGTTCACATTCCCCGAACTATCGGTCGGCTACCGCCATTACATGGGAGAGATGGAGGAAAACAGTTCGATGCTGAGCACGCTGCCTGCGACGACCTACGCCCGAGGTGTAGGCATCAACGCCGGAGCAGGCATCGGCTACTATCTTTCCCGCAACATCGTACTAGACGCAACGCTCCGGTATTCCTATAATTGGCTAAGTGGAAGCTACCAGATACCTGGACAGCAGGATCTCGACATCAACATGCAAGGCGGGGAAATAGGTATACTTTTCGGGCTGCAGCTTTTGATGTAAGCAAACCATTTTCCTTCACTCCTACCCCTTTTAAACGCAGGTGCGTTCTTCATCTTCTGCCTGAATCCCCGTTCACTGAACAGGGATTCTGAGGGAGAACTCTGTGCCTCGCCCCTCCTCACTTTCTACAGTGAGCTCGCCGCCGTGCAGCGCTGTCAGACGGTAGCATAAATCGAGTCCGAGGCCATGACTCATTTCATGCGCAGTGCCCCGTTCAGGAATGAGACTTTCACGGTTCCGGATTTTGTTCAGTCTATCCTGATTCATTCCTCTCCCGTCATCCTTTACCCGGATCTGGCAGCACTGAGCAATCCGTTGGATTTGAATATTCACATGGCCATCAACCGGAGTGAACTTGATCGCATTTGACAGCAGATTTTCCAGGATGATGCTGACCATGTGATTGTCGTATTTGAATCTATCCAGCGGCGGACTATCCCAGGTCAACTGAATGTTTTTCGCCTTCGCTTGTTGTCCCAGCAATGCTATCACCGCAGTGACGGTCTGCCGCATATCTCCAATTTCGGGATTGAAGTGGATCTCCTTTCTCTGTGAATGTGCCCAATCAAGGAGTCTGTTAAGTACTAACTGCGAGGCATGCGCGGATTCCCTTGCAGCTTCAAGCAATTCTTCTTTTTCATTCGACGTCACACTTTCATCCGTGATCGCATAGTCAAGCATGCCTGCAATGTTGCCGATGGGGCCGCGAAGATCGTGTCCGATGATGCTGAAGAGCCGCTCCCGCGTCTCGATTTCGCTCGAGAGTTCGGAATTTGCCTTTTCAACGAGGGAGTTCTGTTCCAGAACGAGCAGATTACTTTTCTGCTTGCTCCGGTAGGCGAAAAGAAGCACCGTGGCCAGCAGCGCAAGCAGGATAGTCCCTGCAATAAGTGAATTTCGCAGAGTTGCAGCCGAACGCAGGGTTGCTTCGAGAGAAAGCTCTTTCTGCTTTGCCTCGAATGCCAACACTTTTTCCCGTATTGCAATTTCACGTTCGATCTCAAGCTGCGCGGTACGCAGCAGTGCTGCTTCATTTCGAAGACTATCATCGGTCGCTTTAAACATCGTCAGATATTCATAAGCTCTACGATAGTCTCCCTTCGCCGCATAGATACTCGTTAGCGACTCGCATCCCTCCCGGATTGCGAAACGTGAATTCAGGAGAAGCGCATTTTTCAATGCATCGGAGGCCAGTTTCTGAGCCTGCTCGATATTGTTCATTTGCAGCAGAATGCGTGAAATGTCGGACGAGACCAACGCAATCCCGTTTCTGTCCCCCATACCCTCAAAGAGCGACAGTGCACTCTGCATCAAGTCAAACGAAGCCGCTATGCGACCTCGTACTTTCTCAATTCTGCCGAGATAATACAGGTCGCTCGCCAGAATGAGTGTATCATTCTGCTTTCGCGCTATTTCCAAACTTTGCTGCGTTAATGCGTAGGCCGAATCCAATCGTCCATATTCAAAAAACACCAGCCCCAGATTCATCAGGCTTCTTGAAAGCCCGCGTTGTGCTTTCAATCGCGATCGGAGAAGGATGGCCTGCCGGAAGCACCCTTCGGCCCTCTCCGCCATGCCAAGATTTCTAAAGGCGAGACCGAGATTATTATTGCTCACGCCTATATCGTGGTCACTGTGGAGCCTCTCGGCCAGCTGCAGCGCCTCGGAATGATTGCGCACTGCGAGGTCATAACGGCCAAGCATCCAGTTGCTGGAGCCGATTGCATTCATCGCGCGAATTTGGAGCAGGGTATCCCGGATGTTTATTGCGCGATCGTATGCCTCCTGGCCGCTGGCCAGGCCCTGCTGTGCATCGCGCCTGCGCTGATTCTTTGACTCCTCGAGTAAACGAAGAATTTCCCGTCGTTCATTTTCTCTCCCCTCCGCTGCATCGCTGTTCACGTCCGAGCGAGCAGAAGCTCCCCATCCTGCTGAGGCAGTGACAAGAAAGACAAGAAAGACAAGAAGCAATAGGACATATCGCTTCAAATTCATGAGCGTCTACTTATCAATTGGCACCAAAAAAATCGTTTTTCCAACCAGTAAAAGGACAAAGCGAGTCCGCTACAATCATACAATTTTTTTCCGAAATATGCATCAGATTATCGGAATAGCACTTGTCCGCATCAGTCAATCGTGAATTTATCCGCGTTCATTCCTTGCGCAGCAGGTCAACTCGTTCGGCCACTACATTCAGGACTTCATATTCCTTCACCACTTTCCCATAGATGATGAAAGGCCCCGTACTGCGCAGCAGGTGCGCGTATTCGTCGAAACAGCGGGGGAACAGCACCACATCGATACGTCCGACCGCATCGTCCAGATTGATGAAAATCATACGCTCGCCTTTTTTCGTGCGCGTGAGTTTTGCCGCGATCATCCAACCGCCCACATGGACCCGACGGCCCACATATCGTTCTAGATCGGGAGCCTTGATCGTATGCCGCAGCTCGTTTCCGAAGTGTTCCAACACATGAGTCGAGACCGTATATGTAAAAGTCTCAAGTTCGATCTGCGTTATCTGTTCGGCGGTGTAGGGGCGAAGGAGCTCCAGTTCCTCTTCGAAAGTCTCAAATGAGAACTGCAGTGCCGGCTCAGCGACGTTCCGTTTATTTCTGTTGAAATGCAGCTTGGACTTGACCAACATCGCCGGCCGCTCCTCTCCGAAACAGTCGCAGGCACCGCAGCGCACCAGAATAGTGGTATCCTCGGCGGTTGTTCCTGCCCGCTGAAGGAAATCCTCATAATCACGGTACTTACCATTCTCCCTGCGCTCGCGGAGGAGCGGCAGCCGCGATCGATCCCCGAGTTCCTTGATATGGAGGAAGCCGAGTTGTATCGTTCGGTCATCGGGACAAAAATGCAATTCATCACTGGCGTTCACGTTTGGCAGCAGAATCCGCAAGCCGAGTCGCCGCGCTTCCTGGATATACACTTCCGGCCGATAGTACCCACCCTGATTGTTGAGGACGCTGCAAAGGAAAAGTGCCGGGTAATGCGCTTTGAGAAAAGCCTCCTGGAATGAGAGCACCGCATACGAAGCCGAGTGCGCCTTGCAAAAGCTGTAGCCGGCGAACGATTCCATCTGCCGCCATATTTCCGCGACGACTTCATCGGCGATTCCCTGCCTGCGACAGCCGTCGAAAAACGTGTTCTGCAGGGCGTGCATGGCATCCCGGGACCGCATCTTTCCAGACATCGCCCTGCGCAGAAGGTCGGCCTCGCCCAGGCTCAATTTTCCGATAAAATGCGCCACCTTGATGACATCTTCCTGGTACACCATCACGCCGTAGGTTGTGCGGAGGATTTCCTCCATCATCGGGTGCGGCGGATTGATTTTCGAAGGATCGTGATAGCGTTCAATAAACGCCTGCATCATTCCTGATTGCGCGACCCCCGGTCGAATTATCGAACTGGCAGCCGTGAGCATTTCGAAGGTATCAGTACGCAGCTTTTTCAATAATTGAATCATTGCCGGCGATTCCACATAGAAGCAGCCAACCGTCTCCCCTTTTCGCATGATTTCACGAGTCTTGGGATCGCTGCAGGCGTTCTTGTACTCAATGACCGGGGGAAGCTTGCCAGTGCGCTGGCGGACCTCCTGCATGGTATCATCGAAGGTGCCGAGCCCTCGCGTCGAGAGAATGTCAAGCTTCTCGAGACGCCAATCCTCCAGCGAA
The DNA here is from genome assembly GCA_049663345.1 of Bacteroidota bacterium. Lineage (GTDB taxonomy): Bacteria > Bacteroidota > Ignavibacteria > SZUA-365 > SZUA-365 > SZUA-365. The sequence goes on from JBATDG010000062.1 coordinate 25,712, forward strand.
TACATATCCTGCTGAGTGATGCGCACTCCTTTCGGAGCGAGCTGCGTTGCGGTGTAGCGCGTCATTAGTTGGGGAGCGAGGATGACTCCGCCGGAATGGATACCGTAGTGATTCGGAAATTCGAGAATGGCGTGGGCGGCTCGCGACCAATCTTTCCCGTATCGGGTATTGAGTACCGGTCCCATATGCCGCCGGACGGGACTGTTTGGATCCATCAAATCGCGTACCGACCCGTAGCCCGGAAGCAGGGATGTAAGCTGCTTGATCTCCGCGCTGCTGTAGCCGAGGACCTTTCCCACCTCACGCAGAGCACCGCGAGGATTGAATGTAGAAATGGTACAAATCATTGCCGTAGAATCGCGTCCATATTTCGCGAGGACGTAGTCTATGATTTCATCCCTGTTACGCCACGAAAAATCAATATCAAAATCCGGAGGCGATCGCCGTTCCGGATTAAGAAACCGCTCGAAGAAGAGGTCAAGTTCGATCGGATCCACATTTGTGATCTGGAGACAATAGGCGACGATGCTGTTCGCTCCAGATCCGCGCCCAACGTACGGATACGACCGTTGCTTGGCGTAGCGGACAAGATCCCAGGCCACCAGAAAATAGTCGATGAATCCGAGCGACTCGATGATCCGCAGTTCCTTCTCGATTCTCTCCCGAGCCTCGCGCTGATTTCGCGGGTATCGATAGCGGCAGCCGTCTTCGGTCAGAGCGCGGAGCCGCTGACTTTTTGAGGCGTCGGGAATGTCCCGGTACTTGGTGAACTTGCTCTGCTCAAGATCGAAATTGACATTGCAGGCGGCAATGATTTCATCACGCGCGGTCAGTGCTTCGGGTATATGGCGGAACCACGCGCGAAATTCATTTTCGCCTATGAACCAATTCAACGGGGAGGCAAGTACTGCCGGATCAAGCGTACCAAGAGTGCTGTTGGTAGCGATAGCGCGGAGGATGCTGTGCAGCTGGCGTCCTTCCGGGACACCACAATACACATCGTTCGTCGCAACCGTGGGCAGATGAAGATCGTGAGCTGTGTCGAGCAATCCCGGCCAGCGTCCCTCGTTTGATTTACTGAGCTCGATGTAGCTGGGAAATTGGGCTTGTCCGCCGAGTTGCCTGTGGAGGTCGATATCCGCCGAGAGGAGAATCACCTGATCACTGCAATGACGCAGGAGAAGTTCAGCCAGAAACGCACTACCGCCAGCCGCATCATCGAGCGGGTATTCAGCGTCGCGGCGTAGTTCATCCGAGATCACGACTCTTGCGGCGGGATGGTGGATGGCGAGCTCGGTAAGAGCCGTACAGATTTCTGCGTAGCCGTCCCAACTGCGCGCAAGCAATACAGCACGAGAAGACCCGGCGAGGAACTCAGCACCAGGAATTGGTTTTATTCCCGCGGAAATGCAGCGGGTGTAAAACTCCATGATCCCGCTCACGTTGTTCGTATCCGTCAGCGCGAGCGCAGAGTACCCGGCCTTTCCCGCAAGTTCGATGATTCGCTCGATCGAAAGTGTTCCTGCGAGGAAGGAATAATTGCTGTGAAGATGTAGATGCACGGTAGTAAAAAGCCGCAGGGAAATCAGCGCATGAGAAAGCAGCAGACGCTGTCCCGGGAAGCACCTCCCGGCGTGCGGCGGCTTTGTCAGCGCATCACTGCCATTCGGCCTATATTCTCAAATGTTTCGTCAGTGAATTTTGCAATGATCTTGTAGAAATAGACTCCGTTGGCCAACTCATCGCCGTCCTCGTCCCGGCCATCCCATTTCAGAGAGTTATAGCCGACGCGCATGGACGATGCCGGATAGGAAATCTTCCGAATGAGTCGCCCCGCGACCGTGTAAACTTTCACCTCCAATTCCTGAGGCGGCTCCATACCGGTCATCAGGAAGGTAAATGAAGTCTCACCCTGGAAGGGATTCGGATAATTATACATTTCGGCGATGCGGCTCTGAGTACTCACACGAAGACGCACCTCCGTAACTTCGTCGTACACCGGGGTTTTCTTCGCGTCCTCAGCGTTGAATCCGAAGTAATAGATTCCGTCCTTCAATGTCGGCTGGAAACGCAGTGTGGCGGGTTGGCTGCTCGTGCCCGGCGTCATCGTGAACCCGATGCTGTCGAGGTCCATCACGTCGCCGTCGAGTGTGATTGTGAAATTATCCTTACTCGTAACCGGCACTGGATTGTTGCTATGCAGCGTAAGCACGATTTCAGGATTGTACCGAATGTAATCATCGTCGATCGGCACAAAGCTATCGAAGGTCACGTCAAGCTGTGGACGACTGGTATCGGGCTTGACAAATACCGAAGTGACAAACGCGTTATTGTCCTCGTATTGTTCGAGAATTACATCATCGCGATCTACGCGGACAAACACCTGATAAGGACCGCTAAGGAAATCCGTGTTGATCGTTGCGGTAGTGTCGAACCATGCGCCTGAGCCCAGGCCAGCCACCGTGAACTGGCCTGCTGGTCTCGGAATATTATCGCTGCCTACCACTTCTATCTGAACAGGGAAAGGAGCTGCGTCGCCTTCTCCCGCATTGACAATGCCGATCTGTATCTCAGCAGGCACACCCTGCTGCACACTGTCCTGCAGAGCCGCAACCGACTGATAATTGAGCGCCAGCTCAGGCACCTGGGTGTTTGAAACAGACCAGGCCTTAAGTTTCGCTTCGCGCGGGTCGCCGCCTTGAGGATAAAACTCAGCCTGCAAACGGATGTAGGGATATTTAGCTGCATCAATTGAGGACAAGTCCGCCTGTGCGACGTTGCCCGCCTCAAGAACCAGTTCCTCCTGCATATTCCGGCGAACTCCGAAGACCGAAAGACGTATATCGCTGATCCCGACGCCGCTGCGCTCGAGCTGAGCTGAATTCCAATGAACTGCTGGACCAATGAGCGGTGAAATCACTTGCCCTGTATCCGGAGCGACGTAGAATACCGTATCGATAACAGCGGGTGTCCTGGAGGCTTCCGAGAAATACGCCTCGGGCATCGTCCCGATCGGAGCCCCGCGTCTTCCGATGAAGCACCAACTGGGACGCGAGGCCTTCGAACGAACTGAATCAATATATTTAGAACCCAATGCCCTGATCTGATCTGCGAAGATATTACTACCGTTTCTGGGTTCATTCCCTGTAGCGACCATGAATATTTCTCCGAAAGTGACCTCTTCAGCCCATTTTCGAATTGAGTCGCGGTCATCAGCAAGATCATAGTTATTAAATATTTTTGCTTTCTTTAGTGTGAGTGTCGCACTATCCAAGATTGCTATACCGTACCCAAAAACCAGAGATGAATTCAGCTGATTCACACCATCAATGTTAATATGAACACCATTTCCCAACGAATAATTCGAGCTGAGCAATTCTACACGGCGTCCCGGTGGGAAACCGATTGCACTATCATCCCACCGAATAAAATCGAAAGCAGATGCAAGGAACTCCAGAGAGTCAGCCTGTACGAAATCGGAAGGTACGTCAGTATTGCGTCGGGCATAGGGACCGACGAAATCCTGCCCGGCTACATCAATCTTCACTCGCCAATAGCGCTTCTCACCTGCAGGGAATAACGCAGGGACATTACCCGGACTCATTGTTTTTCCGTATGGGAGATTGGCTTTTGTCGGCGAAAGGAAATTTGCCGTGCGATCGCTCTCTAACGTGAGTGTGGAAACAGGCCCGGGATCGAACGTCGGATTCAAAATGGTAACATCGGATCCGCGGGAGGATACTGTCCCCAATCGATCGTTCGACACCATGAGGAAGGTGCTGAAAATCTTGTAGTCCAAAGTCGCAAGATTATCATTCTCGAAAATTTCGGCAAGCTTGCCATCCGGGTCGAGCGTAACACGAAGCAGACCGCTTCCTGCTTCCTTTGTCATCGGGAAGCGATAGTTGAGAGTGTCGTACAGCGCTGGCAATGCCACTGTCAGCCGGAAGGTAGTGGTGTTGACTCCGTTCTGAAGGTTTTCCACCAGAATATCAAGAGAATCCGGAGTCTGGAGTCCGTAATTTCCGACAACGATCATGAAAGAAACCGAATCCATAATGTCAGTAATGATTTCTGTTTCCGCACGGAGCCAAGAGTCTCTCACGATAGGGTTCGGCTGCTTCGGAAGATCCAGCGCCACGATGGGATCGCCGATAAGAAGGTTTGTCTGAATTGAGATCCGGTTTACCGGGTTCCAGGTGCCAAGGCGGAGGCGGGTTTTCATGTGTGCTTCCCCGATGCTCCCGGATCTTTCCGTGATGAGGGCTCCGTAGAAAAGACCTGGAAGTACCGTAGCGGTAAAATCGAAGCCAGCTGCGGAGTTCCCGACATAGGCGATCGCATGGCTCTGATCACCGGTAACAAATATTTCAGAGAACGAACTGTAATCAGGTTCTGCATAGCGGCCAGTGGAGCAGCCGAAATCTGTTACGAGTGATGCTCGGCCTTCGCTGTTCGAAAGCTGGTCGGCCTGGGAGATCGAATTATCCCAGGTTTGCGTGCCGCTGTGTCCAACGTAACAGATGAAGACGCCGCCTTCGGAGATGCGGGCACGAACATCCTGCAATTGCATCGGACCGAAATCTGTCTGCGGCTCGAGCGTTTTGTAGAAATGCGCCACTCTTGCGGAGAATTCGGGCTGCAGATCGATATCCGTGATCAGACGGTCATTCACGGATTTATATCTACCAAGTTCAGCTTCCCCTCCTGAAAGGTTGCCGCCGCTAAAATGGATCGTCGATTTGTTCCAGAGCGTCGGCAGCTGTTCGCGATAATTGCGGTGCCTATCAAGGTACTGACTAACCCATCGCTCCTCGCGCGCCGGAAGGCGGCCTACCTGCAATTGCGGCACAGACGAAAGACTGTCGAAGGCAACAAACCAGGTATCACTGACCGGATTTCCGTAAGACGGAACTATGTTCGGCGTGTATGAAGCTTTGTAGTTGTAATTGGCGTCGCCGATAAGAAAAAGGAATTTCAGTGAATCTGTGTTCCAATTGTAATACGCATCGAACACCAGCAGTTTGATCGCTTCCGGCTGGAACATGCCGTAGCTGTAGATGTCGTAAATATCCTCGACATCCACAACACGAGTACTTACGCCGTAGCTACTTTCGATGAAGTTTGCGTATTCACTGCTCGCACTGTGAAATACACGAGCGGTCACGATCAGGTGATTCGCCTCCTCAATATTCAACGGAGTCAGCGTCCGGGACTCGCCTTTCACTGCAACGGGAATGCTATCGGCATTCCATACGTAAAGGACGTCGCCGGGTTGAAAAGAATCGGCAAGGTACACTGTGTAAGGAGCGGAACCGGAAGCAGCCGCAGCAGGAATGAGAGCAGAACTACCGTCGCGAACTCGTAGGACAAAGGGATTCGAAGTTTGGACGCCCTGCAGTTTTAGGGTTTTTAGACCTGGAGAGAATACGCTGTCAACGCGGAAAATATGAGACGGTCCATTCACCGCAAGGAGACGTGGGTACTCTATTTCGAGCCAATCCACACGAAGACTGCTTGATGCTGTGCTGATATTCCAGCTCGTTATTCCAAGAATATTATCGGCTCCGATCAACAGATCCGAGGCACTTTCAGTCCCATAAAGCAGCGCCTGTTCGTCATGATTAAAAATGACAGAATCTAGCAGAGTTCCGTCGTTGAGGCGCATGCTCACCGAATGATTGGGCAACGCCTGACGGTCGCCGAACCAGCTTACCAGTTTGAACCAGAAGCGGGCATCCGCGCCGGGATATACATCCGAGACCTGGAATCTGGGCTTGTAAGTCATAGGAGCTGATCCCGGCTCCAGCGTCATGATACCCATGCACCAGGTATCTTCCGATGTCCAGTCCGGCATCTGTGCCCGCACCAGATCAGTCGTATGCGGCAGAAGGAAACTGCTCGGATCGGATTCGATATGCATGGTCTCGTACGTCCAGGTGAGTGTATCAGCCGGGAGGGGCGTGACTGGCGGACGCACCTCGGCGCGCGTGGCGCCGTCAAGACTGAAGTTCAGCCAGTAGGCTGTTGAATCGGTGTAGATGCTCAGATACTGCGGATACGGATCGTCTATCGAAGCGGCAAGATGGCGGTAGCCCCCCTCGTCATAATTGCGCGTCCCGTTGAATACGAAATAATCACCGTCATCGAAACGGCCGTCATCCATGCCGGAGGCGTACATTGGCACCGGTACGCCTTTGCGGTAAAGCTGGACACGGGCAGGATCGATCTGCGCGGGATTCTTTCCGGCATCCCGCAGCCAGTCGGCCGTGATCTTGTATAGACCATCCTGGCGGACAAAAAACTTGACCATCGGAGAACTGAAATCTATCCATGCCTGCGAAGTGTCAACGTTTTTACTTCGGGAAGTGAAGGGCATGCTGATGTATGGCGGTTTTCCCTCTGCTGCTAAGGTCCTGGCGAATCCATCGGCAGGAACCCGTGCGATCGTATATTCCTCGACCCATCTCGTCTGCTGCGTCGCAGCATCCCAGAGCAGGAGCGGCAATTCCACTTCGAGCATCGGCTTGCGAGCTTCGTATACAACACGCTGCGCGAGTACCTCCACTCCCCTGCCGATTGCGGGATCGTTTACCGCGCCGTCATACGGCACGATGCGCGATATGACTGATGAATCGTCTCCCAGGCTGATATGCATGAGATAGAATGGAGTGGCATCCACCGGAGGCGACAATTGCGAGGACTGAACCACAACGTCAAAGGGCGCTCCGCCTTCGAAAGGAATGCGCAAAATCCGACGCGGGATGCGCAGTTCCCGCGGCTGTACGGGATTCACTTCGTTGATATAAAACACCTGTCTCCCGTCGATGGTCCGCACTCCGTAATGATACGCATCGTTGCGTACTTGCTCGACGGATTGCGCCTGGAGAGACATGGATGAAATCAAAAAGATAAAAAGGATGTGCGCGGGATGAATGCGGCGCTTGGTCATACGTATCCCCTGGCTTCGTAATCTTCGTTCAATGTCAGGCAGCGATGCCGCAACAGTTCCGGCATGTGTCCATTCCTTTCGTGGATTGAATGGGAAAAATAAGAAGAATTGTCTTGGGTCGCCAGTAAATCGGTCATTTTTACATATTAGGATTTGCGCTACTCCATTCCTTCAAATTCCCCGCTCTCCACTTCGAACTGGAAGCAGCCCCCGATATCACGCAGAAGCAGCATGACGCGGCCAACAATATGGAATTCATCTTCCGCTGTCACCTCCATCGGCTTGTAGGCCGGATTGGCTGGATTCAACCGAATCTTTTTGTTGCGGTATTCATATTTTTTCACTGTCAGACCACCGTTGAGATACGCGATGACTGTATCCCCGGTCTTGGCATGCTGCTGCTGCTTGACCAGCACAACATCCCCTGGAAGCATGCCCGCGTCACGCATACTGTAGCCTTCCACCCGCAGCGCGACGGGATTGTCAAACGGTACGATATTCCTGTCCACACGGATATACTCGATGGCCGTATCCTGCGCCCAAGCCGGGGGACCCGCATTCACATCCCCTACCAAGGGCACGCGGCGGTAATCGCTCGTCAACAACCGGATACCCCGACTGATGCCTGGTGTGATTTCTATAAAACCGATCTTTGCCAGCCCTTTGAGTACGATTTCTACCGATCGCTTCCACAGACCCGTCGCCGCGGCAATTTCGTCCATACTTGGAGCGCGTCCGTTACGCTCGAAATACTGCTCAAGGAATCGCGCGACTTTTCGCCGATTGTCTGTCCATTGCTTACTCACTGCGACCTCCTATGTATACAAATGTCTAACTCATTCTAGCATTTTCAAAAACAAGATGCAAGCAGCAGGCAGAGGAGCTGGCGAATTTTTCGTATTTTTTCGTCATGAAAACAAAACAGCATGCACCTATCCCCTGGACAATGCTGGGCACAGCCCTGCTGCTCCCGCTCGCGGTACAAATTGCAGCGGCGCTGCTGCCGATTGAAAGATCGTGGGGAGCGAATGCGCTGAAGTATTTGCCGGATTACGCGATGTATGCAATGGCGCTGCTACCGGTGTTGCTGTATCTCATTTTTCGGGGAATGGACATAGATCCATTGCGAACACCGCTGGCACTGCTGCTCGTTCTGCTCACACTGGTACCTCCCCTGCTCTGGCCGATGGGAACGTACTTTTACGGCGATGGTGGTCTCCTCATCCCTCAGGTACATCGCTTCTCAGTCAACGGCAGCTTCGATGCAGATCTGATTCTGAATTTCAAATCTTCGCCGCTGGCTGGATTACTGATTCTCCTGGCGATGAAAGCAGGGCCAGCCCTCGGCTCCACATTTTCTTTCCTGATGCCGGAGGACGCTCTCTATCCGTTTCGTTGGGTGTCGGTTCTTT
>JBATDG010000063.1:0-12108 GCA_049663345.1 Bacteroidota bacterium
GTCGAGGGGCTCAGCTGCCGTTCTCCCGCTTGCGTTCGAGGGCGGAATCTCTCCGCCCGAGCAGCGCCTTGAACAGGCTGATCTTCACAAAAAAAAGCATGATCAGCAGAGCGACGTACCCGCCAGCCATGTAGAGGAACCAGGGGTGATCGCGAATAAGCAGGTACATGGTACCAAGCCCCAGCACCAGCATGATCGGTGTAGTGGCGTAGAGGAGGAATTGCAGCAGCCTGTCCTGATCGCGCATGCTTACTCCGCTGCGAGTGCTGCACCTCGCTGGCGATGGCGGTCAAGCGTGCCAAGCATCACCTTTCGGAGGCGGATGGATTTCGGCGTGACTTCCACCATCTCATCGTCCCGGATGAATTCGATTGCTTTTTCGAGAGTCATGGGAGTCACCGGTGTAAGGACGATAGCTTCGTCTTTCGATGATGTGCGCATGTTGCTCAATTTCTTGGGCTTACACGCGTTCACATCAAGGTCGCTGTCGCGATTATGTTCGCCGACGATCATTCCTTCGTAGACGGGAATTCCGGGTTCGATGAAGATCGTGCCGCGGGGCTCAAGATTGAACAGAGCGTAGCCGGTGGACTCTCCCTGCCGGTCGGCGACAAGCGATCCGCTGAGTCGTGTCGGGAATTCTCCGCGATGCGGCTCATATCCCTGCAGGTACGAATTCATGATGCCCGTACCCTTGGTGTCGGTGAGGAATTCGTTGCGGTATCCGATCAATCCGCGGGAGGGGATAGAGAATTCAAGGCGAACGCGGTTATTGCCGTGATTCACCAGGTTCGTCATGCGTCCCTTGCGCTGAGAGAGTTTTTCAGTCACGATGCCGGTGAAGCTTTCCTCGCAGTCAATGAACAACTGCTCGATGGGCTCAAGAATCTTACCCTCTTTTTCCTTGAAGATCACTCTGGGACGTCCCACGCTCAGCTCGTACCCTTCGCGACGCATGGTCTCGATGAGGATCGCCATCTGGAACTCGCCGCGGCCTTTCACGATGAACGCGTCCGTGGACCCGGCATCCTCCACGCCGAGTGCGACATTGCTGAGCGTTTCGCGGTTGAGCCGCTCGCGCAGTTTGCCTGACTGAACCCACTTGCCCTCTTTTCCGGAAAACGGTGAGTTGTTAATGGAGAACAGCATCGAAATGGTGGGTTCGTCGACGGTTACACGCGGCAGGGCTTTGGGTTCCTGGGCGGTGCAGATAGTGTCGCCGATGTGTACGTCTTCAATACCCGCGAGAATCGCGATATCGCCGGACTCCACATGCTCGGTCTCACTGAAGCCGACGCCGCTGTACGTCTGAATTTTGGAGACGCGCAGAGGACGCGGCACTCCGTTTTCTCCGATGCACATCAGGGCGTCATTCTGCTTCACATCGCCGTGGAACACCCGGCCGATGGCCAGGCGGCCGAGATAATCGGAATAATCGAGATCGGACACAAGCATCTGGAAAGGCTCGGTCGGTTCAAACTCCGGACCTGGGATTTCAGCGATGATAGTGTCGAACAGAGGCATGAGATCCGTACCATTAGCCTCAAGCTCGTACTGCGCAATGCCCTCCTTGCCGATAGCGTAAAGGACGGGGAAATCGATCTGTTCGTCGTTGGCGTCCAGTTCGATGAAGAGATCGTAGATCTCCTGCAGCACTTCCTTGGGACGAGCATCCTTGCGGTCAATTTTATTGACCACGACGACAACACGCTTGTTCGATTCCAGAGCCTTCTTCAGCACGAACCGCGTCTGGGGCAGAGGACCCTCTGAGGCATCCACCAGCAGAATCGCACCGTCGACCATCAGCAGCGCGCGTTCGACTTCGCCGCCGAAATCGGCATGGCCCGGTGTATCGAGAATGTTGATCTTCACTTCATTCCACTGTACGGAGCAGTTTTTGGCTGAAATGGTGATCCCGCGCTCGCGCTCGAGGTCCATACTGTCCATCACGCGATCCTCTACTTGCTGGTTCGCGCGAAAGAGTCCGCTTTGGCGAAACATGTGATCGACAAGCGTGGTTTTGCCGTGATCGACATGCGCTATTATCGCGATGTTGCGGATTTTTGAATTTCTATGCTTGGTTTTCATTTCCTTACCGTTCAATTACAATATTTCAAAATCAACTAATATACGGAGAATTGAGAGAGGAACGAAACGCACGGAGCGGCGCGCTCCAGCGCGCCTGTTCGAACACAGGAGCGCCGAGCGCCTGCTCGGCGATTACGAGGGTAGGAAATTCGGGATTCGCGCGTTGGAGAATTCGAGCACAGGAGCGCCGAGCGCCTGCTCGGCGATTACAAGCGTGAGCATTGGAGCATTGGAGCATTAGAGCATTGGAGCATTAGAGCATTGGAGCATTGGAGCATTAGAGCATTGGAGCGAGGAGCGCATAAAAAAAACCCCGCAGCTTTTGGACTGCGGGGGGTTGAAATCGGGAGCGGCGAATATTATTTCATCACCGTCATCTTTTTCTGGGTTACCTGTCCGTCGACGTTGATCTGATAGATGTAGGTTCCGGACGGGAGTTTTTCGGAGTTCATCTGTACCTGATGCGCACCGGCTTCTTTCGCATCGTCGACGAGGGTGCCGACACTTTCGCCGAGGGTGTTGAATACCTTGAGCGTTACGTGACCCGGCTGCATCAGCTGATAGCTGATCGTCGTGGAAGGATTGAAGGGGTTCGGGTAGTTCTGATACAGTGTAACCGAGGTCGGCGTCGCATCGAAGAAGACATCCACGATCGGGGAATAGGCATGCGTTCCGTCGTTGTCGACCTGGCGCAGGCGGTATTTCACGTTGCCCACATTGCGGTGGGTTTCGCTGATGGCATCCTTGAAGCCGTAGGTCATGGGCTCGGTGGTTGTGCCGCGTCCTGCGACGAATCCGGCATTCTCCCAGCTCTCGCCGCTGTTGAAGCTGCGTTCGATCTCGAAACCAAAGTTGTTGGTTTCCATCGTGACATGCCAGGTGAGATCCACATTTTCGCCATTGACGACGGCGGAGAGCGTGGACAGTTCCACAGGAACCGTCAGGCGGGAACGATAGGCTGCGATGCCGTTATTCGACATGAGCACATAGAGAATAACATGCAGTCCCGGCTGATCAGGATCTTCCGCTGGGGTGTAGTACTGCAGTTTGTAATCGACATCGGAAATGTAGTTTTCTTCAGCCGAGTTGTTGTTCAGAGTCTTGTTGCCAAGCTGCGGTGTCTCGCCCCAGAGACGGAAATCTGCGCCCGGGGTGGTGACATCAAGGATGCGCGCTGTTGTGGCGTTGTTCGGGATCGTCGGGTCGATGCCGCCGGTGGGGCGGCCATCTGCAAGGACGATGAACTTGCGTCCGTACTGCTTGAGTTCGAAGTACGAGAGCGTTCCGGACGGACCAGTAGTCGAAGTCGAGAGTGAACGGTTACCGGTTGCATTCTGATTGTAGCTCTGAGGCCATGGAGCGGTGAGGTCCTGTACCTGCGTTGCAGCTGTCGTGAGGCGAGGATTGGAATCCATCCATACATCCTGCACAGCTTCCAGGCCCGTGGCTGCAACGCCATGAGCTGCGAGACCGGAGTTGGAATTTGACAGGCTCACCGCAAGGCGGTAATCGAGCTTGCCGCCGCCGGTTACATCGCGGTTCGGACGCTGTGCAATGGGACGAGGATCAGCGAGAATCACATCCACTTCACGGTTCCATTCAGGCTGGGTCGGCCATGAACCGCCGGAAGCATAGATGCGCACGCTATCAACGAGGTAAGGAGGATCGCCATTGGTCGGTGTAAATGTGCGCCGCTGTCCGACGACATCAAACGCATCACCCCAACGGGAATAAGTCATTTCGCTGCTCGCGATGCTGCCGACACCGGAGCCCGCGGTATTGAGCGTCGCGTAGCTCAGCACAGGCGTGGCCGTGGGAGTCTCCCAACGCCATACGCGGAAGGGTCCCTGTCCGAGATAGACGGGATCGCACTGACCGCTGGGCAGAAGGATACAGATACCCCAAATCGGCACGACGAGGTTGCAGGCGAAAATACGGCCTTCATCATCGAGATCGATTTTGTAAAGACTATAGGTGTTTTGGGAATAACCGCGATTCAATGTCGTCGGCGTGATGGTGTCAATTGGAACCGGGAGCTCGCCCCCCAATCCTTTAAACTGCGCATCTGCCGAACGGCCCATCTGAAGCGCCGGCTGACCGTTGCTTGCATTCCACGCAAAAATGCGGGGAGTTTGCCAGAAGACAGGACCGGAAACGGTGACATGGGGATTCACAATGTAAACCACATCCCGCCATTTGTCATAGGCCAGGCCGGTGAATGACTTGCTTGGAATCATCCATGCGTTGGGGTGATTCGGATTCGTCGGGGGAGGGGGAACGTTGCGCCACAGCTCTTCCCAGTCAATGTTGCCCTGCGCGCTCATTTGTGCGGGCAGCATGGACATAAGTAATGCGAGCATGCAGCCAGTAGTCAGTAGAATTTTCCTCATGGACTGCTCTCCGTACTGGTGAAATATGATGAAGTATCTCTTGTTAATTCTGGCGTCAGTGTCACGAATGACGATTTTAACCTGATCCTAAAACATACCGAAATCAGCAAGATGAGTCAAGGTTAAAGACCTGATGGCGTATACCGAGGATTTTTTGATATTGCCGCGTACTGTCAAGAGACACCCATCCATCGTGAATGTTACAGCCTGTGAAGAAAGATTTTCGATACATCCGCGTCCGGGCGGGGTCGGGATCAGGGATTCGCGGCGGTTGTTACATTCCGCACCTTCGCGGGTCCCTTTTGCACTCACGTCTTCGTTCTCTTGACTCACAACATTCGAGGGGCAACATGAATCGCTGTTTCCGCATTGGGCTGCTTCTGGCAACTATATTATTGTTGATGACCGTGCCTTCCCGCGTCTCCGCACAGGGAAACATTGATTGGGAGCAGCGTTGGAAAAACACTCCGCCGATCGGGCAGCCGCAGCATCCGATGGCGTGGATGAATGATTCGCTCTCCTATACGCGCCTGGCTTATGACGAACAGCGCGATGTCGTGTATGTCGTATCGCCGCACCCTCCCGGCGGATCGATGTGGAGCGCGCCCGCTATCCACATTCTCGATGCGGAAACCGGCCAGCCGAGGATGGACATAGGACGTTCGGCGCATTTCATGCGACAGGGGCAGGGAGGAGAACTCCCGGTCCCGCTTGACACCTTTGTAACAGTGAACAATCAGAACCTCGGTTTCGCTCAGAATCTGTGCGCCCTCTACAGCATCGATGTGGACGATGAAGGACGTATCTACGCCTGCAATCTCGTCGATCCGCTCTGGGGTATCTGTCTGCTGCTGCCGGCGGGGGGCTGCGATACGACGTATCTCGGACAAGGACCCTTCCGCGTCTGGCGATGGGACACCCCGACATCCACTCCGGAACTCATTTACGCAACCTGCAACCACACTCACACGGCGATCGGGAGTATTTCATCAAGTGAAATGCCATATTCACGGTGGGGTGATGCTTTCGCAGTGAAAGGGAAACGAGGTTGGTATCAGCCGCCTCTCGGCGGACCGCCCGTGCTGGTGGACAGTACGCGCATCTACGTCTCCGGCGGCAGCTCGGCTATTGGACCGATTTCCGATTGCCACGTCGCAGTGCTTCTGCCCGACCAACGCGACTCACTGCAGCGTCCGCTGCGCGATGTTTTTGGCGGCGGACGTCTTTCCTTCCGGCTCGGCCTGCAGATCGATCTGCCACCCACGATGGCGGTGAACGGCATCGCTCCGGAGATGCTCGAAATCTCGGGCGATACTCTGCAGCGGTGGATATGGTTGAGAAAGCACGGCGGGAATTTGATGAAAGTCCGTGAGAGGCAGCTTGCATACGCACCTTTGCCACAGCAGTACAGCCCGCTCCCGGGGGATACGATGTCCCTGCCGAACACGAGTTCGATTTTCGGGCCCAGCGGAGCGATGGAATATTTCGATCTGCCGGAATATGGTCGGAAGTTCCTCGTTGCGGCGGATGGACCGCCCACCGGCGGGCCTGGCCTGGGCACGCCGAATCAATTGACCACGGCGAGATTGGTCGATATCACGCAGTGGGGAGGATTCTTCCGTGTCTGGGGCGAAACGCCGGCCGTCGGCAACGCCGACCCATGGTCCATTGGAATGAACAACTATATCACTGATGTGGATCTGGGGTTGCGCTATTATACACCGCAGGAGCTTCCGGACGAACCCGGTCTTCACCTACGTCTATTTGTTCTCATGTCGAATAACGGGATTGCCTCATTTCGAAGCCGGAGTCTGCCGGTCGAACTCATTTCTCTGAATGCCCGACCGGCCGGCGTCGGAAATATCATAGAATGGCTCGTTGCTGCGGAAGAAAATATCCAGCAATACATGATAGAAAGAAGCAGTTCGGAATATGGTCCCTGGAACATCGTCGGCAGCGTTGCCTCGAGGGGCGGACAGGGAAACATCTCATACGAGCTGGAAGATGTGAATGCTGCGTCGTACGCGGCTGACGGCAGTCCGGCAAGTATCATCTGGTACCGGCTCACCGCGCTGGAATTTGACGGGACGCGAAAAATCTTCCCGCCGGTCATGGTCTCTCGCAGCGGGGAAGCAATTCAGATGGATCTGTCCGTTTTTCCGCAGCCCGTGCCGCACGATGCGGGGACCGTGTACCTGCGGCTTCAATCGCCAGGGCAGGAGTCTGTGACTGTTCGCGTGACCGATATTCTTGGAAAGGACATGCTGCCCCGGCAGTCCCTGCCGGTCAACGCGGGCAGGACACTGCTGCCGCTGCGCGTTTCCGGACTCCCTGCCGGATTGTATCTCATCGAAGCGCGGATGCAGAGCGGTGCGGTCAGAGTACAGAAATTTATTCGAGAATAAGCGGCTGCACCTGTGCGCTCGAATTGCTCATAAGCACAAGTGAGTATATGCCGCGGGGGAGGGAAGCGCCGTCGAAGGTCAGTGTACGTGAACCCACGGGAATTTCTCCCTCCAGCAGCGTTGCGACGCGGCGGCCGAGGAAATCATAGACGTACATCCGGGCCTGCGTGGCTTCTCGTACTTCGACGGGAATGTACAGCGTGCCGTCGCGTGAAGGAGAGTAGGGATGCGGATACGCCGTGCGAAGGATCATTCCGGAAGGGGAGGCGGAAGGGATCGCTTCAATTCCGACAGTCCGGTATGAAATCTTTTTGAGCACGATGTTGCGCGGGTCGAGTGCGACGCTCTGCACTTCATTCGCCGCAACATCAGGAAAGCTGAATTCCTGCGCCGCTTCCGCCTGCGTGTCAATGCGCTTCCAGAGCGTGTCTCCTGTTGTGCGCACAATCATCAGATCCATCGGCATGCGGAACAGCGGGTATTTCGCCAGGTCCTGCGTCTGTTGGAGAATGATGCGCTGCGGGGCGCCGGTATCATCGAGCACGCGCTGGAAGGTGTATTCCGGCCAGCCTGCGGCGATGACCCATTCGTCGAAAAACCAACCGAGATCACTGCCGTGAAATTCTTCCATGACCTGACGCAGTTCGGTCGTCGTGGCGTTGCCGTAGGCGTGGCGCTGACCGTAGGCGCGGAGTCCATCGAAGAACGCTGCATCGCCCATGACATCGCGCAGCATCGCGAGCACTGCCCCGCCCTTGTGATAAATCGTGGTGGGATAGTTCGACGACGGCGACGCACGCGGAAAGTCGAAAAGGGGAAACACGCCTTCGTTGCGGGCGTCCGAAATCCGATAGGTCTGTCCGGTACTCCGTACCGCTTCCAGATACGCAGGCGTACCGCCCAGATGCTCGGCGTAGATCATTTCACTGAACACCGCGAAGCCCTCGTTGAGCCATGCGTCGCGGAAGTCCGCGCAGGTCACCCAGTCGCCCCACCACATGTGGGAAAGCTCATGCGCCGCGGTGGTGCCGGCTTCGGAGAGTCCGTCGAACAGCTGTCCGGCATAGCTGATCATGGTCTGATGCTCCATCGATCCGATCGGAGTGATGCAGTAGCCGATCTTGTCGAAAGGATAAGGACCGAAGCGCTGCGTGAACGCATCCATCATCACACCGACGGTGGAGAAGTAGCTCGCGCCTTTCACAGAATCTGCGCGGGGAACGTAATACTGCATCGGGATGCCGTTCCATTCATCCTCTATCAAAGCATAGTCGCTGATGGCGTAAGTGAAAAGGTAGGTCGCGGTGGGATGATTCTCCACCCAGCGCCAGGCGGTGCTGCCGTTGGAAGATGTGCGGTCTGCGAGAAGTCCAGTGCCGGCGACGGTGAGTCCATCAGGTACGATGAAGGCCACATCGAAGGTTGCTTTATCATTCGGGATATCGTTCGAAGGCAGCCAGCGGCGCATCATCGATACGTTCGGGTCGGTGAAGCCAACGCCCATGAAATAGGAAACATTCCCCCAATGACATCCGCCCCAGGGGAAACCGCCGCCCTCGTTGCCGGGAGAACCGGAGTACTGAATCCGGATTTCCAGTGTGTCGCCAGCCGGAAAAGCGGAGGTGAGTTCGACTGTGAGCAGCGCGTTATCGTAGCGAAACGTTGTGGCGGTGCCGCTGATTTTAACTGAAGAAACGGACAGCGCAACCAGATCAAGCAAAATCTCGTTAAGGTCGCCGCGTGCCGCGTTGCGTATGGTGAGCGTGGCATCGCCGTCGATTATTTCCTGACTAATGTTGAATCCGACCTCCGCCCGATAATGAATAACGTCGATCAGACCCGATTCGGCAAAGAGCGGGGATGAAAGAAAAATGACCGCAAGGAGGATGAGTGACTTTCGCATGGAGACGGACCATCGGTTGGGTGTGATGCGTTACTTTTTCTTTCCGCCTGTCTTGCTCTTGCTGTCAAAGACGGAATCAGGAATGCCTTTGTTGACGACGTAGCCGCTGTAATTCATCGTGATTCGGGCCTTGTCGCCACCAGCTTCTTCGCCGGTTTGCGCTTTTTTTCCGGGAAGCTTCCAGCGCATAGGGGAGGCCATTTCAATATCAATGCGCGAGGGGAGGAAGAATTTATTCTCGATGAAGGCGTAGGTGAAATTCGCGGTGGCGGAGGCGCCTGCACCCGGATCGAAGTCCATGCGCAGTATGAGCGCGCGCTTGGTGTCCACATAGATCATCGCGCGCTGCAGCCGAATGGTATCGAAGCGTGCGAGCAATTTGACCTTTGTACAGGCAACGCCCTGGATCTGCGTGCTGCCCTGTACCACGAGGTCGTATTCGTCCTTGTTGAACATCGCAGGATGAAACCCCACTGCATCGCGTGGGAGCATCGCGAAGCCATCGCTTTCGATCTGTGTCTTGTCGGGCTTCTTGTAGTACATAGTGGCATCCATCGGAGGAACGCTGAGGCCCTTCATCTTGATGACGGCGTTGATCTGCACCTTGTAGTCATTCACTTTTGCGTACTGCGCCTTCACGGCGTCGAGTATGGCGCCGGCATCCTGCTGTGCAGGAACGCAGACCGTTAAGAGAAAAAATGCGAGGACCGACGAAATAAGAAAGCGGGGCATTGACGCTACCGGATGTTTGAAAAAAAGTACGAATGTTCGCAGAGAAAAACAGGCGTCTCAAGCGGTCAGGAAAGGATGTCCTTTCGCGTGAAAATAGCCCACGTGGAAACGAGGAAGAGCAGGAGAAATCCTCCGAGGGCCAGCACATCCTTTCCTATGCCGGCGAAGTCGACGGGGTCGGTGAACGCCTTCCGCCAAACATCGGTGTAGCTGGTGAACAGCCAGGGGCGGATGGATTCGAAGAAGTCGATCGGAATATTGCTGACGATGAGGAAGAGAATGATGACGGCGAAAGATCCGACGATGGGTCCCACGGCATTCTCCACAAACGAACTGAAGAACATGCCCAGCGCCGCGACCACGCTCATTGCCCAGCCGGCAAGTGCGTAGGAAAAGAGGAAGCGCCACCAGAGCTGATTGCGGGCGATGATGGCGATGCCGTCTTCGCGGACAGTAAACATGTCTCCGTGGCCGAAGAGGATGAGTCCGAGCGCGATGCTGAAGAGTCCGAGAAAGAATACCAGTGAAAAGGTATAGATTACGGAGCTCAGCATCTTCACGGTAAAGATGCGGGTGCGTGAGGGGGGACGCGTCAGAAGGATGCGGTACGTCCCGCTTGTCGCCTCGCCGGCAAAGGAATCGCCGGCCACGAGTAGGATGAGAAAGGGCACGTGAACGAACAGCGCGTTCATCACGAAATTGGAAACGAACCAGCCGTTGAACAATGAGCCGACGAATAGGAAATTCTGCTGCAGCCCGCTGCTCATGCCCCGGACCATATCGTCTCCTGCGGCGGAGAAGCCCCAGTACGCCAGCGGAATGAGCACGGCGATGAGACCGAAGCCGATATAGGTCCGGAGTTTGCGGTATGTCTTGGTGAGTTCGTAGCGTACGAGCGTCAGCATGCGGAACTCCTCATCGGATTACCGGCTGTCTGATCAGCCGGGGTTGCGTGCAAGATTTTTCAACGCGCGCACTTCGTTTTCGTCGAGGTAGCGCCAGGCGCCTCGCTTCAGCCGGGCGAGTGAAAGTCCGCCGTAGCTGATGCGGTCAAGTTTACGTATCTCGTATCCGAGTGTTTCGAACATGCGCCGTATCTGCCGATTCCTGCCTTCATGAAGCGTGATGCCCACAACGGTGTTTGTCGGACTGTTCAGAATTTCTGCGTCGCAAGGCGCAGTCATTCCATCTTCAAGGCGCATACCCTTGCGCAGGTCGCGGATATGCTGCGGCTTCACTTTCTCCGTCACTTCGACGATGTAGTTTTTCGGAGCGTTGAATTTCGGATGCATCAGCTTGTTGGCCAGATCTCCGTCGTTCGTCAGCAGCAAGGCGCCCGTAGTGTTGCGATCAAGGCGGCCCACAGGATAAAGATTATACTCGGTCGGAATGAGTTCCATGACCGTGTGCCGTCCCTTTTCGTCGCTCGTGGTTGTGATGCAATCCTTCGGCTTGTTGAGAAGGATGTAGATCAGCTGGGACTGAATATACACCGGCGAACCGTGCACGCTCACTTCATCGTACGCAGGACGCACTTTCGCACCGAGCTGCGTGACGACCTGACCATTGACGCGGACAACGCCGGAATAAATCAATTCGTCGGATTTACGCCGCGAGGCGACGCCTGCTTCGGCGAGAAATTTATTGAGGCGCATGACATCCTCGGTCGCTCGTACGGCCGCAGTGAAGCGGCGCGGCTTGCTTTTTCCCGTGCTCGGGAGCAGACGTGCGTGCGGTGAGGATGGCGCTGACTTCCGCTTGATGCCTCCGCCGCCATGCGGCGCCTGGCGCTGCGAATTGCCGCGGTATTCCGATGAGCTGGATGGCCGCTGTGCATCGTCGCGGTGTCCGGAGGAATCCCGTGCATCGTCGCGGTTTCCTGACGAACGATGCGGTACATCGTTGTAGCTCGAAGAACCCGAAGAGCGATGCGGTGCACTGCTATGTCTGGGCGGACCCGTGGGACGCCGCTGACCGCCGCCGTGTCCGGAGGAACCGGAAGAATGCCTTCTGTCGTCATTGTAGCCGGACGACTCGGACGAACGCGGGGATCCGCCGCCGCGCCTGGGCGGTCCTGATGAACGCTGAGGTCCGCTGCCGCCGCGCCTGGGTGGTCCGGCGGAACGATGCTGCCCATCGTTATATCCCGACGGACCTGAAGAACGCCTTCTGTCGTCGTTGTAGCCTGAAGATTCGGACGAACGATGCGGTCCGCCGCTTCCGTGCCTGGGCGGTCCGGACGAACGTTGTGGTCCGCCGCTTCCGTGCCTGGGCGGTCCGGACGAACGTTGTGGTCCGCCGCTTCCGTGCCTGGGCGGTCCGGACGAACGCTGTGGTCCGCCGCTTCCGTGCCTGGGCGGTCCGGATGAACGCTGTGGTCCGCCGCTTCCGTGCCTGGGCGGTCCTGATGAACGCTGTGGTCCACCGCTTCCGTGCCTGGGCGGTCCTGATGAACGCTGCTGCCCATCGTTATATCCCGACGGTCCTGATGAACGCTGCTGCCCATCGTTATATCCCGACGGTCCTGAAGAACGCCTTCTGTCGTCGTTGTAGCCTGAAGATTCGGAGGAACGCTGTGGTCCGCCGCTTC
>JBATDG010000064.1:0-4960 GCA_049663345.1 Bacteroidota bacterium
GTGTGGATTTCGTCCCGTGTGTGCTGATCCCGGGGCCGAC
Source organism: Bacteroidota bacterium (assembly GCA_049663345.1). GTDB lineage: Bacteria > Bacteroidota > Ignavibacteria > SZUA-365 > SZUA-365 > SZUA-365. The sequence goes on from JBATDG010000064.1 coordinate 41, forward strand.
CCGTTGGCTCGGCCCTACGTCATCGCATCGAATTCCATTGCCGGATTGTGCGCACGCGCCGCGTGGCTCGCGCGCGGTGTGAATTTCGTCCTCATTGTCCTGACCACATCTGTGTCCTATATTGCATATTCCCTCCGCGAAGGGGGGAGCTGTGTATTACAACCAACCCTACACCTACCTATGACATCCCACCTGCTCCGACAGAACGCCATCCTGATTATTCTCACAACCATCGTTTTTTCTTCGGCTGCCTTTGGGCAGATGAACGAACAGCAGCGCCGGCAGCTGGTTTCGGAGTCCGCCGTGCTAGGGGACCGCGCCCGGTTGGAAAGAAGCGAAGCCGAGGCTATCGCGATTTCTCGGGGCATGCCGGTGAGGCAGACCCTGGCCGATGGAACCGTCATCGAATTGCAGCGCTTTCGGAACGGAAAGCTGGAATACTACGTCACCGATAACGCCGTCGCCTCAGCTTCAATTTCGTCAGACAAGGTATATGCGGGCGGTCCGCTCGGACTCGCGCTCAGCGGCGCCGGCATCACGCTTTCGGTGTGGGACGGCGGAAGTGTCCGAACGACTCATCAGGAATTCGGTAATCGCGTCGAGCAGAAGGACAACACGAGCAGTCTCGCTGATCATGCGACCCACGTCAGCGGCACAATGGTAGCCGCCGGTGTGAAAGCCGCGGCGAAGGGAATGTCGTGGGGTGCGCAGCTTCAGGCACATGATTGGAATAACGATCTGGGTGAAATGACGGCGCGCGCCGCTGAAGGTGTGCAGGTCTCGAATCATTCGTACAGCACTGTCACCGGATGGATAAATAACTACAGGGGAGATGGACGGTGGGTCTGGTTCGGTGATCCGGCGGATAATTCGCCAGAGGATCAGCAGTTCGGAATCTACGACAGCGGCGCAAGGGATTGGGATAATCTCGTTTATACCGCGGGGTATTTCCTGCCGGTTAAATCCGCCGGAAATGATCGCGGCGAGGGCCCGTCGTCACAGCCCATACAGCATTGGGAAGTCCAGGGCGGCGCGTGGAAACTTGTGTCCACCACTCGCGACAAGGACGGCGGAGCCGAAGGCTATGACTGTGTTTCCACAAACGGCAACGCGAAAAATATTCTCACCGTCGGTGCGGTCGAGGATATCCCCGGCGGCTACAGCACGAGCAGCGATGTGCGCATGACGTCGTTCAGCTGCTGGGGTCCCGCCGATGACGGACGCATCAAACCCGATATCGTGGCGAATGGCGTGGCGCTGTATTCCTCGCTGAAGTCCTCGAATTCTGCCTACGCCTCCTACTCGGGAACCTCGATGTCCTCACCAAGCGTGGCGGGATCGATCGGACTCATCCTCCAGCATCAGAAGAAGCTGCATGGGGCTGCGCGTCTCCGTGCATCATCGATCAAGGGATTGATTCTGCACACTGCGGATGAAGCCGGTACGGACCCCGGTCCGGATTACCGGTTCGGCTGGGGCAATATGAACACGGCTTCCGCAGTGAAGCTCATGTCGCTCGATGCAGCTGGCAGCAATTCCAATGTCATCCGTGAACAGGATGTGCACGATGGCGTGCCGTATGAATTTCAGCTGTACAGTCCCGGACGCGGCCCGATGAAGATTACGATCTGCTGGTCCGATCCTCCAGGTCCTGTGCAGCCGAGCAAGGTGGATCCTACGAACCGCGTGCTCGTTAACGACATGGATTTAAGAGTGATTAGTCCGCTATCTACAGTGCATCAGCCCTGGGTGCTCAACCCCGGCAATCCATCCGCAGCGGCGAGTTTCGGCGATAACATTTTCGACAATATCGAACAGGTGTATATCGCTTCGCCGGATGAAGGAATGTACACCGTGCGCGTCACGCACAAGGGTTCACTGCAGGGCGGAAGACAAATCGTTTCCATCATTGCGAGCGTGAGCAACGCACCTTCCCTGATTTCACCGCCCAACGGACTCCAGTCGCTGAGCCTGACGCCTGCGCTGCAGTGGAGTCCTGCGCGCGGAGCACAGAATTTCGAACTGGTGGTCGCCGAGTCGGCCGATTTCAAAAACCCTGTCATCGCCCGCAGCGATCTCACCGATACCTGGTTCGATGCTTCGGGATTGAAGAAATTGACGCAATACTATTGGCATGTCCGCGTGAAGGATGCGCAGGGCGTGAGCGACTGGTCTGACGTCTGGAGCTTCAAGACCGGCGGCAATACTTCCCTCGCGGGACATGCACTGTATTTCGACGGTGCGGATGATTATCTCGAACTGCCGAATCAGTCGGGCTTCGATGAAATTGAGCAAAACGATATGGTGACCATCGAGAGCTGGGTCAAGGTGCTCAGCTGGTACAACGGGTATTTCCCCATCATCGATAAACACAACGCATTTACGGGTCAGGGCTGGCTGCTGCAGATGCACAGCACCGGCGGACTGGAATTCAACGGATCGACGAGTGTGAAAACGAATTTCATACCGCAGCTCGGGCAATGGTATCACATCGCTGTCAGCTACAGCCGCGCCGAAGGAAAAATCCGTTTCTATGTCGATGGCGCGCGAAAGGCCGAGCTTGCCTACAATGCCGACATTCTTTCCACCACCGGTGGACCGCTGTATCTGGGATTCAGTCCCTCCGGCAACGACAAATATGCGAATGGCGTGATCGATGAATTGCGTATATGGAAAACCGCGCGTACGGACGTCCAGATCAACGCAAACATGTTCACTGCTGTGAATGGAAACGAGCCGGGAATCGCGGCCGTGATGCATTTCGATGATGGACGCACTCTTCAGGCCGCGGCCGAACCCGGCAGCGTCATCGCATCGCTGAATAACGGACCTGCGTGGCTTGTGTCTGAAGTCCCGATGGTTTCGCCCGCTCCTCCGGTGCTGCAATTCCCCGGACAGAATTCCTTGAATATACCGGTGCAGCCCGAACTGCGCTGGCTTCCTGCTACCTCGGCGATGTACTATCGAGTACAGGTTTCCGACCGCATCGATTTCACGAATCTGCTGCTTGACGCACGCAATGTGACGGGGTCCAGCATCGCGGGTCCGGTACTGCAGCCGGAGTCGGAATATTACTGGCGGGCGAATGCTACCAATCCTGCAGGCACGAGCGACTGGGCCGTGCCGCATCATTTCACCACCGCTATAGCGCCGCCGGATGTACCTATCCTCGTCTCCCCGAAAAACAATGCAAGTAATCAGGCTCTGCTGATCACCTTGTTGTGGGATGTCCCTGCCCGGGCAAATCGGTATCAGGTTCAGGTATCCACCGATTCGATATTCAAGGGCGCTTTCCTGCTTGATGAGGAGGACCTTCTTTCTCCAACGGCCGAGGTGCGCGACCTTGGAAACTTCCAACAGTATTTCTGGCGCGTGCGCGCATTGAATTTTGGAGGCGTGAGCGGGTGGTCCGCTGTCTGGTCGTTCACCACGCTGCCGGCCGAACCCGAAGCACCGCTGTTGACTGCGCCAAATGTTGACGCGAGCGGAATCGCGATCAATCCCCAGTTTTCCTGGCAGAGTGTGGAAAGTGCGGCAACCTATAATTTCCAGCTTTCCGAGGATTCGCAGTTCTCGACGAAGATTATGGATGTGGCAGGAATTCCTCTCCTGCGATATGCGGCAAGCAACATTCGCGAAGCCGCATGGCATTACTGGCGCGTGAGCGCTTCTAATTCCGCAGGGACGGGTCCATGGTCGGAAGTACGCCGTTTCCGCACGCTGCGTCCGGCTCCGGGCAAGATCGTGCTGCTCTCTCCCGCCGATGGAGCCGTGAATGTGACCGAACGTCCTGACTTCATCTGGCAGGCCGATACGCTTGCCGACAGCTATACGCTTCAGGTCTCGAAAGATTCGGCATTTACACAACTAGTCGTGGAGTCGAAAAATCTCCAGGCAAGTCATCAGATTTCGCCGCAGTCTCTCCCCAACGGCAAGCTGCTTTACTGGCGTGTCGCCGCGAAAAACGAGACCGGGTCGGGACCGCTCAGCGACTACTGGTCGTTCACCACCATCGACAGCCTGACTGCACCGCAGCTCATCGCTCCCGCCGATGCAAGTCTTCTTCCCGCGAAGGATATCCCCTTCCTCTGGCACTCCGTGGCGGATGCTGACGGCTATGAGCTGGAGGTCCTCGGCGCCGGCGGCAGTTCATACGGGACTCAGGCCGACACGAGTTCGCTGCAGAGTCTCGAACCCGGCGAAATGTATCAATGGCATGTGCGTGGATGGCGGGGACCGCTCGCCGGCCCCTGGTCCGAGCAATGGAGTTTCATAACCGAACTTCCTCTTCCTGGAATGGTCACGCTGCTCGAGCCGGCAGCCGATGCTTTAATCTCGTCTGTACCTACACTCTTCAGATGGACGAACCCCGGCCCGCGCGTCGATCGATATGCTTTTGCATACGCCGCAGACGCTCAATTTCAGATATCGCCCGAACAGGACAGCACAATCGTTGATACGTTCTCATTGGCGACAATCAACTATTCGCTCTATGCCGAATTATGGTGGCGTGTCCGTGCGGGCAACGCCACGGGCTGGGGTCCGTGGAGCGAAGCCCGGCACAACACCCCGTTCCTGGCCGATGCGGAAGATCTGCCTGCAGTGCCTGCATCCCCGCAGCTGCATCCGAATTATCCGAATCCCGTGGCTTCAGGCGAAGCAGATGCCGCAACGCTCATCAGCTACATGCTCCCACACGCATCTGCTGTGCGTCTCGAAGTGCGTGATCTCATAGGACGACGCATCGCAATCGCCGACGAAGGATTGCGCGAAGCCGGCACGCATCAAATCCGCTTCAACGCCGCCGACCTTCCCGCCGGCCACTATCTCATCCTCCTCCGCGCAGGTGAAATCATGCGCGCAAGGGTGATGACGGTAGTGCGGTAGGAAGGCACAGAGGCACAGAGGCACAAAGGCACA
>JBATDG010000065.1:0-10567 GCA_049663345.1 Bacteroidota bacterium
ACGTTATTCGACGCTTTGACGTAGGGGCGAGCCATTATAGGACCGTGGAGCGCCAGCTCCGCGCAACAGGACCGTGGAGCGCCAGCTCCACGCAACAGGACCGTGGAGCGCCAGCTCCGCGCAACAGGACCGTGGAGCGCCAGCTCCGCGCAACAGGACCGTGGAGCGCCAGCTCCACGCAACGGGACCGTGGAGCGCCAGCTCCACGCAACACAGGACCCGTCTCCGCCCCGCAAGGCGGGACTACGCCGTGGCGAGCCGGGGAGCGCCAACCCGCACCCGGCCTCGGCCTTTCCCGCACCCTCCCATTCCATCCGCACTGAAAACGCGGCCTATTCCAGATGTTTCCCAATGAATTGCATCGCACAGCGCCGACGCGCATCTTATGTGCATAGCGATCTATGTATAAATCAACGGAAGAGAACATGGCAACCAAAAAAGCATTTGTGACGCAAGTCCACAAAAACGGCATCACCTTTGCGGGACGCACAGACAGCAACCATTGGGTGATGATGGATGGTCCCGAAGATTTTGGAGGAAAGGACGCCGGTATTCGTCCCAAGGAACTGCTTCTGCTCGCACTGGCAGGATGCACCGGCAGCGATGTCGCCTCCATTCTTGCAAAAAAACGCATTGCTCTCGACGGCTTCGATATGGAAATTACAGCTCAGGAAACGGAGTCGCATCCGAAAGTCTACGAGAGCCTGAACGTGGAATATATTTTCCGCGGCAAAGGGATCGAAGCAAAAGATGTGGAACGTGCGATTGAACTTTCGCAGACGAAGTATTGCGGCGTAACTGCAATGTTCGAAAAAGCTATGACGGTGACGCATAGTTTCCGCATTGAGGAATAAATTCTCCGAAACGCGTATTCCCCGGAGAGCCGCCCTGCGCTGACGGCTCTCTGGCGGAAGATGCTCGCCCTCCCAAGCGTCCCAACGCATATGCTTACCCGCATTCAAAGCCTGATATCCCATCAGTCTGTATTATATTATATCATCGGTAACGAACCTCCCCGGGTGCCAATAGCGTTGCTCTGCATTTCAGCCCAATTATTCATTGGTTCCGCCCAAAAGAAAGCCGTATATTAAAAAGGCCCTAAAGGCACATTTCTCTATTGATTATTTCTGGGAATCATGAAGACCATAGAATTCAGCGGGGTGTTTGAGCTGGAGCCCAAGGGCTACGGCTTCATCCGCAAAATGAGCAAGGAATTCCATCGCGAAAGCAGCGACATCTATGTACCGGGCAGCATGGTACTGGAAATCGGTTTGCGGGATGGCTGCTTCGTCACCGGCGTAGCGCGGGATAAAAACGGCCAATGGCAGGTGTCGTCTCTGCACGACATCAATGGCGTTCCACCCGCGCAGTATAAAAACGTCATCGAACTGACGCGGCAAACCGCAATCGCACCGGACCAGCGCATCAACCTTGAAACGAATGATATCACCACTCGAGTGATTGATCTGATCGCGCCTATCGGACGCGGACAGCGAGCCCTCATCGTTTCACCGCCGCGCGCGGGTAAGACCATTCTGATGCAGAAGATCGCCGAGGCGATCACTCACAATCACAAGGATCTCGAACTCCTCATGCTGCTGGTCGATGAACGGCCGGAAGAAGTGACGGAGATGGAACGCACGATTCGCGGCAAGGTTTTCGCGAGCAGCAATGACCGGGACTTCAATTCCCATTCGCGCATCGCACGGCTGACTCTTGAGTATGCCAAGCGCCAGGCAGAAGTCGGCAAGGATATTGTCATTCTTCTGGATTCGCTCACACGCCTCGGCCGTGCCTTCAACGCCGGCATCAAGGGCAGCGGACGCATCATGTCCGGCGGTATCGACGCACGCGCTCTGGAGATTCCGAAAAAGATTTTTGGCGCCTCGCGCAATATTGAGCACGGTGGATCTCTGACAATCATCGCCACGATCCTGGTGGATACGGGTTCGCAAATGGATGAACTCATCTTCCAGGAATTCAAAGGTACAGGCAATTCCGAAATCGTGCTGGATCGGGAACTCGCAGATCATCGCATTTTCCCCGCTATCAATATTCAGCTCTCCGGCACTCGCCGCGAAGAACTTCTCCTCGGAGATGACACTGAACTGCATTTCAAGCTTCGCCGCTCGCTTCTGAACGGCGGCAATCGCGAAGCGATGCAGGGACTGATCGAATACGTTCGTCGTTTCCGTACCAATCGCGAATTGCTTCAGGCCATCGATGCGATGCAGCTTGATCGGTCGTCAGGGCCATCAAGCCATAGCAACAGCAGCAACAACAATAGCAGCAGCAGTGGCAGCGGTGTTCGCCGCCGGCGCCGGCTCTGATGTTTCTGCCGCTTACTTACGCTTGAATTTCTAACCAGAAAATGAAAAGACCCCGCAGCTGCGGGGTCTTTTGCATAGAGTCGTATTGAGTTTCTTCAAGGCAGGTCCGGACTCCTTCGAGACGGAAGGGAATCCTCGGCTTTATCAGCCGTGCATTCCGCCGAATCCGCGCATGCCGCCGCCGTCGTGGCCGCGGCGCCAGTTGAGACGTCTCGTTTTGAGCTCTTCCCACTTCGTAATCTGTGTTTCAGTAAGAAGCGCGATGATTCCGCTGTCGGTTTCCTGAAGCAGATTTTTCAGCGCGTCGCGCAAACCTTCCGGATCGCCTGCGTACTGGTCGCGCAGCAGTTTGATCTTCTCATATTGGGCTGCGAGCAGCGCCTTGATGTCAGCGGCCTGGGTGTCGCTGAGTCCGAGATAGCTGGTCAAACGCGTTACCTGATAATCGATGCGCACCTGTGCCCAAGTGTCGCGCATTTCCTCGCGTATGCGTTTGATTTCTGTCCGCAAATCTTCGAGCGCCTGTATCTGGGTTTCGGTAAGCAATCCGCTCATCGCAGCGATGAGTGCGTCATGCTCGGCCTTCAGCTGGGCTCGCAGTTCCTCGGGATTGTCCTTGTACGTTTCGATGAGGCTGAGCCGGGTCGCGTTGCTGGCCTTGATAAGATCAATCAGCGCCTGCTTTGTTTCCTCGCTCAGATCCGGATTTGCTTTGAGAATGAGTCGCAGTTCAATCAATGCACCCATATCGAAAGCAATGCCGCGGTGGTCGCGGGGACCCGCGAAATTGGGGCATGCGCCGTCGACAATGCGATCGAGCGAACGGGCCTGTCCCGGATTCATCATCATGGACATATCCTCTTCAAGCCAGAACATCTCATCGAGCTGTGCCAGCTGTTCGTTGCTCAGGTCGAGATTCTCTACGGATTTAAGAAGCGATACACTGCTCGAACCCGGACCATTGATATCATTTCGTGATTCGCAGGCCGAAAGGACCATTGCGAAAGCGAAAACGGCGGAAAGCAGGATATATTTCATAAAAACCTCAGTCTGGAAGTGAATCGTTGTATTTCGAAGGGATGAGTCGCAGACGCCCGGGATATAAGACGCTTATACAGTATACAAAGTTTAATGCGGCGTCGAATGTTTATTTTTTGTGAGAACGTCTGCTTTGTGCGTCTGCGACGATCACTAGGGAATGACCCCCGGATTCATTGAAAGGTTACAAATCTTGAATACAAGCCTTCGGGTGATTGTATATAAAAAGAACGGGACATCTGTTTTATGATGTCCCGTCCTGAGTATCGAAAATAAATCATCCGGCAAATAGCGGATGATCGGTCATACTTAATTCATCACGACCATTTTCTGCGTAACTGTCTCGCGGCCGTTGCTGATCGTGTAGAAGTAAACGCCGTTGCGAAGGTCGCTGGTGTTGACCGTGATGTCGTGAGCGCCGGCCTCCCGACGTCCTTCGGCGAGAGTGCGGATGAGTCGTCCGCTGGCATCATGCAGCCGCACAGAAATCGCTGCGGCCGATTTAAGTGTGTAGTTGATGCGTGTACCCGCAGCGGCGCTGAAGGGATTGGGATAGTTCTGCGTGACAGCAAAACTGTTGGCAGTGGAGTTCATCGGAGCAACGTCCAGCGCTGCTTCAGTAATCCACATGCCGCGTCCATGAGACGCCGCAATCAGGCGGTTGTATTTATCGATGTCAATGTCGTACACAACGACGTTCGGCAGACCCTCGCCAAAGCGCGCCCAGGTTGTTCCGCCATCCCGCGTGTACCACACACCCATATCCGTACCGGCGTAGAGCACATTGTCTGGATCGTCGCGGGAAATCGCGAGGCCATTGACAGGAAGATCGGGTAGATCGCCGGAAATATTTGTCCAGAGCGCACCCTTGTTTGTGGTTTTGTAAATATGACCGGTGCCATATCCGGACAATGCCACATAGGCGATTTCGGGATTGCGGCGGTCAACCTTCACTTCGTTGACCCAGCGATTGGGGAGGCCTGCGCTGATGTTGAACCATTCGACATCCAGTGCATTGATCACATCGCTGTACTGCACAGTGCCGTCTCCGCAGCCAATGTACATCCAGGTGGGACTGCTTTCGCAAATATCCATAGTACTTACGACGGAGTACGCGAAGGAATTCTGTCCGGTGATGTCCGGGCTGATCGGCGCCCAGGTCGGGTTGCCGGAATCCACTCCTTTTGCAGTGTAGACGAACTGCGTGGCCGTGTACATCCGTGTATTGTCGTTGGGAGAAAGTATCATCGGCGTCAGCCAATTGAAGCGGTCAGCGCCGACAGCCCCAAAACCGTTTGCCAGCCTTGTCCAGGACGAACCGCCGTCAACGCTGCGTGCAGGCACGGCGATGGAACCGCCTTCAACCATGACACGGGAATACAGCACATTGGAGCGTGTGGGATCAACGAGGATGTAGCCGCCGTCACCGCCCCGGCGAAGTCGCCAGGATCTCGTGGTGAGGTTAAAGGTCTGGAAAACACCGTGATCCTGCGCGCCGCCATAGAAGCGTTCACGGTCGTTCGGATCCCATGCGAGCGTGTAGAATTGAATGGTTTCGAGATTGTCTCCGAGCGGTGTCCAGGACGATCCGCCATTCGCACTGCGGTAGACGCCGCCGTCATTGCCGAGATAGAGGTATTTGCCGTCGTCGGTAAATCTGAGCACATGCTGATCGACGTGCACAGGAGAATTCCCGTTTGTGACGCGAGCCCAGCTTGTCCCGCCGGTTGTGGACTTATACACCTCAAATCCGCCGGTCACGACAATATTCGGATCCGTCGGCGAGATCGCGGCGCAGAGATTGTAGAATCCCTGACCGTTCGTATAATTCGAACCCAGATTGCTCTGAATGCGCTGCCAGCTGTCGCCGTTGTTCGTAGTTTTCATCAAGGCAAGAAAATCGTTGTCGCCGTCCGATGTGGTGCGGCTGCGGAGGACGAAGGCGAGCAGCACATTCGGATCGGCTGGAGTTGTCGCCAGTTCCGTGCGTCCGGTGGAATCAGTCTGCGGCCAGTTCGTTGAGATTTTTGAGAATGAGAATTTCAGTCCGCCGTTGGTGGAGCGGTAGAGGCCATTGATGCCGGTTCCGTCATCCCCGCCGACCGCGGAAAAAATGATGTCTGGATTATCTTCACGGAAGGCAACGTCGGTAATAACTCCCGATTGCACCTTTGCCCATGATTCGCCGCCATCGGCTGTGCGATAGAGGCCATCGCGAGCGGCAACGAACACCACGTTCGAATTGCGGGGATCGATGATGATCGTATGGATGGCGCTGCTGAGCGCCGGCCATGGCAGGCGCCGCCAGGTCACGCCGGCATCAAGCGATTTCATGACTCCCACTCCGGAGTACGAAGGGGCGCCGTACGATTTTGTTAATTCCATTGTCGGCTCACCGGTGCCGGCGTACACGACATTCGGGTTCAAGGGATCCACAGCCAGCGCTCCCACAGGAATCGCGTCCGCAAAATCCATCACAGGAGTCCAGGAGGCGCTTTGTCCACCCTGATCCGATTTAAACACGCCGCCGCTCGCGCCGCCGACGTACATGATGTTGTATTCCCCGGGCTTAAATGCAATCGCGCGGACGCGGCCTGCGGTATTCGCCGGACCGAGCGGCGTCCACTGACTGCTCATCGCTGATTTATCAAAGCCCCTGCCAAGGCGTGCATCGACTTCCATACGTGCTTCGATGCGCTTCAACTCGACATTTACTCCGGGATTGCCGTAGCGGCGGGACATGTAGAAATACTCAAGTGCCGGAATGTGCTTTTTTGCTCCGGTGGCATGAATAATCTGTTCCTGCTGTTTTCCAGCCATCTCGGACAAGACGCTGTTCCATCTGGGTGACGTCTCAGGCAATAGCACAATCGCCGCTGCGAATGCCGCGCCCATGATCACCACCTCGAAAAGTCGCCTCTTAAAATTGTCCTGCATGTCAAAACCTCATACCGATCAGTGAAACCTGTTCTCTCCGTACACACGGAAGAACCGAACCTGTAATTTATCAGAATTATTTCAGAATACCATGATAATCGTAATGCCCGAAGGGAAGTGTCGCCCGCTCTGCGGGCTAAATAGATAGATTAAGTGGTGTCGCCCGCTCTGCGGGCTCTATGGAAGGATCAGGGTGTGTCGCCCGCTCTGCCTCATGTTTATCCATAGGTCATAATGAAGGGGAGGAAGGAAAATAGGCTTTTTTGGGTCTGTGGGGCGCCATAACTTCAAACTCGGATTTGACTTCATAAAACAGGGAGAATCATTATGGCGGACTCACTTCTGCAGGTATACGTCCATCTGGTATTCAGCACATACGGCCGAGTCCATCTTCTTGACGTTAAGGAGACCAAAGAACGGCTGTTCGGTTACATGATGGGGGTTATGAAAAAATTGGAAGCGCCTGTGCTGGCTATCGGAGGGGGAGAGGAGCATGTACACATACTACACCGAATGCCAAAAAAAATGAACTACGAGGAGCTCGCTTCAAGGCTCAAATCGAATTCATCCCGCTTTGCCAAAAGTATGGGTGGTCGCTACCAGAAATTCAGATGGCAACGTGGATACGCAGGATTCTCAGTATCCCGGTGGGACATCGATATGATTGCCGGATACATCAAAAAACAGGAGCGGCATCACAATACCGAGATCTACAAAGCAGAACTTGAACGGCTCCTGAAGGAAAACGATGTCGAGTACGATTCCCGGTATCTGTGGGATTAACGAATACAGAGCGGGCGCCACTTCCTAACGATCCTCTTCTGAGCCCGCAGCGCGGGCGACACATCCTAACGATCCTCTCTTGAGCCCGCAGCGCGGGCGCCACTTCCTAAAAGCGGGCGCTACTTCCTAAAATTCAACCAGTATCCCCATCCCCCCGTAATGATCCGTACGATCCCCGTCGGTGAGGGAGCGCAGGTCGCGGAAGCGGTACTGGCCCGCAAGGATGAGATTGCGCCAGGGTTCCCAGCGCAGGGTGAAGGTGAGCATGTCGGAGGTGTCGCGCGGACCATCGAGAAACGGCGAAATATCGGAGTCGCGCTCGTAGTCGAGGGAATGAGAAATGTCCGCTCCGTGGTTAACCAGGATGTTGCCGTCAGCGTCCACTTCGTTGCGGCCATGCCGCCGGTGGTGATACTCGAGCTGCAGCCACAATGCGGCGCTCACCCAATGCCGCAGACTGCCATACCATTCGTCGCTGTTCGGCGGAATCTCCAGGCCGAGTGCATCGCCATTGTGCGTGTACTGATTTCCGGTGAGACGATGAGTGTACACGTAAGGCTCGATGCGCGTGTATTCCAACGTTATATCGGTGTTCGGAAGCAGAGAGGAATTCAGCAGCCCGCCCTGCCAGATGAATTTGTTTCCCCACCAGCCGGAACCGAGCCGAGAAAAATCCACATCGTCGAGCAGCCATGTGCCGTAGGCCTGCCAGCCGGGAATGGACATGGTGGCAAGGTCAAAGCCGAGCATGGGATTGTCGCGGTCTCCGCCGGCATGCTCGGCGGACTTATAGAAATTCACCGGATTCAGATACGCAGGATCCACTTCGCGCTTCGAATAGATAACGCTTTCGAAGACTCCGAATCGGATGGCGTTGAGAATGTCGGCCTCTGCCCGATGCATCGCCACATACTTGCTGTCGTAGAATGGGCGGCCTTCCTCCAGAATCTGCTTTTCGGAAAGAATAAAGCCGTGGAGAAAGTAGAATCGTACGGCGCCCATATGCGCGGACAATTGCAGCGCGTCGAAGGGCTGGGCGTTGGTGCTCAGCAGAACCTGATTGGACAACCCGCTGCCCAGGATCCGTTTCTCCTTGCCCAGCGATGCGCTCCCCCAACTCCATGTCGCGCCGACATAGGCCTCGGAAAGATCGAAAAACGATTTATCCAGATCGGCGAAATTGAAATTCCTCCGAAGCGCCTGATCGTTCATCGCGAGTTTGCGATCGCCGATCACCGTGCCGTTCGTCGCCCGCAGACCGTAGCCCACGATGCCGCCGAGCGTGCCGCGAAATCTGCCGCCCACTTCGCCAAGCGTGACATTCGTCGCCCTGTCGGCATCCATCAGCGTGCGGTATTCCAGCTTGGCAAGGAATTCCGCGGCGAAGGTGTTGTCGCCGTCGGGGGTACGCCAGCGATACAGAAATTTCTCCCGATCGCTGAAGGTCCTGCCCGGCAGTTCGGAGACCGGCGTTTCAAAAAGGAGCACGGCCTCCTGTGTACCGTCCGCCTCGGCGACGAATTCGTCTGTGAAGCGGTCTATCAATGCGAGCTCTGCTCCGGAGAAAGAGCTGCGGTCGGCGGAAAGCTTTCGCAGCAGAGCGGTGACTTCCTTTCTCTCGAGCGGAAGTGCGCTGCGCGAATATTCCGGCACCAGTCCCCGCACCTGCATGCGGCTGAGCAGCTGATACACGGGATGGTTGACCTCGACATGCTCCGCCTGCGCGGACGCCACCGAAGGCAGCAATGCGATCAGCATCGCCGCAGCAACTGCGGTAAACGTGAGTGAATTTACGGGAAATGTATGGCGTGTTAGCTCAAACATGGACAGCACTTTCTTTGTCAGAAAAAATCCTCGGCAGCAGCGATTGCAGCGCGGCAGCAGCGAAAACAATGTACAAAATACCCATCATCAGTTGGTAGCGGGTTTCCACATGCAGCGCGGCGACGGAAAACATCGTAACGAGAATCACAATCGCTATTGGCCAGGGGAAACGCCGCTGCTTCCAGAGGACGACGGCGCCTATTCCGGCGAAGAGCATCAGCAGAAGCTGTGGAAACATGAACAGCGGATGCCGCGCGCGCGGGTCGGACCAATCGAGTGTGAGAAACATCCCGATTTTCTGAAGATACAGCATGGCCGCCCGGGCAGGATGATCGGAAACAAATTTCAGCGTGCGGGCGCGGTACAGATCCATGACGTCCGTTTCGTAATGCGGGGAAGAAGGAATCGCCTCGATTTTCTCCCGTATTTCATCGGTGATCCAATTGGAACCGCCTTCAGAACGGAATCCTCCGCCCGTCGTTCCGGCATTATTGCCTCGCCAGGCGTTGAGCCAGAAATTCGTGGTCAGCGGCACAACGCGATCGAACACCAGCGTGTTGCGCACGCTCCAGGGAAGAACGATCAGAACGCAGGCTGCGAGGAACAGCCCCGCTTTCTTCCACGACCGATTGTTCATCCACATCCACAACGCGATCAGCACGGCGGCGCCCAGCGCCTCTCCGCGGAACAGCGTCCACACACCCGTCGCCACCCCAGCCCACAAAAACGCCCAAGGAAATCCGCTGCGCTCATTCGCCCTCACGTCCTCACGCTCTTCCGTCCTCACGCCCTCACGCTCTTCCGTCCTCACGCCCTCACGTCCTTCCGTCCTCACGCCCTCACGTCTTTTCGCTTTCTGAATCAGAAGCAGCGCACCGAGCATTACCATATGCGTCCACGTACTTCCTCCGAATGTCGCTGTTGAAGCGATGAGCGGAGGGAACACCGCTGCAAGCAGCAGCGCCCATTTTGCTGTAGATTTACACAGTAAATTTGCTGTAAGAAAATAAAGTTCAAGAAGTGACAGTAGCGCGGTGATGAGGTTGAGCAGGTAAAGGATGGTGTAGGCCGTGCTGTTGTCGCCCACTGTGCCCAGCACCGCCGTCATGACGAGTACATATCCGGGGAGTGTGAACGCGGTGGGAGTGGCGTTGTCGTAAATGCGCGGCTCAATGCCGTATTCAGGATGGAGGATAGGGAATACATGCGTATAGCCCGCGCCAGCGATCACATGCCGCGCGATGCCGCCGTATTCATAAAGCTGCGGCTGTTCGAAATTTCCATACACCGCGATCGCTCCCACCCGCAGCAGCGCCGCAAGCACGAGCGTTACAACAACAAACCTATACTGACGGAATTTTCCGATCATGTGTTCTCTCGGGTATCCTGCCTCCTGCGCTAGCCTTCTACCGGGGCCGAGCCGTTGGCTCGCCCCTACTCAAAAGCAGCCTGGATGCATCGATGGCTGCGTGACCGAGCCGGTGGCTCGCCCGCGTTCGAAACTCAGCGAAATTTCCTGCCTCCTGCGCGCCGCAGGCGCTCCCGCGTGCCGTAGGCACCCAACCGTGCCGTAGGCACTCAACCGTGCCGCAGGCGCCCAACCGCGCCGCAGGCACCCAACCGTGCCGCAGGCACCCAACCGCGCCGCAGGCACC
>JBATDG010000066.1:0-7255 GCA_049663345.1 Bacteroidota bacterium
ACCGTGAGAAAGCGGCGCTCATGGAAATGAGCACAGCGCAGATCGGTTCGACTGTGCGCACGGCAGTCAATGGCACGGAAGCTTCGAAGTTCCGTGTTGGCGAAGACGAGTACAAAATCACTGTACGTCTGCGCGAGGATCAGCGTCAAACGCCGGAGGATATTGAGAACCTGAATATCACCTTCATGAATAAGCGTGGTAAGCTGCTTTCCGTACCGATCACATCGGTGGCTCGCATCGTGCGCAGCACCGGCGTATCAGATATCCGGCGCAAGAATTACAAACGCGTGATTACCGTGACTGCTGATGCACAGGGACGTCTTGCGAGCGATGTGCTGAAGGATGTGAAGACGCGTCTTGCAGCGTTCCCCATGCCGGACGGCTATACTATCGGTTTCGCCGGTGAGCAGAAGGAACAGGATGAGGCCTCGGCATTTCTGGGTCGTGCACTCCTTGTCACAATCTTTCTGATCTTCCTTCTCATGGTGAGCGAATTCAACTCGCTGAAAGTTCCGTTCGTCATCATGATTTCTGTATTGCTTTCGCTGATCGGCGTCCTTCTTGGTCTGCTGATTACGCGGGAGCCATTCGGCGTCATTATGACCGGAGTCGGTGTGATCGCATTGGCGGGAATTGTTGTGAAAAACGCCATTGTGCTACTGGATTTCGCGAAGCAAAAAGTTGAGGAAGGCATGCCTCTTGAAGAAGCGCTGCTCGAAGCGGGCCGCACGCGTTTGCGTCCGGTCGTCCTCACCGCAGTTTCCACCATTCTTGGTGTCGTGCCTCTGGCCACGGGTGTTGATATTGACTGGCGACAGTTCACGCTCGTGATTGGAGCGGAAAGCTCGGATTTCTGGCGCGGTCTCGGTATCGCGATTATCTCCGGCTTGTCGGTATCCACATTCCTGACGCTCATCGTTATCCCCACGCTCTATGTGTATCTCGAGGATATCCATAAGGGCTTCTCCGCACGCATGCGGAAACTGCTTGGCCGGGATAAGGAAGAAGCCGCGGCAATCACCAAACCATAATCGAATTGCAGAGCGCAAGGCCGGCGGAGAAATCCGTCGGCTTTGTCTTTTGTGGTAAACTCTCTAATTTGTTCTATCATAAACGAACGCGCAGTACATCATGCAAACGCAACTTCTTCGTCCCGCCCCCGAACACCCACAGCTCCCCATTGAAGACCTCCGCTGGTTTTGTCCCTTGCAAAGCATTCCCGCCGAAACAACGGAGGGTGTCGAACCGATAGAAGGCATCATTGGCCAGGATCGTGCGCTCAAGGCTCTGAAGCTGGGAGTCGAACTTTACGGACCAGGATACAACGTCTTCGTTTGCGGACTCTCCGGCACCGGAAAGGCAACCACAATTAAATCGATTCTTGAGAAAATTCAGCCACGGAAGGTGCTGACGCATGATTATTGCTACGTGCACAATTTCGACGATCCGGATCGCCCGACTCTCCTGATTTTTGAACGCAGCCGTGGCGGAGCTTTTCGGAACGATATGGCCGAGGCCATGCAGATGGTGCTTGATCGCATTCCGGCAAAGTTCGAAGAAGAAGAATTCCTCAAGAAGAAACAGGCACTCATCGATGAATACAACCATCTGGAGATGGAAATGTTCACCGCGTTCGAGCAGAGTATAGCGCCTGACGGATTCGTTCTCGGACGCGTTCAGGATGGGCAGGCGGTGCATCCCGAAATCCTGGTGAAGCTGGGTGAAAAAGCCGTGATGGTTTCCGATCTACAATCGGCCGTTGTGCAGAATTTGATCACCAAGGAAGACGCCGAGAAATACACTGAAAAGTATCGCGAACATCGGCGAAAGCTGCAGGACGTTTTCAGGGATGGAATGAAGCTCTCAAGGGAGTTTCAGAAAAAGATCGCTGATCAGGAACGAGAGGTCGGTGAATTTTTCGTGAACGCCATTTTTACGGATTTACTGGCCAATTACACCCAGGAGAAAGTGCAGACTTATCTGAAGTCCGTAATGGAGAACATCCTGGCAAACCTGGAACAGATCAAGTCGCCGGGCGAAGATTCCGTGGGAATCCCTGCCGAGTTCGAAGTGAATCTCCTTCTGGATAATAGCACGACCCAGTGCTGCCCGGTGGTTGTGGAAACCGCGCCGACATTCCGGAACATTTTCGGAACGATAGAACGCAAACAGGACGCGAACGGATTTTTCTACACGGACTATTCAATGATCAAGGCCGGGTCGCTGCTGCAGGCCGATGGAGGGTTCCTGGTGATCAACGCAGCGGATGCGCTAACGGAACCGGGTGTCTGGAAGAATCTTCAGCGCGTTCTGCTGTATCGCAAACACGAAATTCAGAGCCTGGAAATGTTTGCCCAGCAGTCGTCCAGCGCAATGAAGCCCGAAGCCATTGATGTCAACGTCAAGGTCATCCTCATCGGCAACAACGAAATCTACGGAGCGCTAAGCGCCTACGAACGCGACTTCAAAAAGATATTCAAGATAAAAGCTGATTTCGATTATGAGATGCCGAACACGGACCTGGCAGTCAAGCAATACACTGCCTTAATACGCAAACTGATTTCAGACGAGGGGTTGAAGCATTTTGATAAACGGGCAATTGCCGGGATAGTTGAATACGGAGCTCGGCTGGTCGACAACAAGAAAAAACTCACGACGCAATTCAGCGAGATTGCAGATGTAGTTCGTGAAGCCAACTACTGGTGCGAACAGAACAGCAATAAATACGTCAGTGCGCAGCATGTCGACAAGGCAATCGACGAGACCCATGATCGTCATGCCCTTTATGAAGACAAGATGCAGGAGATGATCGACAACCAGGTGCTGCTGATCGATGTGAAGGGTGAGCGCATTGGTCAGATCAACGGACTCGCGGTATACGGAGGCGACCGATTCTCTTTCGGCAAACCAACACGCATTACTGCGACTGTTTCAGCAGGGAAGTCGGGCATTATCAACATCGAACGAGAAGCCAAGATGAGCGGCAGTACTCATGACAAGGGAGTACTTATTCTGTCAGGATTGATTCAGGAACAGTTTGCCCAGGAGCGTCCGCTATCGTTGACGGCCAGCATTTCCTTCGAACAATCCTATTCCGGCATCGATGGCGATAGCGCTTCATCCACCGAAGTGTACGCACTGTTGTCCGCGCTTTCTGAAATACCAATTCGCCAGAATTTCGCCGTGACCGGTTCGATCAATCAGAAGGGCGATATTCAGCCTATTGGAGGAGTCAACGAGAAAATTGAGGGATTCTTCGAAGTATGTCAGCGGCGCGGACTCACCGGAAATCAGGGCGTGATCATACCGAAACAGAATGTGGATGATCTGATGCTGCGCTCTCATATAGTCGATGTCGTGCGCAAGGGCAAATTCCATATCTGGGCGGTGTCGAATATTCAGGAGGGAATTGAACTGTTGACCGGTATTACTGCGGGCGAGCGGGATGAAAATGGACAATATCCTGCCGATACAATATTCGGCCGCGTCGAGCAGCGTCTTCACGTACTTTACGAAAATGCTCGAGGGAATGTCAACACCGCAGGCAGCTAAAAAACTTTCTCTGAATTGGAATCTGAAATCCCCGGCCGCACCGGGGATTTTTTATAATTGCAGAATTTTGCGAATTGCGGTAATTACATCCGAAGCGGAAATGCCGTCGGTGAATGTGCAGATGTGAGGGTCCCCGGGGCAACGGGTCGAGCAGTAATCGTCGGGAGGGAGAAGGGTGAGCGCTCGATTTCCTTGCGGACCCCACAGTTTTGGCGAACAAGCGGTAAGCGGACAGAACAGGCTCACAGTCGGAGTACCGAGCGCTGCGGCTAGATGCATAGGACCGGTACTGGCCGACACGGCCACATCCGCTTCGGCGACCATTCCCATCAACATTCGCAAATCACCCGAGCCGTCTGGCAGAAGGATGCCCTGCGCACGCAGGGGTTCGAAGAGCGCTCTTGCCTCACTGTTGTCCGGAGTAATATTCACCAGCACCTGAGCTTCGGGAATCCGGGTGAGAAGCTGCAGCACGAAATCCCGGTACATGGCATACGTCCAGTTGGGTGCGGAATGCCCGCATTCCGGATGCACGGAAATGAGTGGGGCGCCAGGGCGGTGTCCCATTCCCGGAAGCCGACGCTGAGCAGCTGATCGCTCTTCTTCCGTTAGAAAGGCCTCCGTCCGAAGATCGTCCGACCGCACACCGATCGCTCGAGCAAGATCCATGCAGTAATCTGCTTCGTGCCGTAGTGGAATATACTTGTTGCGGCTCTCGCTGCTCGTCAGTGTGAGGACCTGGTAAAGCTTTGTTCCTACGCCGATGCGCGTGTTGATTCCTGCGAGCAGTGTCATCCACGCGTGGCGTTCGGTAGGCAGCAGCATAAGCGCCGTATCAAAATCGTGGCTGCGGAGCATGCGAAGGCGATCAAAAAAACCTGCGCGGCCAGCGTGGGTTTTCTCCCAATCGTCTATGAGAATGTCATCGAGATGAGGGTTGTGCCGAAGCACGGGCTCGGTCGCAGGACGCACAAGCCCGGCCAGGTAGGCATGGGGGAATGTTTGGCGAAGGGCCCGGATGACTGGGGTAGCGAGCGCTACGTCGCCGATGCGATCGGGGCGAATGACAAGTATGCGGCGATGGCGGTCGAGCCGTGGGTCCGCCTGCGCATGGGGCAGCGCGGTCACGCGTCATCTCCTCCGTCGCCGCCGCGGTACTGCATTTCCCAGAGATACATCATCATCTGAAGCTTGTTCGCGGAGTGGATCGAGGCAATGATAAAACCTTCCCATCCGTCGAGAAAGCCCCGTTGAATAATGTATTTCTTGAAAAA
The DNA here is from genome assembly GCA_049663345.1 of Bacteroidota bacterium. GTDB lineage: Bacteria > Bacteroidota > Ignavibacteria > SZUA-365 > SZUA-365 > SZUA-365. The sequence continues at coordinate 4,827 of JBATDG010000066.1, forward strand.
TTCCAGATGGGGACGGAGCAGAAAATCGAGAGCAGTAATTCGTCGTCGGCTTTTCTTTTCCCGCGCTTCAAAAAGGGAGTAGTCCAGATTTTTTTTCAGCATGTGCCGCACGCGGGGAAGCGTAAAATGCAGCAGAGGCGCCTGGAGATAGCCCCGGTTGCCGTCTACCTCGAAGCCTTCGTGGACCAGACGTTCAGTTACGCGTGTCTGTGAACGCAGAAACAAGCGCAGCTGATTGTCAGGATACCAGCCGCCGTGGCGTATCCACCGGCCGTGAAAATGATTGCGGCGCGGAATGTAATAGCCGGCTTCGGGGCTGTTGGCCAGAAGCACCTTGCGAATTTCTTCCTTCAGCTCTTCAGTTACACGCTCGTCCGCATCGAGGCTGAGCACCCAGGTGCCGGAGCATTCCGCCAGAGCGAAGCTCTTCTGCGAGGCATAGCCGCCGAATTCGCGGAACAGCACATGGCTGGTGAATTCTCGCGCTATATCCATTGTCGCGTCATTCTGGTTTGAACAGACGACTACAATCTCGCCGGCAAACGCAACAGATTCCAGGCAAGCCCGAATGTTGTGTTGTTCGCTTCCCGCGATGATGGAAACTGAAAGCTGTGAGAATACGCTATCTGCCGATGCATTCATTCTCACAATTTACAAAATTTGGATGGCAGGGACTATTGCTCTTCTAATGTGCTTCCTCGTAGTTGCCATTCGCATCGGTTTTCAGCAGTAGCAGATCCGAGGAACCGTTGGAGGCTACCCCGAATGATTCTGTTGTGCCCGTGAGAATGAAACCACCGTCCGCCACGTTGGAAATGCCGAATGCACGATCGAGGTGGCTGCCCCCGATTGTTTTTCTCCACGTCTCCTTTCCGGTGGCGTCAAATTTCAAGAGAATGATATCGCTTCCCGCTCCACCGTAAGGCTCAGTATACCCGCAGACGATGAAGCCGCCATCTGAGGTTGCCGCAATTGATTTGCCCAGCGCATCGTTCTGAAGGATCTGTTCTTCAACGATTCCGCTGGTCAGGCTGATAGTGATGAAGAGCATGTGAGAGGCACTCGTGCTGGGATTGATATCACCGATTATCCCGATTGTGCCAGTGGGCGAGAAGGCGAAGTCTGAGAGTGCCTTGCTCGCGGGCTCGCCGTATGCGCTTTCCCAGTTGAAGGCGGATGTATCCACATATCCATCGCTTGTCATTGTAAACAGATGAATGCGCGTTTTGCCGTTGCCCCGAAACTCCGTCGTGCAGCCGATGAGGAAGGTGCCATCATCATTTTCCATAGCAGCTGAACCGAGATCGCGTTCGCTTCCACCTCGGCTGTAGTCCCAGGTGATGCCGCCGAGATCATCGAGCTTCATCACTACGGTCAGGAATTTCTTGGCGATGGGATCCTCAATGGAGCCAGTCATCAAAAAACCTCCTGTAGAGCAGTTGATGACCTCTCCGAGATAATCCTTCCCTGTGCCGCCGTAGTTACGATACCAGCGCAGTTCTCCCATCGCATCGGTGCGAAGGAGCCAGATGTCAGTATAGCCGTTGGTAAAGGACTGCGTCGTGCCTGCGAGCAGGAAGCCGCCGTCCGGCGTTTCCACAACTGAATACGCTTCGTCGGCATAGATGCCGCCAAAAGTTTTCACCCAGAGGGTGTGACCTTCCTCATCGGTCCGGGTGAGCAGCATATCGATCGAGCTGTTGTTCGCGCGATAGGTATGTCCCACAATAATGAAGCCGCTGTCACTGAGCTGCTTGACATCGAAGCCCTGGTCCTGCTGGCTGAGGTCTATGGTTCGCAGAAAATAGGGAGTGGGATCAGTAATGCGGATACGAGGCGTATCCGGTTCGGTCGGTGGGACGCAAGACGCCAACAGCGCCGCTGCGACCAGGAGAATCAGAACGGTGGATGTATGCCGAGTCATTCATTGCTCCGGTGCAAGGAGATCAGAGAAGAACAGAAATGCCGTAAGACAATCCGGCACGTTTGGAGGTGAACCACTTATCCTGAAACGGGTAGGCCAGAAGGGAGCCTTCGAGTCCGACGTGGAAGCGGACACGGCGATCCGGCATGTACATGATGCCCATCCCGGCTCGGGCAAGCGGCCAGGCCTCGAGCGTCGCTCCGAAGCTGGTGGCGATGTAGGGTTCGATCGAGCCAAGCGCACGCCAGGGAGTAAAGCGATGCCGGTAGCCCGCGAGGATCCATGAAGCGAGAAGGTTTTGCTCATAGCGTACGGCTTTTCCGTATTCGACGCCGCTGTAATGCTGGGAGAACGGCTCCTGACCGTATTCGAGACCGAAATCATCCTGATCGTCGCTGTAGTAGACCGCCGCGGCCATGTTCGCCATCCAGGGATCGGAACGCGTACCGATTGTTACGTTGGGGAAGGATGCCGCAGAAACGCCGCGGAGTTCCACGGAGATAAA